>NZ_JAIUHZ010000007.1:0-321387 GCF_020165355.1 Mesorhizobium sp. BR1-1-6 | reverse complement strand
ACAAGGACGGCACCATGATGCTGCTCGGCGACGCCAAGAAGATGACCGAGGAAATCGTCAAGGCCATGGATCACTGACCCGGTCACATTGTCCGCATGAAGAAGCCCGGCTCGCCGGGCTTCTTCAGTTTTGGACTTGGGACGATGTTCAACGGCTGGTCAGGAACACGGCCTCCTCGTCGTCGCGCTGCCTGCCGCCGAGGGCGGCCGCGGCGCTGGCGATGAAGGCGCCGATGACCAGCGACAGGGCGCCGAGAAGCGCAAATGTGGCGCTCGCCTTCCTGGCGGTATCGGCCGCCTGCTGGGCCTTGGCCTTGGCGTCCTGCGCCTTTGCCAGCAGCGTATCGACACGCGTCTTGGCGTCTGCTTCCGACAGGCCGGTGCGTGCCGCGACCAGCTGCGACAGGTATGTCTTGTCCTCGGGCGAAACCTCGCCAGCCGCAGCGCTGGCGACCAGGATGCGCGATGCCTGCGCCGCCGCCGCCGCGTCGTTTTGCGGATTGGCTGCCGCCAGTCTCGCCGCGTCCGCCGGCCTGAACAACGAGTCCACCAGATAGGATGTGGCATTGTCCGTCGATGCCCCGCCTGCATTGGCCGATGCACCGGCCGAAGCGCCCTGGGCGGCGCCGGCGGCCACGCTGGATACAGCCTGGACGCCGGAACCCACAGCCGCCGACAGCGCCGAGCCGAGCACGCCGACGACCAGCAGCGTCGCCAGCGCCCATGCCAGGAAGCCATGAGCCGTATCCCGGAAATAAACCTCGTCGGTATGCACGCCCACCCATTTGGTGCGCAGCCGGCCGGCAAGATAGCCACCGAGGCCGGATGACAGCCATTGCACGACGATCAGCCACACCGCGGTCGAAACCGCGAAGCTGGTGATAGAGGCGCTTGAGCCCGACCATGGCGAGACCATGCTCAACCCCAGGCCGGAGCCGAGCAGCATCAGGATGAAGGTCAATGTCGAGGCGGCGAAGGCACCGGCGATGATCGGACCCCAGCTGATAGCGGTGGCGGACGATTCCACCGCGCCGGGATCATCCGTGATCGAAAGGGTGGACTGCATGACAGCCCCCTATCGCGCGAAAAGCATGATGAGAAGGATGATCGGGATTGGAACCCCGAGTAACCAGAGCAAGATGCCGCGTCCCATGGGAGCCTCCTTCGCCAGGAATTGTGATCGATACTGTCACAATGCTGGAAAGAAGCTTCCGTTCCGGCGGTTCGAATGAATCTCGCAAGGGAAACACTGGCGCGACCGACGCGCGCCAATGGTCCCGGGATGACTCCGGATTAAATGTCCAGATTGGCCACCGACAGCGCGTTGTCCTGGATGAACTCGCGCCGCGGCTCGACCTCGTCGCCCATCAGCCGCGAGAACAGGCTGTCGGCGTCGGTGGCGTCGTTCACCTTGACCTGCAGCAGCGAACGCACGTTCGGATCGAGCGTGGTTTCCCAAAGCTGCTCGGCGTTCATCTCGCCCAGGCCCTTGTAGCGTTGCATGGTCAGGCCCTTGCGGCCGGTCGCGAACACCGCGTTGAGCAGTGCCAACGGTCCCGAGATGGGTTCCGAGACATCCTTGCGGCGCAGCACGGGCGGCGCTCCATAGACGTCGCTGAGCCGCTGCGCGTAGCGGTCGAGCTGTCGCGCATCGGCTGAATTGATCAACGCCATATCGAGATGGGCGTATTCCTTGACGCTGCGCACCGTGCGTTCGAAGACATAGCCGCCGATACCCTCATTCGAAGTCGACATCCGGCCGGTCCAGCCGCGCTCGGTGTCCTCGGCAATGATGTCGAGACGTTGCGCGATCCGCTCCGCCATCGCATTGGCGCGGCCAAGATCGGCGACGATGTCGGCATTAAGCCCGCCGGCGATCGCCGCCTGCTCCACGACGCCTCTGTTGTAGCGCGTGTGCAGGCCGTTGATCAGCTGGCGCACGGCGAGCCCATCGTCGATCGCCGCCCGCAGGTCCTGTCCGGCGCGAACCTCGCCGGAGCCGAGCGTGAGCGAGGCTTCTTCCAGTCCCGAGCCGATCAGGAATTCCTCGAACGCGCTTTCGTTCTTGATGTATTGCGAGCTCTTGCCGCGCGTCACCTTATAAAGCGGCGGCTGGGCGATATAGAGATGGCCGCGTTCGATCAATTCCGGCATTTGCCGGAAGAAGAAGGTGAGCAGCAACGTCCTGATATGCGCGCCGTCGACATCGGCGTCGGTCATCAGGATGATCTTGTGGTAGCGCAGCTTGTCGGCGTTGAATTCGTCCTTGCCGATCGACGTGCCGAGCGCGGTGATCAGCGTGCCGATCATGTCGGAACTGAGCATGCGGTCGAAGCGGGCGCGCTCGACATTGAGGATCTTGCCGCGCAGCGGCAGGATGGCCTGGTTCTGGCGCGAGCGGCCGCCCTTGGCGGAGCCGCCGGCCGAGTCGCCCTCGACGATGAAGATCTCGGACTTCGCCGGATCGCGTTCCTGACAGTCGGCAAGCTTGCCGGGCAGCGAGGTGACGCCCAGCGAGGTCTTGCGGGTGATGTCGCGCGCCTTGCGCGCGGCCTCGCGCGCCGCCGCGGCCTGGATCACCTTCTCGACCACGACCTTGCCTTCGCTCGGATGTTCTTCGAGCCAGGTGCCGAGCGCCTCGTTGACCAGCCCTTCGACCACGGGCCGGACTTCCGAGGAGACCAGCTTGTCCTTGGTCTGCGAGGAGAATTTCGGGTCGGGAACCTTGACCGACAGTACTGCCGTCAGCCCCTCGCGGCAATCGTCGCCGATCAGCGAGACCTTTTCCTTCTTGGTCAGGCCCGAGGAATCGCCATATCCGGTGATCTGACGCGTCAGGGCGCCGCGAAAACCGGCGAGATGGGTGCCGCCGTCGCGCTGCGGGATGTTGTTGGTGAAGGCCAGCACATTCTCGTGGTAGCTGTCGTTCCACCACATGGCCACTTCGACGGTGATGCCGTCGCGCTCGGCCCTGATGGCGATCGGTTTGTCGATCAGCGGTTTCTTGACCCGGTCGAGATATTTGACGAATTCCTCCAGGCCGCCATCATAGTGCAGCTCATGCCGCACGACGTCGGCGTGGCGGGCGTCGGTCAGCACGATGCGCACGCCCGAATTCAGGAACGCAAGCTCGCGCAGCCGATGCTCCAGCGTGCCGAAATCGAATTCGACCATCGTGAAGGTCTCGGACGACGGAAAGAAGGTGATCTCGCTGCCGCTGCGGCCTTCATAGGTGCCGGGCTGCTTGTCCTGTTCATAGCTGCCGGTAACGCTCAGCGGCGCGTCGGCATTGCCGTGTGTGAAGCTCATCTCGAAGATCTTGCCATTGCGGCGGATCTTGAGCTTCAGCCAGGCCGACAGGGCGTTGACCACAGAGACGCCGACGCCGTGCAGGCCGCCGGACACTTTGTAGGAGTTCTGGTCGAACTTGCCGCCGGCATGCAGCTGCGTCATGATCACTTCGGCTGCCGAAATGCCTTCGCTGGGATGGATATCGGTGGGAATGCCGCGCCCATTGTCGATGACGGTGACCGAACCGTCGGGATTGAGCGTCACCGTGACGAGATCGGCATGACCGGCCAGTGCCTCGTCGATGGCGTTGTCGACGACCTCATAGACCATGTGATGCAGGCCCGAACCGTCATCGGTGTCGCCGATATACATGCCGGGCCGTTTGCGGACGGCATCCAAGCCCTTCAAAACCTTGATGGAATCTGCGCCGTATTCGGCTTCGGCGCCGTTGGCGTTCTCAGTCTGGTCGCTCATGAAAACCTGTTGTCTAGAGGCGGCTGGTGGAGCGCGAAAAATCGCCCCCGAATCGCGCTTTCAATATGGCCTAGATATAGGCGTTAAAGGTGGTTTTTCCAAGGTTTGCAGGCATTTCCGGGCGGAAAAGCGCACCGTCGGCCAGCTATTGGCGAGAGGCTTTGACCTTAGCCAGCCGGTCGCGCAGGAATTTTGATCGTGAACTTCTATCTTGGCGCCGGCTGCCGCGATGGCGGCCATCAAAAGCATCAGCAGCAAAGCGCATGGCAAACGCAGGCCGAACCGCCCACGGTTCGGTCGTTTGCCGACATTCCGCCTGTCTACGGCGCGGGCGAGCCGGCTTGCATCAGCCGGCGCGCATCGGCTTCAGCGCCTCGCTCCAGCGCAGCAACTCCTCCAGCATGGTTCTTGCCCCGCCCTGCACCTGCTCGCTCGCTTCGAAGGAGCCGTCGGTCCCCAGCAGCTTCTGGTACAGCGGCAGCGCGATGCCTTCCGGAACCGGCATGACGCCGACGGAGGTCAGCAGCGGCTTGAGCGCCTGTGCTGCGCGCAGGCCACCGGAAACGCCGCCATAGCTGAAGATGGCGGCGGGCTTGTATTTCCATTCGCGCGAGAGATAGTCGATCGCGTTCACGATGGCCGGTGCGACGAAGTAATTATATTCCGGTGCCACGAAGACGAAAGCGTCGGCGGCATCGACGGCCTTCGACCAGGCCTTGGTATGATCGTTCAGGTAGTTGCCGAGCCTGGGATGGTGCGGCTCGTCCAGCACCGGCAGATCGAAGGCGGCGATGTCGGTCAGCACCGGTTCGAACTTGCCGTGCTCGCGCGCGAACCGCTCCAGCCAGTGAGCGAAAACCGGCCCGGCCCGGCCCGGCCGGGTGCTGCCGATGATGATGTTCAACTGGTGCTTCAAGGCGGGCTCCTTCGATTGACGGTATCTGTTGGTGACTGTGACCTACGGCAGAGCGCCGTCATGGACAAGACCGCGCCGTTTGGCGAGCGGTCACAATCGGATGATGGGAGCATCGCTCCGTCCCGTCGGGGCACGGGCTTTTACCGTCAGGCCACATGGACGCGCCGTGCGTCAGTCACTACATCGAACGGAGGCAAGGACTAGCGCGACGCGCTTGCCAGCGGAGCAGCCATGGACACTCAGCCCGCCCCCTTCGTTCCGCCGGCGCCGAGGCCGCGCACATCGCCGCCCTCGACGCTGGAGATGATGCGCATCGTCTACCGCAACCCGCTCGAGCTGTGGGGAGAGCCGACCTACAACGAGCCCTGGATCTCGGTGAACGGCGTCGGTGGACCGCTGGTCATCGCCAATGACCCGGGCCTCATTCGCCATGTCCTGGTCGACAATGCCAGGAACTACAAGATGGCGACGGTGCGCCAGCTCATCCTGCGGCCGATCCTGCGCGACGGCTTGCTGACGGCCGAAGGCGAGGTCTGGAAGCGTTCGCGCAAGGCGATGGCGCCGGTGTTCACGCCGCGTCACATCTTTGGTTTCGCGGGACCGATGCTCAAGCGCACGCTTGAATTCGCCTCCCGCTACGAGGATGGCGGCATCTCCGACATTGCCCACGACATGACGCTGCTGACCTACGACATCCTGGCCGAGACGCTGTTCTCCGGGGAAATCGCGGGGGAGCCGGGCAGTTTCGCCAAGGAGATCGACCGGCTGTTCGAGACCATGGGCCGCGTCGATCCGCTAGACCTGCTGCGCGCGCCCGAATGGCTGCCGCGGCTTACCCGCATCCGCGGCCGCAAGACCATGGCCTATTTCCGCAAGATCGTCAGCAATACGGTCAAGATACGCGAACAGAGACTCAGGCGCGATGCCGATGCCGTGCCGCAGGATTTCCTGACCCTCCTGCTCAAGGCCGAGGGGCCGGACGGGCTGACACGCTCGGAAGTCGAGGACAACATCATCACCTTCATCGGTGCCGGCCATGAGACCACGGCGCGAGCCTTGGGCTGGACGCTCTATTGCCTGGCCGAGGCGCCATGGGAGCGGGAAAAGATCGAGCGCGAGATCGATGCCGTGCTGGCGCGCGAGCCCGATCCGACCAGATGGCTGGACGCCATGCCGCTCACCCGCGCCGCCTTCGACGAGGCGCTCAGGCTCTATCCGCCGGCGCCGTCGATCAACCGCGAGCCGATCGAGCCGGAGAACTGGAGGGATCTCCACATCCCGGGGCGCGCGGCCGTGCTGGTCATGCCTTGGGTCGTCCACCGTCACAGGAAGCTGTGGGACAGGCCGGACGCGTTCATGCCGGAGCGGTTCCATCCGGGCAACCGCGAAAAGATCGACCGCTTTCAGTATCTGCCGTTCGGCGCCGGGCCGCGCGTCTGCATCGGCGCCAGCTTCGCCATGCAGGAAGCGATCATCGCGCTCGCCGTCCTGCTGTCGCGTTTCCGCTTCGATTCCATCGCGCAAACCAGGCCGTGGCCAGTCCAGAAGCTGACCACCCAGCCGCAAGGCGGGCTGCCCATGCGGATCACTTCGCGCCTGTAATCGCCCGCCGTCGGCCTATGTTCAGACCGCCGGTTTTGCGCTGGAACTGGCCGGCCGCGCGAAAACGCCAGAGATAGCTTGGCAGGATCGTCCCGAGCGCATGCGGCTGGATGCCGAGGCCGGCGAGCGTGCGGTTGGCTTTGGCGGCCTCCTCCGACACGACATTATGCTCGCGCAATTGCAGCACCTGGTCCTTGGTCAGCAGCGGGTTGGGCAAGAGGCCCAGGATCGACGCCTGCAGGTTCGCCACCCACCACGGCACCGGAACCAGTAGGCGCTTGCGCTCGATCACCGCGAGCATTTCCTGCATGCTTTCCTTGAAAGTAAGCACCTGCGGGCCGCCAAGCTCGTAGATCTGACCGCCCTTGACCTTGCCATCGACCGAGCGCGCCACCGCTTCGGCGACGTCGCCGACATAGACCAGCTGGAACTTGGTGTGGCCGCCGCCGATCAGCGGCAGTGCCGGCGAATAACGCGCCATGTTGGCGAAGCGGTTGAAGAAACTATCTTCCGGTCCGAAATTGATCGACGGCCGCAGGATCACGGCGTCCTTGATCGTCTCCAGAACGGCCTTTTCACCAAGCGCCTTGGTGCGTGCATAGTTGGATGCGGCTTCCAGGTCGGCGCCCAGGGCCGAAATATGGGTCAGGCCGGCGCCCGCTGCGCGTGCCGCTTCGGCCACGGCGCGAGCGCCGAATTCGTGCACGGCCGTGAATTTCTGCCGCCCGCTCTCATGCAGCACGGCAACCAGGTTGACGACATGATCGGCGCCCTGCACGGCGCGATCGACCGACCAGCGCACGCGCACATTGGCCTGCACGGGCTGGATCTGGCCGACATTGCCGAGCGGCTGCAAATGGCCGGCGAGATCGGGCCGGCGGCAGGCGACCCTGATGCGATAGCCGCGCTTGGCCAAGGCCCGCACCACGTGGCGGCCGACAAAGCCCGACCCGCCGAAAATGACGACGAGCTTGGGGGTCTGCAGGATTTCGGTCATGGCTGGCTCCGGCGCTCGAAAGCTTGGCTGAAGCCGTTTCATAATCCGTTTCGCGTCAAACGCAAAGGGTGACGCGTCGTCGCTGTGAAGCGGCTTTCCCAGGAAAAACAGCTTGGGAATTGCATCAGGACAAATGCGCTTCAGAACGCCTTGCCTGACGCAGAAAACCCCGCCGAGGCGGGGTTTTCCGGATGACATCCATGCGAAGCCAGGGGCCGACGGAGCGGCCTGACCTGAGACGGTATCAGGAGGGCGTGAAGCAAGTACGCCCACCCCAGCCCTGGACATCCGACATGGTGCCACCGGCCTTCTTGCAGGCCGCGATGAAATCGGCGCTGCAACTGGCGAATTTCGCGTGACCGTTCTTGCAATAGTGGTCCTCGGTAGCGCCGCCGCCCGGCGCGGCAATGACGCCTGGACTGGACGGCTTGACCGGCGCGGCCTTCAGGTTGGCCGCCTGGGTCGCGCCCATGAACGAGCCGAGGAGAAGGACTGCGGTCAGAATGGTTGTCTTGGTGCTGGTCATGGTGGTATCCTTTCATTGAGGTTGGGCTTTCCGGGACGCGAAGGGCATGCCTTGGCGTGGAGCAGGTTTCGATGTGACTTGCTGTTCCCCCGGTCTGAATCGGGCAAGCTCATCCTGCCCTGGACAGGCATTGGTCGCCCCGACGCTCGAAAAGGTTCAGACCGCGCGCGAAAAAAACACGCATGGCCATGCCGCGGGCAGGCGCCGGCAGCTGATGAGCTGAAAAGAAGAATTTAGTTCAGGCCGAATAGCGCTCGGCGAATTCGGAAATGCGCTGCACCACGGCCTTGGAGACCTTGATGCCCCGTGCCGCGGCCTTCTCCGCCGCCTCGGCCCGGGAGCGGCCCGGTATGTGCACGCCGTAGCGCCGGCGCAGCCGGTCGAGCTGATCCTTCATCCGCTGCTCGAAATCCGGATCGAGCAGCTTGGGCTCGACGGCCAGCACGAACAGGCCGGTGCCGGGATTGTCCGGGCCGCCGGTGAACCAGGGCGCATCGAGCGACCAGTTTGCCCCCGACAGACCCGCCGCCAGCACCTCGACCATCAGCGCGATGTTGGCGCCGCGCTGGCCACCGAAGGCGAGCATGGCCCCCTTCATGGCTGCGGCCGGATCTGTAGTGGGATTGCCGCTGGCATCGAGCGCCCAGCCTTCGGGGATCTTCTTGCCGTCCTCGGCCGCCTTGCGGATATTGACGAAGGCGGTGGCGCTCGACGACTGGTCGATGACCAGCGGCGGACCGTCGGCGGCGGGTGCGGCGAAGGACATCGGGTTGGTGCAATAGACCGGCTTGACCGAGCCCGAACCGGCAAGCACGGCGGGACCGTTGGTGGCGGCGAAGGAGACTAGCCCCTGCGCTGCCAGCCTTCCGGTAAAGTAGCCGAGGGCGCCGCATGTATAGGCATTCTTCTGCGAAAAGATGGCGACGCCGAACAGTCTTGCCGCCTTGGCGAGCTCGTCGAGCGTGCGGTCGAAGCCGGTATGCGCCAGCCCGCCTTGCGCATCGGAAAGATAGACTGCTAGCGCCGGCCGGGTGATCACCGGCTCGGCATTGCCGTCGATGCGGCCGGCCTCCAGCGCTTCGAGATAGTCGATGAAATGCGACAGCCCGATGGTCGAGAGTCCTTCCGCCTCGGCCGATATGATCGAGGCGGTGAGCGATTGCGCCGCTTCCTCGTTGGCGCCCGCACCCAGCGCCGCCATGCGGCACAGCCCGGTTGCCTGTTCGAGACTGAGTTGCATGGCGACTGCCTTTAGTGAGTGGTGAGTAGTGAGTAGTCAGCAATGGGTGGTGGCGACTAGCCACTTCCTACTCACTAACCCCTACTCACTAGGTCCCTAGCCGATCTTGTTCGGAATCCGCGCCTCGATCCTGCCGAAGGCGAAGACCAGAATGCCGGTGATCGCCATATAGATCAAGGCAAGCAGCAGCAAGGGCTCATAGGTGAGGTAAGTGTCCTGTCTGACTTTCGACGAAACGGCGAAGATGTCGATGACGCTGATGGTAGCCACCAGCGGCGTCGATTTCAACTGCAGCACGGTTTCCCCCGTCAGCGTCGGCAGCGCCCGGTAGAAGGCCTGCGGCAGCCAGATACGCCGGAAGATCTTCCAGCGGCTCATGCCGAACGCACGTGCGGCTTCGAGCTGCCCCTTCGGCACGCCGGCAAAGGCGCCGCGCATCACTTCGCCCTCGTAACCCGCGAACGAGAGCGTCAGCGCCAGGACGGCGTAAGGCCATGCCTGCCTGAGATAGGGCCACATCCAGGATTCCCGGATCCACGGATATTGCGGAAACAACGAACCCAGCCCGTAGTAAAGCAGCCACAGCTGTAACAGCAGCGGCGTTCCCCTGATGATGGTGCAGAAGATCTTCGCCGGCGCCGCGAACCAGATCGGGCCGCCAGCCTGTGCCAATCCGACCGGCACGGCGATCAGGAAGCCCAACAGACAGGTGACGGCCAGGATCCACAGCGCGCGCCAGATGCCGAGCAGGGCCAGGCCGTAATATTGCGGCAGCCAGTCCCAGCGCATGAAGAACGCAGCGGACAGCACCAGCCCCAGCGCAATCAGGATCAGCACGATGCGATGCGGTTGCAGCCAGAGCGAGGCGCGAGCCGCGCTGTTGATGATGGCCGCTTCGCTCGCCATCAGTGTGCTTCCTTGATCGAAGGCATGCCGCGCCGCGCCCATTTCTCGACGCGACCAAGAATGAGGTTCGAAAACAGCGTCACGGCCAGATAGAGCATGCCGGCCGCGAGATAGAATATCAGATAGGCCTTGGTGACGCCCGCCGCCTGCCGCGTCGCCAACGTCAATTCGAAGAAGCCGACCACGGCCAGCAGCGCCGTATCCTTGGTGGCGATCAGCCAGAGATTGGCGAGACCTGGAATGGCGAAGGGCAGCATTGCCGGCAACGTGATGCGCCGCAAGAGAAGGCCGGGAGACATGCCGTAAGCGCGGGCGGCCTCGATCTGGCCTTGTGGGACGGCAAGGATGGCGCCGCGTATGACCTCGGTCGAGTAGGCGCCTTGGACGAAACCGAGCACCGCGATGCCGGCCACCAGCCCGCTGATGTCGATGCGTTGATAGCCCATGGCGGTCAGCATCTGGTTTATCAGGTCGGTACCGGCGTAGTAGAGGAGCAGGATCAGCACCAGTTCCGGTACCGCGCGCACGATGGTCGTGTAGACCGCCAGCAGGTCGCGCACCACGGGGCCGCCATAAAGCTTGCCATAGGCACCGCCGGTTCCGATCAACAGTCCGACGATCGTGGCGCCGACGGCGATCTCAAGCGAATGCAGCAGCCCAAGCATGAGCGTCCCGCCCCAGCCGACGGGCGCGGGCGACAGGAGTTCGATAATGCCGGCCGCAGAGGCCGGAAGAAATGAATCGATCAGCTTCGCCCCCGGATTGCTGGCTCAATCCGCCGGCGCAAGCCGCCGGCGGCAAGGGTGCGTGGGAAAGGTCGGGTTGGAGGACTTGGCGTCAGCGCCTTGTCTTCCAGCCCATGCGAAGGTCGTCAGTCCGACTGCGTGGCATCGCCACGTCAGTCCGACTGCGTGGCGATGCTACGTCAGTCCGGCTGCGTGGCATCGCCACGTCAGTTCGACTGCGCGCCGCTGCCACCATATATGTCGAAATCGAAGTATTTCTTCGAGATCTCGTCATACTTGCCATTGGCGCGGATCGCCTTGATGCCGGCGTTGATCTTTTCCTTCAGCTCGGTGTCTTCCTTGCGCACGCCGGCGCCAACGCCCGGTCCGAGCACTTCGTCGTCCGGAGCCACCATGCCCTTCAGGTCGCAGCAGGCCTTGCCCTGGTCGGTCTTGAGGAACTCGCCAAGCGCGATGGAATCGGCCTGCACCGCATCGAGGCGCCCGGCGGCAAGGTCGTTGTTGGCCTCGTCCTGCGTCTGGTACTCCTTGATCTCGGATGCCGTGGCGCCGAAATGCTTCTTGGCGTAGACGGCATGCACGGTCGATACCTGGACGCCCAGGATCTTGCCCTTGAGATCGTCCGGCGCGGAGCCGAATTTCTGGTCCTTCGGTCCGATGATCGCCGTCGGCGTGTTGTAGTACTTATCCGAGAAGTCGATCGTCTTCTTGCGTTCGTCGGTGATCGACATCGAAGAGACGATAAGGTCGATCTTCTTGGTGGTCAGCGCCGGGATGATGCCGTCCCAGGCGACGGGCGTGATGACGCAGTCGAGCTTCTCCTCGGCGCAGACGGCGTCGATGAACTCGATCTCCCAGCCGACCCATTTGCCCGAAGCATCCGGCGAGGTGAACGGCGGATACGGCTCGGCGGCGATGCCGATCTTGACCGGATCGGCCTTGGCTACGCCCATGGCGGCGACGCCGAGCAGCAGCGCTGCGGCGAACGTCTTCAGAACAGTCTTCATTTCACGACTCCCAGTTTGTTGTTGGTTCCCGGTTTTCTTCCGCCCTCGGTTTGCTAGCCGATGTTGCGAATGAATTGCTTGAGCCTTTCGGATCTGGGCGCGCCGAAGATCTGCTCCGGCGGGCCTTCCTCCTCGACCAGTCCATTGTAGAGATAGACGACATGCGTCGCGACCTCGCGCGCGAACTTCATCTCGTGGGTGACCAGCACCATGGTGCGGCCTTCGCGCGCCAGATCGCCGATCACTCTAAGCACCTCGCCGACCAGTTCGGGGTCGAGCGCCGAGGTCGGTTCGTCGAACAGCATGACGCGCGGATTGATCGCCAATGCGCGAGCGATCGCGGCGCGCTGCTGCTGGCCGCCCGACAGGTAGGCCGGATAGACATCCCGCTTTTCGGCGAGGCCGACGCGGACGAGCAGTTTTTCGGCCTGGGCGATCGCCGCGTCGCGCTTGACGCCCAGCACATGCACGGGAACCTCGATGACGTTCTCGATCAGCGTCATGTGGCTCCACAGATTGAAATTCTGGAACACCATGCCGAGCTTGGAGCGGATGCGTTCGATCTGCCTGCGGTCGGCCGGCACGGTATGGCCGTGGCTGTCCGCCTTCAGCTTGATCTCCTCGCCATTGACGCGAATGATGCCGCTGGTCGGATTCTCCAGGCAGTTGATGCAGCGCAACAGCGTCGATTTGCCTGAGCCCGAACCGCCGATGATGGCGATGACCTCGCCGTCGCGCGCCGACAGCGAGACGCCCTTCAGCACGTGCAGCTCACCGAATTTCTTGTGCAGGTTCTCGACGTGGATGGCTTCGGCGGCGCCATTTTGCGCCTCACCGGATGGGGCTGCGGCAACTCCCGCCGTGCTCAACAGGTGACCTCCGTGTAGTCGATGGCAGCTCGTCGAACGTCTACCCGGCTAATCAACATACGCTGTACTGCCCCGCTCCAGACTTCAGCATGGACCCAACTGCGCGAGCCCGTCAATCCCGCTCATTACGGCACTTGCGGCCTTGTTGTGCAAGTGTATAAATAGCCTTTCATGAAATTTTCTCGATTTTTTTCAGCTAAAAAGGGCACCGATGAGCGCTTTCGGATCACAGTCCATGGCGGCGACGCTGCGGCGCGTGCTGATGCGGTCGGCGGCCAACGCCATGCGCGACGCCGACAGATCTGCCTGGCACTATGGCCCGGGGTTCAATCCGGCGAAAGCTGCCTCGCAGCACGCGGCCCTTGCTGAGTTGGTAGCGGCTTCCGGCGCTGAAATCGAATGGATCGAAGACAAGGCCGACGGACTTTCGGATTCGGTGTTCACGCACGACCCATCGCTGATGACCGGTCGCGGCGCGCTGATCCTGTCCATGGGTAAGCCACTACGCGCCAGGGAGCCCTCGCTGCATGAGGAAACCTACACAAGGCTGGGCATTCCGATCCTCGGCCGCGTCGAGGCTCCCGGTCAGGTCGAAGGCGGTGATTGTGTCTGGGTAGACGCCCGCACGCTGGCGATCGGGCGCGGTGTCCGCTCCAACCAGGAAGGCATCCAGCAGGTTTCCAACCTGCTGACGCCGCTGGGCGTTTCCGTCTACGGCTTTGATCTGCCGCTGTGGCAGGGCGAAGAGGCGTGCCTGCATCTGATGTCGGTGATCAGCCCGTTGGCGGACGACCTCGCGCTGGTTTATTCGCCGCTTTTGCCGGCCCCGTTCTATCAGCACGCGGCATCCGGCTGGTCGAAGGCGATGCCGAGGAGTTCGCTGCTTCCAACGGCCTCAGCCTTAACGTACTGCCGACCAGCCCGCTCAATGTCATTGCCGTTGCAGGCTTTCCCAAGACCAAGGCCGCGATGGAGGCCGTCGGCTGCATGGTTGAAGTCTTCGAGGCGGATGCGCTCTGCATCGCCTGCGAAGGTGGGCCGACATGCCTGACGCGGCCGATCCTGCGCCAATGAATGCGCCATCCCGCCGCAAGTTCCGTCGCGAGGGCGAGGAGCGGCGGCGGCAGGATCTGATCGAGGCGACTCTGGACAGCGTGGCCGAACATGGGCTGCAGGGCGCCACCTTGCGCACCATCGCATTGCGGGCCGGCGTTACCGCCGGGCTGATCCGGCACTATTTCCCCGGCAAGGAAGAATTGCTGCAGGAGGCCTATACGGCACTGGTCGGCCGCATGACCGAGCAGGCGAAAGCAGCATTGGTCATGGAAGATGCCTCGCCGCGGCAACGCCTTGCGGCTTTCGTCACCGCCAACCTCAACGCGCCGATCATCGACGCGCGGGTTTTTTCGCTCTGGGCAACCTTCATCGGCCGCGCCGGTGCGGATCCGACCCTGGCCCGTGCCCACCGCGAAGGCTATCTCGGCTTTCGCAACGAGGTGGAGGCGGTTGTGGCCGAAGTGCTCGCCGCCGAACAGTGCAAGCCGGACGCAAGCCAGTTGCGCCACCATGCCATCGCGATCAACGCGATCATCGACGGACTCTGGATCGAAGGCTGCCTGGCCGGCGAGATGTTCTCGCCCGGCGAATTGGCGGCGATTGGGATCAAGGCTGTCGAAGCCGAGCTCGGCCTCGAGCCGGAAAGGGGAGAACACTAATGACCACCATTGGCGAAGCGTTGATTTCACTGCTCGAGGCGCATGGCGTCGACACCGTGTTCGGTATTCCCGGCGTCCACACGGTCGAGCTTTATCGCGGGTTGGCGCGTTCGAGGATCCGCCATGTCACGCCGCGCCACGAGCAGGGCGCGGGCTTCATGGCCGACGGCTATGCGCGCGCCGGCGGCCGGCCGGGCGTCGCCTTCGTCATCACCGGCCCGGGTCTGACCAACACCATCACCGCCATGGCACAGGCGCGCGCCGATTCGGTGCCGATGCTGGTAATCTCGGGCGTCAACGCCACGCCGACGCTTGGCAAGGGCCTGGGCTTCCTGCACGAGCTGCCGGACCAGCGCGGCATGATGGAAAAGGTGGCGCTGTTTTCGCAACGCATCACCGAGGCCGGCGAACTGCCCGGCGCGCTCGCCCGTGCCTTCGCGCTGTTTTCCTCGTCGCGGCCGGGCCCGGTGCATATCGAGATTCCGACCGACGTCATGGTCAAGCCTGCCGATGGGATCGCGGCGGTGCTGAGCAATGCCGCGCCACCGGCTGCCGGGGCGACGGCCATCGCCGCGGCGGCCAGCCTTTGTGCGGCGGCTCGGCACCCGCTCATCCTGGCCGGCGGCGGCGCCAAGCGCGCCGAGGATGCGCTGCGGCGCCTGGCCGAAAGGCTGGGCGCGCCGGTCGTCGAGACGACCAATGCGCGCGGCCTGCTCCACCGCCATCCGCTCTGCGTACCGGCCAGTCCCAGCCTGAAAGCCATCCGCGCGCTGATGGGCGAGGCCGATCTGGTCATTGCCGCCGGCACCGAGTTCGGCCCGACCGATTATGACGGCTATGGCGATGGCGGATTTGTCCTGCCGGCCAATCTGATCCGCATCGACATCGGCGCCGATCAGCTGGCGCGCCGTCCGGCGACGGTGGCCATCCAGGCCGACTGCGCCGAGGCGATCGAAGCCTTGCTTGCCGCGCTCGGCTCGGTCGACGCGGGCAGGCAGGACGGGAAGAACCGCGCCGCGGCGGCGCGAAAGGCGGCTCGCGCCGAACTGACCCCCGTCCATGCGGCGCAGGTCCACGCGGTGGAAGCCATCCGCGACGCCCTGCCGGGCGCGATCATCGTCGGCGACTCCACCCAGCCCGTCTACGCCGCCAACCTCTATTACGATCACGACCGGCCGGGCGGCTGGTTCAACGCCGCCACCGGCTTCGGCGCGCTGGGCTACGGCCCGCCGGCGGCGGTGGGCGCGGCGCTCGCCATGCCAGACGCGCCGATCGTCTGCCTCACCGGCGACGGTGGCTTCCAGTTCACCTTACCCGAGCTTGGCGCGGCGCTTGATGCCGCGGCACCCGTTATCTTCGTCGTCTGGAATAACAGGGGCTATCGCGAGATCGAGACTTCGATGCTCGACGTCGGCGTGGAACCCGTCGGCGTGTCCCCGGCACCGCCGGATTTCTGCAAACTGGCCGAGGCCTATGGCATCGGCGCCGAACGGATCGCCGATACCGGCGCCTTACCACTCGCGCTGAAGCGCGCCCGGGCAACGGGGTTGCCGCGCGTCATCGAAATCACGGTCGAGTGAAGCTTCACGCCGGCGTCGATTTTCCTACTTGCATCGTGGTCATTCGCCGGCTTGGCTTTTGCGCGGCAACAATCGCCGCTGCCCGACACATGCAAAGACGCGACGGCTGCCATGTCGAGATATCAATTGAGTGATCGCACGAAAGGCGCGACGCTTCGCGTCGGCGCGGCGAAACAAGCGACATAATCAAAAAAAGACAGGAGCGGTCCAGGATGACGGAAACACTTCGGGGCAGGCACATCGTTGTGACCGGTGGGACCGGTGCGCTCGGCGGCGCGGTCGTCGGCAAGCTGCTGGGCGAGGGCGCGGTCTGCCATGTGCCGAACGCCCATGCCGCGGCACCTTCGCATTTCCCTTTCACCACCCACGAGAACGTCAGGCTGGCACACAATGTCGACCTGTCGGACTCCGCCAAGGTCGAAGCCTTCTATGCCCAGGTTCCCGCCCTGTGGGGATCGATCCATCTGGCCGGCGGCTTTGCCAAGGCGCCTGTGGAGAAGATCGAATCCGCCTCCTTTGCCGAGATGATGGATACCAATGCCCGCACCGCGTTCCTGTGCAGCCGTGCGGCGGTGCGCTCGATGCTGGCGGCGGGCACCGCCGGCCGCGTCGTCAATGTCACGGCACGCGCCGGGCTCGATCCGCGCCGCGGCTCGGGCATGGTCGCCTATGCCGCCTCCAAAGCAGCGGTCGCGGCGATGACGGTGGCGATGGCGGAAGAGCTGAAGCACCAGTGCATCCTGGTCAATGCGGTGGCCCCCTCGACGCTCGACACGCCGGCCAACCGTGCCGACATGCCGGATGCCGATTTCAGCAAATGGGTCAGCCTTGAAGCGGCGGCCGAGGCCATCGCCTACCTTGCCTCGCCCGCCAACCAGGCGATGAGCGGCACGCTGGTGCCGCTCTACGGTCGCGCATAACGCGCATAGTTGACTTCGACGATCCTCGGGCTGCGTCCGAGTTTCCGACAAAGAAAAACCCCGCCGGATCGCTCCGGCGGGGTTTTGTTTCGGGCCTGTGCGAAAGGGCGATTAGCTGCCCTGCTTCTTCAGCGCGGCGCCCAGGATGTCGCCCAGCGAGGCGCCGGAGTCGGTCGAGCCGTACTGGGCGACCGCTTCCTTCTCCTCGGCGATTTCCAGCGCCTTGATCGAGACCTGCAGCTTGCGGGTCTTCTTGTCGAAGGCGATGACGCGGGCGTCGACCTTCTGGCCGACGGTGAAGCGCTCGGGGCGCTGCTCGTCGCGGTCACGGGAAAGGTCGGAGCGCTTGATGAAGGTCTCGATGCCGCTTTCCACCAGCCGCACTTCCAGACCGCCATCCTTGACGCCGATGACCTCACAGGTGACGACGGCGTTCTTGCGCAGCTCGCCTGAAGTCGCCGCTTCGCCAACCGTGTCGCGGGCCAGCTGCTTGATGCCGAGCGAGATGCGCTCCTTCTCGATGTCGACGTCGAGCACCTGCGCCTTGACCATGTCGCCGCGATTGTACTCCTCGATCACCTGCTCGCCCGGACGGGTCCAGTCGAGGTCGGAAAGGTGCACCATGCCGTCCACGTCGCCTTCCAGGCCGATGAACAGGCCGAACTCGGTCTTGTTCTTGACCTCGCCCTCGACCTGGCTGCCGACCGGATGGCTGCGAGCGAAAGCCTCCCACGGGTTCTCCAGCGTCTGCTTGAGACCGAGCGAGATGCGGCGCTTGGCCGGATCGACTTCGAGCACCACGACATCGACTTCCTGCGTCGTCGACAGGATCTTGCCGGGATGCACGTTCTTCTTGGTCCACGACATTTCCGAAACGTGGATGAGGCCTTCGATGCCCGGCTCCAGCTCGACGAACGCGCCGTAGTCGGTGATGTTGGTGACGGTGCCCTTGATCTTCTTGCCGATCGGGAACTTGGTGCCGATCTCCGACCAAGGATCGCTCTCGAGCTGCTTCATGCCGAGCGAGATACGGTGCGTTTCCTGGTTGATGCGGATGATCTGCACCTTGACCGTCTGGCCGATGTTGAGGATCTCGGTCGGATGGTTGACGCGGCGCCATGCCATGTCGGTGACATGCAGCAGGCCGTCGATGCCGCCGAGGTCGACGAACGCACCGTAGTCGGTGATGTTCTTGACCACGCCTTCGACAACCTGTCCCTCTTCGAGGTTCTGCACGATTTCCGAACGCTGTTCGGCGCGGCTCTCCTCGAGCACGGTGCGGCGCGACACCACGATGTTGCCGCGGCGGCGATCCATCTTGAGGATCTCGAAAGGCTGCGGGTTGTGCATCAGCGGCGAGACGTCGCGGATCGGGCGGATGTCGACCTGGCTGCGCGGCAGGAACGCCACCGCGCCGTCGAGGTCGACGGTAAAGCCACCCTTGACCTGGTTGAAGATGACGCCTTCGACGCGCTCACCCTTGGTGAACTTCTCTTCGAGACGCACCCAGCTCTCTTCGCGGCGAGCCTTCTCGCGCGACAGCATGGCTTCGCCAAGCGCGTTCTCGATACGCTCGACATAGACTTCGACCGTGTCGCCGACCTTGAGGGTGGATTCCTTTCCCTTGGCGCCGAATTCCTTCAGCGGCACGCGGCCTTCGACCTTGAGGCCGACGTCGATGATGGCCATGTCCTTTTCGATCGCGGTGATCGTGCCCCGGACAACCTGGCCCTCGCCGGAATGGCCGGCGGTGAATGATTCTTCGAGCATGCTCGCGAAATCATCGCGAGAGGGATTTGCTACAGACATTGTTTCTCCTGGAATGCCCCGCATCTTTTTAGCGGAGCGTGCGCCGTGGGTTAGCGTTGCGTTGGCCTGCCGGCGTTCCGGGCAAAGAGCCCTTGGCCGCTTAAGGCGGCAAGTCCGGCGCATGAAGAATGCTGGCAGGCTGGTTCGTGCCCGATATGGGTATTTTCTTCGCCTCCAGCAACGGAAGCACGAGGAAAAACCCGGATCAGGCCTTGTTTCCCTTGGACAGCACGTCGTCGATGACAGCTCTGGCCGCGAGAAACGCGGCTTCTATAGCCATTTCGCTGGTATCAAGCAAGTGCGCGTCGGGGGCAGGCTTCAAGGGCGAGTCGGCGCGGCCCATGTCACGCTCGTCGCGGCGCCGGATATCGGCGAGGATTTCGGTGAAATCAGCCGTGCCGCCGATGCTCTCGATCTCGGCCAGCCGGCGTCTTGCCCGCACTTCGGCGCTCGCGGTCACATAGAGTTTGATGTCGGCATCGGGGCACACCACGGTGCCGATGTCGCGACCGTCGAGCACGGCGCCCGGGGGGGATTTGGCAAACTCGCGCTGTTTCTCCACCAGGATGCGCCGCACGGTCGGAAACACCGCGACCTTCGAGGCCGCTTCGCCAACAGCATGCGCCGACAAGACGGCCCGGTCGAGCTTCGCCAGGTCAACCTGACGTGCTGCCGTTTCGGCCGCCGAGACATTGTCGAGCGGCAAGCCAAGCCGCAGCAAGGCATGGGCGACGGCACGGTAGGTGAGGCCGGTGTCGAGCAGGTTCAGTCGGTAGTGATCGGCCAGACGCCGGGCGAGGGTGCCCTTGCCGGCTCCGGCCGGACCGTCGATGGCGATGGTGAAGACGTGTGTCATTGGCAGGCCAGCATACCTGAAACCGAACAGCGTAGCGGTCCGGAGAGAGCTTGCGATCCGTCGCGCCCCCCTCTGTCCTGCCGGACATCTCCCCCACAAGGGGGGAGATTGGCAGTTCCGACGCCTCGCTCACTTCTGCAACGCGGGCGATTTGCGAAGGCCGCTGTGACGGCTGATCTCCCCCCTCGTGGGGGAGATGTCCGGCAGGACAGAGGGGGGCGCTGTCCTGCCGGCATTTCAGTTTGGCCCCAACCCATCAACTCTCACCCGATCTCCGCCCCAAGCCCCGTCATCAGGCTCATGAACTCCGGGAAACTTGTCGCGATCATGTTGGCGTCGTCGATGGTCACCGGCTTCTCGGTCGCCAGCCCCATGATCAGGAAGCTCATGGCGATGCGGTGGTCGAGATGCGTCTGCACGGTCGTGTCCGGGCCATTGGGATGGCCGCCGAGCCCCTTGCCGCCGGGCTTTCCGCGCACCGCGAGCGATGCCTCACCCTCTGTGCAGTCGACGCCGTTGAGCTTGAGCCCATTGGCGACCGCCGACAGCCGGTCGGATTCCTTTACCCTGAGTTCCTCCAGCCCCTGCATCAGCGTCTCGCCCTCGGCGAAGCTGGCGGCAACCGCCAGCACCGGATATTCGTCGATCATCGACGGCGCCCGTTCGGCCGGCACGGTGACGCCCTTGAGTTCGGAATAACGCACGCGCAGGTCCGCGACATCCTCACCGCCGGCATTGCGCGGGTTCAAGATCTCGATCTGGCCGCCCATCTCCTGCAAAGTCAAAAGCAGCCCGGTGCGGGTCGGGTTCATCAGCACGTTTTCGATCACGATGTCGGAACCCGGCACGATCAGCGCGGCCACCAGCGGGAAGCCGGCCGAGGATGGGTCGCCCGGCACGGCGATCGTCTGGCCGGTGAGCTTGCCCTGGCCCTCGATGAAGATATGGCGCACGCCGCGCTCGTCGGTCTCGACCGACAAATTGGCGCCAAAGCCTTGCAGCATCTTTTCGGTGTGGTCGCGCGTCATGACAGGCTCGATGACGGTGGTGATGCCCGGCGTGTTGAGGCCGGCGAGAAGCACCGCCGATTTCACCTGCGCGGAGGCCATCGGCACGCGATAGGTGATCGGGGCGGCATGCTTTGGCCCATGCAGCGTGATCGGCATGCGGTCGCCGGGCGTTGCCTTCAGCACCTGCACGCCCATCTGGCGCAGCGGCTCCAGCACGCGGCCCATCGGCCGGCCTGACAAGGAAGCATCGCCGATGAAGGTCGTTTCCATGTCATAGGTGCCGACCAGCCCCATGGTCAGCCGCGAGCCGGTACCGGCATTGCCGAAGTCGAGCGGCCCTTCCGGCTGCAGCAGCGCGCCGTTGCCGGTGCCGCGGATCACCCATTCGTCGCCGCGCTTCTCGATATGCGCGCCCATCGCCTTCATGGCGGCACCGGTGCGCATCACGTCCTCGCCTTCGAGCAGGCCGGTGATGCGGGTCTCGCCGGAGGCGAGCCCGCCGAACATGAAGGAGCGGTGCGAGATCGACTTGTCGCCCGGCACGCGCGCCGTACCGGAAAGCGCTTGACATTTGCGGGCGGTGGCCGGCTTGGAAGCGGCGGCGTGAGACATGGAATTTCCCTGGACGGAATGCCGGCGGGCCGGCGCTTTTCATTTGTTGCGGCGGTCTCGTATCACGGTGGGCCGAAATGGTCATCCCCCATGGTCGTCACTTGACGCTAGGCCTTTCAACGCATGGTTTTGTGACGCCGGCTTTTGGCTTTGACAGCGCTGCAAACAGTGGTTAAGGGGACCACTCTTTTATCGACGAGGCTTGCCGTGGCAAAAACCGAACTTGGCACAAAGCGTATCGACCCTGAAACGGGTCGAAAATTCTACGACCTGAACAAGGACCCGATCGTCTCGCCCTATACCGGCAAGACCTATCCGCGTTCCTATTTCGAGGAAGGCAAGATCGCCGCCCTCGAGGAGGAAGAGGAAGTGGCCGAGAAGGAAGTGGACGCCGAGGACGAGGAGGGCGTAGAAGTCGTCTCGCTCGAAGAGGCTGACGAAGACGTCAAGGGCGACGATCTGCCCGATCTCGGCGACGACGAGGATGATGTCGACCTGGGCGACGACGAGGACGATACGTTCCTCGCCGACGAAGAGGAAGAGGACGACGATGTCGCCGACATGATCGGCGTCGGCGACGACGACGACGAGGTCTGACAAGGCCGGGAACGCAAGCGTTTGCCGGCTTTCGCAGCTTGTGAAGAAAAAGCCGCTGATGAAGGCTTGATATTGACGAAGGGCGGGGTTAGAAGCCGCCTGCACTAACGGCGCGGTCTCCAACCCGCGCCGGATCTCTTCGCCGGAAACGGCGCCGGTTGACTGCCGGAAGTGGGGCCATAGCTCAGTTGGGAGAGCGCTTGAATGGCATTCAAGAGGTCGTCGGTTCGATTCCGATTGGCTCCACCAAACAGTCACTTTTCCAAATTTCGGGGTTGTAGAAACCGGATTCAGCTTCGGAATTGTTGGACATCGCTGCCCGCCGCAGCCTGAAGCGCGCCGCTCAGGCGGTCGACGCGGCGGTTTCGTTCTGGCCGCCCGCTCCACTGATGCTGGGCTGCCTGCCGATTTCGCTGCCGTCGGGCGCGCCGGTGCTTACGCAATATGCGGCCATTGACTAAAACGGTTCCTGTTTGATTCGCTTTGAACGGGACCGTCATGAGCAAAGCCCTCACGTCCTTCGCCCTGGTCGCGGTGCTGACAGCGCTGCTCATGGCCTTGAGCCTGGTGGTGGCCAGGCACGGCTACCCCTACGGTGCGATCGGCGTCAGGCGCCTCGACGGCATTGCCGATGCCGGGATGTTCATACCACTCGCCGCCGTCTATTTCTTCAGCGCGCTGCTGATGATGATCCTGCCGATCAGAGCCGCCAGCATCGTGCTCACCCATGCAGCCGATGCCATCTTCTGGACCGTGATCGTGCTCCTTGCCTCCATCGTAGGCTGTCTCGTCGCCAGATGGGCATTCAGCCAGCGCGACGCCCTATGGGCGCTGCTGAACTGGCGGTTCCTGTTTGCGGCGGCTATCGTCGGTTGCCACTTCGTCATGAACGAGCTTCGCCGCAACGTGCTCTTGCGCAGTCTGTTTTTCGTCGTCTTCGCGGCGGCCACGCTGGCCTGCCTGTTCTGGTCGTTCACGCTCTGAGAGCCGTTTCCATCCACGTCCACAGGTAGGATGCCAGGCCGCGATCGACATGGATGCGCAGCCTGTCCCGGTGGCGGTAGACGATGGCACTGACGCCGGCGAAGGAAAGTGCGGCACTGGCGCTTTCCTTGTTTGGGTCGAGCGTTGATCCGCGCGCGATGAAAGCGTCGATGGCCGAGCCTTTGACCTCGAACACATGAAGTCCAGCGCTGATCGCCGTCACCGCGAAACCTTCCGCGTGCCAACCCGCGGCGATGGCGAGCGGTGTGCTCGACACGACGAGCAGGCGGTCGCGCGCCAGACGCGCCGCATAGCGGTCACCTTGCGCGCTGCCAAAGGCGCCCACGCCGTTGCCGTCCATGCCGGATATCCGCGCCCAGGCGTCGAGATCGCCGCTGACCAGCAATTGGTGAAGGCCGGGGATCGTGCGCGCCTCGAGACCCGGTGCACCGATGGTTGCCGACTGCCAGTCCGGCGCTACCGGCCATTTTTGGGCGAGATCACGCATTGAACCGGTCTCCTGCCGGGTCGAAGGCGCAAGGAGCGGCGATCGTCGCCGTCATCGCCTTGCCGAGATGTTGGATTTCGATCGTTTCGCCGTGGCGGGCCGCACCGCGCTCGATCAGGCCGAGCGCAACCGGCCGGCCAAGCGTAGGGCTCCGGTAGCTCGATGTGACAAAGCCCTGGCTGCGCAGCTTGCCGCCGCTACGCTTGATGCCATGCGCGCCAGTTGGCAGCGGCGCTTCGCCGGACGGGACCGCCAGCCCGACCAGCTGCATGCGGTCGCCGCGCGAAGCCTCTTCGGTGAACAGCGAGCGGCGGCCGACGAATTCGGTCTGGCGCTTTGCCCGCGGGGCCTCGACGCCAAGGTCATGCGGCAGCGTGGTGCCGTCGGTGTCCTTGCCGATCACGATGAAGCCTTTCTCGGCGCGCAGGATCATCAGCGCCTCGAGGCCGATGACAACCGCATCGAACGCCTGCCCGGCGTCGCGCAGGCGCGCCCACAAAGGCTCGGCGCGATCGGCCCGGATGGAGATCTCGTAGCTTCTGTCGCCGGTGAAGCTGACGCGGGTGATGCGCACCTCGTCGCCGTCATAGCTGCCCTGGCCGACCGCCATGTGCGGCAGCTCGCCATCGTCGAGCGAAAGGCCGAGATCAACCGTTTCGAGCAGTTTCCGGGCGTTCGGTCCCGAAACGGTCAGGGTCGCCATTTCCGCGGTGGCGTTGTGGATGTAGACCGCGCCGCGCCCGAACCGGTCCTGGCGCCACTCCTCCAGCCGCGCATGCACGGCGGCCACGTGCGAGGACGAGCACGACACGACGAAGCGATGCTCGTCCAGCCGCAGCAGCACGCCGTCGTCGAAGACCACGCCGTTCTCGGACAACATGAAGCCGTAGCGGCAGCGGCCCGGCTTCAGTGTCGACATCGTGTTGTAATAGACGAAATCGACGAACGCGGCCGCCTTGGGTCCGATCACCTCGATCTTGCCCAGCGTCGAGCCATCGAACAATGCGACGGACTGGCGGGCGCGGCGGGCCTCGTCCTGGATCGAGCGATCCGCATCGCCGCCGCCGCCGTAGTGGGCCGGGCGCAGCCAGCCGCCATACTCCTGGAACACGGCGCCGCTGGCACGATGCACGCTCTCCAGCGGCAGCCGCCGCACCGGCGCCATCAGTTCGCCGCTGCGCGCGCCGGCGAAGCTCGCCAGCGGAACCGGCGTGAACGGCGGACGATAGGTCGTGGTGCCGACTTCCGGCACCGTGCGGCCGGTGATCCCGGCCATCAGCGCCAGGCCCGGCAGGTTGGAGGTCTTGCCCTGGTCGGTCGCCATGCCGAGCGTCGTGTAGCGCTTCAGATGTTCGACCGAGACGAAATTTTCGCGCGCCGCCAGCTCTATGTCCTTCACCGTCACGTCGTTCTGGTAATCGATCCAGATGCGTCCCTTCGAACCCGGCGTTGGCCATGCCGCTACTATCCCGCTGGTCGCCTCCGTTCCGCTGCTGCGCGGCACTGCTGCCTTCGTCGGGCCGAGCGACGCGACGGCTTTCTGCGAACCGGCGAATACCTCCGACAACGAAACCGCGCCGGCGGCAGCTCCGGCCACCGCTATGGCCTCGACCGGGTCGCCCGGCAGGAAGGCCGCGCGCGCCTCGCTCCAGGCGAGCTTGCCCTTGGCCTGGCCGAAGAGATGGATGGTCGGTGTCCAGCCGCCCGACACCAGCACGCAATCGGCATCGAGCCTGGTGCCGTCGTCCAGCATCACACCCTCGACGCGCAGCTTGCCGGCCGCGGCGGTGAGCGCGCGGCCCTTGAGCATCCGCACGTTGGCGGGCGCGGCGGGCATACCGTCGCGCCTGATGTCGACAAGCGTGACGTCGGCGCCAGCCTCGGCGGCCGCCTCCGCCACTTCATAGGCGCTGTCATTGTTTGCGGCGACGACGATATGGCGGCCGGCCAGCACCGCATGGCGCCTGAGATAGCTGAGCGCTGCGTCCGCCGAGAGAATGCCCGGCAGGTCATTGTTGGCGAATGGCAGGGGCCGCTCGATGGCGCCCGTCGCCAGCACGATCCGGCGCGGCCTGACCCGCCACAGCGTGTCCGGCCGGCCGTCGAAATGCCGCTGGTTAAGCCCGACCAGATTATGGTCGTAGATACCGAAAGCGGTGGTCGAAGGCAGGACCAGGTGACCGCCGGCGGAAAGCCCCGCAACCGTCTCCTCGACCCAGATGGCGGCCGGTTTGCCGTCGATCTCGCCAACTCGGTGACCGAGCGATCCGCCGGGCTTTTGCTGGTCGTCGACCAGCATGACGGACCGGCCTGCGCCGGCCGCCAGCCTTGCCGCTGCCAGCCCGGCCGGTCCGGCGCCGATCACCAGCACGTCGCAATGGTGGTTGATCTGGTCGGCCCGGCCGGGCGACGTCCAGTCCTTGTCTACCTGACCCAGTCCCGCCATGGCGCGAATGCGTGGCTCGAACATGTGCCAGTCCGGCCACATGAAGGTCTTGTAGTAGAAGGCGGCCGGAATGAAGCGGGAAAAGCGGTCGAGGAAGGCGTTGCGGTCGGCCAGCGCATTGGGTGTCGCGTTGACGCTTTTGGCGACCAGCCCGTCGCGCGCCGGCTCGGTCGTCGCGCGCGTGTTCGGCGTCGTCTGCGGGCCGCTGATATCCACCAGCGCGTTCGGCTCTTCGACGCCCGCGCCCCAGATGCCGCGCGGCCGGTGGTATTTGAAGCTGCGGCCGACGACCGCGACATCGGCGGCCAGCAGCGCGGAGGCGATGGTGTCGCCGGCGAATCCCTGCACGGTGGCGCCGTCGAAGCTGAAGCGGATCGGGCGCGAGCGGTCGATGGCGCTGCCACCCGTGCTAAGGCGCGAGGCGGTCACGCCGCGTGCTCCCCGCCCAGGGCAGCCGAAGACAGCACCTTGTGCGTAACCGTGTCCCGCTCCATGACGAAGAATTCGCCGCAGTTCATATGCACCCATATCTCGCGCGCCGCGCCTTTTGGGTTGGAGCGCAGATAGAGGTAGTTGGCCCAGTGCTCGATCGGCACCTCGGCGCCATCAGGCCTGACATTGCCGGCATCGCCGCCATAGTGGAATTCGGTCTCGTCGCGCGGGCCGCAGAACGGGCAAGGGAAAAGCTGCATGGCAAACCTCAGTCTTCGTCTTTATGCATGTCGTCGCCCTAAGGCCGCTCGGCGCTTTTGCGCGACATGCATCAATGCGCGATGCCGGAACCAGCCGCTTCGTCGATCAGCCGCCCGCTGGCGAAGCGGTCGAGATCGAAGGGGCGGCTGATGTCGTTGTGCCCGCCCGTTGCCAAAAGGTTCGCCAGAAGCGTGCCGCCGGCGGGGATCGCCTTGAAGCCGCCCGTGCCCCAGCCGCAATTGAGGAACAGATTGGGCAGTGGCGATTGACCGATGATCGGCGAGGAGTCCGGCACGACGTCGACGATCCCGGCCCATTGCCGCATCAGCTTCAGCTGGCCGAAGATCGGGAACATTTCCAACAGCCCCGCGATCACCCCCTCCAGCGTCGGCAGGTTACCGCGCTGGGCATAGGAGGGAGTGCGGTCGAGCCCGCCGCCGATGACGATCTCGCCCTTGTCGGACTGGCTGACATAGACGCCCGTGCCGGGCGACAGTACCACCGTGTCGAGGATCGGCTTGACCGGTTCGGTTACGCAGGCCTGCAGCGCATAGGAATTGATCGGCAGCCGAAAGCCGGCCTTGGCCGCCAGCACCGAGGAATGTCCTGCCACGGCCATGCCGATGCGGTCCGCGCGGATGGCGCCACGCGTCGTCTGGACGCCGCGGCAGCGCCCGCCCTCGACGATGAAGTCGGTGATTTCGCAGTTCTGGATGATGTCGACGCCGAGTCGGCTCGCGGCCCGTGCATAACCCCAGGCGACCGCGTCGTGGCGCGCGGTGCCGGCCCGGCTTTGCCAGATGCCGCCGAACACGGGAAAGCGCGCATTGGCCGTGAAATTGTAGATCGGCGCCACCCGGCGCACATCCTGGGGCGAAAACAGCTCCGCATCGATGCCGTTGATCTGCATGGCATTGACTGTGCGTGCCCCGATCTCCATTTCGGCGGTCGAGTGGCACAGGCTGACCATGCCGCGCTGCGACAGCATGACGTTGTAGTTGAGGTCCTTCGACAGTCCCTCATAGAGCCGGTGCGCCAGCCCATAGAGCTCGACGCTCTGCGGATAGTAATAGTTGGAGCGCACCACGGTCGTGTTGCGGCCGGTATTGCCGCTGCCGATCCAGCCCTTTTCCAAAACCGCTACTCTGGCGATGCCGTGATTCTTCGCCAGGTAATAGGCCGTCGCCAGCCCGTGGCCGCCGCCGCCGATGACGACCGCGTCGTAGGACCGCTTCGGCTCGGGCGAGCGCCAGGCCGGCTCCCAGCCGGTCTGGCCGGCGAGGCCTTCCCTGAAGAGCGACAAAGCGGAATAGCGTCTGGTCATGGCGTCTGAAGAGGTTGGGTTCAATGACTGAGGCGTAATGCCATTGTACATATATGTCTAGTTCTTGCCGCGGTGTGAAAGCGGCGGCTGTTGCTAACGGCTGCGCGAAAGCGTTTCCTCGACATAGCGCGAAAAATCCTCGACGTCCTGCGCCGTGGGCTCCTGGCCGGTGAAGCTGCGCAGATAAGACGCGACGTGCGGCAGGCGGCTGCTCATCGGTTCGTCGAGCTCGAGCGAGTAGTAGCCGATCTGCATGAAATAGAGCACGCGGGCGCGCACGAAGGCGTCTTCCTCGTCATAGCCGTGGCGCCTGAACATGTCGCGAATGGCGTCGACGCGCTCCTCGTCGGCCTCGTCGAGAGCCCGCCTGATGGCGGGCGATCGCCGGGCCCACGCCCTGATCGCGAAATCCAGCTGCGGATCGAACAGCTTCTCGTCCACCCAGCACTCGAAGATGCTCATCACCCCGCGGATCACGGTCGCGGAAGGCCGCGCGGCGCGTTCGACGATGAACCTTGTATTGGTCTGCCGCCAATAATCCAGCAATTGGTCGAGCAGGTCCTGGCGGCTCTTGAAGTACCAATAGAAACTGGAACGCGACACATCGAGCTTCTGGCCGAGCGTCTGCACACGGACGCTTTCGACGCCGTCCGAAATCAACGTTTCAAGCGCGAGCTTGAGCCAGTCTTCCCGGGTGACCTTGATGTTGCCGGTGGCGCCGGCGCGCTGGGTTGTCGTGTCGGTGGCTTCCATCGGCACGACGCATGACACGCCGCCCGGGGCAAATCAAGACTATGGACACATATGTACAGACCCGTTTCGCGGTGATTGGAACGATGTGTCGCCGAAGCTGTTGGGCCAAGGGCGATGCCCTGCGGGCAGCAGGTCGCGCGGGGCCGCGAACCGAGAGACTTTGTCGCGGCCGTCCGCGCAAAGCGTGCTTTCCCGCAGAGCAATTGTCTGGCAAATACAAATCACACAGATGCCGCCGCGCGGCGAACCAGCAGGAAAGACACGACATGGCACCGCTTCGACAGAACCTCATCGACGGCGAGTGGGTCGGCGATGCCGGCTCCCGCAACATCAACCCGTCCGATACCGGCGACATCGTCGGCGAATACGCTTCCGCAGGTGTCGAACAGGCGGCACAGGCGATCGCCGCGGCCAAAGCGGCCTTTCCCGCCTGGTCGCGCTCGGGTCTGCTGGTCCGTCACGCGGTGCTGAAGAAGACGTCGGACGAGATCCTGGCGCGCAAGGACGAGATCGGCCGCAACCTTGCGCGCGAGGAAGGCAAGACGCTGGCCGAAGGCATTGGCGAGACCATTCGAGCCGCCCAGATCTTCGATTTCTTCGCCGGTGAGACACTGCGCCTCTCGGGCGAAGTCGTGCCTAGCGTGCGGCCGGGCGTCGGTGTCGAGATCACGCGCGAAGCGGTCGGCGTGGTTGGCATCATCACCCCGTGGAACTTCCCGATCGCCATTCCCGCCTGGAAGATCGCCCCGGCGCTTGCCCACGGCAACACCATCGTCTTCAAGCCGGCGGATCTCGTTCCCGAGAGCGCCTGGACCATCGTCGACATACTGCACCGTGCCGGTCTGCCCAAGGGCGTGCTCAACCTCGTCATGGGCAAGGGCTCGGTGGTCGGCCAGGCGATGCTTGACAGCCCGGACATCAACGCCATCAGCTTCACCGGCTCGGTTGGCACCGGCAAGCGCGTCGCCGCGGCGAGCGTCGAGCACATGCGCAAGTTCCAGCTCGAAATGGGCGGCAAGAACCCGCTGGTGGTGCTCGATGATGCCGACCTCGCTACGGCTGTGGATTGCGCGATCAACGGCGCTTTCTTCTCGACCGGTCAGCGCTGCACGGCTTCGTCCCGGCTGATCGTGACGAACGGCATTCATGACCGTTTCGTCGAAGCGCTCAAGGAACGGATGGACAAACTGGTCGTCGGCGATGCGCTCGACGCGCAGACCCAGATCGGTCCCGTCGTCGATGCGACGCAGCTCAAGCAGGACGAAGACTACATCGCCATCGGCGTCAGGGAAGGCGCCACGCTCGCCTTCGGCGGCGAGCGGCTTGACCGCAAGACGCCGGGCTTCTTCCTGCGGCCGGCGCTGCTGACCGATGCCACCAACGCCATGCGCAGCTCGCGAGAGGAGATTTTCGGACCTGTCGCCAGCGTCATCCGCGTCAAGGACTATGACGAGGCGCTCGCCGTCGCCAACGATACGCCATTCGGGCTGACGTCCGGCATCTGCACGTCCAGCCTCAAGCACGCCACGCATTTCAAGCGCAATTCGGAGGCCGGCATGGTGATGGTCAACCTGCCGACGGCGGGTGTCGATTTCCATGTTCCCTTCGGTGGCCGCAAGGGCTCGAGCTACGGTCCGCGCGAACAGGGCCGATACGCCATGGAATTCTACACCACCGTGAAGACCGCCTACACGTTTGCAGGCTGATCGGGGCGCCGGCTGACCGGGCCGGCGAAGCCTTCGCGTGCACCAAGAGACAAGGCGATGACAGTTCAAGACAAGGATCTGACCTGGCTCAATCCGCCGCCGCATCATTCCATCGACGGCGATGCGGTTCATGTGCGCACCGGCAAGGAGACGGACTTCTGGCGCGAGACCTTTTACGGTTTCTGGCGCGACAACGGCCATTTCCTCTACAAGCGCGTAGAGGGCGATTTCACCGCGGAAGTCACCGTCAACGGACGCTATGAGGTGCTCTACGACCAGGCGGGGCTGATGCTCCGCCTCAGCGAAACGCATTGGATCAAGGCCGGCATCGAATACACCGACGGCGTCATGTATTTTTCGGTCGTCGTCACCAACGATGCCTCGGACTGGTCGTTGGCCACCATTCCGGCCGGTCCGGATGGCGTTGCGATCCGGTTGACCCGCCATGCCGAGACCATCCGCGTCCAGTACCTGGATGTCTCCGACGGTCATTGGAAGCCGGTGCGGCTCGCCTACTTCCCGGTCTCGAAGGCGGTCGATGTCGGCATGATGTGCTGTTCGCCGCAGCGCGAAGGCTTCGAGGTCACCTTCACCGGCTTTTCGGTCGGCCCGCCGATTTCGCGGGACCTGCACGACTGAAGCCCGCGCCAACGCCGACGGGACACAAGTGTCATCGCCTGGACCACGCCAGCCAGCGTGCCGCCAGATGCCTCCACAAAGGGGTGAACCGCGTTCGCCGGTAAGCGTCGCCGGCCATTTTGATGCCTTGCGCCTGTGTCGGGAAGGGATGGATGACGTCGGCCAGCGCGTGCAATCCCATGCCCGACCTGATGGCGAGCGACACCCCGTTGATCATCTCGCCGGCATGGGCGGCGACCACGGTCGCACCGAGGATGCGGTCTGATCCTTCCCTGACATGGATTTTGACGAAACCCTCTTCCTCGCCGTCCATCACCGCGCGGGCGACATCGTGCATCAGCACCGTATAGGTCTTGACCGGAATGCCGTCGCGGCGCGCCTCCACCGGATAGAGGCCGACATGGGCGATTTCCGGATCGGTGTAGGTGCACCACGGAACCACCAATTCGCTCAGCCTCTTGCGCCCGAGAAACAGGGCGTTCTGCACGACCATGCGGGCTGTTGCTTCAGCGGTATGCGTGAATTTGTAGTCGAGGCAGACATCGCCCGCCGCATAGATGCGCGGGTTTGAGGTCCTGAGATAGTCGTCCACCTTGATGCCTTTGGCATCGTGGGCAACCCCCGCCTCGTCGAGGCCAAGACCGTCGACATTGGGCGAGCGGCCTATGCCGGTGATGATCTCGTCGACGGAAATGGTCGTCGTGTCGCCGTCCCGCACCAGGTCGGCGAGCTTCTTGTCGCCTTCCCTGCGCACCGCCACCACTTCGGTGTTCAGTCGGACCTCGACCCCCTCGCGCGCCAGCGCTTCCGAAAGGATCTGCGCGGCGTCGCGTTCCTCGCCGGGCAGGAACATCGGATCGCTCTGCGCCAGGATGACCTTCGCACCGAGCAGGCAGAAGGCCTGCGCTGTCTCGCAGCCAAGCGGCCCGCCGCCGATGACCAGCAGCCGCTTCGGGCAGTCGACAAGGTCGAACATCGTCTCGTTGCTGAGATAGCCAGCCTCGACCAGGCCGGGAATGGATGGAAACTCCGGCCTCGCGCCTGTCGCGATCAGCGCCTTGCGGAAGCGCAGCGTCGTTCCCGCGACGGTCACGCAATCGCTTCCGTCGAACCGGGCTTCGCCGAAATGAACGTCGATGCCCAGCGCAGCAAGCGCCTCTGCGCTGTCGGCATGGCTGATCCGTTGCCGGATGCGCCGCATCCTGGTCATCGCGCGCTGGAAATCGACGCGAAGATGGTCCGGCGCATCGGCTCCGAAATTCTCGGCATCGCGCATGTCGGCATAGAGCCTGGATGTGCGGATGATCGACTTGGACGGGATGCAGCCGGTGTTGATGCACGTGCCGCCGATCAACCCGCGTTCGATCAGCGCCACTTTCGCGCCGAGGCTTGCCGCTTCGCTCGCCGCCGTCAGGCCGGCCGGCCCGGCGCCGACGACGACGAGATTGTATGCTCCGGTGGGCGGCGGGTTTCGCCAATGCGGCGGATGGGCGCCCCTGACCAGCTCGACATCATTGTGGTCGGCCGGAAAACCGGCAGCTTTCGTCCTTTCAAGCGACATCGCGGCCATCCGGGCTTGCCGGCTGCGACAGCCATCCGCCTGTGAACCCCGCCTTGTTCAGGCCGCGGCGGATGTACTGGTTGGAACGCATCAGCTCCCACACCAGGCGCGAGCGGTGGTTCTCGATCATCATCACCACGATGCCTTGGTCGAGGCCGAAATGGCCTTCCGACACCCAGCCGTCGCGGCCAAATTTTCGCCGGTTGGCCAGCGTCGGGTTGAAGCCGCTCGGCAGCCGGAAATTGTCGATCACCTGGGGGTAGCGATCCGCGAGATGGCGCAGCGCCGCCATGCAGATATCAGGCGCAAAAGGCAGCGACGCCGGATAGGACCACGGCGCGATCGTGCCGTCGTCCGGTCCGAAGGGCGCACCGCGCGCGACGTAGCCGGAAAACCGGCGCCGCCGCCGTTGTATGCTGCTGCGAAAGCCGCCCGGTCCGTCCCCGGCCGAAAGCCCCCAGAGGTTTTCTCCGTAGCCGTCATAGCCATGGGGGTTGTGCCGAGCATAGTCGCGGTGGAGGTAGGTCGAGCGGCGGCTGTTTTCGAAATAGTCCGAATTCTTCTCGCGCATGAAAGCATCGCGGATGCCGGCGAAATCGATCCAGGCATGAGAGAACTGGTGCATGAACAACGGACCGCCATAAAGCACGTCGTAGCCGTAGATGTTTTCCCACTGATAGGTCGCCGTCCAGCCCGCGTAGCTGTCGTCGGACGTCGGGCTGTCGGGCGAGGCCATCGACAGGACATAGAGGATCGTCGCCTCATTGTAGCCTTCCCAGCCATAGTGGAGAAAGCCGCTCTTCGGTTTCCAGCCCTGTCGCAACGTCGGACTGCTGCCTTGCGCCCATCGCCAGTCGACGCGCCGGTAGAGCGCCTCGGCCAGCCGGCGGATTTCGGCTTCCTCGTCATCGTCGCCCCGGAAATAAGCGCCCGCCGCGAGAATGCCGGCCATCAGCAATGCCGTATCCACCATCGACAGTTCGCAGCGCCACACCCGAAGTCCGGTGCGAATGTCGAGGAAATGATAGTAAAAACCCTTGTGGCCGGTGACGTCAGCGCCACTGCCTTGCGTGCTGGTCCAGAAGAAACGCAGCGCGGCGAGCGTCAGCTCCACCGCTGCTTCCCGCCCCATCCAGCCGCGCTCGACCCCGATCGGATAGCAGGAGAGCGCAAAGCCTACGACCGCGATGCTGGCCGGTGAATTCGGCCGCGACGTGTCGGCGACCAGCCCGTTTTCGGGGTTCACGTTTTCCAGAAAATAGCCGAAGGCCGCGCGCTGGAAACGATCCAGAAGGTCGTCGTCCGACAGGATGGCAGGCTCGACTTTAAGCAAATGCGGCAAGCTCCGGTCTGGTCGTCGCGATTGCCGGAGAAAGGTGCAGGAATCGCGCGCGGGCCGATCTGTCACGCCTGGTCATGTCTTCGCCCTCATTGTTGCCGTTGCCGGGTTCCGGCTTCGGCCACTGTACGCTTGTCCAGCTCCGTTGGTTGCTTCCTCACGCGCAATTGTAGTGGCTTGCCGCCAGCCGGAAAGCGCCGCACCACATCAGTAGGTGGCGCGGCCGCCGGAGACGTCGAAGACGGCAGCCGTCGTGAACGAACATTCCTCCGAGGCGATCCAGCAAATCAGCGCCGCCACCTCGTCGAGCTCGCCAAAGCGCGCCATCGGTATCTTGGAGAGCATGAAATCGATATGCTCCTGGCTCATCTGCTTGAAGATCGCCGTGCGCACCGCCGCCGGCGTGACGCAGTTCACGGTTATGCCGGTCTTGGCCAGTTCCTTGCCGAGCGATTTGGTCAGGCCGATCACCGCGGCCTTGGATGTGCTGTAGGCGGAAGCGTTGGGATTGCCTTCCTTGCCGGCGATCGAGGCGATGTTGACGATGCGGCCGTATTTGCGCTCCAGCATGTGCGGGACGAGCGCCTTGTTGCAGTAGAAGACACCGTTGATGTTGATGTCGATGACCAGACGCCAGTCCTCCACCGGATAGTCCCAGGCGGTCATGTTGGGACCGGTGATGGCGGCGCTGGTGATCAGGATGTCGACCCCGCCATGCGCCTCGATCGTCGACCGCGCCGCCCGATCCACCGCCGCCGGGTCGGCGACATCGACGGTCTGGCCATGCAGCGCTGGGATCGAAGCCCTGGCCGCTTCGATCTGGGCGGGATCGCGGTCCCAAACCGAAACGCGCCCGCCTTCTTGGATCAGCCTCTGTGCGACGGCGAGGCCGATGCCGGATGCGCCGCCCGTAATCACCGCCGAGCGTCCGGCAAACCGTTCCGCGAAAATCGTCGGCATCTCATTTTCCCCTGTCCTGGCGCAAATCGGCTCCGCTCGGCGAAACCATGTTCGGGGGTGACTGTGAGGTCGCCGCCGGCCAAGTTCAAGCCGGCATGCACCTCGATCGTCTGGGCCAATCCCTGAGGCGCGTTATGCCGGGCTCCCCTCGATCTGCCTGTCCAGCGCTTGCACCAGCGCCAGGCCTATTTGTCCGAGCGGTACAGGAAGAACTGCAGGAACAATTCCCGCTCGGTGGTGATGTCGAGTTTCTCATAGATGCGCCGGCGATGGTTCTTGACCGTGCCGACGGTGATGCCGAGCCGCTCGGCAATGTTGGCGGTCGGATGGCCGGCCAGGATCAGTTGCACGAGCTCCCTTTCCCTGAGCGACAGTTCCGGCCACAGGCTCGCTGGAATTGTGGGCTGCTGGCGCGGCGAGGCGCCGGGGCTGGAGGGCGCCGAACTGCGCGAGAAATCGCTTCCACGCGCCTTGATGTCGAGCGCGTGCAGCGCCTCGAACACCGGCAGCCGCTCAGCCAGCAGGGCGATCTCGCTGTCCTTGAACGCCGTCGTCGAACGATCGAGGAAAATGCCGAGGCACCAGTCGCCGCCATCGGCCAGCATGATGCCGACTTCATCGCATATCTCCGATTGCGCGAGGAAGCCGGCTATGTACTGGCCGCGTTTCGCCTCGTCGTCGGCCAGCCGCTTGAGCGGCATGATGCCCAGCCGGCGCTCGCGCCGCCAGGAAGCGTAGAAGGGGTCGAACACGTAATAATTATCAAGGTAGCGCCGCACCATCTCGTCGGAGAAGCGCCGGTGCTTGACGAATTGCGGCGTCTGCGTCGCCGAATAGCGCGTCACCGTCACCAGGTCATGCGCGATGTCGGCGCCGATCAGGTCGATCAGGCAGTCGACATGCCTGTCGGTGCCGGTGGCGGCGATCGCCATGGCGAGCGGCGCCCAGATGTTGCCCATGCGCATGCCTCTTTTTCGGCGACGAGCTCCCGCCCGTCATTGTGCCTTTAGGCATATGGCGCGATCCGGTCCCGCGAATCTAGCCTGTGGTCATGCTCGGCAAGGGAAGGCGACCCGTGGACCATATCTCTACCAATCCCATCGTCATCGGCATCGACGCCGGCGGCACCATGACCGACACCATCCTTGTCGATCAGGACGGCCGCTTCAAGATCGGCAAGTCGGCAACGACGCCGAAGAACGAGGCCGAGGGGTTCCTCGCCTCGGCCGAGGACGCGGCGGACGCCTGGGGCATCTCGCTCGAGGCCCTGTTTTCGGGCGTCAATGTGGTGCTCTATTCCGGCACCGGCATGCTCAACACGCTGCTGTCGCGCACCGGCAGGAAACTCGGCCTGGTCACCACCAAGGGCCTTGAGGACATGATCCTGATGGGTCGCGGCCTGCAGGCCTGGGCTGACTATTCCTATGCCGACCGGCTGCACGCTGTGACGCATCATCATCCCGATCCGCTGGTGCCGCGCCGCCGCACTCACGGCGTCACCGAGCGCATCGACCAGTTCGGCGACATCATCCTGCCGCTCTACGAACATGAGGTCCGTGCCGCGGCGAAAAAGCTGATCGCCGACAAGGTCGAGGCGGTCTGCATCATGACGATCTTCTCGCATGTCAATCCGGTGCATGAGAAGCGCATCGCCGAGATCTGCCGCGAGGAGATCGCCGCCGCCGGAGCCGACATCCTCGTCTACAGCAGCCATGAGGTGCGCCCGGTCATCCGCGAGCAGTCGCGGCTGAACTCGGTGCTGATCGAGGCCTACGCCACCTCGCGCGGCCGCAAGCAGCTCAAGGGGATCGAGGACGTCTCGAAGAAATACGGCTTCAGATATGGCGTCCAGACGCTGCTCTCCTTCGGCGGCCTCACCTCGATCAATCATCCGCGCCTGCACGAAACCATGATCTCGGGTCCGATCGGCGGCATTCTGGGCGCGGCTTATGTCGGCAAGCTGATCGGCAATGACTCGCTGATCTGCTCCGATATGGGCGGCACCTCCTTCGACATGGGCGTCATCACGCGCGGCCAGACACGGATCGAGAACGAGCCGCTGATGGACCGGTTCAAGCTGAACGTGCCGACGCTGCATCTCGACACGATCGGCGCCGGCGCCGGCATGATCCTCAAGGTCGATCCGCTGACGAAGAAAGTCTCGCTCGGGCCGGAAAGCGCCGGTGCCGATCCCGGCCCGATCTGCTTCGCCAGGGGCGGCACCGAGCCGACCATCGCCGATTGCGACGCCATCCTCGGTCGGCTGAACCCGCATTATTTCCTCGGCGGCAAGGTCGTGCTGCAGGTCGAGAAGGCGCGCAAGGCCTTCGAGGAGAAGTGCTCCCGTCTGCTCGGCGTCGGCGTGGAGGAAGCCGCTGAAGGCATGATCGATATGCTGGAGGCCGACGCCAACAACGCGCTGCGCCGCGTCATCTCCGGCCAGGGGATCCACCCTTCGGAGTTCACATTGCTTTCCTATGGCGGCTCGGGGCCGCTGCATCTGGCCGGCTGCTCCAGGGGCATCGGCTTCAAGGATATCATCACCTTCCAGTTCGCGGCCGCTTTCTCCGCCTTCGGCTGCACCACGGCGGATTTCATGCGCCGGCATTCGGTATCCACCCAGATCGACATCGGCGCGCGGGCGAGTGAGGCCGAGCTGCTGGCCTTCGGTGCCAGAGTGACTGCGGTCTGGGACGATCTCACCAGGGCCGCGGTCGACGAGATGGTGGCCGACGGTCATGCGCTGGACAAGATCAGGACGGTGCCGTTCCTGATGATGCGCTATACCGGCCAGCTCGAGGACGTCGAGGTGATGGCGCCGCTCTCGGCGATCAATTCGGCCGGCGACATGTGCAAGGTCATCGACGAGTTCGAGGCGGTCTACGCCAAGGTCAACCATCGCGTCTCGCGTTATGGCGAAGCCGGCTTCTCGATCACCGAGCTCGGCCTGATCGCCACCGCCGACAAGGTCAAGCCCGTGCTGCTCAAGCGGCCGCTCGGCCCCTCAAACCCCGCATCCGCGCACAAGGGCGTGCGCGAGGCCTATATTGGCGGCCGCTGGCACAAGGCCGATCTCTACGAGATGGATCTTCTGCTGCCGGGGCATGAGGTGACCGGCCCGGCCATCATCGAACACCCCGCCACCACCCTCGTCGTCCATCCGCGGGACCGTGTCTTCGTCGACGAATGGACGCTGCTCCACTACTCCCACGCTTGAGAGGGCGAACGCCATGCTGGACAAACCCGCCTCCGCCCTGCGCCTCCGCGAGCGGCTGATCGAATCCGAACGGCTCATGGACGAGACCGGCTGCTATGACGGCATTACCGATCTCGAACTGCGCAACCAGGATCCGCTGAAATTCGAGACGCTGCACACCAAGCTGCGCGCCTACTGCGTCTCGGCGCGCGAGATGGCGCGTCGCATCTCGGCTTCGCCCGGCGTGCGCGAGGTCGGCGAGATGGTCGTCGCCATCTACACGCCCGAGGGCGACGCGATCGCGCTCTCCAACGGCATCATGGTGCATGTGCACACGATGAGCCGCTTCATCAAATGGATGATCAGACAAGGCTATGAGGAAAATCCCCGCATCGTCGACGGCGACATCTTCGCCAACAACGACGCCTTCATCGGCACCGTGCAGGTGCCCGACGTGATGGACGTGGTGCCGATCTTCCACTCGGGCAAACTCGTCGGCTGGGCGGGCGCGGTCTGCCACGAGCTGGAGGCCGGCGGCATCACGCCGGGCGGCGACGTGGCGCTGGCACAGGAGCGCTTCACCGAAGGCCTGTTCGTCTGCGCCGAAAAAGTCGGCCAGAACGACGAGTTGCGGCGCGACTACGTGATCCGCTGCGAGCGCAATCTGCGCATGCCCATCTACTGGGTGCTGGACGAGAAGGCCAAGGTCGCCTCCTGCATCGACATGCGCGAAAGCGTCAAGGCGCTGATCGACGAGATCGGCCTCGACTACTGGATGAAGGTGTCCAAGGAATTCATCGAGGAGGGCCGCCGCGCGCAGCTCGCCCGCACGCGACAACTGACCGTTCCCGGCATCTATCGGGGGCATACTTTTTACGGTCACGTCACCAAGGGCAAGCCGGGCTACCAGCCGCTCGGCGATCCCGACTGGCTCTACAACATACCGATCGAGATGGAGATCACCACGGGCGGCAAGATCATCATGGATTTCGAGGGCACGCAGCCCTGGGGCTACCATTCCATGAACTGCACGCCGGCCGGCATGGATGGCGGCATGTTCGTGACGCTGACCCAGCACATGAATTTCGAAGGCCTGGTCAATGACGGCGCCTGGATGGCAACGGAGCTGAAGCTGCCGCATGGCACCTGGACCAATCCCGACAATGAGATGGTGGCCACCGCCACGTCCTGGGCGCTGCTCTTGCCGGCCTATGGCGTCTTCCAGCGGCTCCTGTCGAGATCATTCATCGCCCGCGGCTTCGTCGAGGAGGCCTTCGTCGGCCAGGTCAACAGCCCGATGATCGAGATGGGGGGAACCAGCCAGTACGGCACGCTGTTCGGCATGGCGCATTTCGAATGCGCGGCCGCCGGTTCCGGCGCGCTTGCCATCAAGGACGGGCTGGACACCGCCTATGTCGGCTGGAACCCTGAATCCGACATGGGCAACATCGAGATCTGGGAACAGAACATGCCGATGGTCTATATCGGCCGCTCGATCGTTGCCAATTCCGGGGGCGCCGGCAAATATCGCGGCGGCTGCGCCTTCCTGTCGACCTGGCTGGTCAGCAAGACCGACCATCTCCGGCTGGTCACCTCGGAACACTCCTCGCGCGTCTTCGACAATGGCGGGCTCTGCGGCGGCTATCCGGCGCCGACCTGCCAAAAACACCGTGCGGTGCGCGACAGCAACATCTTCGAGCTTGCACAAAAGGGCGCGCCGCTGGCGCACCATACCGGCACCAATCCTTATCGTTCCGAACTCGAGGTCCGGCTCGAAGGCCAGCACGTGACGATGGAAGGGCCCTATATCACCGCACCCCACAAAACCGGCGACGTGTTCACCCATTCCTACAATGGCGGGGGCGGCTATGGCGACGTGCTGGAGCGCGACCCGCTCAAGACAGCATCGGACGTCGAGAACGGCTATCTCACCAGGGAAGCTGCCGAAAATATCTTCGGGATCGTGCTTGACGAGGACGAGGACGGCTATCCCGTCGCCGATCTCGAAGCCACCAAGCGCCACCGCGCCGAGACGCGGTCGCGCCGGCTCGCTCGGGCCAGGCCGGTCTCGGAGTGGTTGGCCAAGGAGCGCGAGCGGGTGAAGGCGGCCGATTTCGCACCCGAGGTGAAGAAGATGTATGCCAGCGCCATCAAGCTCTCGCCGCGCTTCACCAGGGATTTTTCAAGCTTCTGGGATGTCGACGCCAAATCGACCTTCGGCGTGGAGTAGGGACCATGACCTCATACAGCAAGGAAGTCATCGCCGATCTGGTCGCGGGCACGCTGCCCTGGCCGCAGACGCGCCGCGTCATGAGCGCCTACAAGGATGACGACCGGTTCTTCAAATATGTGTCGGTTTTGCAGGACCGAGTCGGCTGGAGCGATCCGATCCTGCTTCCCGTGGGCGACCACCTCTTCATCTGTCAGAGCGGCGATGAGCGGGTAACCCGTTGCGAATGCGGCCATTCCTTCGGCGACTACCGCAAGAACTGGAAGCTGAAGGCTTCGATCATCGTGCGCGACAGCGAGGAGGCGCTGCGCGAGATCTATCCCAACAGCGACCTGCCGGATCCCGAATGGATGGAAATCCGCGAGTTCATCTGCCCGCAATGCGGCACGCTGCACGAGGTCGAGGCCGCGGCGCCGGGTTATCCCATCGTGCATGATTTCGAACCCGACCTGGAAGGTTTCTACCGCGATTGGCTGGGCAAGCCGCTGGAGCCGATGGAGCCGATGGACAAGGAAAGCTGATGGCAAGGACACAAGTTTCGTCACCGGCTCCGAAGGTTATGTTGGCCTATGAAGTTCAGATACTCTCGGGACTGATGGACCGTCCCGTGCCGCGCGGAGGCCATGCCCGATGACAAACCTTTCCGGCCGCGGCGCAATCGTCACCGGTGGCTTCTCCGGAATGGGCCTGGCGATTGCCACGGCATTGGCGCAGGCCGGCGCCAATGTCGCCGTCGGTTCCTATGTCGCACCTGGCGGCGTGGAGAGATCCGACGCCGCCTACTATCCCGGCGCTGACGAGATAGAGCGCGTGCGTTCGGCTCTCGGCGCGCATGGAACGAGGATTTACACCGCCTATCTTGACGTGCGCGACAGCGACGTCACGAACCGTTTCGCGGCCGACGCCGAGGCGGCGGTGGGTCCTGTCGACATCCTGGTCAACGCCGCCGGCACCACGGCCGAGCAGCCGGTCTGCGGCCATTCCGACGCGCTGTGGGACAAGATCGTCGACACCAATCTCACCGGCGCCTTCCGCGCCACCCGCGCCGTGCTGCCCGGCATGATCGAGCGCGGCTGGGGCCGCATCGTCAACATCGGCTCGACCGCCGCCTCGGTCGGCTGGAAGGACAATCCCGCTTACTGCGCCTCCAAGGCCGGTCTCCTCGGCCTCACCCGTTGCGTGGCGCTCGAAGGGGCGGCGCATGGCGTCACCTGCGTCATGATCAGCCCGACCTGGGTCGAGACCGAACTGATGCGCCGCAACGTGGCGCAGGTCGTCGAGCGCGAGGGCAAGGGCCGCACGGCCGAGGACGCGATGGCCGAGATCGCCAGGGGCAGCCCCCAGCAGCGCATTCTCCAGCCGCAGGAGATCGCGGCGCTGGCCGTGTTCCTCTGCTCGGATATGGCCAAGGGCATTACCATGGAAAACATACAGGTCACCGGCGGAGCACTTTGGTAGCGCGCACGGCTGTTTGCGGGCCTCGATGGAGAGGCCGGCAATGGAAAGAGAAGTCCGATCCCGTCCGGGCGTGTCCCGGACCTGATCTCTCGGCGCTCGCCTGGCTGTAAGACAAGGTGACCGCATTTGCCATTGAGCGCGTGGCGCGATAGGTTATATTGCACTGCACAATGGAGATGCCGTCGATTGCACCCTTCTTACGGAGATGCCTGCCGGCTAGGCGGCGGTCCGGGGTAGGCTCGGCGAGAACCTGAGATGAAGATTCCAAAGTCCTTGCTGGTCGATCCCGAGAGGAACTCGGTCTACGGCAGTTTTGCCGTTGCCGTCTCGGTCTGGGCATTCTCCTACTCCGTCATATTCGGCCAGGTGCTGATCCTGGCCTACTATGCGGTGTGGCTGCCCCTCATCATGGTCGACTACAGGCGGTTCCTGCGGCATCTGTCCAGCGCCTGGCTGCCATTGTCGTTCGCGGCCTATGTATGCTTCTCCGTCTTCTGGTCGGACGCTCCCGGCGTCACCGCGAGAACGGCCGTCCAGTACTTCTCCCACATCGCCTGCGCCTATGTCGCGGCGCGAGCCGTCAGTGTGCGGACCCTGACGATCGGCGCCCTGGTCGGCATATTCGTCGTCCTGCTCTACTCTCTCAAGGTCGGGGCCTATTCCGAGGACGTCCTCGACGGCACTTATAATTTCGTCGGCGCCTTCGCCTCAAAGAACCAGATCGGCTTCGTCGCCTCGCTCGGCATCTATTTCAGCGTCGTCTTCATCGCCTTCCTCAGGCACGGCCGGCTGAGCCTGTTCCTGACCGTGCCGGTGGTGCTTTTGTCGGCCTATCTGCTGGTCATCTCGCATTCGGCCACCTCGATGGCCTCGACACCGGCGGTGCTGGCGCTGGTGATGCTGCTTGCCATGAGCAAGGTGCTGTCGCGACGCTACCGCCGGGTGATCTTCCTGGTCGGCACAGGCATGCTGGTCGTCGCTATCCTTGTGGCGCTGAATCTCGGCCTCATGGACTTCGTCCTCGGCCTGTTCGGCAAGGATTCGACGCTCACCGGGCGCACCTATCTGTGGGAGCAGGGCTGGAACGCCGCGCAGAGGGCGCCCATGCTCGGCGTCGGCTATGCCGCATACTGGGTCCAGGGTTTTGCCGAGGCCGAGCGCCTGTGGAACGAGTTCTACATCACCACCCGCACCGGCTTCCACTTCCACAACACCTACATCGAAGCCCTTGTCGAACTCGGCTTCGTCGGGGCGACGCTGGTTTCGCTGGTCATCCTGCGCACGCTTTACGGCCATGTCTCGGCGGTCGCGTTCGGAACATGGCGGGCGGATTCGGTCGTTCTGGCCGGCGTCATGGTGCTGCTCCTGATCCGCTCCTTCGTCGAGGTCGAGATCCTCAACCCCTACATCATGGGTTCCTTCCTGATGTATTTCAGCTTCTTCAAGCTGGCGCGACTGCCCGTTGCCCGTCCTCGCCTGTCTGCGGCAAGGATCGAAGAGGCAAATGCCGCCAGAGGCTGGAGCGGCCCCGAGCCTGGCACGGACGCCGCTCGATGAATACCGATCGGTTTCCCGTTTGGGATTGCGTCAAAGCAAGGCGATAGAGCGGCTGGCGATTCCCTCAAACGCCGCCCCGCTCCAGCAATTTCAGGAAAGTGTGTACGGCTTCCCCGGGAAACGCGCGCAGCGCTTTCCGTCCGGAATTGCGCAAAAACAAAGGGATAGAGCAGCTCACCGTTTTCGTGAACGGTGAGCTGCTCTTATCTCGGCCGTTCGACCACTTACTGGCTGGGCATTGGCGCCAGCTTGACCTTGATCACATCGCCCGGCAGCACCGGCGTGTCTTCCTTGACCGCAATCTCGCTCGTCTTGCCGTCGGCAGCGCGCAGCAGTGAATAGATCAGGGTGGGCTCTTCGTTGGTTGCGCTGGCGGCCACGGTGGCGGGATCGGTGGCCTGGGCCATCAATCCTTTCTGCATGTTGACCCTCAGCGCGGCCTCGTTCAGGTCGGCTTCGGTCTGCTGCCGGTCGGCGGCGAGGCTCGAGCTCAGCGTGTTCTGGGCATCGATGGCATCCTGCGTTGCCTTGCTGATCGCTTGCTTGGCGGTGAGGATGGCCGTTTCGTAGTCCAGGATCTTGCCCTGAAGGTCGGTGACGGACTGCTGCGAATCCAACAGTCTTGCGTTGGCGACCAGGCCTTTCTGGGCCAGCGGACCGATGCTGGTGAGTTGCTGCTGCGCCAGGTCGACCTGCTTCTGCTGGTTGACGATCTTCTTCTGCAGCGATTCGATCTCGGCCTGCAGGACCCCTTTCAGGTCGCTGAGCGCCTCGAGCTTCAGCTTCAGCGCCTTCTGGTCAGCCGTGAGGATCGTCATCTCGTCCGCGACGATGGCTTGCAGTCTCGGATCGCCCTCGACCTCCTTCGGCACGTCGAAGCTGGACTTGCCCGCAAGGTCGGCATCGATGCGCGCGCGCTTGACGATCAGTCGAACGCGCTGATCGTCATATATGTCGAAATTGCCTTTGGCGGTGACCAGGTCCTTGCCGAGCTGCGGGCCGTAGTCGGCGCTTCGCCGGATGCCGCCCGCGATGCTGACCGCCTTCAGCACCGTAAGATCGGGCACATAGGGGAATTGGCCGGGGTTCTGCACCTCGCCCGAAATATAGAACGGCCGGAACTGCGCCATTTCGACCGATGCCTCGGGCCGGTCCGACAAGGCGAGCTTGTGCTGCAGCGCCTCGCCGATCGCCGCCGCGACTTCGGCCGTTGTCTTGCCGGATGCCGGCAGCTCGCCGACGAAAGGCACCGACAGCATTCCGGCCGGCCCGACCGTGTATACGCCATTCACCGCCGACCAGTCGCGGAACGTGCCTTCGACGGTCTGCCACTCCGCGATACGGATGGTGAGCTTGTCTTGCGATCCGAGATGGTACTCGTCGGCAAGGGCGATCCGAGGCAGGGCGAGCGACAGGGCCAGGCAGCTGGCCACGAGCCGCAAACGCCGCGAGCGGCCCGAATGCGGGCCGCTGCAAAAAACTTCGAACATGTCTATCTTCAACTGAATGTTCCGATCCGCTTTGGCCCCACCAGCCCGATGAGCCTGCGCCCGATGCCTGCCGGGAGAAATCTCCCGCGTGCGATCCGGTTCGCGACCGCTCAGTAGCAGCCGCGCGACATCCAGACAGCCGGAACTGTCTTGATGATGATGCGAATATCCTCAAAAAGTGACCAATTCTCGACATAGTGGCGATCGAACGCGACGCGGCTGTCATAGGAGACGTCGTTGCGGCCGCTGACCTGCCACAGGCCGGTCAGGCCGGGGCGGGACTTCAGGTAATACACGGCGGCGCTGCCATAGATCTCCAGTTCGTCGCGCACGACCGGGCGAGGTCCAACAAGGCTCATGTCGCCCTGAAGGATGTTGATGACCTGCGGCAACTCATCGAGACTGAGTTTCCTCAGGACCGCGCCGACCCGGGTGACTCGCGGATCGTTCTTCAGCTTGCGGGTGGCTATCCATTCCGCCTTGGCTTCCGGATTGGCCGCCAGATAGGCAGCCAGCACCCTTTCGCCGTCCGGCACCATGGTGCGGAACTTGAGACAAGGGAAAACCCGTCCGCCACGCCCGATTCGCCGGTGACCGTAAAAAATCGATCCGCCATCGGAGAATTTGACGAGCAGCGCTATCATCACGAACAGCGGGCTGAGAGCGATCAGGGCGGCCAGTGAACCGGCAATATCGAAACTGCGCTTGATAAGGCCGCCGATCGGCGGTGGAAAATCGACGCCAGCCTGCGAAAACTCCGCTGTGGCCGACTTGGCAACATCCCTCATGCCAAAACTCCATGCGTTGACCGGATGGTTTACGGCACGATATCAAAAAAATGTTGCAGCGCAACACACAATTTCCCGCACCTTTGAAATAGTCACGTCATGAATTGACTAAATAATAAGCGTGCCCTGCACAAATTTCGGAATATTTAGCACATTTATGACAATAAATGGGCATAGCCGGAAAAATAGAGGCGCTTTTGGGGCAACTTCTAGGCGGGGCGTTCTTTATGCCCTTGAATGGAGCTCGTTGGTGCTTTAGCGCGGCACGATATTCGGTGGTATTCATATAAAATACTATTCAATATTGTAGATTCTACTGAAAAACACCAAAGAGCCGAAGTTGCGCGTAATCCCGTCGTGTGCGTTGCAGCATGAGCGAGTCGAGCGCAAAAGCTCACCTAAAAATAAATGCAGTTGCCCTTGCGGCCTTTTGCTCGCCTTAATAGAATTGCAAATTATACCTGTCAAAGTGGCGACAGGTTGAAAGGCCGGAAGCAACCGGCCGGGAGCGGGCGACTTAACAAGCCCGCATGACAAGGGACGACGCTCGGGTGGGGCAACGATTGGAATATACCCGGGCCGGTTTGTGGGCTGTTGGGTATGTCGCTTCCAAAATTCATCGTTGGGATGATTTTCGCTCTTGCGATCGTCGTTGGCTGGTCATGGCTGGGCGGCGCTTCAATAGGCACGACGCTGCTGCGCGTCATCATTTGTGCCGTGGTCATCCAGGCGGGCTACTTCGTGCTCGTCTATGCCATGATCGTCAAAAGCGCGCCGACGCCGGCCGACAGGACACGCGAGGCCGAAAGAAAGCTGAGTTCGGCCGAGGTGGCCGAGGGTGAAAAGCTCGGCGGCGCCGGGCGAAGCCTTCACTGACCCAGACCAGGCTGGCCTCAGGCCACGTCGGCGGGTTCGGACTGAGATTGTTCGCCCGAAAGCATCCGGGACAACCGGCTTCCTGCTTTCGCCTTCAGCCGCCGATATTGCCCGACCTCGACGACACGGCCGTTTTCCATCGCGACCACCCAGTCGGCGAACGCGATCATCGATGGCCGGTGCGCGATGGTCAGGATCGTCATCGAGCCGCGCAGCCCGTCGATCGATTGCGCGATCAGTGCCTGGTTTTGCCAGTCGAGCGCGCTGGTCGCCTCATCCAGGATGAGCAGTGACGGCTTGCGCAGCAAGGCGCGCGCCAGCGCGATCCGCTGGCGTTCGCCGCCCGACAACCGCACGCCGCGGTCGCCGACCACCGTTTCCAGCTTGAGGTCGAGCCGTTCGACGAATTCGGCCGCATGGGCCGATCGCAATGCGGCCCACAGTTCATCGTCGCTTGCTTGCTGTGCGGCCAGGCGTAGGTTCGCCGCGATCGTGTCGTGCAGGAGAAACACGTCCTGCGGCACGTAGGCGACCTGGTCGCGCCAGCCCCGGCGATTGGCGGCGTCGATCTCGACGCCATCGACGAGGATCGTGCCGGCTGTCGGCTCGAGCAGGCCGAGCAGCATGTCGGCGATCGTGCTCTTGCCTGATCCCGAAGGGCCGATAAGGGCGGTGACCTTGCCGGCCGGAAGGCCGAAGGTGATGTCGCTCACCACCGTCTTGGCGGCGCCGTCCTCGTAGGCGAAGGAGACGCCGCGAACATTCAGTCCGAAATCGAGCGACAGCTTTCGAGCGTCCTGGATCCCGGCATGGCCAGGTTCCCGCTGGGCGTCGAAACGCATCTGCAGACTACGCATCGCGGCATAGGCGGGCAGGTTGATCAGGACCTGCTGCGCCTGCGTCTGCATGTCCATGAAGCGCGGCGCGATGCGCATGAAGACCAGTAGCAGCACCACGATCTCGGCCAGTGAGAGGTCGAAGCGAACCAGCGCAACATAGATGAACAGGCTCAAGCCGATCACGCTCGCCACCTGGAACAGGGCGGTGCCGGTCGAACTGTTGCGCACATAGGCGATGTTGTCGGCCTTCATTCTTTCAAGTGTCGCCTGCAACTGCGCGAAATAGGTCGCCTCGATGTTCAGGCTCTTGGCCACCTTGATGCCGCCGAGGAATTCCGAGACCGTCCGGTATTGATCCTGGCGGTTGGTGGTCAGGACCTGGCCAAAGGCGGTGGCCCGCGACCGGAATGGCCGCAGCGCGAGGAACATCAGCATGCCGATGACCACGGCGAACAGCGTCATGACCGGCGAAATGAACATGGAGATCACGAGATAGCCGGCCAGAAGCACGGCGATCTGCACCAGCATCAGCAGCGAGAAGGCCGCGCCCTGGACGCGGTCTATGTCCCCGGTCAGCGCATGGTCGAGGTCGGAGCCGCGCATGCGCGTGAAGACGCCCCACCGTGCCTTGCCGATGCTTTCGAACAGGTTCATGCGCAGGCGGTTGATGAAATCGAAGAGAAGCCTGGCCATGTAGACCGACTTGAAGCGGTTGAAGGCGGCCTGCAGCGCGACCAGCGCCACCAGCATGCACAACATCGTGGTCAGCTTCAGCGTGCCGTCCGGCACCAGCCAACGCATGAAATCATTGTCGGGCAGCTTGATCGCGAAGTCCTGGCCGGAGCGTCCGACCAGCTGCAACAGCGGAACCAGCAACAGGATGGAGATGCCTTCGGTCAGGCTGCCCAGGATCAGGAAGAGCAGCGCCGTCCAGGCCCGCCGCCCGCCTATCTGGGCGATAACGGCGCCGAACCCGGCGATTTCCCGAAACAATGACGGGCGAAGGAGCGATGATTTCGACATCTCCTGCTATCCCTGTCCGGCCATCAGGTCATGCTCGACGAGGCTCACGACCTCGCCGATCCTGTCGAGGCCCGTCGGCACTTCGAGCCTGCACACGCCGACGCGATCGGCGAGCCGTGCGCAATGCCCGAGATGCGCCGCCGCGAAATCGCCGACCAGGGCGGCGCGGCCGAAACGCGTGACGTATGAAAATCTGATCACGGCCGGCAAAGCGGCGATGCCGGGCATGGGCGAGATCTCAGCCTTTCGGCCGCGCTCGAGAATATAGATGCGGGTCGCCGGAATCCTGTCGCGCGAGAACGCCCCGTGCAATCGGTGCTGGGCCTTGTTGATGGCCGGATGCACCTGCGGCCGCACTTGTGCCCCTTCGAGCGAAATCGCGGCAGCCGCGTCGGCCGCCAGCTTGATCTGGGGAAAACCCGGCACGATCATCGGCTCGTCCGGATGGCTGAGATCGAGCGCCACGACGTCATCGGTAAGCAGTTCGTGCCCGGCACGGATCATGGTGCTTGCCGTCGTCGATTTGCCGGCGCCCTTGTCGCCCATGAAGATGGCGCTTTTGCCGGCAATCGCGACGGCGCTGGCATGCAGCACGAGCAGGCCGCGCTGGTGCAGGATGAGCGCCATCACCGGTCCCAGCAGCGGGAACGCGATCAGCGCATCGTCGATGCCGGGCGCCGGCTCGACCTCGATGCGGCAGGCGTCGCTGATCAGGAACGCGCCGACGGCGTGCCATGCCAGATATTGCCGATCCGGTTCGAAGTGGAAAATGGTCGCGGCCTCGGGCGAAGGCTTCGGCATATCGATCGCGCCGACGCTGATCACGATATCCGCCGCTGCCGGTTCGGCCGGCTCCAGTTCTGGCAATGTCACCTCGGAAGCGATGGTCAGGCCGTAGGCTCGATAAAAACGGCGCTGTCCGCGCGGCCAGCCTTGCGCGTGCGCGCGGAGGGCCAGCGGCTCGTTCAACGGCGTCATGCGGCACTCCCGGCGCGCTGCACCTGCCGCAGCCACAGCGACAGCGACGCCGAGCGCCAGACATACTGGACATCGAGCGGCGCCGGCCGGTCGGGCCGACTGAGCAGCCGGGCATAGGCAGCCTTCACGGCCGGCAGGTTTATGTAGGGCTCGATGCGGCCGGCGTCCGGGCCGAGCACCTGTTCCAGGAGGTCGCGGTGGTTGCGCAGCATGCCGTTGACGAGATTGCCGGTGAAATCGATCTTGTCGCGCCGCCACTGGACCGCCGCCGGCAGCACGTCTTGCATGGCGCGGCGCAGCACGTACCGGCCAAAACCGCGGCTGAGCTTCTCCTCGCCCGGCAACGCCAGGCAGAACTCGACCAGCGGCTTGTCCCAGAAGGGATAACGAGGTTCGACGCCGAAATTGGCGGCCGCCTTGTCGAGGACTTCGAAAGCATGCGGCACATAGCCGTTGGAAAGAATCCAGCGGTGGGTCAGCGCCTCGCTGGCGCTGACGTCGGCCGGCTTGTAGCCGGCTCGGTGAACCCGCTCGATAAGCTCGGTGCGGCCGGCAAGATCGGCATTGATCAGGTCGCGCCAGCTTCCGCCTTGCGAAGCCTGGGCTGGTTTTCGCAGCCTCTGCAGGAGCCGGTTCGCGGTGTGCCTGAGCCTGGCCACGCGCCAGGCGGGTCCGTAGATGGTCAGGAACTGGAAGTACATGCCGAGCATGCCGTCGCCATAGGTGTTGGAAGCGCTGCGGATCTCGCGCCACAGCTCCAGCCACTTGCCTGCATTGGCAAGCTCGTGCAGATGGCCGTGCCCCTGCGATACGACTTCGTCCCCGCCATGGCCGTCGAGAAGCACCTTGACGCCTTTGGCGCCCGCCGTCCTGTAGACCTCCCGGGTGAGCGTAAGGCCCGGCGCCAGGAACGTTCCTTCCTGCTCTTCCAGCACCCGTTCGAATTCCGCGAACGGCGCGTAGTTGCCGACCGGGATCAGCGTGCCGTCGACGCGCCCTTGTTCCAGCACCGCGTCTATGAAGGGGGTTTCGTCCATCGCCGAACCGCGTTCGAAAACCAGCGAAAAGGTGGGCAGCCTCGGCTTTCTCTCGGACAGGTTTTGCCGGCCCGCCACGCAGGCGATCGAAGAGGAGTCCAGGCCGCCGCTCAGCATGGCCCCGACCGCCGCGCTTCCGCGCATGCGGTTGCGCACGGACTGCGAGAAGAGGTGGGCGAATTCCTCGGCGGCGTCCGGCCGCATAGGCCGCGACGACGGCTCGATCTTCCAGTATCGCTGCAGCGTCACGCGCTGCCCCGTCACAGTGAGGCTGTGGCGCGCCGGGAGGCGGAAAATATCGGTATAAGGCGTCGCTTGCGGATCGTCTGGCAGCCCTGCCAGGAAACCCGAGATCTGATGTTCGCTGAGGCGGGCGCCGGCGCTGGTGACGCCAAGGATCGGGCCGATTTCGGAGGCAAAGACAAAGCGCTGCCCGTCCGCGTGATAGTAGAACGGTTTGACGCCGAAATGATCGCGCGCGCAAAACAGCACCTGCCGCTCGGCATCCCAGATGGCGAAGGCGAAGTCGCCTTGCAGGTGCACGGGACAGGCTTCGCCCCAGCGCAGATAGGCCCACATCAGGAGCACGGCGTCGGCAACCGATGCGTCGCGGACGCCGAGCCGTGCCGTCAGCTCGTCGCGATTGTCCAGGCGGCAATCCGCGGTGACGGCCAGTTTGCCGCCCGCCATCGTCAGCGGGCCGGGGCCGGCTTCATCGGTCGTGTTGAGCCAGGCGTGGCCGAGCGCGACAGCCTTGTCGGTCCACCACGAACTGCCGTCGCGGGCGCGATGACGCATGCGGGCCAGCATGCGCTGGATATCAGCTGCGGACTCCGGCGCCTCGTGCCCGTGCAGGATACCGGCCACGCCGCTCATCAGTCATTGACCATAGTCGACGAGAGGGACAAACCTGTCTATCGAGCCGCCAAGGACGACATGGTTGCCGCTGATCAGCCAGGCATGCGCCTTCAGCTGCCGGCCGGTGTCGCGCTCGATGCCGATGCGGATCTTCGAGGCGTTGCCCTGGCGGGCGAGAATGTACTGGCCGGCGAGCGCCTGGGTGAGGCAGCTTGCGCGCGGCACCAGGCGGGCCGCGGCGGCAACGCCCCAGGCGACACGGCGCAGCTCTCCCGTGCTGGCGCATTCACGCGCCTCCAGCCGGGTGACGATGCCGCGAAGGCGGTTGTAGGAGAACAGGGTCAGCCCCAGGCGAACGGCCGCGACCACCAGCAGGCAGCGGCAGAGGAACAGCATTTCCGGGCCACTCAGGGAGAGAGCTCGAAGCCGACGCCGCCGGTGCTTCGTCTGGTCGGGACTTTTCTCCGTCGCAGGTTCTTGCCGCAAAACCGTGACCCGCTTTTGCGGAACCTGCCTAGACAGGTTCCTCATGATGCAGCCTCGCAAGTCCGCTATCGGCCAGACCTTTCAACAGCGCGTCGACATCGGCCCTGCAGCGCTCGGCGTCGACATCATAGCGCGCGAGCACGGCCCGGCGGATTTCGGCAATTGGTTTCGGCTCCTGAATCAGCTCCCAGATGAACGTGCCTACCCCGTTGAGGCTGTAGTAGATGTTGGATTTCAGGTTAAGAAGCGCCAGGCCATTGCCGAATTCGCAGGCAACCGCTTCCTTGGTCGCACTTACGCGATCGTGGTCAGATGGGTTCCAGTTCATCCGAAAACCTCGTTTGCTACACACTGTCCGCAATGCGTGCCGACCATTCTGGCGATGAAGAAAAGCCGGGTCAGGCAATGAAGAGAAGCCGGGATTTTCACCCCGACTCCCTGTATGGTTCTTGGATTCCAGAGGCCCAACGTGTCCCTCCAGAATCAGGACAGGTTCAGGAGAACGTCAGGTCGCCAATCGGCGTGTGCGCAGGAAATGCTGCGTCGAGCGCCGTGTTGCCGCCACCGCCCTGAGTGATGGTTTCAATCGAACCATGAACCGTCAGGCTGGGCGTTTCGTACTCCTGTTTTTCAACATTCTGTTCCATTTTACACTCCATCAAGGACTGGAAACGGCCTGTCGATTGCCGGCGGCACTTTCATGCTGCGATGCAATAGCTGCATGGCAGCATTTATGAGTCAAGCCTGATTTACCGCGCATTAATCAATTATGGACTGCGCGCGCAGACACAGTCGTGAGTAACGATCTCAAGCTTTGGCCTTGATCGCCTCGAGATCCCTGCATATGGGCCTAATGCACTAGGTCAGCATAAGAAATTGATTTGCATATATAAACTTTTTAAGCCCTGTCACTTCAAGGCATGGCGACAATAATGCCCTAGCGCCGGGTCTCCCGGTAGGTTTGCTACGGAACGCCGAAAAGGCCACTCGTCCCCTGGGGTCCAGCAGTTCTCCTCATCGTTCGCCCGAGCCGGTTTCGATAAACGTCGGGGCCGGATTTTTGCGCTGCAAAAGGAAAAACTGGACGGCGCAAAAGTTTTTGGCGATGCTTGCTTCGCACCTGCAGCATAGGCGTCGCGCCGATCGCTTCTGGAGAACCGTGCGCCCGATGGCCCTGACCGAACGTTCATATGAGCGACTGCGCGCCGCCGATTGCGCCAGCGAGATCGCCTATGTGCAGGCCTGTCTGCGGCTGTTCTTCGCGGCGCGATCCGGCGCCGCGCCCGGCGATGCCTCCGGCCTCTCCGTAACCAATGTCACCGACATAGCCAGGTTGAACAAGGTCGCGACCTTTATCCTCAAGGTGCTGTCGAGCGCACCCGCGAACGGGCCGCCGGCCCAGCTCTCCCAATGGCTCGACGCCTACCGCCGGAAGACCGTTTCGATGAACGCGTCCTGCATCATGGATTCGATGGCGATCCAGGCGGCGCTGCGCGACAGGCAGATCGATTTCGTTTTCCTGAAAGGTCCCTTCCAGCAGCATCTGCTTTACGACGACCATTTCATGAAGCCTTCGGGCGATGTCGACATATTGGTGGCGCCGGGCGGGTTTTTCAGGGCGCGCGAGGCGCTCCGCTCGATCGGCTACGAGATCGCCGGCAAGTCGCGCTCCGTCTGGTGGGTCCGTTTCCTCGGCGAACAGCACATGATCCGCGGCGACGGGCCGACGCAGTCCACCGTCGACCTGCATTATCGGCTCCAGCAACCCGGCTCGCCCAGCCCGCGCGACGCGGATGGCTTCCTGCGGCGCAAACGGCAGGTCGAGATCACCGGCGTCGAGGTGCCGTTCACATCGGTGGCCGACACTCTGCTGTTGTCCTGCATCAGCGTCGCCAAGGCGCTTTTTAACCGGGAACCCTGCGCCGGTTACGTCTGCGACGTGCGCGCCAGCGCCGACCGCTTGGACGAAGCCGAGCAGCAGCGCCTGCTCGACGCCGCCGCGGCGCAGGGGCTGGACGACACGCTGCTGCTTGGCCTGCGCGCCGCCGACGTGCTCCTCGGCGGCGCCGACACGCTCTTGTCGCAGCGCGCCGCGCGGATTCTGTCGCGCATCGGCAATGAGGATCTGCTCAACATGGTCATCGCGCCATGGCTGTCATCCCTGCGATGGCCGCAGCGGCGCACCGTGCTGTGGGAGTTGTGCGGTCGTGCGCCGGTCCGCTATCTGGCGGAAGCCGGCTGGGCGGCATCGGCCGACATCAGCCGCCGCATCTTCGAACGGCAGGGCAGCCCGTGACGGGAAGCCTGTCGGGCATCGAACACGTACAGGGCGAGGGCAGAATGGAACCTGTGCAAGAGGCAAATTCATGTCGATGACAAAATCAAAGGTCTGCGTGATCATCGCGGCCCGAAACGCGGCGCGAACAATCGCGGTCGCCATCGCGTCCGCGCTGCGCGAACCGGAAGTGGCCGAAGTCGTCGTCGTCGATGACGCCTCCACCGATGACACGGCCCAAGTCGCCCGCGCCGCCGATGACGGCAGCGACCGGCTCGCGGTGATCCGTCTCGACGTCAATCGCGGCCCCTCCTTCGCCCGCAACGCCGCCATCGCCGCCTCGCAATCGCCATTCATCGCCATTCTGGACGCCGACGACTTCTTTCTCGCGGGCAGATTTCACAATCTGTTTGCCGGCGCGGACTGGGATTTCGCGGCCGACAACATCATGCTCATCAGGGACGACGCCTTGAGCGATGTCACCCAGATCGTCGCACCGCAGTTCGCGGCCGAGCCGGAATTCCTCGACCTGGAGCGCTTCGTCGAAGGCAACATCTCCAGGCGCAACGTGCGCAGAGGCGAACTCGGTTTCCTCAAGCCGGTGATCAGCCGCGCTTTTCTCGACAGGCACGGCTTGCGCTATGACGAGAGCTTGCGTCTGGGCGAGGATTACGAACTCTACGCGCGCGCGGTCGCCAGCGGCGCGCGCTTCAAGGTCATCCGCTCCTGCGGTTACGGCGCCATCGTGCGGGCCGATTCGCTGAGCGGCCGCCACAAGACCCAGGACCTGAAGCGTCTTGCCGACGCCGACCTGGCGCTGCTGGCGATCGACAGCCTGCCTGAGGGTTCCAAAGCGGTGCTGCGCCGCCACGAGCGCCACGTGCGCGACAAATACCGGCTGCGCAATTTCCTCGACGTCAAGGCCGAGCGGGGCCTGGCGTCGGCCGCGGCCTATGCCTTCGCAAGCCAATCCAACCTGGTTCCCATCGTCCAGGGCGTGGCGTCCGACAAGCTCGAGGCGCTGTTTCGCCGCGTCGGGTTCGCCTCCCGTCGTCAACATGTGCCGCCAATGCGTTTTCTCATGGCCGGCACCAGCACGGGCAAGCAGCCTTGAATGCGGGCGTCCGGCCGCGCTCTTGCCAGCCCGTCGCGCAAAGCATTTCCGGCGGATTTATGAGTTTACGAATTGGGTGGTTGCCTAGCCGGCCGGAGGATGGCAGTCTATGTTGCGGTGCAGCAATTAGGATGGCCAATGAACCGGCCTCCGATCGGACTGCCCGATATTGAACCGGTAAGGGGCCCGGCCGACGGCCGGACTACCACAGGACTTTGAACGCATGGCCTCGATATTCGGCTTCAGATCAAGGAATCCGGCCCGCGACCGCCAGACCGACATCTCGCGCCTCGACCGCCTGGCGAAGCTGTTCGAGCAGATCGCGGCCGAGATCGAGGCCGAGCGAAACGGGCTGGAGAATCGCTACAAGGCGACGGCCACCAACGCCGCCTTTCTGGTCGAGGCCATGGAGAACGGCTCGGCGTCTGCGCGCCGTTCCGCCGAGGTCGATGAATTGACGACGTCGATCCTGAATTGCGAGCGCCGCATCGCGGCGCTGTCGCGCCAGAACGGCATGGTCCGGGAGCTTCGTCATTCGCTGGATATGGTTTTCGATGAGGACGGGTCGTCCGATATGACGGCCAGCGAGGGGCTCGCCAAACCGGCAGGCGCCGGCAGAGGGTGAAGGCTGAAGGGTGGATTTGGCGCGAGGCGAGAAGGCAGCTTGGGGAGGGGCTGACGAGAGAAAGAAAGCGCCGTTTGGCAACGGCTCGAATGGCTACTTTGGGTTGGGGATGCACAGCGCAAAGGTTGAGTTTCGTATGAATGCGGATCCGAGAACCACGTTCACCGTCGCAGTTCGCGGCATATCGTCAACGCGCCAGGCCAGGCAAGCCCGCCCGGGCGGTTCCACCGGACGCAGGGCTGCCCTGGTCGCGCTGGCCGCTCTCGCTGGCCTGTTCGCCGGGCCGGCGCCATCCTGGTCGCAGGATCTGAAGTCGGCGCCCTCATTCGTCGATGATTTCACCAGCTTCAACCGCCAGCGCTGGTATGTCTCCGATGGCTGGACGAATGGCGGCCATCAGAATTGCACCTGGGCGAAGGGGCAGGTCAGCCTGGCGGACGGCGTGCTGTCATTGGGTTTCGAGAAGCAGAAGACGAAGGATCGCGACTACGCTTGCGGCGAAATCCAGACCAAGCAGCGATTCGGCTACGGCACCTACGAGGCGCGCATGAAAACCGACACCGGTCCCGGCCTCAACGCGGCTTTCTTCTCCTATATCGGCCCGTCGGACAAGCAGCCCTGGGACGAGATCGACTTCGAGATCCTGACCAAGGACACGTCCAAGGTGCAGGTCAATGCCTACATCGCCGGCAAGGGCAAGAACGAGAAGCTGGTCGACGTGCCGGGCGGCACGGAAAAGGCCTTCAACGACTACGCCTTCGTCTGGCAGAAGGACAGTTTGCGCTGGTACGTCAACGGCCAACTGGTGAACACCATCACCGATCCGGCAAAGCTGCCCAGCCATGCTCAGAAGATCTTCTTCAGCCTCTGGGGCAGCGATACGATGACCGGATGGTTGGGCGCATTCGCCGATCCCGGACGCAAGCTTTCGCTGCAGATCGAGCGCGTCGCCTTCACCGCGCAGGGCGAACCCTGCCAGTTTCCGGAATCGCTGGCATGCAGCGTAAAATAGAACCTATTGGAAAAGTCGATTTGAACCGGCCGGGCCGAACACGGTCCGCTGCCCTGGACAGGAACAAAACAGAATGAATTTGACGGTGTTTGGTATCGGCTATGTCGGTCTCGTGCAGGCTGCTGTGCTTGCCGAAGTGGGCCACCAGGTCGTCTGCGTCGACATCGACGCGAACAAGGTCGAGCGGCTCAATCAAGGTCTCGTCCCGATTTTCGAGCCGGGCCTGGAAAGCATCGTGAGGGAGAACCATGCCGCCGGCCGCATCAAGTTCACCACCGACGCGGCCGCCGCCGTCAGGCATGGTGAAATCCAGATGATCGCGGTCGGCACGCCTCCCGGCGAGGATGGCTCGGCCGATCTCAAATATGTGCTGGCGGTCGCCGAGGCGATCGGCCGGGAAATGGATGCGCCCAAGATCGTCGTCGGCAAGTCGACCGTGCCGGTCGGCACCTGCGAGAAGATCAAGGCCAGGATCGCCGAAACGCTGAAGAAAAGAGGCCGCGAGGACCTGACCTTCGACGTCGCTTCCAATCCGGAATTCCTCAAGGAAGGGTCCGCCGTCGCCGATTGCATGAGGCCGGACCGCATCATCGTCGGCACATCGAGCGAGGACACCGAGGCGGTGATGCGTGAGCTCTACGCCCCCTTCAACCGCAACCACGAGAAGATGATCGTGATGGATGTGCGCAGCGCCGAATTCACCAAATACGCGGCCAATTGCATGCTCGCCACCAAGATCAGCTTCATGAACGAAATGGCGAATCTGGCCGAACAGCTCGGCGCCGACATCGAGGAGGTGCGCAAGGGCATCGGCAGCGATCCGCGCATCGGCTACCACTTCATTTATCCGGGCCTCGGCTATGGCGGCTCCTGCTTTCCCAAGGACGTGCGCGCCCTGATCAAGACCGCCGAAGGCGTCAAGTTCGACGCCAAGCTGCTGCGCGCCGTCGAGGAGCGCAACAACGAGCAGAAGTCCGTGCTGTTCGACAAGGTGAACCGCTATTTCAAGGGCAACCTCAAGGGCAAGACCTTCGCGCTCTGGGGCCTGGCTTTCAAGCCCAACACCGACGACATGCGCGAGGCGCCCGCCCGCACGCTGATGGAGGCACTCTGGAACGTCGGCGCCACCGTGCAGGCCTATGATCCCGAGGCGATGCAGGAATGCCAAGCCATCTATGGGCTGCGCGACGACCTGCTTCTGTGCGGCACCAAGGAAGCGGCGCTGCGCGGCGCCGATGCGCTGCTGATCGCCACCGAGTGGAAGAGTTTTCGCGCGCCGTCCTTCGACGCGCTGAAGGACGCGCTGACCACGCCGATCATCTTCGACGGCCGCAACCTCTATGATCCCAAGGTCATCGCCCGCCACGGCATCGAATATCACTCGATCGGCAGGATGGCGGCATGAGACCGGGTTTGGGCAATCCAATGTGGGATCGCCGCGGCCGGCCGGTGTGCTTGCCATGACGAACGCACAAGACCCGGAAAGGAGTTGCGGCTGATGGTGCTGGACGTAAAGCCGGAGCAGATCACCAAGGACCACTTCGACGTTGTCGCCATCGGTTCCGGTTTCGGTTCGGCCTTCTTCCTGCACGAATTCACGAAGCGGCGTAAGGCGCGCATCCTGCTCCTGGAATGGGGCCGCCACAACACGCATGAATGGCAGCTCAAGCAGAACGTCAACACCGACATCGAGGACGAGTCGACCTACAAGACCAATTCCGACAAGCCCTGGAACTACACGATCGGGCTGGGCGGCGGCACCAATTGCTGGTTCGCGCAGACGCCGAGGTTCCATCCCAACGATTTCAGGCTGAAAAGCACTTACGGCATCGGCAATGACTGGCCGATCAGCTATGACGACGTCGAGCCGTTCTATTGCGACGCCGAAGACATCATGTCGATCTCGGGCGATCCCGACATGGCGGCGATGCTGCCGCGCTCGAAGCCCTTTCCGCAGCCGCCGCACCGCATGTCGACGCCCGACCGGATGATGAAGGCGGCGCAGCCAGGCCAGCATTTCGTTATGCCCACCGCGCGCGCCCGCGTGCCGACCGCGCAGCGCACCTCGTGCTGCGCCAACCTCAGATGCTGGCTATGCCCGGTCGACGCCAAGTTCACCGCCAACAATGGCCTGATGCATGTCTTCGAGCATCCCGACGTGTCGGTCTGCCTCGGTTCGGAAGTGCGCAGGCTCGATCATGTCGGCGGGACGGTCCGCTCGGTCACCTTCGTCCACGCCGGCAAGGAATATCAGGTCAGCGGCGACCTCTTCATTCTCGGCGCCAATGCCATCCAGAGCGCCGCGATCATGCTGCGCTCCGGCCTGGGAGGCGAATTCGTCGGCCGCGGCCTGCATGAATCCTATGGCTGGAATTTCGAGGTCTATCTCGACGGTGTCGACAATTTCGACGGCAGCACCATCACCACCGGCTTGAATTTCGGTCTCTATGACGGTCCGCACCGGTCCGAGCACGCCGCGGCGCTGGTCTATTTCGAGAACCGCTGGCAACACGGCATGCGCGCCGAGAAAGGGCGGCTGCGCCAGGCGCTGCCCCTTGTCGTGGTGACCGAGAACCTGCTCGACCATGAAAATTTCGTCACGCTCGACGAGAACGACAACGCCTTCGTCAGCTTCAAGGCGCCGTCGGACTACGCGGTCAAGGGCATGGCGCGGGCGCTGGAGAAACTGCCCGGGCTGCTCGCCCCGCTACCGGTCGAACAGCTTTTCGATCGCGGCATCCGGCCAACCGAATCGCATGTCCAGGGTACGCTCCGGATGGGAACGGGCCCGGCCGATTCGGTGGTCGACAGCGGCATGATTCATCACCAGCTCAGGAACCTGGTCGTGGTCGGCACCAGCACATATCCGAGCTGTTCATGCGCCAATCCGAGCCTGACCGCGGCAGCGCTGTCCCTGCGGGCGGCGAGCCGGATGGCGTGAGAGGAGCAAACCAGATGATAGAGATCTCGCGACGCTCCGCACTGGCCGTCATGGCGGGCGGGGTGGTATCGACCGGCATTGCCTACGCGGCAGTGTCCTCGTTTTCGGATGAGGATCTGGTGCGCGTCACGCTCGAGAAATATTTCGGCAAGCTCAACATGCGCATCGAGCATTTGCAGCAGTTCGTCCTGGCGTTCCGCGACAGGAACCCATGGATATTCCCGAGCAAGAAACTCAGCGACGCCGTCACCTTGCTCGAGGAGACAAGGCTGGGCAAAGCCCGCGCTCTGCTGCCGGAGCAGAAGAAGCAGGACCTCCTGCATTTCGACCGCTGGCTGATCGCCGAATTCCACATGCTGACCGACTACGCCTGGCGCAGTTCGCCGGGCGATCCGATACGGTTCACCGGATGGCAGCCATGCACCAATCCGTTCGCCAATCTCGAGCAACAGAGTGCCTGAGGCGGTGCCGGAGCAAGCTCTCGGGCCACATTGAACGAAACGCGAAAGAACCAGGAGCCAGGACCATGAAAGTTCTTTTTGCAGGCGGCAACGGATACACGCCCGAATTCAGCGGCGGCGTCCAGTCGAGCACCCATCATCTGGCGGAACAGTTGATCGAGCACGGCCATGAGGCGGCCGTACTGGCCGCCCTGTTCGGCGACGGTGTCTTCGGCTTCAAGGCGCGCGCCAAGATGAAGCTGCTGCGTCAGCCGGCGGTCATCGACAGTTTTCCCGGCTATCCGGTGGTGCGGGCTTGGTTTCCCTGGAAGGCGGCCGACTTTGCCGTCCGCAGATTGAAGCCGGACGTGGCCGTCGTCCAGTGCCACAAGTCGGTTCCGGTGGGCAAGGCGCTGCAGGCCGAAGGCGTGCCGCTGGTCGTCTATCTCAGGAACGTCGAGTTCCATGAGCTGGGCGGCGATCTGCGCGAGCTGCATTCGGCGCTCTACATCGCCAATTCGCAATTCACCGCGCGCGCCTACAAACAGAAGTTCGGCATCGATGCGGCGGTGCTGCCGCCGACCATCAATGCCGCCCTCTACAGCACGCCGACCACGGGCCAGTTCGTCACCTTGATCAACCCGTACGAGGAGAAAGGCTTGGAGCTCGCCGTGCGCATCGCCGGCGCCTGCCCCGAGATTCCGTTTCTGTTCGTGGAGAGCTGGAAGCTCGCCGAGGATCATCGCGCCCGCATCGAGCAGACCATCGCCCCGTTCTCCAACATCAGGCTGGAGAACCGCACCGGCGACATGAAGACCGTCTATGGCCGCACCAGGATCCTGCTGGCGCCCAGCAAATGGGAAGAGGCCTGGGGCCGTGTGGCCTCGGAAGCCCATTGCAGCGGCATTCCCGTCATTGGCTCGCGGCGCGGCGGCCTGCCCGAAGCGATCGGACCAGGCGGCGTGGTGCTCGATTACGAAGCTCCGCTCGCCGACTGGGTCGCGGCTGTCAGGCTGCTGTGGAACGACCGCCAGGAATATGACCGGCTCTCGGCCACGGCGCGCAGCTTCTCCGAGCGTCCGGAGCTCGATCCTGACCGCCAGTTCCTCACCTTCTTTTCCATACTGGACAAGGCCACGCAGCAGCGTTCGCGACAGGCGGCGTAGCCAAGGCTCAGGCTGGCACCGGACCCGGCAGCCCTGGAATAGGAATTTTTTCTTGACAGGGTGAAGGCAGCTATGGTAGATTTTCGGTCATGGTGCTGAGTTGCGCCGGAGGCCCGCCGCACAGGCGGGTTTTTCGTTTGATGCTTCTCGACCGGCGCGCCGGCGAACACTCCGAAGGAACCCGTTAATCTGGATTCGCAGCCTTGGCGGATCAGGCCAGGCGCTTGACCCGGCTTTTCAGCGTCTCGTAGCCGCGGGCGCCGAGCAGGGCGCGGGCAAGGGCCTTGGCGGCGCCCTTGCGCCCTTCCTGTGACTTGGCCTGTCGCAACCTGGCCGGCAGGTTGCGCGCCGCCTGGCCGAGCGCCGGGAGCGACAGCGCGTTGGGAAAGCTGACCATGTGCGTTTCGACGCACAGCACCGGTTTGCCCGACAGCTCGGTGATCCTCAGCGCCTGCTCGTGCTCGCTCTCGATGAACAGGATGGCATCGGATTTTCGGTAGAATTCGGCCTTGAAACTGCCATGCGCGCCAAGCCGCTGACGCTCCGCCTTGCTCGGCAGGTCGAGCATGATCAGATGATCGTACTTGATCTCGTGCTTGGCCAGCCAGGCCTCGGTCAGCGCGCGGTATTTCTCCAGCCGGCTGGTCACCAGCCAGCCGATCTTGCGGGTCGCGGTATGGAGCGGCCGCGCTTCGCTGAGGAATTTCTCGTAGGCCGGACCGTCGTCGTTTTCCGCCTCGGTCGGATCGAGGCACAGCACCCCGTCTATGTCGACGCAGCATTGCGCCAGGAATTTGTGATGCATGAAGTTCCACTGGAACATGCGCGGATGCGGCACGACCTCGAAGACGACATCGGTCTCGGCATGCTGCGGCTCAAGCCCGAACACGGCGGCAAAGGTGTAGTCTGCCTCGATGCCGGCACCCTCTATGCGGGCGCGGGCGTCGCGCATGGCGTTGCCGCCGGAGACGCTGTCGTCGATCACCAGCACCTTGCGCATTTCCGCGACCTTGCGGTCGAGCACCGCACGGCGCTTGGTGATGCCCGATGTGTAGACGCGACCCTCGAGGAAGGAGTCCAGGTCGGTCATCGGTATGTTCGCCGCGAGACTGACCAGCGTCGCTGCCAGCACCCCGCTTCTGGGGACGCCGACCACCAGGTCGATGTCGCGCGGCAACCGGTGAAGGTTGCTCACGATCGCGTCGTTCATGTCTGAGATCGATCGGTAATGCATGGATCAGGCCTGATGCTCGGGTGAACGGTAAGGGTCGAAAGCGCCAAAATTATTGCGCCTCGCGCGGTGCTGCCGCCGGCGGCCTTGCCGGCAGCATTTTCAAGGCCTCGCGCAAGGCTTCACGGCCGGCTGCGAAGGCCAGCGCGATGACGATGGTGATGAGATAGGCAAGGATCGCGCCGCTGGCCAAGGCAATGACATGCTGCTGCGGCAGCAGCGGCTTGACCAACCAGACCACCGCCAGCGCCACATGCGCGCCGAGCACGAACGGCGTCGCCGCGCGAAGCACGTGGCTTGCCCGCAGCGGCCCGCTCCTGCCGACATAGAGCCACAGGAAAGGCGTGCGCAGATATTCGCTGACGGCATAGGCGATCGCCACGCCGAGCGCGCCATAAGGCAGGCCCAGCAGGAAAGCGAGCACCGACGTCACCGCCGTGATGATGCCCCAGCGCATGAAGTCGCCGGAGCGGCCCTGGCTGACGAACAGCCATCCGGCCGGATTGTTGAGCGGCTGCAGCAGCCCGGCGAAGCCCAGCGCCAGGAAAATCGAGGCGCTTGCGCGCCATTGCTCACCGAGCACGAAGGGGATGAGTATGTCGGACATGGCGGTGGCGAAAGCGACGCCGGGAAGCGCCACCAGCAGGATCAGCGGCATGACGCGAAGATAGGCGCTGCGGTAGCGGTCGGGCTCGTCCTTCAGCCTGGAAAGAGCCGGCACCATCACCTTCGACAGCGGGTTCGTGATCTGGCTCAGCGGGAACAGGAGCAGCTTGTAGGCACGGTCATAGAGGCCGAGCTGCGCCTCGCCCCAGTATTTTCCGATCAGCACGTTGTCGAGATTGCGGGCGAAGAAATTGGCGAAGTTGAAGCCGGTTATGCCGGCGCCGAAATTGATCAGCTCGCTGATCCCGGCGACCTTGCGCGGCAGGCTGGGCCGCCAGCGCGAACTGGCCCAGTAGCACAGCGTCGGCAGCACGGCTCCGGTCAAGGTGCCGGCGAAAAGTGCCCAGTAGGAGCGGTCGATGAAGGTCCAGGCGATCGACACGGCAAGACCAGCCACGGCGCCTGCGACATCGATGATGGCCAGGCGGCCGAACTGCATGCGGCGGGTCAGGAGCGCCAGATGCTGCGCACCGAGGCCGTAGGCCATGATCTGCAGGCCCAGCGCCGCCACCAGGCCAGCCACACGCGGTTCGCCGTAGAAGGCGGCGACCAGCGGTGCCGCGCCGGCAAGCACGCAGGCCAGGATGGCGCTGACGGCGACATTGATCCAGAACAGGTAGTTCACCTCGTCGTGCCGTATGCCCGATTTCTGGATGGTCGCCTGGGTGAGGCCGAAATCCTGGAACAGCGCGATGAAGGCCAGCACCGGCGCGCACATCGCCACGACGCCGAAATCCTGCGGCAACAGGAGACGCGACAGCACGATGACGGAAATGATCTGCGTGGCGACCCGCACGGACTGCGACAAGGCCGTCACGACCGCGCCACGCCCGACCGATTTGCGCAGCGAGCCTTCTGGCGGATCGAATGGATTGGCTTCCAAATTCAGGATTCCTGATTCTTGTGCAGGTTCCGACAGGAACCCTGCAACCGCCGCCGCGGCCAAATTACGGCATTTATTTTGCAGTGCAACAAAAAACGTGGATTTTGCTACGCTGCACCAAAAATGTTGCGATGCAGCAAGACCTGTACTAGGTTCGCCGTGGGTGGGCCAACAGCGGTCGAGTTTTCATGCTGAATGTCTTGTACCTTGTGCATGACGTTTCCGACCCGGCAGTGCGCCGGCGGATTACAATGCTCAGGGCAGGTGGCGCCCAGGTCACGCTCGCAGGCTTCCGCCGCACGGCAAATCGCATTGCCGACGTCGAGGGTTTGCGGCCGCTGGATCTCGGCGCGACGCGTGACGGGCGATTCGCCCAGCGCCTGACGGCAGTCGCCAAGGTGGCGGTTTCGATCGGCACCAGGCTCCGCGGCATGCCGAGGCCCGATCTCATCATCGCGCGCAACCTGGAAATGCTGGCGCTCGCCCGCCGCGCCAACACGGCATTCGGCGCCGCGGTGCCGATCGTCTATGAATGCCTCGACATCCATCGCCTGATGCTTCGCAGCGATGCGGTCGGCAAGGCGCTGCGGGCCACGGAACGTTACCTTGCCAGGGACGTAAGGCTGCTGGTGACCAGTTCGCCCGCGTTCACCGCCAATTATTTCGAACCGTTCGGCCAGGTGACGGCGCCGGTCGAACTGGTCGAAAACAAATATTTCGAGGCAGCGGCGATCCTGCCGGCCGAGCATGAGATGGCCGAGGCGCCTGTCGCGCCACCCTGGCGCATCGGCTGGTTCGGGGCATTGCGCTGCCGCCGCTCGCTCGAACTCCTGGCCGATTTCTCGCGCCGCGCCGATGGCCGGTTCGAGATCGTGCTGCGCGGCCGCCCGGCGTTGACCGAATTCCCGGATTTCCACGCCTTCGTCGAGGCCGAGCCCTGGCTTTCGTTTCGCGGACCCTACCGCAACCCGGAGGACATGGCGGCGATCTACCGGGACGTGCATTTCTCCTGGGCGATCGATTTCTTCGAGGCGGGCCAGAATTCCGAATGGCTGCTGCCCAACCGACTCTATGAAGGCTGTCGTTTCGGCGCGGTGCCGATCTCGATGGCCAACACGGAAACTGGGCGGTTCCTCGGCCGGCAAGGCATCGGCATTCTGTTGCCCGAAGCCTCACCCGACGCGCTCGAAGCCGCCATCGGCAAGATGGAGGAGCGCCGCTTCAGCACGTTGAAGGAGCGCGTTCTGTCGCGCAACCCCAGGATATGGAGCTATGATCGCAGCGATTGCCAGGCGCTGGTCGACAAGCTTCGCAGCCTGGCCGCCATGCGCCAACCCTTCGCGGCCGAGGCTTTGGCCTAGGATGGAGATCGCCCGATGATGCAAGCGCTCCCCTCCAGCCTGATCGTGATTCCCTGCCTCAACGAGGCAGCCCATATCGGTGTGCTGCTCGACCAGCTCAGCCCCGCGGCCGCGAGGCTCGGCGCCAGGATCGTCGTTGCCGATGGCGGCAGCACCGATGGTACCCCGGCCATTGTCGGCGAGCGTGCGAAGGAAGATCCCCGCATCATCCTGCTCCACAATGAAAAGCGCATCCAGAGCGCGGCGATCAATCTTGCCGTCGCCAGATTCGGCGATGGTGCCGAATATCTGATCCGCATCGATGCCCATGGCGGCTATCCCGCCGACTATTGCGACCGGCTGGTCGAGGAAGCGCTGGCCACGGGCGCCGATTCTGTCGTGGTCTCGATGCTGACCAGCGGCAGCGGCACCGTGCAGAAGGCGGCCGCGGCGGCACAGAATTCAAAGCTCGGCACCGGCGGTTCCAAGCACAGGCATCTGTCCGCCGGAGAATGGGTCGATCACGGCCATCACGCGCTGATGCGGATTTCTGCCTTCCGGGCCGTCGGCGGCTATGACGAGACGTTCAGCCATAATGAGGACGCCGAGCTCGACTACCGGCTGAGACAGGCCGGCTACAGGATCTGGATGAGCGGCAGGACGCAGATGGTCTACTATCCGCGCGCGTCGCTCAGCGGCCTCTATTTCCAGTATCTCGGCTACGGCCGCGGACGCGCCAAGAATGTCCTGAAGCACCGCGTCATCCCGAAGGTCCGGCAGATGGTGCCGCTGCTGGTGTTCCCGGTGGTGGTGCTCGCGGCCTTTTCCTTCGTGCACTGGCTGGCGGCGGTGCCGCTTTTGATCTGGGCATCCGTATGCCTCGGCTATGGCCTGTGGACGGCGGTAAGCCAGCGCAATGCCGACATCGCGCTTGCCGGCGTCTCGGCGATGGTCATGCATTTCGGCTGGTCCGTCGGTTTCTGGCTGCAGCTTCTCGGCCTTGGCAAACAGCGCGGGGTCGCGTGATGGCGGTTACAGGCAAGAACCGCCGCATCGACATCGGCGTGTGCACGTTCCGCCGGCCGGAATTGGCCCACACGCTGCGCTCGCTCGATGCCATGGACAGGCCGGCCGGTTTCGATGTCCGGGTCATCGTCGCCGACAATGACGACACGCCGAGCGCCAGGGATCTGGTGACGGCCCTGGCGCGGGAACTGACGCTGCCGATCAGCTATCACCACTGCCCGGCGCGCAACATCTCGATCGCCCGCAATGCCTGTCTTGACGCCAGCACGTCGGATTTCGTCGCCTTCATCGATGACGACGAGACGGCTTCGCCGCGCTGGCTTGCCGAGCTCGTCGCAACAGCCCAGGCAAGTCGCGCCGCCGCTGTGCTGGGCCCGGTCAAGGCGCGCTATGGGGCCGATGCGCCGGACTGGATGCGGCGTGGCGACTTCCATTCGACCTTGCCGGTCTGGGTGCGCGGCGAGATCCGCACCGGCTACACCTGCAACGTGCTGCTCGACATGGGGTCGGACAGCCTGCGCGGGCGCCGCTTCAGCTTGGCGCGTGGCCAGACCGGCGGCGAGGACACCGAATTCTTCGACCAGATGCACAAGACCGGAGGCACGATCGCCTTTTCTCCGGAGGCTTGGGTGGACGAGGCCGTGCCGCGGACCAGGGCCGCGTTCGACTGGCTTGGCCGCCGCCGCTTCCGCGTCGGGCAGACGCATGGCCATCTCCTGGGGCGCAATGCGAGCGGCATTGGCCTGGTCAAACAGGTCGGCATTGCCTCGGCAAAGGCAGCCTATTGCTTCGCCGCGGCGTTTCCCTTCCTTGGCAGCCCCGTGCGGCGGAACCGCAGCGTGCTGCGCGGCATTATGCATGTCGGCGTCGTCAGCGGCCTTGTCGGCATCCGCGAGATTCGTCTCTACGGCCAGCCCTCGCCACAGGAAGGAGGCAAGCGTGCAGCCTGACGTCAGCTTCGTCCCGGACGTTTCCTTCGTCATTGCAGCCTACAACGCCGAAGCGACCCTCGACCGGGCGATCGCCAGCGCCATCGCGCAAAAGGGTGTCAGCGTCGAGGTCATCGTCGTCGACGACAAGTCGCGCGACGCCACGCTCGACGTGGCAAGGGCCTATCCGCAGGACATCGTGCGCGTCGTGGCGCTCGCGCAGAACAGGGGCCCCGGCGGCGCCAGGAATGCCGGCCTCGAGGCTGCCCGAGGTCGCTGGGTCGCGGTCCTCGATTCCGACGACGCGGTCTATCCCGGCCGCATCGCCGCCATGATCGCGCGGGCTGAAAGGGCGGGCGCGCAAATCGCCGTCGACAACCTCCAGGTCGTCCGCGAGGACGGCGTGATCGAGGATGCGATGTTCCCGACGCGCTATCTGGAGGAATTGGGCGAGATCTCGCTGGCCAGCTATATCGCCGGCAACGTCGTCTTCGAATCGAAGTTCAATCTCGGCTATCTCAAGCCGATCTTCGAGCGCCGCTTCCTGGAAGAAAACGGACTTCGCTACGACGAGGACCTGATCATCGGCGAGGATTACATTTTCCTGGCCAACGCCCTGGCCAAGGGCGGCAGGTGCGTGGTCGAGCCTGACATCGGCTATGTCTATCACATCCGCAGCGGCTCCATTTCGCGCGTGCTCGAGCCTCATCACGTCGAGGCGATGCGCAAGGCCGATGCGATTTTCGCTCAAAGCCATCAGATGGACGCGGCCACGCAAGCGGCCTTCGCCCGGCGCAGCCGCAGCCTGCGCAAGGCGGCTTCGTTCCTGTCGATGGTCCAGCACATCAAGGCGCGGTCCCCGCTCAAGGCGATCCGGACGGCGCTCAGCGACCCGGCGGCGGTCAGGCATATGGGCATGCCGATCGCCGTGCGGTTGCGACGAGTAGCGGCACAATTTGCCGTGGGGGCGGGGAGGTGAAGATGCAGGCACATGGAGGGATTTTTCCTGGCCTGCGAATGGACTGAAGTCGATCTCCTCAGAAGGAATTTGCGATGAAGAAAATCAGGAAGGCCGTGATACCGGTGGCGGGGCTTGGAACGCGGTTCCTGCCGGCGACCAAGTCGATGCCGAAGGAAATGCTTCCCGTCGTCGACCGGCCCGTCGTGCAATACGCCGTCGATGAGGCCTTCGAGGCCGGCATCGAGCACATCGTGTTCGTGACCGGCCGCAACAAGGCGGTTATCGAGGATTATTTCGACCTGCATCCGGAATTGATCGGAACACTGGAGCAGAGCGGCAAGAAGGCGCAATTGCAGTCGCTGGAAAGCCTGCTGCCGGTGGCCGGCGCCACCAGCTTCATCCGCCAGCAATCCCCGCAAGGCCTTGGCCACGCCGTCTGGTGCGCGCGCGAGGTCATCGGCAACGAGCCCTTCGCCCTGCTTTTGCCTGACATGGTCTCGTTCGGCGGCCGCGGCTGCCTGGCCGAGGTCGCCGACCTCTATGCCGAGACCGGCGGCAACGTCATTGCGGTCGAGCGCTGTGACCCGACCGAGACCAACAAATACGGCATTGTCGGCCGCGGCGCCGACATTGGCGGCGGTTTCGAGGTGACGGCGATGGTCGAAAAGCCGGCGCCGGCCAATGCGCCGTCGAACTTCTACATCAACGGCCGCTATATCCTGCAGCCCGAGATCTTCGCCCTGCTCGGCAACCAGCAGCGCGGCGCGGGCAATGAGATCCAGTTGACCGACGCCATGGTCCGCCTGGCGCAGGAGCAGTCCTTCTTTGCCCAGCCTTTCAAGGGCCGCATGTTCGACTGCGGCTCGAAGGAGGGCTTTATCCAGGCCAACATCGCCTTCGCCTTGGCGCGCGACGACATGAAGGGTCCGGTTTTCGAGATGCTCCAGGAGTTCGTCCGGTCGCATGAACGACAGGAAGAAGCCGCATAATGCCCATGTTTCGGGAGCATTGTCGGACGGCTGACGGTGCGATGCGCGCAACGCCCTGTGGCGTCCGGCATGGAACTTGCGTTGCTTTTTGGCAATGCTCCCGATCTTCGAAGTGCCTGGGAGCCAAGGCATGATCCCGGAAAGCGCAAGGCGGTTTTCGGAAAAGATCATGTTCAAACAGTGAGATAGAGCCCATCCCGATGATTGGGATGGACGGGCTCTGGAATTGGACCGAAGATGAACTATGCCAACTTTCCTCTCGACAAGAGGATGCCATTGCCGAATTCGGAAGCAGGAGACGGCGAAGACTTCATCGATGTCGAGCGGCTGCTTGGCATGGCAGCGCGGCAGGCCAAGGTGGTTGTCCTGGGCGCGGTCATTGGTCTTGTCCTGGGCCTGCTCTATCTGCAGACCACGCCGCCCAAATACCAATCGGTCTCGAGCGTGCTGATCGATGAGGGGCTGAACAAGATCGTCGACGACATTTCGGCGGCGTCGACGACCATGCAGACCGATTCGGCCATCCTGAGCCAGATCGAAATCCTGACCTCGACGAGGCTTGCCGCCGTGGTCGTCGACAAGCTGAAGCTCGACCGCAACGACGCATTCATGAACCCGCCCCAGTCGGCGCTCGCCCAGGGCATTGGCCTGATCCGCGGCCTGATCCAGTATGTTCGCCCTAGTCCTCCCATGCCGGGCGTCGGCGACGTCACCAAGCTCGACCCCGCCACCCGCGATGCGCTGATCGCGACCTCACGTCGCGACTACGCGATCCTCAAATTGCAGAACGAGGTGCAGGCGGAGCGCGTCGGGCGAAGCTATGTCATCGCGCTCGGCTACCAGGCGACGGACCCGGCACTGGCGACCGCGATCACCAAGGCCTATGCCGATGCCTATCTCGCCGACCAGCTCGACGCCTCCTTCGATGCCACCGAGCGCGCCGCGGTCTGGCTGCAGGGCCGGCTGACGGAACTGCGCGAAAGCTCGCAGGCGGCATCGCTCGCGGTCGAGAAATTCAGGGCCGAGCACGGCCTGTCCGCCAACAGCGACGGCCAGCTGATGAGCGCCAAGCAGCTTGCCGACCTCAACGCCCAGCTTATCGTGGCGCAGGCCGATACGGCCCGGGCCAGCGCCCGCTACCAGCAGTACAAGTCAATCGTCGAAAGCGGTTCGGAGAACGCCTTCAAGGATGCCGCCATATCGAGCGACCAGCCGAGCAGCTCGGTCATCGCGGCGCTCAAGACGCGCTATCTCGCCGTCGCCAAGCGGCAGCAGGATGTCGAGGCCAATTTTGGGCCGCAGCATCCGCAGGCGGTGGCGCTCGCCAAGGAGAAGGCCGACATATCGGCGCAGATATTCGGCGAGCTGAAGCAGCTGACCGAAAGCTATCGCAACGAATATGAAGTGGCGCTGGCGCGCGAGACCGCGCTCAGGGCCAATGTCGCCGCGGCGCAAGGCAAGAGCGCCATCGACAACCAGTCGCAGGTCAAGCTGCGTGAACTCGACCAGAAGGCGACGGCGCTCTCCACGCTCTACCAGACATTCCTCGGCCGCTACGAGGAAGCCGCCCAGCAGCAATCCTTCCCGGTCGGCAAGATCCGCATCATCTCGGATGCATCGACGCCGCTCAGCGCCTCCAGCCCGCGCACGGTGGTTGTGCTGGCGCTCTCGCTTGTGCTGGGCACGTTGATGGGTGCCGGGCTCGGCGGCCTGAACGAATTCAACGAGCGTTTCTTCAGGACCGGCGAGGATGTCCGCGACCGCGTCGGCCTCAAATTCCTCGGTTATCTGCCTGTCATCGGCGGCAAGACCGCCAGGGAGGAAAAGCCGGCCGACCCGGATCTCAAAACCGCCAAATCGCCGGCCGCGGCCGAAAAGCGCGCGCGCATGCGCGTCAGCGTCGATGCTCCGGCGTCGATGTTCTCCGAGACGCTGCGCAGCGCAAAGATCGCCTTCGACGTCGTCATGGAAGGGCAGGGCAGCCGCGTCATCGGCGTCATCTCGGTCCTTCCCGGCGAAGGCAAGTCGACGGTCGCGGCCAATCTGGCCGGACTGCTCGCCGCCAACGGCGCCAGGACGCTGCTGATCGACGGCGACCTGCGCAATCCGGGCTTGAGCCGCAGCCTCGGCATGGAGGCCGAGCAGGGACTGATGGAAGCGGTGGTGAGCGGCCAGACCTGGCAGTCGGTCGGCAAGATCGACCGGCAGACGAAGCTGGCGATCATTCCGGCCGTGCTGCGCGGCAATTTCTCGCATACCAGCGAGCTTCTCTCCTCGGCCGGCATGCGGCGCTTCATCGACAACGCCAAGGAGACCTTCGAATACATCGTCGTCGATCTGCCGCCGCTGGGGCCGGTGGTCGACGCCAAGGCCTTCGCGCCGCTTGTCGACGGCTTCGTGCTGGTCACCGAATGGGGCCGCACGCCGCGCGCGATGGTGAGGTCGATGCTCGAATCCGAACCCTATGTCGCCAACAAGATCGTCGGCGCGGTGCTGAACAAGGTCGATCTCAAGAAGCTCGCCAAATACGGCTCGTTCGGAGCGTCCGAAAAATTCTTCGGCCAGTACTCGAGCTATTATCTCGACAAGACCGAAGTGCGCAGCAAGACAACGGTCTGAGTTCAACCGTGGCGATTTCCGTGCCTGAGTGACGAGGCAGGTCATCGCCTATGTGGCTGCGGCGGGCTACAGTGGGAGTCTAAACCCGGGCATCATTCGGCAGGCAATGTCAGCTTACGCGGCCAATAGCGGCTCGCCACCAAAAGACTGAGATGGACGACAACTATTCCGAGGATGCCTGCCAAAGCCTTCAGTGAGCCGTCCGAAAGGCGCGCATGCCGACCGGGTTCGAGGAGCTGCATCAGCTCCAGCACAGTGGCTACGACGACAACTATAGTGACAGTTCCAGCCAAGCGGTTTGGAAAGCCGAGCCCCATTGCCACGCCGAACAGAACGTAGGCGAGGGCGCGTTCGAAATCTGGGTCACCCAGGTGGGGCCGCATCTGGATTGGCGACAGCGTCGCGAACACAATGATGGCGAGCAAAGCAAGGGCGGCAATGCGAGAGATGAGGGTCATTGCCGTTCGTAAAGCGAACAAGCCGGCGAAACAAGTACGGGCATCTTCAAGGGTCGAATTTATAACGAGGTAGCTTCCGTACTGCTTGGCGGATTCAAGCAGCCGCGCCCGATCCAAAGACCCATGCTAGCCCGTGACGCCCGGTTTCTTTGGCTGATTGGCGATGTCTATGAAATGACATCCGGAGCAATATTATATTGCGCAGAATCGACGCGCTTTGAGGTTGGCGACATGGATTGGAAGCAGGTCGGCCCCAGAGCAGATCAGTCTATTTCGCTTGCCAGCGATTTCGACGGCAGGTCGATCGTCCGCTCTGGATGGACGGCGGTGTCGGTCCAAGCCCTGGTCAGTTTGAGTTCTGACCGGGTTTCGCAGACAGCGCGATCGGGTCGGTTTCGATAAGCCGAAGCGACCGCACCATGTTCGCCGTTTGCGTCTTGTACTTGAGAAAATGCGGTGTGGTCAGATGGGCTTCGTACGCCGTCTGATCGGCGTAGCATTCGATCACGCGCACCTTTTCAGGCGCACCTTTTACCGACACGGCATGAAGGAAGAGCACGCCCGGCTCGATTCGCACGGAGGCCTCGATCTCTTCGGCAATCAGGGCCTTGTAGCTGTCGATCTGGTCAGGATCGATTTCCAGTTCGGCTATCCTGACGATCCGCATCGATTGGTCCCTAACTTTGTACAGGGCGGCGACTCACTATCCAGGCCTCGGAACCCTGCGGCTGGACAGTGCGCTCCTGCGAGGAAGGCACCGAGGTGCCCGTTGGTCAATCCTCATTGGTCAACAAGATCGCGACTACGCGGCCCTGAGCCGGTAGCGGAACACCGTGTGGTCGAGCAGCAGCCGGATGCGCGGTTCGGCTTCGGTCGCCACCAGCCAGCTTGCCGCGATCATGGTCGCGCCGACCATTGCCATCGACAGGAGATAGGGAAATCCCGCGCGGACCATCGCGCCGAGCATCGCCGCGCCGATGACGTCGTGGATCAGATAGAGCGGGTAGGTCATCAGGCCGATCCGGCGCCAGCCGCTCCAGCTGAGGTCGAGCCGCAGCGACCATGCCATCAGGGCGATGGCGACCAGGAAGACAAGGATCGGCGGCGCATAGGGCATCGCGGCGCCGACCTTGGCGCTGTGGACATCGACCGAACTGGCGATTTGCAGCACGCCCCCGCCCAGGAACAGCAGGCAGAAGGCCAGGCGCGAGGCCGTCACCGCCTTGAACCGCATCAGCCAGATGAGCACGCCGACGGCGAAAAAAGAGCCATGGTGCACCAGGACGAGCTGCAGCCAGCGTGTCTCGGCGAGGTCGGACCAGCCGAGCGGATAATAGAGGCACCAGAACAGCGTGCTGACGAGGCCGATCACGACTGCCACCGTCTCCATCAGGTGGAAGCGGCCAAGCCGCAACAGGATCCAGACGACAGCGTAGAAGGCGATCTCGATGCCGAGCGTCCAGTAGACGCTGTCCACCCAAGGGCCGTAGGGCGCGAAAAGGCCGGTGCGAACGAGCCTGATCACGGCATCGGTTGGCCAGCTCAGACCGGTGAGCAGCAGCACCGCCGCGGTCACCGGCGCGCAGATCCAGACCGCCGGCGCCAGCCTTTTCACCCTTGCCTCGAAAAACCGCAGCGGCGTCGAATTCTCGGCGCTGAAGGCGATGACGAAACCGCTGATGACGAAGAATATCTGCACGCCGACCCAGCCGGAGCCGACCAAGGCCATTTCGGGATGGGGCGGGATGCCGCCGGTCGCGCGCGCCGAAACCCCGTCAGGGAATGCCCATACCCAGAAGCCATAGTGATAGAACATCACCATGACGGCGGCCAGGAAACGCAATATGTCGACGCCGCCGAATGTCGCCTTGTGCTGAGCCATGCCGTGCCTTTGGAATGGCCCCCCAAGCCAAACCCTAGAGTCTGTTGTTGCATTGCACAACAAAAGATTGGCCAGATGTGACAGTTGGCGCCGACCGCTCAACAAACGGAAGGATCGGGTCTGCTGCGCCCGATCATCTAGACCCCGATGCCGCGCTCCTTCAGCACGGCCGTGATCTCGTCGAGGATGACCGGGTCGTCGATCGTCGCCGGCATGGTCCAGTCTTCCTTGTCGGCGATCTTCTGCATGGTCCCGCGCAGGATCTTTCCCGACCGCGTTTTCGGCAGCCGCTTGATCGTCACCACCGTCCTGAAGGCGGCGACCGGGCCGATGCGCTCGCGCACCAGCCCCACCACTTCGCTCTCGATGAGGCCGATCTCGCGCGAGACACCAGCGTTGAGCACGACGAAGCCGAGCGGAACCTGGCCCTTCATCGAATCGGCGATGCCGACGACGGCGCATTCCGCGACGTCGGGATGCGTTGCCAGCACCTCTTCCATGGCGCCGGTCGACAGCCGGTGGCCGGCGACATTGATGATGTCGTCGGTGCGGGCCATCACGTAGAGGTAGCCGTCCTCGTCGATCATGCCGGCATCGGCCGTCTTGTAGAAGCCGGGGAACTCGTCGAGATAGGCTTGGCGGAAACGGGCGTCGGCGTTCCACAGCGTCGGCAGGCAGCCCGCCGGCAGCGGCAGCTTGACCACGACATTGCCGAGCGTGCCGCGCGGCACCTCGTGGCCGGCATCGTCGAGCACGCGGATGTCGTAGCCGGGCATCGGCACGCCGGGTGAGCCGTATTTTACCGGCAGCAGGCCAAGGCCTGCGGGGTTGATGGTCATTGGCGAGCCGGTCTCGGTCTGCCACCAATGGTCGATGACCGGCACGTTCAGTTTCTGCTCCGCCCATTTGATGGTTTCGGGATCGGCGCGCTCGCCGGCGAGGAACAGCGTTCGGAATTTCGACAGGTCGTATCTGGCGACGAATTCGCCCCTGGGATCCTGCCCCTTGATGGCGCGGAACGCCGTCGGCGCGGTGAACAGGGCGACCACGCCATGCTGCGCGATCACCCGCCAGTAGGTGCCGGCATCGGGCGTGCCGACCGGCTTGCCTTCGAACAGGATGCTGGTGCAGCCATGCAGCAGCGGCCCGTAGACGATGTAGGAATGGCCGACCACCCAGCCGACGTCGGACGCCGCCCAGAACACTTCGCCGGGCTTGACGCCGAACTCGTTTTCCATCGTCCATTCGAGCGCCACCATGTGGCCGCCATTATCGCGAACGATGCCCTTGGGCTGGCCGGTCGTGCCTGACGTGTAGATGATGTAGAGCGGGTCGGTGGCAAGCACCGGAACGCAGTCGACATTGGCGCCGGCCGCCCGCTCGCGCGCGACCGCGTCCGCATAGTCGATGTCGTAATTGTCCCTGAGCTCGCAGCGCAATTGGTCGCGCTGCAGGATCAGGCAGGCGTCCGGCTTGTGGCGGGATATCTCGATCGCCTTGTCGAGCAGCGGCTTGTAGGCGACGACGCGGCCGGGCTCCAGGCCGCAGGAGGCCGAAATGATCACCTTCGGCCTGGCGTCGTCGATGCGGGTGGCGAGCTCATGCGAGGCAAAACCGCCGAAGACGACCGAATGCACGGCGCCGATGCGGGCGCAGGCAAGCATGGCGATGGCCGCTTCCGCCACCATCGGCATGTAGATGATGACGCGGTCGCCCTTGCCGACGCCGCGGTTCTTCAGCACCGAGGTCAGCGCCACCACTTCGCGTTTGAGCTCGGCATAGGTGAATGTCTTCACGGTGCCGGTGATGGCGCTGTCATGGATCAGCGCGATCTGGTCGGCACGCCCGCCGGCGACATGCCGGTCGAGGGCATTGTAGCAGGTGTTGCAGGTGGCGCCGGTAAACCAGCGGCCATAAACGCCGGCTTCCGCATCGAACACCTTGTCGTAAGGCGTGTACCAATCGATGGCGTTCGCCGCGTCCGCCCAGAACTTTTCCGGGTCGCGTTTCCAGCCGTCATAGACCTCGTGATAGCGTGAAGCCATCCGTTTCCTCCCCAGGAAGATTTGCCGTCTTGGCAATAGCCTATGCTGTTTTTTCCGGCGATGTCTTCCCTCAATTCGTCTGATCCGGTCCGGTCCTGGTCGCAAAGGTGCGACATCGTGGCCCTCCGGGAAGAAAAGCAACGGTCCGGCCCGGGCGTTCCCATGTGGCCGTGTGCACCGGCGCGTCGGCCGGTGGTCTCGTCGTCGGGCATGGTCACCGCGATCGAGCAGCCGTCTTCCGGGTCAGTCGATCCTTTTTGTGCTCACCATCACCGGCCGGATCGGCGGCGCCGGCGGCAGCAGGTCGCGAATGTCGGCGAAGGGAAACATCGGCTCGAAGCGGAAGGCTTCGGCCTGCGATCCCGGCGCGCCGTTGCACTGGCCGGCGCGAAAAAAATTCTGCGTCCGGGCGATGTCGACGAAGTGCTCCGGATCCTGCGACTGGTGCAGGCGGATCGCCTTGGCCTTGATCTCGGCCTGGGCTGATATCTCGACATAGTGGGTCGGGGAGAATCCGGTGCCGCCCATCGTGTCGGCATGCAGCACCGGTACGGCGAACGAGGCCGCGATGCGCACGGCGTCCGACAGCGCGCGGTGGTCGGCGTGATAGTCGTTTGGCGCATGGGTAATCACCAGATCCGGTCCGATTTCGCCAATCAGCGTCTTCAGCGCGCCGATCAGCGCGGCATCCGCCACCAGTCCGCCGTCGTGAAAGTCGAGGAAGCGCGGCGCCGCCCCGAGCAGCGCGGCCGCGGCCGTTGCCTCCTCGCGACGGACACGGGCGAGAACCGTGGGATCGCTCTTGCCGCCCCTGGCACCATCCGTGGCTATGGCAAAAGTCAGTTCTGCGCCTTGCGCCGCATAGGCCGCCATCGTACCGAACATGAATATCTCGATGTCGTCAGGATGCGCGCCGAGCGCCAGTATTTTCAACGCTTCTCTCCCCGGAAATGGAAAAACGTGACGAACGGAATCCTGCTCGCCCTGATCGCCTATGCAAGCTATTCGGGCAGCGATGCCGTTGTCAAAAGCCTGGGCGGGCAGTTCACGGTGTTCGAGATCGGTTTCTTCTCGATATTGTTCGCCGGCTGTTTGCTCTTCTTCACCCGGCCGGCGGACGAGCGTTGGCGTGATTTCTGGCGCACCAAACGACCCTGGGCGGTGCAGGCGCGCGCCTGGGCGGGTATCGCCTCGGGCGTGCTCAGCGTCTATGCCTTCACCACCATTCCGCTGGCCGAAGTCTACGCGCTCGTCTTCCTGGCGCCGCTCTGCGTCACCATCCTCTCCACGGTCGTCCTCAAGGAAAAGGTCGGGCCCTGGCGCTGGCTGGCGGTGGTCGCCGGTTTTGCTGGCGTCATGCTGGTGGTGAGACCGGGTTTTCGCGAACTCAATCTTGGACACCTCGCCGCCTTTGGCGTGGCCTTTCTGGCAGCCGCCAGCGTCATCCTGATGCGCTCGCTGGCAAAGCAGGAAAAGCGCACGACCATGCTCGGCGTGCTGATCGGCTACGGCCTGTTGTTCAACGGCATCGGCATCGCCGCTACCTCGTTCACGCTTCCCGACGCAAGGCAGCTTGCATGGCTGATAATGGCCGGCGCCTTCACCGCATGCGGACAATTGCTGCAGCTGCTGGCCGTCAAATACGCGCCCGCCAACCGGATCGCGCCGACGCATTACTCGCAGATGGTCTGGGCGGTCATCCTCGGTGCGCTGTTCTTCCGGGAATATCCCGACTGGCTGTCGCTGGTCGGCCTCGCGGTCGTCGGTGGGTCCGGCCTGCTCACCATGGTGCGCGAGGAAGTACGGTTGGGCACGGTGCGCTGGAACCCATTTTCGCGCACCCGGCTTTGATCTGGCGCCGGTTGCATGGCGACCACGAGCGCTGATATGCGGGCGCGATGACGACAAAAGTCTTGCCGGAGCTTCCGGTATCCGCCGTGCTGCCGGCGCTGGGCCATGCACTCGGCTCCGGCAACGGCGCCGTGCTTGTGGCGCCGCCCGGCGCCGGCAAGACGACGCTGGTGCCGCTGGCGCTGCTCGATGCGCCATGGCTGGGCACGGGCAAGATCGTGCTGCTGGAGCCGCGCCGGCTCGCCGCCCGCGCCGCCGCCCGCCGCATGGCCGAATTGCTTGATGAGGAGCCCGGCGCCACCGTCGGCTATGCCATGCGCATGGAGAACCGCACTTCGGCCCGGACAAAAATACTGGTCGTCACAGAAGGTGTGCTGGCGCGGATGATCCTTGACGATCCCGAACTGCCCGGAATCTCGGCCGTGATCTTCGACGAATTCCACGAGCGCTCGCTCGACGGCGATTTCGGCCTCGCTTTGGCGCTCGACGTGCAAGGCGCGCTGCGGCCGGACCTGCGCGTCTTGGTGATGTCGGCGACGCTGGACGGCGCCCGTGTCGCGAAGCTGTTGTCGGGCGCGCCGGTGATCGAAAGCGAAGGCCGTGCCTTTCCCGTCGACATCCGCTACGACGAACGGCCGGCCGGCATCGCAATCGAAGATGCCATGGCCAAGGCGATCCGCTCCGCTCTTGCCGACGAGAGCGGCAGCGTGCTTGCCTTCCTGCCCGGCCAGCGCGAGATCGAGCGCACCGCCGAGCGGCTTGCCGGCAAGGTCGGCGCCGACACCGATATCGTGCCGCTCTACGGCATGCTCGATGGCAAGGCGCAGGACGCGGCGATCAGGCCGGCGCCGGCGGGCCGCCGCAAGGTGGTGCTGGCTACGTCGATCGCCGAGACCTCCATCACCATCGACGGCGTGCGGGTCGTCATCGATTCCGGCCTGTCGCGGCTGCCGCGCTACGAGCCGGCCAGCGGCCTGACGCGGCTGGAGACGGTGCGCGCCAGCAAGGCCTCCGCCGACCAGCGCGCCGGCCGTGCCGGACGCACGCAGGCCGGCGTCGCCATCCGACTGTGGCGCGCCGAACAGACGGCGTCGCTTCCAGCCTTCACCCCGCCGGAAATCCTCGAGGCCGACCTTTCCGGCCTGCTGCTTGACTGCGCCGCCTTCGGCGTCGCCGATCCGACGAGCCTCGCCTTCCTCGATCCGCCGCCGGCCCCGGCGCTCAACGAGGCAAGGGCGCTGCTGCGCGCGCTTGATGCCATCGACGAGGCGGGGCGGCTGACGGAAGCGGGCGCCGCGATGCGCAAGCTCGCTCTGCCGGTGCGGCTGGCGCATATGGTCGCCGAGGCGGCCCGCGGCGGCCATGCCGGCGAGGCGGCCATGCTCGCGGTGCTGCTGACCGAGCGCGGGTTGGGCGGTGACGGCGCCGATCTCGAACGCCGGCTGATGCGCTTTCGCCAGGAAAGATCGCCGCGCGCCACCGCCGCGCGGCAACTCGCCGAACGCCTGGCGAGGCAGGCCTCTTCACCCTCCCCCTTATGGGGGTCCGAAGGACGGGCGAGACCCGTGGCTCGCCCCGGAACGTCGATCCGCGAAGCGGAGCGGGGCGGGGGGCTTTGGCGCCGCACCCCCACCCCGGCGCTACGCGCCGACCCTCCCCACAAGGGGGAGGGTGGCAGCGCTGGTCCTCTCCTCATCCATGCCTGGCCCGACCGCGTCGCCAAGGCGCGCGGCGAGCGCGGGCGTTTCGTGCTGGCCAACGGCTCCGGTGCCATGCTCGATGCTGCCGATCCGCTTGCCGGCGAGGCGTTTCTGGTTGTCGCCGACCTGCAGGGCAAGGCGCAGAATGCGCGCATCACGGCGGCGGCGGCGATCAGCGAGGACGATATTCGTTCAGCACTGGCGGAAAGGATCGAAACCCGCAGGCAAACGAGCTTCGATCGCGAGCGCCGCGCCGTGCGCGTGCGCGAAACCGTACGCCTCGGCGCTATCACGCTGGCCGAGCGCATGCTGCCTCCGCCAACCGGCAATGAGGCCGACCGCGCCATGCTTGACGCCTTGCGCGAACATGGACTTTCGCTGCTGAGCTGGAGCAAGGAGGCCGAGACGCTGCGCCAGCGCCTGTCCTGGCTGCATCGCGGCCTTGGGGCGCCGTGGCCCGATATGTCCGACACGGCACTTATCGATCGCCTCGACGACTGGCTGCTGCCGTTCCTGTCGGGTGCCGCATCCTTCTCGGCCATCGATCCGGGTGTCGTCCCGGCCGGGCTGACGGCGCTTGTGCCGCACGATTTGCAGCGCCGGATCGACGCGCTTGCGCCGACCCATTTCGACGTGCCGTCCGGCAGTCGCGTGCCGATCCGCTATGACGGCGAATGGCCCGTTTTGGCGGTTCGTGTCCAGGAACTGTTCGGCCTCGACCGGCACCCTGCAATCGCAGGCGGCACCGTGCCGCTGACGCTCGAACTGCTGTCGCCCGCGCACCGGCCGATCCAGACGACGCGCGACCTGCCCGGTTTCTGGCGCGGCTCCTGGGCCGATGTGCGCGCCGACATGCGCGGCCGCTACCCCAAACACGTATGGCCGGAAAATCCGCTGCTCGCCGCCGCCACCAGCCGCGCCAAGCCGCGCGGGACGTAGTTGCTTGGCGATTGGCGCAAACGCCATCGCTTCGTCATCCACCTAGCGCTGGCCGCTTCGCGGCTGTATTTCATGGCCATGATCAACGTATTGCGTTCTCCCGACTTCCAGCAGAGCCAGCGACTGCGCCTCAACACGCTGATCCGGCTGCGCTGGCTTGCCATTGTCGGCCAGAGCGTGACGGTGCTTTTCGTCGCCTACGGCCTGAAATTCCCACTGCCGGTCAGCCTGTGCTTTGCCCTGATCGCCTGTTCGGCCTGGATGAACCTGCTCCTTGCCTTTCGGTTCCCGGCCGCGCACCGGCTCACGCCGTTCGCCGCCTTCGGCATCCTGATCTTTGATAGCCTCCAGCTTGCCGGCCTGCTCTACATGACCGGCGGCCTTACCAATCCGTTCTCGCTGCTGATGACGGTGCCCGTGGTCATTTCGGCGACGTCGCTGCCCTTGCGCCTGACCGCGGTGCTTGGGGGGCTGGTGATGACGACGGCGACCTTGCTGGTCTTTTTCCACTTGCCATTGCCCTGGCATGAAGGCGCGCCGCTGGCGATGCCCTTCATCTATGTTGCCGGCATGTGGATGGCGGTGCTGTCTTCGATCGCCTTCACCGCCATTTACGCCTTCCGCGTGGCCGCGGAAGCCCGCCTCCTGGCCAATGCGCTCGCCGCCACCGAACTGGTGCTCCAGCGCGAGCAGCATCTGTCGGCACTCGACGGGCTGGCCGCCGCCGCCGCGCATGAGCTGGGCACACCGCTCGCCACCATCACGCTTGTCGCCAAGGAGATGGAAAAGGCGCTCGGCAAGGACGCGAAATACGGGGAGGATGTGACGCTGCTGCGCTCCCAGAGCGAGCGGTGCCGCGAGATCCTCAAGCGCCTGACCAGCCTGTCGTCCGAGGGAGAGGCGCATTTGTCCCGCCTGCCGCTGACCTCGCTGGTCGAGGAGGTCACCGCGCCGCACCGCGACTTCGGCATTTCGATCAAGCTCAGGCCCGGCGAGCGCAGCGGCCCCGAGCCGGTCGGGCGCCGCAATCCCGGCGTCATCTACGGCCTTGGCAATTTGGTGGAGAACGCCGTCGATTTCGCCCGCGAGAGCGTCACCGTGCGCTGGAGCTGGGACGAGGCCACCGTCTCCTTCTCGATCATCGATGACGGTCCCGGCTTTCCGCCCGAGATCATCGACCGCATCGGCGAGCCCTATATGTCGACACGCCAGGGCACGGAGGCCGGCGGCGGGCTGGGGCTGGGCCTGTTCATCGCCAAGACATTGCTCGAGCGATCGGGCGCCACGCTCGACTTTCGCAATTCGAGCGGACTGGGCGAGGGCGCCATGGTGCGGATTTCATGGCCTAGAAATGTTTTCCTGAACCCGGAATCGGCGCCCGCGACGATGTTTGACACCGCGTGAATTGGACAATCGCCCCGCAAAACTATATCTGCGTAAAATTAAGGCAGCAGGAATTTCAAGACGATGACAGGCGATGAAAACAGTGGCGCAATGGTTGAGGGCGAGGACACCTCGCTTCTGATCGTCGACGACGACAAACCGTTCCTGACCCGTCTGGCCCGCGCCATGGAAACCAGGGGGTTCGTGGTCGAAACGGCCGAGAGCGTCGAGGAGGCGGTCGGCAAGGCACGCGCCAATCCGCCCGCCTACGCGGTGGTCGATATGCGGCTTGGCGACGGCAACGGCCTCGACGTCGTGGCCGCCATCCGTGAGAAGCGCGAGGATTCCCGCGCGATCATCCTGACCGGCTACGGCAACATCGCCACCGCGGTGACGGCGGTGAAGCTCGGCGCCGTCGACTATCTGTCGAAGCCGGCCGACGCCGACGACGTCTTTGCCGCGCTAACCCGCACGGCCGGCGAGCGCGCCGCGCCCCCGGAAAATCCGATGTCGGCCGACCGCGTGCGCTGGGAGCACATCCAGCGTGTCTACGAAATGTGCGAGCGCAACGTCTCCGAGACCGCGCGCCGCCTCAACATGCATCGCCGCACCCTGCAGCGCATCCTGGCCAAGCGCGCGCCGCGCTAGGAGTGTGCGCGCTGAGCAATTCCTTCGGACCGGTTTCTGCTTACGGGGAAGCATCCAATTGTCGAACTCGGCGCCGCCCCTCACCTGCCTGCCGGCATCCTCTCCCCGTATAGTGACGGGGAGAGGGGCGCTGTCATCGCCGATTTCGCTAACCACCAGCGTTGCAAAAAGGCGCCGACGCTGCGGCCAGCCTCTTTCTCCCCGTCACTATACGGGGAGAAATGCCCGGCAGGGCAATGAGGGGCGGCGCCGGCCTCGACAATAAAGCCTGCCGGACAGGGCGGCATAACGGAGGGTGAAATGCGGGACTTGAAACAGCGGCCGGTTTCCGTCCTGCGCGAATTTCTCGACAGCGAGGCGGCCGGCGGCATCATGCTGATGGTGGCGGCGGCATTGGCCTTGATCGTCGCCAACTCACCGCTTTCCGGAACCTATTTTGCCGTCCTCCACGCCTATCTCGGCCCGCTCAGCGTGTCGCACTGGGTCAATGATGGGCTGATGGCGGTATTCTTCCTGCTCGTCGGCCTGGAGATCAAGCGCGAGATGCTGGACGGCCAGCTCTCGACCTGGCCGCGCAGGGTGCTGCCCGGCATCGCGGCGGCCGGCGGCATGGTGGTGCCGGCGCTGGCCTATGTCGCCATCAACCGTGACAATACGGCCGCGCTGTCCGGCTGGGCGATCCCGACCGCCACCGACATCGCCTTCGCGCTCGGTGTGCTGTCGCTGCTCGGCAATAGGGTGCCGGCCTCGCTGAAGATCTTCCTCACCGCCCTTGCCATCATCGACGATCTCGGTGCGGTGATCATCATCGCGATCTTCTACACGAGCGGCCTGTCGCTTGCCTATCTGGGCGCCGCCTTCGCGGTCATCGCCGCGCTTGTCGTGCTCAACCGCATGCGGGTGATGAGCCTCGTGCCCTACCTCGTGCTCGGTGCGATCCTGTGGGTGCTGGTGCTGAAGTCGGGCGTGCATGCCACGCTTGCCGGCGTGGCGCTGGCGCTGACCATTCCGCTCGAACGCACCGCCGGCATCGAACACGATCTCGACCATTCGCCGCTGCACCGGCTCGAGCACGGCCTGCACGCAATAGTGCCTTTCGTGGTCATCCCCATCTTCGGCTTTGCCAATGCCGGCGTTTCGCTCGCCGGCTTGAGTGTCGGCGCGCTGTTCGAGCCGCTGACGCTCGGCGTCGCCGCCGGCCTCGTCGTCGGCAAGCTGGTCGGCGTGTTCGGTTCCTCCGCGCTCGCCATCCGCTTCGGTCTCGCCGACCTGCCGGCCCATGCCGGCTGGCTGCACATGATCGGCATCTCGCTGCTGTGCGGCATCGGCTTCACCATGAGCCTGTTCATCGGCCTGCTCGCCTTCGCCAGCGACGTCGCGCTGCAGGACGCGGTCAAGGTCGGCATTCTCTCCGGCTCCCTGGTCGCAGCGCTGCTCGGCGCGGCCGTCCTGCTGATGGCGCCGGCGGCGACTGAGGTGGATGAGGGCGAGGAGTAGGGGCCTATCAGCGACTTCAATGCACTCTTTTCGAGGTCGCGCTGCCCCTCATCTGCCTGCCGGCATCTTCTCCCCGTATAGAGACGGGGAGAAGGGGTGACGCGACCCCTTGGCGCTTTCTTCCATAAGTTGGCGAATCGCCGACGACAGCACCTTTCTCCCCGTCTCTATACGGGGAGAAATGTCCGGCAGGACAATGAGGGGCGGCGCCGTCGGTTGCGTTCTATCTCCTGCCTGCCAGCCTATTCGCTCTCTCCCTCCAGCGCAGGCACGGCCACCCCGGCGAGCTCCGCCGCCAGCAGCCGCGCGGCGCCGGCCCGCGCGATCCGCAGCATCAGCGCCTTGCGCGTCGCCGCCACCATGCGGTGCTCGGGCGCCTCGCGCAAAATCTCGGCGCCATAGCCGTCGGAGAGGATGAAGCCGCATTCTTCGGGAAAAATCTCCGCCGGCACGCCGGGATGGGTGGCGAAGAAGAAGCGGTCCGAGTGCAGCCGGTAGTCGGGCCATTTGCGGTCGACACGAAAATCCTCGACCGAGGATTTGATCTCGATGATCCATATGTCGCCGTGGCGGGTCAGCGCGACGAGGTCGGCGCGGCGGCCGGTCGCCAGCGACAGTTCAGGCAGCACATGCGCGCCCATTTCGCGGAGCAGGCGCTGCACCCCGCGCCGCACCAGCATGGCGCGTTCGGACTGGCGACCATCGATGAGCGGGTTCAGGGGAATCGGTGAGATGATTGGCATGACGGGACCATGCCAGATTTTGTTCACGATTTGAACCCGTACCGCTCATTTGGTGGCCACCCAAATCAATGGGTGCTCGATAGCATGAGCAGGCACGGAGAACCGTATGGCCACCTTCACTTTCCGTGATGGGTGAACGTGGCGGGACGACCTACGGCGCGGGAGAAGTCCTGGCGTTTATGAGCGACCAGGCCCCGTCGTTTCGATCGTAACCGGCACGCCCTGGCGCAACGAGTTGCTGACCGTGGAAACCACGCTTGCACGGTCAATGATCCTTTGGGGATCGGACCCGTCCAAGGTCTCGCAGGAAACCGTCATCCTTGCCGCGGTCGCCAGCAGGGGCTTGCCGTCGAGGTCAAGCCTCACCGAGACGGCGATCCTGCCGAGTTTCACGCCGATCTCGTCGGCGACATAGCGAAGGTCGTTGCAGAAGCAGCCGCCAATCGCCAGCGCCAGCAGCTGGCCGCCATTGAAGCCCAGGCCCATGCCGCCGGCCTTGCCCTCGGGCCGGTCGACGACGATCGTGTGGCCGCCGGCCCAGCCCATGGCGGCTTCGGTGCCTTCGACATTGTGCAGTTCGACAGTCATCGAGGCCATCGGCATCCTCCCTCCGTAGCCGAGAGGCGTCGGGCCTGGCCGGCACGGATCTATGCGACCGTGACGGCTTTATCGCCGAGCGGCGCGGTTCCCGCAATGTCATCGATGATCGGGCAGTCCGGCCGGTCGTCGCCATGGCAGGCCTGGACGAGCTTCTGCAGGGTCGATCGCATCGACTGCAGCTCGCGCACCTTCTCCTCGATCGCCCTGACATGGGCGGTGGCGATCTCGCGCACGTCGTGGCTGGCGCGGCTGCGGTCCTGGTAAAGCGCCATCAACTGGCGGCAATCGTCGATGGAAAAGCCCAGGTTGCGGGCACGGCGCAGGAAGGTCAGCCGATGGATGTCGTCGCCCGAATAGTCGCGATAGCCGTTGCCGGCACGCGCAGGCGCGATCAGGCCAATTTCCTCATAGTAGCGGATGGTCTTGGCTGGCAGACCGGAACGCTGGGCGGCGTCGCCGACATTCATGGTTGTTCCTCGATTCCTGCTGGCCCGAGAGTCATGGCCATTGAATTTCCTTCACAATCCGGTGAAGGCTGTTGCCGAAATGCCGCAGTTGCTGGCTTACCGGCAGGTGAGGTCTTGCATATAGGCATCGCGTACTTGGCAAGCAAAGCAAATGCCAGCATGAATGATGGCAAGAAAGCGGCCGACTCGTGCCGCGGATGTTTGGCGGGGCACGGATCACCTCATGCGCATGAAGTCGCTTGCAGTAATTGCCGCACTGGCGCTGTCGACCGCACTCGCCGGTTGCAGCACCATTGGCGGGCAGATATTCTCCAACGACTATGGCGCGGTGACCGACGCCGGCTACCAGCTGCCGCGCATCCCGATCGAAAAGGTGCCCGCGAAGTATCACCGGCAGGAGGTGAACTACGACACCAAGGAAAAGCCGGGCACCATCATCGTCGATACACAGAACAAGTTCCTCTACTTCGTCGAGGGTGACGGCCGGGCAATTCGCTACGGCATCGGCGTCGGCCGCGAGGGCTTCGAGTGGCATGGCACCGCCCATGTCGCCATCAAGCGCGAATGGCCGACCTGGACGCCGCCGTCGCAGATGATCAAGCGCCAGCCGGAACTCGCCAAGTTCGCCGGCGGCATGGAGCCGGGCCTGAAGAACCCGCTCGGCGCGCGCGCTCTGTACCTGTTCAACAAGGGCGGTGACATGGGCTATCGCCTGCATGGCAGCCCGGAATGGAACTCGATCGGCAAGGCGATGTCGTCGGGCTGCATCCGGCTGATGAACCAGGACATCATCGACCTTTACGATCGCGCCGAGGTCGGCGCCAAGGTCATCGTTCTCTGACCGTGACCGCGAGGTTCATGGTCAAAACCGTTCGTACGCGGACCGTCTAGGCAACAACGGACGTCCCCAACAAAAAACCGGGCAATTCGGCCCGGTTTTTTGTTGCTTGCTTTTTGAGAATCGTCGCCGCGCTCGGCGAAGACGAATGGTCAGGCGACCTGTTCGACCTGCTGGACCTCGGGAACGAAGTGGCGGAGCAGGTTCTGGATGCCGTGCTTCAGCGTCGCCGTCGATGACGGGCAGCCGGCGCAGGCGCCCTTCATGTGCAGGAACACGGTGCCGTTCTCGAAGCCGCGGAAGGTGATGTCGCCGCCATCCTGGGCCACTGCCGGGCGCACCCGTGTGTCGAGCAGCTCCTTGATGGTGATGACGAGTTCCTCGTCGGCCTTGTCGTAGAACTCGCCGGTCTGGCTGGTCTCCGCGGCCGGGCCGGCATTGGCCATGACAGGCGCGCCGGACATGAAATGCTCCATGATGGCGCCCAGGATCGCCGGCTTCAGATGCTGCCAGTCGGGCCCGTCCTTGGTCACGGTGATGAAGTCGTAGCCGAAGAAGACGCCGGTGACGCCCGGTATTTCGAACAGCCGGCCGGCCAGCGGCGAGGCCGTCGCCGCACTATCGGCATCACGGAAATCGGCGGTGCCTTCCAAAAGCACTTCCTTGCCGGGCAGGAATTTCAGCGTCGCCGGGTTTGGCGTCGATTCGGTCTGGATGAACATGGCCGTCTCCGTGCCCGTCTCGGGCAGATAGTTTGGAATAATTCTAAATAAGCTCTATCGGCTGGACATTCAAGCGAAACGCGTCGCCCGAACGGCTGGCTGGCGGAATGTTTTTGCGACTCCTGCCAAGCACTATGAAGTGTGTCGAGATTCGGGTCAGGCCGAGTCGAAAATGGTGGTTTCCGAGAACCGGAGCGGAGCGTACTTGAAGTACGTGAGCACCGGAAGCGCAGGAACCCGCCATTTGTAGGCCGGCATCACCCGAATATCGATACACTTCAGGCGAGGCTGTCGATCTCCTCGTCCGAAAGGTTTTGCGGCACCACGGTCACCGGGATAGGGAAGGCGGCGCCCTTGCCGGCCACCGCGCCGACCAGCGGCCCGGGCCCTTCCTTGCCGGCGCCGGCCGCCAGCACCAGGATGGCAATATCCTGATCTTCCTCGATCAGCTTGTGGATCTCTTCGGTGGGCTTGCCCTCGCGCACCACCATCTCGGGTTCGATGCCGAGCTTCTGGCGCACCTTGTTGGCATAGCTGTCGAGCGCGGTGCGTGCGGTGGCGGTCGCCTCCTCGCGCATGATCTTCTCGACGCCCAGCCAGTGCTGGAAATCGTCCGGTTCGATGACATAGAGCAGCACCAGCACGCCGCTGGTGCTCAGCGCCCGCTTCGAGGCGTAGGCGACGGCGCGCTCGCATTCGGGCGTATCGTCGATGATCGCCAGGAACTTCCGGCGATGTCCGGCTTCGCGGCTGAGGCGTTTGGAGACCATGTCTATTTACTCGATGTCATTTCGGCCGCAATCTGCCACTGCGGCTGACCGGCGGCAAGCCGCCGGTCTTTGGCCGGTATGGTGCGGGGCATAAGGATGCGGATCAGTCCTGCAGCAGCCCGATGATGTCGCGCACCGTCTTCATCGTCGCTTCGGCCAGCACGCCGGCGCGCTCGCCGCCGTCCCGCAGTACCGCGTCGACATAGGCGCGGTCATCGGAAATGCGGCGCATTTCGGCGGCGACGGGAGCCAGTTTTTCGACTGCCAGGTCGGCCAGTGCCGGCTTGAACACCGAAAACTGCTGGCCGCCGAACTCCTTCAGCACCGCCTCTTTCGATATGTCCGCAAGGCCGGCATAAATGCCGACCAGGTTTTCCGCTTCCGGCCGGGTGGCGAGGCCGTCCACTTCGCTCGGCAAGGCTTCCGGATCGGTCTTGGCCTTGCGGATCTTCTTGGAGATGGCGTCGGCATCGTCGGTCAGATTGATGCGCGACAGATCCGACGGGTCCGACTTCGACATCTTCTTGGAGCCGTCGCGCAGGCTCATGATGCGCGCCGCCGGCCCGCCGATGACCGGCTCGGTGATCGGAAAGTAGCCGTTCACAATTTCCTCTCCGACCTGCATCTCGACGCCGACGCCAAGACCGGCGATGCGGTCCGAAAAGTCGTTGTTGAATTTCTGGGCGATGTCGCGCGTCAGTTCCAGATGCTGCTTCTGGTCCTCGCCGACCGGCACATGGGTGGCGCGGTAGAGCAGGATGTCGGCTGCCATCAGCGAGGGATAGGCAAGCAGGCCGAGCGAGGCGTTCTCGCGGTCCTTGCCGGCCTTGTCCTTGAACTGCGTCATCTTGTTCATCCAGCCGATGCGCGCCACGCAGTTGAAAATCCAGGCGAGCTCGGCGTGCTGCATCACCCGCGACTGGTTGAACACGATGTGCTTCTTCGGATCGATGCCGGAGGCCAGGAATGCCGCGGTGATGGAGCGCGTCTGGTCCTTGAGGTCGTCATAAACCAGCTGGGCCGTCAGCGAATGCAGGTCGACGACGCAGTAGATGCAGTCGGACGTCTCCTGCAGGGCGACGAATTTCTTGATGGCACCGAGATAGTTGCCAAGATGCAGATTGCCGGTCGGCTGGACGCCGGAGAAGACGAGTGGCTTGAAGGCGGACATGGTTTCCTCGTGGCTTGTGGAGGGCCGTATAAGCGTGATTCCGAAAAGTTGCAGACTTTTCGGAGCCAATCACGCGGCTGGAAACCGCGTGCGGCGAAAGTCTTGCGACGGCGCGCTTATGGACGAACATGACGCTGCGATCAAGACTGCTATTGCAGTCGGGCTGCCCGGCCTACTCGTCCAGCTCGGCGTTTACGGCTGGTGGTGTCGCTTTGCCTGAGCCGCGCTTCACATTGCGGCGGATCATGCCGAAATCGGCGCCGCCGCTGGCAAAGGCCGTGACGAAGTAGAGCAGCGCCCCGCCGGCCACCAGCCCCAGCAGCGTCGTCGCCTTGACGACCAGCGGCGAGCCGGAGCCGAGCCTGGCGCTCAGCCAGTGTTCGGCGAAATAGAGGGCGACGCCCATCACCGCCGCCGAGAGCACCAGACGCGGAATGCGCTTCAAAAGAGGCACGTCGCGGCCCCAATGGCCGCGCCGGATCAGCACCCCGAGCAGCATCAGCGCGTTGACCCAGCCGGCCACCGCCGAGGCCACGGCGATGCCGGGCGCGCCCATCCTCGGAAACAGCGTCAGCGCGGTGGCGACGTTCACCGCCACCGAGATGGCGGCGAAGATCATCGGCGTGCGTGTGTCCTCGCGGGCGAAATAGCCCGGGGTGAACGCCTTGATCAGCACGAAGGCCGGCAGGCCGAGCCCGAAGATCGCCAGGATCGCCGCCACGACAGGCGTCGAATGGTTGGCGGCGAACGCGCCGCGCTCATAGACCAGCCGCACGATCGGCTCAGACATGACCCAGAGCGCCACCGCAGCCGGCAAGGTCATGAACAAGGTGAATTCGACCGAGCGGTTCTGCAGATTGGCCGCCTCGATCAGATTGCCCGACTTCAGCGCCCGCGACAGTTCCGGCAACAGCACGATCGCAACGGCGACGCCGACCACGCCAAGTGGCAGCTGGTAGACGCGGTCGGCATAGGCGAGCGAGGAGACGGCGCTGTCCTGCGCCGAGGCGATGGCGGTGCCGATCAGCTGGTTGATCTGGGTGATGCCGCCGGTGATCGCCGCCGGCAGCGCCAGGATCAGGAGCCGCTTCACGTTCGGCGTCATCTTCGGCCGGCGGAAACCGATCGAGATGCCGGCGTTGCGAACCGCCACCCAGACGATGGCGAGCTGCACGAGGCCCGCCGCCAGAACGCCCCAGGACAGGCTGAAGCCGACGGCATGCGCATCCAGCCCATGATACCAGGCATAGCCAAGCACGCTGATCAGGATGATGTTGAGAAAGGCAGGCGCGATCGCCGCGGCGAAATAGCGGCGTAGCGAATTCAGCATGCCCGCCATCATGGCGGCCAGCGACATGCAGATGAGATAGGGGAACATGATCGTCGCCAGAGTGACGGTCGTCTCGAACTTTCCCGGCGTGTCGGCGAAACCCGGCGCCACCAGGTAGCGCACGATCAGCGGCATCGCCAGTTCCATGGCGATGGTCAGCGCCAGCAGCGCCGTGAACAGCACCCCGAACACTTCCTCTGAAAAGCGCTTGGCGCCGTCGGTGCCGTGCGTCTCGATCTCCTTGGCGAACAGCGGCACGAAGGCGGCGTTGAAGGCGCCTTCGGCGAACAGCCGGCGAAAGGTGTTGGGAAACTGGAAGGCGGCGTTGAAGGCGTCGGCCACCGGCCCGGTGCCCAGTGCTGCCGCCATCAGCATCTCGCGGCCGAAACCGAGCGCGCGGCTCATCAGCGTGCCGGAAGCGACCGTAGCGAATTTCTTGACGAGGCTCATGCGTTTGGAGACTGCCTGCGCGATTGGGACAAAGTGATGGTGGCGCTCACTCGGCGGCGGCCCTGGTCCTGCTGCCGCGTTCGGAGGCCGTGCCCTCGAGCGTCGCCGTCAGCCGGTTACGGATGGTGGTGGTGCGTGACGGGCTGTCGATCTTCTGGCCGGTGAGGTCGGTGACATAGAACGTATCGATCACCTTTTCGCCGAAGGTGGTGATGTGGGCCGACGCGATGTCGAGCGACAGGTCGGACAGCGTTCCGGTGATCTCCGACAACAGACCCGGCCGGTCCAGCCCCTCGACCTCGATCACCGAAAATCGGTTCGACAGCGTGTTGCGGATTTCGGCGCGCGGCGCGATCCGGAAGACCTTGGCGCCGCGCTTGGGCTTGGTGCGCTTCTCGATCATCTCCGGCAGCCAGCTCTTGCCCGACAGCACGTCCTCGATCAGCCGCCCGACGCGCTCGGCGCGCCGGCGCTCGTCCTCGTCGCGGTCGAACTCCCTCGAGATCAGGATCGTGTCCAGTGCGCGGCCATCCGAGGTGGTGAAGATCTGCGCGTCGACGATGTTGCCGCCGGCCGCCGCACAGGCGCCGGCGATCACCGACAGCAGGCGCGGATGGTCCTGCGCCAAAACGGTGATCTCGGTCACCGCCTCGAACTGGTGCGTCTTGACCATGGTGGCAAGCTTGTTGCCGGAGGCATCCGCCTCGCGGATGAATTCGGCGTGGCGAAGCTGGTCCGGCAGGTCGACGGTCAGCAGGTAATTCTCATAGTGCAGGCCGACATAGCGTTTGCGGATCTTGTCGGGCCAGCCGGCGAGCGCTTCGGCCAGGCACTCGCGCGCCGCCGCCGTGCGCTGGGCGCGCGACACTTCCGAGAAGCCGCCGGTGAGCAGCAGTTCGGTCTCGTAGTACAGCGTGCGCAGCAACTGGCCCTTCCAACCGTTCCAGACGCCCGGTCCGACGCCCCTGATGTCGCAGACGGTGAGGATGAGAAGCAGCTTCAGCCGCTCGACGGACTGCACGATCGAGGCGAAGTCCTCGATCGTCTTGCGATCGTTGAGATCGCGCGTCTGCGCCGTCATCGACATGACCAGATGGTTCTCGACCAGCCAGGCCACCGTTTCGGTGTCGGTGGTCGAAAGTCCCATATGCGGGCAGATGCGCCGGGCGATCCGGGCGCCGGCTTCCGAATGGTCCTCCGGCCTGCCCTTGGCGATGTCGTGCAGCAGCACGGCGACGTAGAGCGCCTCGCGGCTCTTTCTCAGTCCCGGCATCAGCGAATGCGACAGCGGATGCACCTTCTCGCCGTCGCCGCGCTCGATCTCGGCCAGCACGCCGATGCAGCGGATCAGATGCTCGTCGACCGTGTAGTGGTGGTACATCGAGAACTGCATCATGGCGACGATCTTGCCGAAATCGGGGATCAGCCGGCCGAGCAGCCCCGCCTCGTTCATGCGGCGCAGATTGAGCTCGGCGTTGCGGTCCGAGGTCAGGATGTCGAGGAACAGCCGGTTGGCCTCCTCGTCGCGCCGGAGCGATTTGTTGACCAGGCCGAGCGAGCGGGTGAGCAGCTTCAGCGCGTCGGGGTGAAACTCCAGCCCGTGCTTGTCGGCGAACCAGAACAGCCTGAGCAGATTGACCGGATCGCGCTCGAACACCTGGTCGTCGGCGATGTTGATACGGTGGTTGTCGACGATGAAATCCGACGTGCCGGCAAGCTTGCGCTTGCGGCGCTGGAAGGTGAGGAAGATGCGGTTGAAGCCCGGCACATGCTTGGCCTGCTCCTCTTCGAGCGCGGCGCAGAAGATGCGGGTCAGGTCGCCGACATCCTTGGCGACGAGGAAATAGTGCTTCATGAAGCGCTCGACCGCCGACAGGCCGGGATGCGTGGTGTAGCCCAGCCGCTCCGCGATCTCGCGCTGGATGTCGAAATGCAGCCGCTCCTCGGCCTTGCCGGTGAGGAAATGCATGTGACAGCGCACGGCCCACAGGAAATCCTCGGCCTTCTGGAATTCGCGGTATTCGGCCTGCGTGAAGACGCCCTTCTCGACCAGCTCCTCGCCGGTGCGCACCCGGTAGAAATATTTGCCGATCCAGAACAGCGTCTGCAGGTCGCGCAGGCCGCCCTTGCCGTCCTTGACGTTGGGCTCGACCAGATAGCGGCTTTCGCCGGCCTTGGCATGGCGCTCGTCGCGTTCGGCGAGCTTGGCCTGCACATATTCCGGTCCGGTGGTGCGCACCACCTCATGGTCGAAGCGCAGCATCAGTTCGTCGTAGAGCTTCTGCTCACCCCACAGGAAGCGCGCTTCCAGGATCGAGGTGCGGATGGTGATGTCGGTGCGCGACAGCCTGAGGCATTCCTCGATGTTGCGGGTCGCGTGGCCGACCTTCAGCCCGAGGTCCCACAGCATGTAGAGCATGTATTCGACTGTCTGTTCGCCCCACGGCGTCTGCTTGTAGGGCAGCAGGAACAGGAGGTCGATGTCGGATCCCGGCGCCAGCGTGCCGCGCCCATAGCCGCCGACCGCGACGACGGCCATGCGTTCGGCGACCGACCGGTTCTTTACCCGGTAGACATGGGTCGCGACAAAATCGTAGAGCGCCCGGATCAGCTCATCCATCAGATGCGACAGCCGCTCGGCGCAGGCATTGCCGCCGCCATCCTGCTTCAGCATGGCCTCGGCTGTTTTGCGGCCCGCGGCGAGCCGGCCCTTGAGAAGCTGGAGAACCCCGGCGCGGGCGGCCGATCCGGAGCCGTCCCCGGTCGTGGCCGCCGTCAGCGCGGTCATCTCGCGGCGCAAGGCGTCGCCGTCGATCAGTTCATCGAGCTTCAAGGAGATTTTCGCCATGGTACCGGTTGGCCTTGCCTTTTGGGCGGCGTCTATAGCGCGTTTCCGCGGCGCTGGGTATGGGGGCGGGTTGACGCGTTTCCATGGTGCGGGACACCCGCGACAATAAAATTCAAGCCAGTCCTTGACCTTCCAGTTACTGGAAGGACTACCTCCGGCTCGAAGCAGTTTGATAGAGGCATTCGAAATGACGCATTCAGATCACGATCATCACGCGCATGGTGGTTGCTGCGCGGCAAAAGGTGCGGCCGTGGATGCGGGCGCCGTCACACGCGATCCGGTCTGCGGCATGACCGTCGATCCAGCCGCCGGCAAGCCGACATCGCAGCATGCTGGCCGTCTCTATCATTTCTGCAGCGAAAGCTGCCGTTCGAAATTCCGGGCCAAGCCGGAAACATACCTGACCGCCACCGACCCCGTCTGCGGCATGAGCGTGGACCGCGCCACGGCAAAGCATTTTCTGCGCCATGACGGCCAGGGCTTCTATTTCTGCTCCGCCGGCTGCAAGTCGAAATTCGAGGCGGCGCCGCAAACCTATCTCGGCGACAGACCGGCGCCGGAAGCGATGCCGAAGGGCACGCAATACACTTGCCCGATGCATCCCGAGATCATCCGTGACAAGCCCGGCTCCTGCCCGATCTGCGGCATGGCTCTCGAGCCGATGGGCGTTCCGACCGGTGACGAGGGGCCAAATCCCGAACTGGTCGATTTCACCAGGCGGTTCTGGGTCAGTGCGGTGCTCTCGGTGCCCCTTCTCATCGTCGCCATGGCGCCGATGATCGGTCTGTCGTTCGAGAAGCTGGTCGATGACCGGACAAAAGTCTGGATCGAGCTGGCGCTCGCGAGCCCGGTCGTGCTTTGGGCCGCATTTCCGTTCTTTCATCGTGGTTGGGATTCGATCCGCAACCGCAGCCCGAACATGTGGACGCTGATTTCGCTCGGCGTCGGTGCGGCCTATCTCTACAGCGTCGTCGCGACGCTGTTCCCGGACATTTTTCCGCATCAGTTCCGCGGCCATGGCGGGGCGGTGCCGGTCTATTTCGAGGCCGCAGCCGTCATCGTCGCGCTGGTCTTTCTCGGCCAGGTGCTGGAACTGCGCGCCCGCGAAAAGACCGGCTCGGCCATCCGCGCCCTGCTCGACCTTGCGCCCAAGACCGCCCGCCGCATAGGAGAGGACGGTTCGGAGAGCGATGTGCCGCTGGACAGCGTCAAGGCCGGCGAGCGCCTGCGCATCCGGCCCGGCGATGCCGTGCCGGTCGATGGCACCGTGCTCGAAGGCCGCTCTTCCATCGACGAATCCATGATCACGGGCGAACCGTTGCCGGTCGAGAAAGCCGAAGGTGATACCCTCACCGGCGGCACGCTCAACAAGAACGGCTCGCTGATCATGCGCGCCGAGCGGATCGGCGCCGAGACCACGCTCTCGCGCATCGTCGAGCTGGTCGCCAAGGCGCAACGCTCGCGCGCGCCGATACAAGGGTTGGCCGATCGCGTTTCCTTCTACTTCGTCCCGGCTGTCGTTCTGGTCGCCATCGCTGCCTTTGTCGCCTGGGCGATCTTTGGGCCCACGCCCAGCCTGATCTTCGCCATCGTCTCGGCGGTCTCGGTGTTGATCATTGCCTGTCCCTGCGCACTCGGCCTCGCCACGCCGATGTCGATCATGACCGCCACCGGACGTGGCGCCCACGCCGGCGTGCTGATCAAGGAGGCCGCCGCGCTCGAACGCTTCGCTTCCGTCGATACGCTGATCGTCGATAAGACGGGGACACTGACCGAAGGCCGGCCGAAACTGACGGATGTCGTGGCGGCCGATGGGTTTTCGGAGGAGGAATTGCTGGGCCTCGCCGCGAGCCTGGAGAAGGGCTCGGAGCATCCCCTGGCCGAGGCTATTGTCGAAGGCGCCGCGACCCGCGGTGTAAGGGTCGCCGAAGCCAATGGCTTCGAGGCGGTCACCGGCAAGGGTGTTTCCGGTGCCGTTTCGGGCAGGAATGTAGCGCTCGGCAACGCCGCGATGATGCGTGATCTCGGCGTCGACGTGTCCACCGTTTCGGCCGCGGCCAAGGCGCTGCAAGGCGATGGCAAGACGGCGATGTTCGTCGTCGTGGACAGGAAACTGGCCGGCATCGTCGCCGTCGCCGATCCGGTCAAGGCGACCACCGCCGAGGCGATCAAGGCCCTGCACGACAGCGGCTTGAGGATCATCATGGCGACCGGCGACAATGAGCGCACGGCAAACGCGATCGCCAGAAGCCTCGGCATCGACGAAGTCCGCGCCGGCCTATTGCCGGAACAGAAGGGCGCGCTGGTCGAGGAATTGCGCGGCAAGGGCGCCGGCGTCGCCATGGCCGGCGACGGCGTCAACGACGCACCGGCCTTGGCCGCCGCCGATGTCGGTATCGCCATGGGCACCGGCGCCGATGTCGCCGTCGAAAGCGCCGGCATCACATTGGTCAAGGGCGACCTCAACGGCATCGTGCGTGCCCGCACACTGGCCCAGGCGACCATCCGCAATATCAGGCAGAACCTGTTCTTCGCCTTCCTCTACAATGTGCTTGGCGTGCCGGTTGCGGCCGGCGTGCTCTATCCGCTGACCGGCACGCTGTTGTCGCCGATGCTGGCGGCGGCGGCGATGAGCCTGTCCTCGGTTTCAGTGATCGCCAATGCGTTGCGGCTGAGGACATTGAAACTTTGAGCCGATCCCCCAAATACGAAACCCGATCAACAGGAGACCATCAATGACCTTGGCCAAAAAAATCGTGCTGCTGCTGATGGCGGCTGGAATGCTGGTTGCCGTCTTTCTCGAAAGCGTTCCCGCACAAAGCGAGGAGATGAAGCACGACATGGCCGGCATGGCGACGGGGGCGGAAGGCCCGTCGACCGCAGGCTACAAGGCGGCGATGAACAAGATGCACGCCGACATGATGGCCTCCAAATACACCGGCGATGCCGACGTCGATTTCGTCCGCGGCATGATCCCTCACCACCAGGGCGCCATCGACATGGCCAGGGTCGAACTCGCCAACGGCAAGGACCCCGAGATCCGCAAGCTGGCCGAGGCGGTCATCGCGGCGCAGGAAGCCGAGATCAAGCAGATGCAGGACTGGCTCGCCGCCCATCCGGTGAAGTAAGCTTTCGCGGCTCGGCGAGAACGCCTCTGAATTTCTCGTCCGGCCTGTGATGCGATCCCGTCTCAACTGGAGCCTGCCATGCCATCGAGCGTCAGAACCACCACGCTGCCCTGCGGCGAAGCCATCCCCGTTCTCGGCCAGGGCACCTGGAAAATGGGCGAGGATTCGCGCCGCCGCGCGGAGGAGGTGAATGCCCTCAAGCTTGGTCTCGATCTCGGCGTCAAGCTGATCGACACCGCCGAAATGTACGCCAGCGGCGGCGCCGAGGAGGTGGTGGCCGAAGCCATTGCCGGGCAGCGTGCCGAGGTCTTCCTGGTCTCGAAGGTGCTGCCGTCCAACGCCTCGCGCGCCGGCGTGCAGCGCGCCTGCGAAAACAGCCTGAAGCGCCTCGCCACCGACCGTATCGATCTTTATCTGCTGCATTGGCCGGGCAGCGTGCCCCTGGCCGAAACCGTCGAAGCTTTCGAGGCGCTGAAGAAAGCCGGCAAGATCCGCCACTGGGGCGTCAGCAATTTCGACACCGGGGAGATGGAAGAGCTGGTCGGCCTGCCCGACGGCGGCAACGTCCAGACCAACCAGGTGCTCTACAATCTGGTCCGGCGCGGCCTTGAGTTCGATCTGGCGCCCTGGAGCCGGAAACGCGGAATTCCTCTTATGGCCTATTCGCCGGTCGAGCAGGGCGCCTTGGCGCGCAATGCCAGTTTAGACGCGGTCGCAGACCGCCACGGTGCGACACCGGCGCAAATCGCACTGGCCTGGGTGATGCACCAGGATGGCGTCATCGCCATTCCCAAGGCCAGCAGCCAGGACCATGTCCGCCAGAATGTCGCGACACTCGACATCGAGCTTACGCGCGAAGACCTCGCCGACCTCGACCGCGCCTTCCCGCCGCCGAGCCGCAAACGCGGGCTGGAGATGATCTGAGCGTTATCGGTGAAGCTGCCAATCTCCCCCCTCGAGGGGGAGATGCCCGGCAGGGCAGAGGGGGGCGCTGTCCCGCCAACACATCAATTTTTACAACGACGGCTTCCGCGCTGGCATACTCCGGCGAGCATCGCCAGAGGGCAAGTTAATCAAGGCCGCCACTCTACGAGGCCCCCCTCTGTCCTGCCGGACATCTCCCCCTCAAGGGGGGGAGATTGGCGGTTTCGGCGATACCGCCATGCCAGCAGGTTCAATTTACATCCCCGCCAACCCCTTCAACCGATAAAGCGCTTCCAGCGCTTCCCTCGGCGTCATCTCATCGGGATTGATGTCACTGAGTGCGACGCCCAGCGCATCGCTCTTGACCGGCTTCTGCGCTTCCCGCTTCACCGCCACGGAAAACAGCGGCAGGTCGTCGACCAGCCGGTTGGTCTTGCCCGAAACCTCGCCTTCCTCGAGCTGGTGCAGCACTTCCTTGGCACGGTCCACCACCGCCTCCGGCAGGCCGGCCAGCCGCGCCACCTGGACGCCGTAGGAGCGGTCGGCCGCGCCCTTGCCGACCTCGTGCAGGAAGACGACGTCGTTCTCCCATTCCTTGACCCGCATGGTGACGTTGTGGAGCCGCGCCAGCTTGCCGGCAAGCGAGGTCATTTCGTGGAAATGCGTGGCGAAGATCGCCCGGCAGCGGTTCTTCTCGTGCAGATATTCCACCGCAGCCCAGGCGATCGACAGGCCGTCGAACGTGGCGGTGCCGCGGCCGATCTCGTCGAGGATTACCAGCGCCCGTTGGCCGGCCTGGTTGAGGATCGCCGCCGTCTCGACCATCTCGACCATGAAGGTCGATCGGCCGCGCGCCAGATCGTCCGAGGCGCCGACGCGGGAAAAGAGGCGGTCGACGACGCCGATATGGGCCGATGTCGCCGGGACGAAAGAGCCGGTCTGGGCCAGGATGGCGATCAGCGCGTTCTGCCGCAGGAATGTTGATTTACCGCCCATATTGGGGCCGGTCAGCAGCCAGATCGCGCCGTTCTTGGCGCTGCCCTCCGGCGACAGGTCGCAGTCATTGGCCACGAACGGCCCTTCGCCCGAGCGCCGCAGCGCCTGTTCGACCACGGGATGGCGCCCACCCGAAATCTCGAAGGCAAGGCTGGCGTCGACCAGCGGCCGGCACCAGGCCTCGCTTTCCGACAAAAGCGCGAGCGCCGCCGACACGTCCAGCACGGCGAGCGCATCGGCCCCGGCGCGGATCTTCTCCGCTTCGCCGACCGCTTCCGCCGTCAGCGCGTCGAAGGCGGCAAGCTCGATGCTCAGCGCCCGGTCGGCGGCATTGGCGATCTTTGTTTCCAGCTCCGCCAGCTCCGTCGTGGTGAAGCGCATGGCGTTGGCCATGGTCTGGCGGTGGATGAAGCGCGCCTTGGCGCCATCGCTGCCGGTCATCACCGCGTGATGGTTGGCGGTCACCTCGATGTAGTAGCCGAGCACATTGTTGTGCCGGATCTTCAGGGACCGAATGCCGGTCTCCTCGATCAGCGAACGCTCCAGCCCGGCGATCACTTTTCGCGACTCGTCGCGCAGCGCCCGCATCTCGTCGAGCTCGGCGTTGTAGCCGCCTCGGATGAAGCCGCCGTCGCGCTTCAGCAGCGGCAGTTCCTCGCCAAGTGCCTGCGTCAGATGCCCGGCAAGCGCGTGCGGCAGCGCCCGGATGGCGGCGAGCGCCGCCGCCAATTCCTGGGGCAGGGCGGTCGCGGCAAAGACCTCCGCGATCGCGCCGGCCGCCTCGAAGCCGGCGCGCAGCGCGCCGAGGTCGCGCGGGCCGCCGCGGTTGAGCGCCAGCCGCGACAACGCGCGCGGCATGTCGGCGACGCTCTTCAGGCTCGCCCGCACGGCCTGGCAAAGCCGCGTCTCGGAACGGAAGAACGACACCGAATCCAGCCGCGCGGCAATTGCCGCCGGATCGGTCAGCGGCGCCATCAGCCGGTCGGCGAGCAGCCTGGCGCCGCCGCCGGTCACCGTGCGGTCGATCGCCTTGAACAATGAGCCTTCACGGCTGCCCGACAGCGTGCGCAGGAGTTCCAGGTTGCCGCGCGTCGCCGGGTCGATGAACAGGGTCGAGCCGGCCTCCTCGCGCTCGGGGCGCGACAGCGGCGGCCGCTCGGCCTTCTGCGTCTTTTCGACATAGGCGATGGCGCCCGAGATCGCCGACAGCTCGGCACGGGAAAACGCACCAAAGCTGTCCGGTGTCGCCACCTCGAAGAAGCGGGCGATGCGCGCGGCCGCCGAGGCCGAATCGAACAGGCTCGGCGGCTGCGGGTTGGCGACGCGGCCGAGCATGTCGAATACCGGTCGCAATTCGGGATCGTGGAACACCGGATCGGCGACGATCAGTTCGCGCGGATCGACGCGGAAGATGTCGGCGAGCAGCCGGTCTGCGGTGGTGTCTGTGACCCGGAAGGCGCCGGTCGAAATGTCGATCCAGGCTAGGGCAAAGCTCCCCTGGTTCCCGGTCGCGCCGCCGCGCTCCCCGCCTCTTGCATCGCTGCTGCCCTTCACCCGTCCCAGCGCCATCAGGAAACTCGATTCCGACGGCGCCAGCAATTTGTCCTCGGTGATGGTGCCAGGCGTCACCAGCCGCACCACATCGCGGCGCACCACCGATTTGGAGCCGCGCTTCTTGGCTTCGGCCGGATCCTCGATCTGCTCGCAGACGGCGACGCGGAAACCCTGCGCGATCAGTTTCTGCAGATAGTCATCCGCCGCATGCACCGGCACGCCGCACATCGGGATGTCGTGGCCCTGATGCTTGCCGCGCTTGGTCAGCACGATGCCGAGCGCCCGGCTCGCCTTCTCCGCATCCTCGAAGAACAGCTCGTAGAAATCGCCCATCCGGTAGAACAGCAGCGAATCCGGGTTCGCCGCCTTGATCTCGATGAACTGCTCCATCATCGGCGTGACGCCGCCAGCGGCTGCCGGCGTGATCGCCTCGGGAGCGTCCGGTTCGTTTTGAATGTGCATGTTCATGCGCTCACGCTAGCAGATGTGGCGGCGGGGTTTAATGCCGGCCATTGGAAAAGCAGGGGAAGAACGGAGATCAACCACCATTGAACGCCATGCGTCCTTCCGACGCCAGTTCGGTAACGCTTGGCGGTTTACACGCGGCGGCGCGTAGTCTTAATTCGGAATCACACAAGGCACCCGCCTCAAGGAGGTGCCGCATGGCGAGGAAATCAAAAGCATCATGGCAAGGAAAACCGAAAACAGCGGTCCGTCCGTTAGCGCGCAGGAAGCGCTCGAATTCCACGCCATGGGGCGGCCCGGCAAGCTCGAGATCGTCGCCACCAAGCCGATGGCCACGCAGCGCGATTTGAGCCTCGCCTATTCGCCTGGCGTTGCCGTGCCGGTGCTGGCCATCGCGGAGGATCCCAGCCGCGCCTTCGACTACACGTCGCGCGGCAACATGGTCGCCGTCATCTCCAACGGCACCGCGATCCTGGGCTTGGGCAATCTCGGCGCGCTGGCCTCCAAGCCGGTCATGGAGGGAAAGGCGGTGCTGTTCAAGCGCTTCGCCGACGTCGATTCCATCGACCTCGAGGTCGACACCGAGGACGCCGACGAGTTCATCAACTGCGTACGCTTCCTTGGGCCCTCCTTCGGCGGCATCAACCTGGAGGACATCAAGGCGCCGGAATGCTTCATCATCGAGCAGCGGTTGCGCGAGCTGATGGACATCCCGGTCTTCCACGACGACCAGCACGGCACCGCCATCATCTCGGCCGCCGGCCTGATCAACGCGCTGGAGATCACCGGCCGCGACATGAAGACCACCAGGATGGTCTGCAACGGCGCCGGTGCGGCCGGCATCGCCTGTATCGAGCTGATGAAGGCGATGGGCTTTGCGCCCGAAAACATCATCCTGTGCGACACCAAGGGCGTGGTCTTCCAGGGCCGCACCGAAGGCATGAACCAGTGGAAGTCGGCGCATGCGGTCAAGACCGACGCGCGGTCGCTGGCCGAGGCGCTGGACGGCGCCGACGTGTTCCTCGGCCTTTCCGCCAAGGGCGCGCTGACCACCGCCATGGTGCGTTCCATGGCCAAGAACCCGATCATCTTCGCCATGGCCAACCCCGATCCCGAGATCACGCCCGAGGAAGTGGCGGAGATCCGCACCGACGCCATCATGGCGACCGGGCGTTCGGATTATCCCAATCAGGTCAACAACGTGCTCGGCTTCCCCTATATTTTCCGCGGCGCGCTGGATGTGCGGGCCACCACCATCAATGACGACATGAAGATCGCCGCCGCGCGTGCGCTTGCCGACCTGGCACGCAAGGACGTGCCCGACGACGTCGCCGCAGCCTACCAGGGCAACCGGCCGAAATTCGGCCCCAACTACATCATCCCGGTGCCGTTCGATCCGCGCCTGATCTCGGCCATTCCGCTGGCCGTCGCCAGGGCGGCGATGGATTCTGGCGTCGCCCGCAAGCCGATCCTCGATCTCGACCGCTACGCGCAGGAGCTGTCGGCCCGCCGTGATCCGATCGCCTCGACCTTGCAGCGCATTTACGACCGTGTGCGCCGCCAGCCCAAGCGCATCGTCTTCGCCGAGGGCGAGGAGGAGCAAGTGATGCGCGCCGCCGTCTCCTATGTGAACCAGCGGCTCGGCACCGCCATCCTGCTCGGCCGCGACGACGTCATCAAGGAGAACGCCAGGCACGCCGGCATCGACCTCGACAAGCAGGGGCTGGAGATCATCAATGCTCGCCTGTCGCGCCGCAATTCGGTCTATACCGATTATCTCTACGAGCGCATGCAGCGCAAAGGCTTCCTGTTCCGCGACTGCCAGCGCCTGATCAACAACGACCGCAACCATTTCGCCGCCTGCATGGTGGCGCTGGGGGATGCCGACGGCATCGTCACCGGCGTCACCCGCAACTATTCCACCGCGCTCGACGATGTCAGGCGCGTCATCGACGCCAAGCCGGGCCATCGCGTCATCGGCGTGTCGATCGTTTTGGCGCGCGGCCGCACCGTGATCGTCGCCGACACCGCCGTGCACGACATGCCGAACGCCGAGCAGATCGCCGATATCGCGGAGGAAGCGGCAGGCTTTGCCCGCCGCATGGGCTATGAGCCGAGGCTCGCCATGCTCGCCTATTCCACCTTCGGCCATCCCCACGGCGAGCGCTCCGAGCGCATCCAGGAAGCCGTGCGCATCCTCGACAAGCGCCGCGTCGATTTCGAGTATGACGGCGAGATGGCCGCCGACGTCGCGCTCAACGCCCGTGCCATGGCGCAATACCCGTTCATGAGGCTGACCGGCCCGGCCAATGTGCTGATCATGCCGGCCTTCCACTCCGCCTCGATCTCCACCAAGATGCTGCAGGAGCTCGGCGGCTCGACGGTCATCGGCCCGCTGCTGGTCGGGCTGAACAAGCCGGTGCAGATCGTCTCGCTGAACGCCAAGGACAGCGATATCGTCAACATGGCGGCGATCGCGGCCTACACGGCGGGGACCTGAGGAAGGTCCGCGCGTCGGATGCGAAAGCTGCGGCGGATCTGGTCGCGCTTAATCCGCGGAAAACACCCGCGCCGCCTCGACGACCTCCTTGACCTGGTCTTGCCGCAGCAGGTCGATGGGAATGCGCTCGTCGAGCAGCGCCGAGGGGCGGGTCAGCCACAGCCATGCCAGCCTCGGATTGCCGATCAACGACAGCACGTCTCGAATGCCCGCCACCGGCCTGCCGTCCACGAACTGCGCCAGCGGGAAGACGTGCTTGCGGCCGCCCTTGCGCAAGGCGACCACCTCGCCCCGCCTTTGCCAGCGGTGCAGGGTCGAGCGGGCAATGCGCAGGTGTTCCTCCAGATAGGTCGAACCGGCGACCCGCCCGGCCCAGTCTTCGATCAGCATTGATTCGAGATCGTCGGACTGGGTGCGCGGAAGCGGGGAGGCGGGGCCGTCGAAACCCGCCGACGGATTTGTGGCGCCCGCGGTGCCGGCTTCGCTGCGGCGCGCGGCTTCCACGGCCAGCGCACGCACGAATTTCGATGCCAGCCCCGGAAGGTCGGCATGGATGGCGTCGATGGCGCGCTGATGCTTCGGCGACAGCAAGGTGACGGCGGACGCTATGCTGCCGGCGATCTTGCCGACCGAGACCATGGTGGGTTTGTTGATGGCCTCGTCATAGTGGGCAAGCGCCCGCTCGACCTTCTCCGCGACCATGTCCGCGAAGTCGTCTTGTTTAAGACCGGTTATGTGAAATCTGTTCATGCATCTGTCTTCTGGCCGCGAGCGCTCCTCCCCGATCGCGGCCCGTTGCTGAATTTCTAATGTGGAAAGCGGAAATCGCGGCGGCAACAAATCCGGCGGCCCGACAGCTTGCTGTCTTGCATCTTGGCACCCCAACTGGCTGAGGGCGCCCAAATGTCAGTCAAGGACGCCCCGATTGCGTGTAGGTGCGATGTGTGACAGCCGCGCGACGGTGAAGCTGCCGATCTCCCCCCTCGTGGGGGAGATGCCCGGCAGGGCAGAGGGGGGCGCGAAGGATCGCTAGGTTGCGGTGGTTCCCTTCCGCGTGCCCATACTCTTCGAACTGGCGCCCCGACATGACAGTACGTTCATGCCGTTCATTTCGGGCTTGGCGGCAGTGTAGAACCCTGGAGATGCCAGCGGGACAGCGCCCCCTCTGGCCTGCCGGGCATCTCCCCCACGAGGGGGGAGATCGGCAGCTTCACCGCCCCCTACAGCAGCCCCGCCAGTTCGGCCTCGCGACGCAGATTCTGCCTTGGCCTCGGCCCGATCTGCTGGATCACCAGGCCGGCCGCCAGTGAGCCGAGATCGCCGCAGGTCTTGAGGTCGCGGCCTTGCGTGTAGCCATGCAGGAAACCGGCAGCGTAGAGATCGCCGGCGCCTGTCGTGTCGACCAGCTCCTTGATGGCGGTCGCCTGGATGACGACGGTCTCGTCGCCGCGCGCGATGACCGATCCTTTTTCCGAGCGCGTCACGGCGGCGACCTTGCAGTCCTTGCGGATCCGGGCCAGCGCCTCGTCGAAGGACGAGGTCTGGTAGAGCGACTTGATCTCGTGGCTGTTGGCGAAGACGATGTCCACGGTGCCCGAGCGCATCAGCTCGAGGAACTCGTCGCGGTAGCGGTCGACGCAGAACGAATCCGACAAGGTCATCGACACTTCGCGGCCCGCCGCGTGCGCCAGCTTGGCCGTCTGCCGGATCGCCTCCTTGGCGCGCGGCGGATCCCACAGATAGCCCTCGAAATAGGTAACCTTGGCGCCCGACGCCTTGTCGGCCTCGACGTCCTCCGGCCCGAGCTCGACGCAGGCGCCGAGATAGGTGTTCATCGAGCGCTCGCCGTCGGGGGTGACGAAGATCATCGAGCGCGCCGTCGGCGGCTCGCCCTGAAGCGGCTTGGTGTCGAAGGCGACGCCCTGGGCATGGATGTCATGCGCATAGATCTCACCGAGCGCGTCGTTGGAGACCTTGCCGAAGAAGGCGGCGCGGCCGCCGAAGGAGGCAACGCCGGCCGCCGTGTTGCCCGCGCTGCCGCCGGACGCCTCGATCGCCGGGCCCATGCGGCTGTAGAGCAGTTCGGCGCGGTGCGTGTCGATGAGGTTCATCGCGCCCTTGATGATGCCGTTGGTCTCCAGGAATTCCTCTTCGCACTGGGCGATGATGTCGACAATCGCATTGCCGATGCAAAGCACGTCATAGTCCGGCATCAATGTCTCCGCCAAAATCCGCGCCGGCTTCTTGCCATGCCGGCCGGGCGCGGGTCTAGCGATTTGCAACCGGTTTGCCTAGGCCATGTTCATATCGCGTGATGCCCAGGCGCTACGACAATTCGGTCGTGGCCGAAGCATTTCACCGCGGCTTTGCCTAAAAAGGGCCGTTCGATCCCGGCCCGAAGGCGGCAAACCCATGCCTGCAAGAAACGACATGAACACCGATCTGGCGCTGCTCGCCCTCCTGGCGGTGCTTTGGGGCGCCTCCTATACGTTCATCAAGATCGGCGTCGAGACGATCCCACCGGTGACGTTCATCGCCGCCCGCACCTTGATCGCGGGCGCGATCCTGCTGGCCATCATCCGCTGGCGCGGGCTCGCCATGCCGGGCGATGCAGCGAGCTGGCGTCGTTTCGCCTTCCAGGCGTGCCTCAACAGCGTCATCCCGTTCACCCTGATCGCCGCCGCCGAGCGCTCGGTGGATGCCGGCCTCGCCACCATCCTCAACGCGACGTCGCCTATCTTCACCTTCCTACTGACCGCGCTCATCACCCGCCATGAACCGGTGACGCTGCGCAAACTGATCGGCGTCGGCGCCGGCATTGCCGGCATCTGCCTCATCGTGGGCACACAGGCGCTGGGCGGTCTCGGCCATGAACTTTGGGCGCAGCTTGCCATCGTCCTTGCAACGGTCTGCTATGCGGGGGCGGCGATCTTCGGCCGAGGCTTCAAGGGCCTCGACCCGATGCTGCCCGCCGCCGGCTCGATGCTCTGCGGCGCCGTCATCCTGGTGCCGCTCAGCCTCGCCGTCGACCAGCCCTGGACCTTGGCGCCGTCGACGGCGTCGATCCTGGCCTTGCTCGGCCTGTCGGTGTTTTCGACCGCGCTGGCCTTCGTCATCTATTTCCGCCTGATCCACACGCTGGGCTCGGTCGGCACGACCTCGCAGGCCTATCTGCGCGTGCCGATCGGCGTCGGCATCGGCGCCGTTTTCCTTGGCGAAAGCCTGGGTTCCACGGCCTGGCTCGGCATGGCCTTCGTCGTCGCCGGCGTCGCGGCCATGACCATTCCCACCCGCAAGCCGGCGCTCGCACAATAGGCAGACAGGGCAATCGCCTCAGACCACATGGCTCCGATTGTCGAGGTAGCGCCGCCCCTCATCCGCCTGCCGGCGTTCGTCACTCGAAAAGCCAAGCAGTTGGCTTTTCGTCCGCTTCGCGGACGCTCCTCAACTCCCCGTAAGTGACGGGGAGAAGGGCGCTGTCATCACTGGTTTCGCCAATCACCACGTTGCGATGGAGGCACCGGGGTTGCCGCCAGCTCCTCTCTCCCCGTTCTACGGGGAGAGATGTCCGGCAGGACAGTGAGGGGCGGCGCCGGCGCTCGCAAGAGGGGTGATGCGGAGAGTTCGAAACCTGAAACGACCGCCTTGACCCACGGCAGGCAATAGAGCTTGTGACCGGCGAACCTGCTGCCTATCCTCCCAGGGGCAATCCGCCGAAGCGAGGAAGCACCGTGATCTCCAGCGCCGCCCGTGCCGCCGCCGGCCAGTTGTTGTCGCCCGAATTCCGCGCCGTCTTCCTCAAGACGCTGGGCTTGACTGTGCTTGCTCTGGTTGCCTTGTGGTTCGGGCTGACCAGCCTCGTCGAGTGGCTGGCGCTGCCATGGCTGCAGACGCTCTTTCCCGGCCTGCCGTCCTGGGCCGGTTGGCTGGGCGGCATCATCGCGGCCATCGCGCTTGCTTTCGGCATGGCGCTGCTCGTCGCGCCGGTCACGGCCGTCATCGCCGGTCTGTTCCTCGACGATGTCGCCGAAGTGGTGGAGCGTACCGATTATCCCGGCGATCCGCCCGGCCGCGCCATGCCGGCGCTGCGCTCGCTGGTGCTGGCGATAAAGTTCTTCGGCGTCGTCGTTTTGGGCAACATCGTCGCCCTGCTGCTCCTGCTGGTGCCGGGCATCAACATCGCCGCCTTTTTCATCGTCAACGGCTACCTGCTTGGGCGCGAGTTCTTCGAATTCGCCGCTATGCGCTTCCGTCCGGAAGAAGAGGCCAGGGCCTTGCGCCGGCACCATGCCGGGACGGTCTTTCTCGCCGGCCTGGTGATAGCGGCCTTCCTTGCCGTGCCGGTGCTCAATCTGGTGACGCCGCTCTTCGCCGCAGCCATGATGGTGCATCTGCACAAGGCGATCTCGGCCCGGCCCGATCGGGGGAGCAAGCCGTTCCGTTGATGCGCCAGTCCCTACCGCAGCAGAAAGCCGCGCCCCAGTTCGTCGTCGGGCTCGACGATGAATTCCGCCCGGCCGCAATAGTAGGCGCGGCCGCCGACGCGGGCGATGATCGCTTCATGCGGTCCGGCTTTCGCCGTCCGCGCCACCGCGCCGGAAAAGTGCGAGCCGGCGATGCTCTCGAAAGTGCGTGTCTGGCCTGTTGCGATCTCGCCCTTGGCATGCATCGCCGCCAGCCGGGCGGTCACGCCGGAACCGGTCGGCGAGCGGTCGACCTGCGCCTCGGCGAAGACGCAGACGTTTTTCGTCGGCTCACCGGAAAACGCGTCCTTCCCGTCAGTCAGGATCGTACCGTAGAGGAAGGCGAGGTCGACATGGTCGGGGTGCGACAGGGGGAATTCCTGCTTCAGCCTTTCGGTCAGCGCCGTCGCCGCGTCGACGAAGTCGCGTACCCGGCCGCCGCCGAATTCGAGCCCGAACTGGTGACAGTCGGCCAGCGCATAGAATGCGCCGCCATAGGCGATGTCGAAGCCGATCGCGCCGTAGCCGGGCAGCTCGATCTTGCGGTCACGTGCGAACAAGAAAGCCGGCACGCTGTCGAACGACACAGCACCTGCCTTGCCGTCGTGCACCTCGACCGAGGCAATCACCATGCCGCAGGGCGCCTCGATGTTGACCATCGTCACCGGTTCCCGCTTGGCCACCAGCCCTTCGTCGACGGCATAGCGGCCGAGCGCGACGATGGCGTGGCCGCACATGGTCGAATAGCCCTCATTGTGCATGAACAGCACGGCAAGGTCGGCGCCCGGCAAATCGGGCTCGACCAGCAGCGCGCCGTACATGTCGTAATGGCCGCGCGGCTCGAACATCAGGATTTTCCGGAGATGATCGAGATGGTCGCGCACATGGGCGCGCTTTTCCAGGATCGTGCCCTTCGGGATATCGGGGTAACCCCCGGTGACGATCCTCAGCGGCTCGCCGCCGGTGTGCATGTCGACGACGGTCAGCGTCATGTGTTCGGCCCGCTTATCCCGATTTGCCAAACAGCGCCTGCAACTTGCCGAAGGGCATGGCGGCGCGGGCGAAGCCGAACGTGCCGTCCTGCTGGATCTCGCGCGCCGCCGTTTCCAGCATGCCATAGGCGAAGTTGGTGAGCCACGGCCCAAGCGAAACGCGCTTTGCCCCGGCCGCGGTCAGATCGGCAATGGTGAAGTCGGGCCTTGCCATGACGTTGACCGGCTTGCTCACCGCCGAGCAGACCGTGCGCACCATCTCGACGTCGCCGATGCCCGGCGCGTAGAGCACGTCGGCGCCCGCCTTCTCGAATGCCTGCAGCCGCTTGATGGTGTCGTCGAGGTCGGACTTGCCCCAGAGGAAGTTCTCCGCCCGCGCGGTGAAGACGAAATCGCGTTTCAGCGCGCGGGCCGCTTCCGCCGCCGCCGCGACGCGCTCCACCGCGTGCGAAAAATCATAGATCGGCTTGTTCGGGTCGCCGGTGTGGTCCTCGATCGAGCAGCCGGCAAGGCCGGCGGCTTCAGCCGCGAAGATGGTTTCGGCGGCCTGCTCGGCGCTGTCGCCCTTGCCGCGTTCGAGGTCGGCCGAAACCGGCAGCTCGGTTGCCGCCGTCACCTCGCGGCAATGATGGATCATCTGGTCGAAGGTCACCGCGCCGTCCGGCAGGCCGCGCGAGAAGGCGAAACCGGCGCTGGTCGTCGCCAGTGCCTTGAAACCGAAGGATCCAAGCAGCTTCGTCGTGCCGACGTCCCAAGGGTTGGGCATGACGAAGGTCGAGGCATGCAGGTCGCGAAAGATCTTGCCCTTGTCCATGGAAGTTCCCCCATCGTGTTGAGTGCGATGGCGCGGATTTTAGCTTGCCCGCCTTGCCCGGGCAAACGAATGCGGTTGGCTCAGAAGCGTTTCGCGTTCTCTGCTGACAATTCGTCCGGCGCGTCCCTGCAACCCCGTCAAAACCGGCGCCGATCAGTGGATCGGCACCAGTCCGGCCAGTGTGCGCATGTCGTCGAACAGGATGCCGCCGGCTCGCATCAAGCCGTCACGGTCGCTGTAGGGATCGCCATGATAGGAAAATACCCGCATGCCGGCGGCGATGCCGGCCTGCGTGCCGGCGACGCTGTCCTCGATGACGATGCAGTCGGCAGGCGCAAAGCCCATCGTCTTGGCCGCATGCAGGAAGAGGTCCGGAAACGGCTTGCCGCGCGCGACCATGGTCGAGGAAAACATCGCATGTTCGAACAGCGGCAGCAGGCCGGTCTGGCCAAGCGTGATGTGCATTTTCGACACCCTGGCCGAGGTGGCGACGCAATAGGCGATGCCGGCCGCGCGGACAGCCTCGACGAACTCCCGGACATAGGGAATCGCCTCGACCCCATGGGCGAACAGGTCCGGCAGCCCTGCATTCCAGCGCTCGACGAAGTCTGCGCCGAGCCTGACGCTGGTCTCTTCTTCGATCTGCTTCTGCACTGAGACCATGCTGCGGCCGGAGAAGTTCTTGCGGCAATATTCAAAGCTGGTGGGATACCCGGCTTCGCTCAGCCATTCGGCGAGACGCCGGTTGGCCAGGTTCTCGGTATCGACCAGAATTCCGTCGCAGTCGAAGATGACAAGTTTCGGTATGTTCATCAGGCCGTGCCGGTCGAGCCGAACCCGCCCGAACCGCGCGCCGTGCCGCCGGCCAGGTCGCGCTCTTCGACGCCCGCCTGCGTCACCGCGGCGAACACCATCTGGGCGATGCGCATGCCGCGCGTCACCGCAAAATCCTCGTCGCCGAGATTGACCAGCAGCACTTTCACCTCGCCGCGATAGTCGCTGTCGATCGTGCCCGGCGTGTTGAGGACGGTCAGCCCGTGTTTGAAGGCAAGGCCGGAGCGCGGCCGCACCTGGCCTTCCATGCCTTCGGGGATTTCCAGGATCAGTCCGGTCGGCACCAGCGCACGTTTTCCCGGCAGGATCAGCAGCGGCCGATCGTCGGGCACCGCCGCGCGCAGGTCCATGCCGGCGGCGCCGGGGCTTTCATAGGCAGGGAGGGGGAGTCCTTCCGCATGCGGTAACCTTACGAAGCCGACGGTCGGACCGATGACGGAGGAATTTTGGATGGCTGCGCGCATAAAATCGATCCTATCGGCGCGATTGCCGATTCGGTCAATTCGCCCGCGACCCTATCAACGGCTTTCTTTCGGGCATCACTATGGCCGGAGCCAATCCTTAGCGCATTTCCATCGGCACCACCGTCGTCTCCTTGATCTCCTCCATCACGAAGGACGCCGAAACGTCCGACAGCGCCACCTTGGCGATCAGCCGCTGGTAGAGCCGGTCATAGGCCTTCACGTCGGCGACGCGGGCGCGCAAGACATAGTCGAGGTCGCCGGACATGCGGTAGACTCCCGTGATCTCGGAAAACCCGGTCACCGCCGCCCGGAATTTCTGCAACCACTCGGGATCATGATTTGAGGTCCGAACCAGGATGAACACGGAGAGGCCGAGCCCGAGCTTCTCGGCATCGACCAACGCCACCCGGCCGGTGATGACGCCATCCTCCTCCAGCCGCTTGACGCGCCGCCAGCAGGCGTTGCGCGACAAGGCTACCCGTTCGGACAGCTGATCGACCGACAACGTGCCGTCGCGTTGCAATTCGGCGAGCAATTTCCGATCGATTTCGTCGATTTCGATGGCCATGTGGGATGTTTGTCCCACGAACAAGCAAAATACAAGGACATTTTGAGACCGATGAACCGACGAACCGTGCCAGGATACCCCATATCAGGAACTTTAAGCGCTGAAGGGAAGCAGCATGTCGGTCGCAAGGATTTTCACCTCCCATCCGGCCAAGGTCGGCGAAACCTATTTCGGTCACATGGCCTTTGCCGCCTGGTTTTCCTCGCGCCTGCTGACGGCCGCCGGGGCCGCCCTCGTTCACGCTTTCTTGCCATTTCTGTTCGAGACTACCGCCAGCCGAATCGTCCGCGAACTTTACGAGCGGACGCACAACAGAGGTTCGCACGCGGTCAAGGAGCCCAAGGCCCTTCCGGACCACGCCTAGGAACGGAAGAAGCGATGTGCCGGTGGGCGGCCTATCTCGGTGAAGCGGTCTTCCTCGAAGACATCCTCACGGCGCCCTGCCACTCGCTGATCGCCCAGAGCCATTGCGCCGAGGAAGCCAAGTCGCCGACCAATGGCGATGGTTTCGGCCTTGCCTGGTATGGCGACCGGTCCGAGCCCGGCCTCTACCGCGACATCCTGCCGGCCTGGTCCGATCCCAATCTGAAGAGCTTGTGCCGACAGATCAAATCCGGATTGTTTCTCGCCCATGTGCGCGCCTCGACCGGCGGCGCCACCAGCCGCATGAATTGCCATCCCTTCATCTCGGGCCCTTGGTCGTTCATGCACAACGGCCAGATCGGCGGCTTCGAGAAGATCCGCCGCGCGCTGGAAAATTCGCTGTCCGACGCCGTCTTCGACCAGCGCGAGGGCACCACCGATTCCGAGCTGTTTTTTCTCCTGATGATCGACGAAGGGTTGGCCGCCGATCCGAAAGGCGCCGTCGCCCGTGCCACCAGCCGCGTGCTGGAGGCTTCGCGGCGTGCCGGCATCGAGCCGGCGCTGAAGCTGACGGCCGCCTTTTCCGACGGGCAGGCCCTCCACGCGGTCCGCTACGCCACGGATGACCACGCGCCCACCCTCTATACCGCTGCCAAGGGCGGCGGCCGCTGCATCGTCTCCGAACCCTTCGACCGTGAAGGCGGCGACTGGCAGGCGATCCCGCCATCGAGCTTCGTCACCATGACCAGGGATGGCGTGAATATTCAGCCGTTTGCGCCGGCCCCGGCGAAGCTGGCGCTGGCCGGGTAGCCTCCTCGCGGCGCGAATTGCCGTAGAGAGCCGTCCACCAAGCTATTGAGCGAATCGATCCAACCCATAGGGCGCCAGCAATGGATCACGCTCGCCGTCGAGGATTTCGCGCGCGGCGAACAAGCCGACCGCCGGCGCCAGCGTGATGCCGGAATGCGTGACCGCGATATAGAGGCCGTCCATGCCCTCGGCGCGGCCGATGATCGGGAAGCCGTCGATCGGCGTCGGCCGGTAACCGAGCGTATGGAAATCGAGCTCCAGGCCGTCACCGCCGCGCAGCATGGCCTGCAGCGCCGCAAACAGCTCGCGCGCCGTCGCCGCCGCATCCATCCCCGGATCGGCACCGCCGAAATCTGATCCGGCGATGATGCGGCCTTGCGCCGTCTGGCGCATGTGCAGCCGCTCGGTCAGCACCAGCCCGTTGAGCAATTTTTTGTAAGGCCGCGAATGGACGATCAGGCCGGGCGGCATTTCGATCGGTAGCCTTATGCCGGCCGTCGCGGCAATCTCTGGCGAGCCGACGCCAGCCGCGATCACCACCTCGTCGGCGGCGAGCAGGCCATGGGCGGTGTCCACGCCCGTCGTCCTGCCCCCGGTCTGAACAAGCGCTGTAACCGTGCTGGAGACGAAGCGCGCACCGCGCCGTTCGGCGTCGGCCAGCAGCGCGTTCGTCGCTGCGACCGGCTCGGCGACACCCTCCTCGGCGACATGTAAGGCAAAGTCGGGAAGCTCGGCGAGATTGGGCTCGATGCCGACCGCGCCGGCGCGGTCGACCCGCCTGATGCCATAACCCCAGGACGAATGCTCCGCCGCATAGGCCTCCAATTTGTCCGCCGGCAAGTCCCAGCACAGCCCGCCGCACCAGGCGAGCGGAAGGCCGGGCAGGTCCTGCGCCAGCCGCGACCATTCCGCCATGGAGCGGATGCGCAGCCGGAAATACGGTTCCGGATTGCCCCAGCTGGCATTTATCCAGGCAAACGAGTTCGGCGTCGCCACGCCGCCGGCAGCGCTGTCGGCAATGACCGTCACCTGCGCGCCCGCCTTGGCCAGGTGCCAGGCGATCGAGGCGCCGATGATGCCGGCGCCGATGACGATCACTTTCTTGCTCATGCAGGATCTCCATCGAACAGGTCTTCTGATGCCATCGCGTCGTCCCTATCTCAAGAGCCGGCGGACCGATCCGGGCAAATCTGTTCGACAGGCCGGGAAAGCGCTGCTAGAAGCCCGCGCCACAGACAGGATTTCATAAATTGGCTGAAGACATCGAACAGGCGGTATCGCGCCGCCGTACTTTCGCGATCATCGCCCACCCGGACGCCGGCAAGACGACGCTCACCGAAAAGCTGCTGCTGTTCGGTGGCGCCATCCAGCTTGCCGGTGAGGTCAAGGCCAAGAAGGACCGCATCCAGACCCGGTCGGACTGGATGAAGATCGAGCGCGAACGCGGCATTTCGGTCGTCACCTCGGTGATGACGTTCGAGTATGAGGACAACGTCTTCAATCTGCTCGACACGCCCGGCCACGAGGATTTCGCCGACGACACCTACCGCACGCTGTCGGCGGTCGACTCGGCGGTCATGGTCATCGACGCCGCCAAGGGCATCGAACCGCGCACGCTGAAGCTGTTCGAGGTCTGTCGGCTGCGCGACATCCCGATCATCACCTTCGTCAACAAGATGGACCGCGAGAGCCGCGATCCCTTCGAGATACTGGACGAAATCGAGCAGAAGCTGGCGCTCGATACCGCGCCCATCACCTGGCCGATCGGCCGCGGCAGGACGTTTTCGGGCACTTACCACCTGGCGCTGAACGCCGTGCGCAAAGGCGACGACGAGAAGGAACGCACGCCGGTCAATGGTCCGGATTCCAACCGCGTCGCCGGCCTGTTGCCGGAAAACGAGCGCGAGGCCTTCATCGAAGAGCTGGAGCTCGCGCGAGAAGCCTGCAGGCCCCTTGATATCGACGCTTTCCGTGAGGGCCATCTAACGCCGGTCTATTTCGGCTCGGCGCTGCGCAATTACGGCGTGCGCGACCTGATCGAGGCGCTCGGCGCTTTCGGGCCGCCGCCGCGCGCGCAGGATGCCGACATCCGGACGGTGGAGGCGACCGAGGACAAGATGACCTCCTTCGTTTTCAAGATCCAGGCCAATATGGATCCCAACCACCGCGACCGCATAGCCTTCGTGCGCGTCTGCTCGGGCAAGCTGGAGCGCGGCATGAAGGCCAAGCTGGTGCGCACCGGTAAGCCGATGAGCCTGTCGGCGCCGCAATTCTTCTTCGCCCGCACCCGCGTCACCGCCGACGAGGCCTTTGCCGGCGACGTTGTCGGCATCCCCAACCACGGCACGTTGCGCATCGGCGACACGCTGACCGAGGGTGAGGAAATCCTCTTCCGCGGCGTGCCGAACTTCGCCCCGGAAATCCTGCGTCGTGTGCGGCTCGGTGATGCGATGAAGGCCAAGAAGCTGAAGGAGGCGCTGCACCAGATGGCGGAGGAGGGCGTCGTGCAGCTGTTTTCGCCGGAAGACGGCTCGCCGGCCATCGTCGGCGTCGTCGGTGCGCTGCAGCTCGACGTGCTGAAGGAGCGGCTGAACTTCGAATACACACTGCCGGTCGAATTCGAGATGTCGCGTTTTTCGGTCTGCCGCTGGATATCGGCCGACGACAAGACGGAAGTGCAGCGCTTCATCGAAGCCCATCGCGGCGACATCGCCCGCGACCTCGACAACGACCCGGTGTTCCTCGCCCAGCACGCCTTCTCGCTGAACTACGAAGCCGAGCGCTGGAAAGCGATCCGCTTCGCCACGATCAAGGACTATCAGGCCCGCGACAAGGCGGCTTGAGGGGCGGTCTTCCCTTCTCCCCGTTCACGGGAGAAGGTGCCCGAAGGGCGGATGAGGGGCAGCGCCGGCCTCAAAAGTCAATGGACAGCCCTGCCCTTCGCAGGCTCAGGGCGTTCGAAGCTCGGAAAAGCCAATCAATTGGCTTTCCGTCCGCTTACGCGGACCACTTCTCACCCCTTCGCCGCCTCTTCGATCTTGGCGATGTCGATCTTGCCCATCTTCATCATCGCACTCATCACCCGGCCGGCCTTTTCCCGGTCCGGATCCTGGAGCAGGCGCGGCAGCTGTTCCGGCACGACTTGCCAGGAGACGCCGAACTTGTCCTTCAGCCAGCTGCACGGGCCGGGCTCGCCGCCCTCGGTGAGCCTCTCCCAGAAATAGTCGACCTCTTCCTGCGTCTTGCAGTCGATCGACTGCGACATCGCCTCGTTGAACTTGAATTGCGGTCCGCCGTTGAGCGCCTGGAACGGTACGCCGTCGAGCTCGAACGTGGTCAGCAGCACTTTGCCTTCATCGGCGTGGCCCTTGGGCCAACGCATGACGCTCAGCACCTTCGAATTCTTGAAGATGGAGACATAGTGGTTCATCGCCTCTTCGGCCTGTCCATCGAACCACAGGCAGGTGGTGATCTTTTGCATGTCGTGCTCCTCGGTTGCTTCTTGCTGCTACAATGGAACGGCTGTCTGAGAAAATGGTCCCACTCCCTTGCCGTTGATCTAAGGACGGGCGTCCGGCAGGCGATCCGACACGGGAGGCGATCTTTTTCGCAAACTCTGAATTTTTCTGGAGAATCTGGCGCATTGCAAAAATGTGGCCAGACAATAATTGCCGGTCTATAACGCCTGCGATCCATATTCAGGGCCGCGACGCTCCGCATCGGGCGCAGCCAGCCAGCTAAGGAAAGTTCATGCCTGCCTATCGCTCCCGCACCACCACCCATGGCCGCAACATGGCCGGCGCCCGCGGCCTCTGGCGCGCCACCGGCATGAAGGACAGCGATTTCGGCAAGCCGATCATCGCCGTGGTCAACTCCTTTACCCAGTTCGTGCCGGGCCACGTCCACCTGAAGGATCTCGGCCAGCTGGTCGCGCGCGAGATCGAGAAGGCCGGCGGCGTCGCCAAGGAATTCAACACCATCGCCGTCGATGACGGCATCGCGATGGGCCATGACGGCATGCTCTATTCGCTGCCGTCGCGCGAGCTGATCGCCGATTCCGTCGAGTACATGGTCAACGCCCACTGCGCCGACGCCATGGTCTGTATCTCCAATTGCGACAAGATCACGCCCGGCATGCTGATGGCCTCGCTGCGCCTCAACATCCCGACCGTCTTCGTCTCCGGCGGGCCGATGGAAGCGGGCAAGGTGGTGCTCGCCGGAAAGGCGCAGGCGCTCGACCTGGTCGACGCCATGGTCGCCGCCGCCGACGACAAGATTTCCGACGAGGACGTCAAGGTCATCGAGCGCTCCGCCTGCCCGACCTGCGGTTCCTGCTCGGGCATGTTCACCGCCAATTCGATGAACTGCCTGACCGAAGCGCTCGGCCTGTCGCTGCCGGGCAACGGTTCGACACTGGCGACGCACGCCGACCGCAAGCGGCTGTTCGTCGAGGCCGGACACTTGATCGTCGATCTCGCCCAACGCTATTACGAGCAGGACGACGAGACGGCGCTGCCGCGCAGCATCGCTTCAAAGGGCGCGTTCGAGAACGCCATGACGCTCGACATCGCGATGGGTGGCTCGACCAACACCGTGCTGCACATCCTGGCCGCGGCGCATGAGGGTGAGGTCGACTTCACCATGGAGGATATCGACCGGCTGTCGCGGCGGGTGCCCGTGCTGTGCAAGGTGGCGCCGGCCAAGTCCGACGTGCACATGGAGGACGTCCACCGCGCCGGCGGCATCATGGCGATCCTCGGCCAGCTCGACCAAGCCGGACTGATCAACCGCGACCTGCCGACCGTGCACACATCAAGCCTCGGCGAGGCGCTCGATCATTGGGATATTTCGCGCACCTCAAGCCAGAACGTGCGAGATTTCTTCCTCGCCGCGCCCGGCGGCGTGCCGACGCAGGTCGCCTTCAGCCAGGATCGTCGCTGGGACGAGCTCGATCTGGACCGCGAGACGGGCGTTATCCGCTCGGCGAAGACGCCTTTTTCCAAAGACGGCGGCCTTGCCGTGCTCAAGGGCAACCTGGCGCTCGACGGCTGCATCGTGAAGACGGCCGGCGTCGACGAGTCGATCCTGAAATTCACCGGCCCGGCGCGGGTGTTCGAAAGCCAGGATGCCTCGGTCAAGGCGATCCTGTCGAATGAGATCAAGGCCGGCGACGTCGTCGTCATCCGCTATGAAGGACCGCGCGGCGGCCCCGGCATGCAGGAAATGCTCTATCCGACCAGCTATTTGAAATCGAAGGGCTTGGGCAAGGCTTGCGCGCTGATCACCGACGGGCGCTTCTCCGGCGGCACGTCGGGGCTCTCGATCGGCCATGTCTCGCCGGAAGCCGCCGAAGGCGGCACGATCGGGCTGGTGCGGGAAGGCGACACGATCGAGATCGACATCCCCAACCGCTCGATCCGCCTCGCCGTGAGCGATGAGGAGCTCGCCAGCCGCCGGGCGGCAATGGCGGCTAAGGGCGCTCTGGCGTGGAAGCCCGAAGAGAAGCGTAAGCGCAAGGTGACGACCGCATTGCGCGCCTACGCCGCCTTCGCCACCAGCGCCGACAAGGGTGCGGTGAGGCACGTTCCGGAGTAGGGCTCGAATCGGCCAGGTTCGTGCTGCCCCTCATTGTCCTGCCGGACATTTCTCCCCGTAAGTGACGGGGAGAAAGGGCTATAACCAAAGATTTCGCCAATTGTAGACGTTGCAAAAATGGCGGCGAGGTCGCAGCATCTCCCTTCTCCCCGTCTCTATACGGGGAGAAGATGCCGGCAGGCGGATGAGAGGCGGCGCCACGTGGCAAGATTTTTCGCCCGCCGCGATCACGGCGGCAGCCGACAGGTGCTGATTCTTCGGGGACGACACAGATGGATTTCGACCTTATCGTTCGCGGCGGCACATTGCCTGACGGCAGGGTTGCCGACATCGGCATCGTCGGCGAGACGATCGCGACGATCGAGCCGAAGCTCGATGGCAACGCCGGCACGACGATCGACGCGCGGGGCAATCTGGTCTCTGCGCCGTTAGTCGACCCGCACTTCCATATGGATGCGACGCTCTCCTACGGCATTCCGCGGATAAACGCCTCGGGCACGCTGCTCGAAGGCATTGCTCTGTGGGGCGAACTGAAGCCGCTCCTGACGCATGAGGCGGTGCGCGATCGCGCGCTCGCCTATTGCGACTGGGCGGTGTCGATGGGATTGCTCGCCATCCGCACCCATGTCGACGTTTGCGACGACAGGCTGCTGGCGGTCGAGGCGCTGCTCGATGTCAAGAAGACGGTGGCGCCCTATATCGACCTGCAATTGGTCGCCTTTCCGCAGGATGGGCTCTACCGCTCGCCCGGGGCACGGGAAAACACCATCCGCGCGCTGGATCTGGGCGTCGATGTCGTCGGCGGTATTCCGCATTTCGAGCGCACCATGGCCGACGGCACGCGTTCGGTGACCGAGCTTTGCGAGATCGCGGCAAAACGCGGCCTGATGGTCGACCTGCATTGCGACGAGACCGACGACCCGCTGTCGCGCCACATCGAGCAACTGGCCTATGAGACGCAGCGCCTCGGCCTTCAGGGCAAGGTGGCCGGCTCGCATCTCACCTCGATGCATTCGATGGACAATTACTACGTCTCGAAACTCCTGCCGCTGATTGCCGAGGCAGGCGTCTCCGCCATACCCAATCCTTTGATCAACATCATGCTGCAGGGGCGCCACGACGCGTTTCCCAAGCGCCGCGGCATGACCCGGGTCAAGGAGATGCTGGCGCTGGGCATCCGCGTCGGGTGGGGCCAGGATTGCGTGCTCGATCCCTGGTATTCGCTGGGCACCGCCGACATGCTCGACGTCGCCTTCATGGGGCTTCACGTCGCCCAGATGTCGAGCCCGGCCGACATGGCGCGCTGTTTCGACATGGTCACCAACGTCAATGCCGCCATCATGGGGCTCGATCATCTGGGCCTCGCCGTCGGCAAGCGCGCCAGCCTGGTCGTCCTCGACGCCGGCAATCCGGTCGAGGCCATTCGCCTGCGCCCCGAACGCATTTGCGTCATCGCCAGGGGCAAAGTGGTGGCGGAACGAACCAGGCAGGACACCAGGCTTGCCATCCCCGGCAGGCCGGCATTGGTGAACCGGCGGCACGTATCGTCCTAGACCCAGCCGATTTCCGGCGCTGGCCTTGCCGATTCCCGGATTTCTCCTCGTCAAAACGGCCGCTTCCGTCTACGACGCGGCCTGGACAGGCAAGGGATCGGCATGACGCAACCCGTGGCGCAGAATACCACAATCAGGAACGTGCTTCTGGCCGGCATTCTGCTGATGCTGGCCGGCGACTTCCTGTTTGCGCTCAACGACGCCATGGGCAAATGGCTGGTCGCCAGCTTTTCCGTCGGCCAGGTGGTTCTGATCAGGTCGATCGGCGCGTTTTTCGTGCTCGGTCCGATGATCGCCCACCAGGGCGCCGCCAAGCTGTTCCGCATGGAAAGGCCCGAATTGCAGGTCCTGCGCGTCATCATGACCACGCTCGATACCGGGCTCTTCTATGCCGCCGTCGTCTATCTGCCGCTTGCGGATGTGATGAGCTTCTATATGGCCGGGCCGATCTATGTGGCGGCACTCTCGCATCTCCTGCTTGGCGAGAAGGTCGGCTGGCGCCGCTGGATGGCGATCCTGCTCGGCTTCTGCGGCGTGCTGATCATGCTCAAGCCCTCCTCGGCGGCTTTCTCGCTGTCGTCGGGCTTCGCGCTGGCGGGCAGCATTGCCTTCGCTTTCGCCATCATCCTCAACCGGCGCTTGCGCGGCACCAGCGACACCAATCTGGTGACATGGCAGACCATCGGCACGCTGCTGGTCGGCGGCGCCCTGACCATCGGCGCCTGGCACACGCCGTCGGCGCTCGATTTCGGCGCCATGCTGCTGCTCGGCATCGTCTCCTGCGGTGCCCATCTGATGATCACGCGGGCGCTCAAGCTGGCCCCGGCCTCGACGCTGGCGCCGCTGCACTACACGCTGCTTCTATGGGCGGTGGTCTTCGGGCTGGCGTTCTTCGGCGACGTTCCCGGCCCGCGCATCCTCATCGGCTCGGTCATCGTCGTGCTGGCCGGCTTGTTCATCTTCCATCGCCAGAAGGTGGTCGACACGACGGTGCCGCCTGAAAACGTGCCGAAGGGCGTGAATTAGCCCTCGCGGATCGCCGCCAGGTGCCGTGAAAATTCCGGCGTCTCCATCAGCGCCTTGCAGCGCGCGAAGCGGCCGTCGGCATAGGCCCGAAAATCGTCGACGGGATTGTCGTTGGCGAGCTGGATCAGTCCCCACAGTGTCCACAACAGGTCGCACATCCCCTTGTAGATGACGATGCGGCCGCGCTCCGCCGGTTTCGCCTCGCCGCCGAAATAGGCGCGCATCATCTCCTCGTCCTGCGCGGCATCGAACTTGCCTTCGACGGAGAGGTCGCCAAGATCCCAGAGCGGATCGTTCATTCCTGAATATTCCCAGTCGACGATCCACATCCTGTCACCCGCATCGATAAAATTCTCGCACAGCGGGTCGCAATGACAGGCGACGACGGGCAGCGGGTGGGCCGACAGCGCCGCGCGCACGCCACCGGCCTCGCGCACCACGTCGTGATAGCCGGCGGGCAGGGCGACCTCCTTGGTCGACAGCACCTTCAGATAGTCATCGATCATCGCGAACAGTTCGAAACGGAACGGAAACACCGCACCGGACGAATGCAGCTTGCGGAAGGCCTCTCCCGCACGCGCCGGGCTGCCCGGCCGAACCCTGAATTTTTCCGGCGACATGGTTACGGCGCCGGCGATGAAGCGCGTCACCATCACGCCGGTGCCCGGATCGACATGCAGCACCTCGGGGCTGACGCCTGCCTTAGCCGCCTCGCGCGCCGCCACCGCCTCATTGGCGCGGTTGATATATTCCTCGGTGCCTTTGCCTGGAATGCGCAGGCAGAAGTCCCCGGCCTTGAAAACCAGGTTGGTGAGGCCGCCAAGCCGTTCCAGCGTCCCGTTATAGCCGGCCAGCATGGGAATGGCGGCAAGTTTTGTCCGTGCCTCGTCCATTGTCATGCCCGCTCCCCCGCTGTTATTTGTCGCAGAGACGGTTCCACAAAATTCGTGCTTTGGCTATCATCCGTGCGAGACCAATTTAGGGCATGGCGGACAGGACGAAAGTGACCGACAGCAAGCATAAGGGCGCGCTTGGCGCTGCCTACGCGGCCAAGCGCCCGGAAGACGTGGCGGCGCTCTATGACCGTTGGTCGCAGACCTACGACAGCGACATGTCGGCCGCCGGCTATCGCCATCCCACCATCTGCCTGGCCTTGCTGGCAAGGCATCTGCCGCGTGGCTCGGCACCGCTGCTCGATGCCGGGGCCGGCACCGGGCTCATCGGCGAATGGCTCGACATTGCCGGCTATCCCGAGGTCGAGGCGCTCGACATCTCGCAAGGCATGCTGGATCAGGCAGAGCGCAAGGGCGTCTATTCGGCCCTGCATTGCCTGGCGCTTGGCGGGCCGCTGCCCTTTGCCGACAATGCCTATGCCGGGGTGATCTCGGCCGGCGTCTTTACCTCGGGCCATGTCGGTGCCGAAGGGCTGGACGAACTGATCCGCATCTGCCGGCCGGGCGGCGTGATCGTGCTGACGGTCAAGAACACGATCTGGGATCTGGGCTTTAACGCGCGGGTCGCGGAGCTGGAGGCGCAGGGGCTGGTCACCCGCATCGAGGAAACGCGCCCGTACGTCTCGATGCCGGGCGAGGCCGACACGGTGCCCAGCCGCTGCCTCGCCTTGCGTGTGAACTGATCAGGCTTTGATCCTGTTCCCGGCCGGATCATACATCGGCTCGAGATGGATCTTTGCCGGCGTGCGCTGCATCGCCACGACCAGCTCATAGCGGCCCGAGGCGAGAAAATCGTCGCTCACGCCGTCGGCATTGCGCACATAGCCGTAGCCGATGTTCTTCTCCACGGTGTAGCCATAGCCGCCGCTGCTGAGATAGCCGACCGGCTCGCCATTGCGCAGGATCGTCTCGCGCCCGACGAGCACGATGTCCTGATCGTCGACCGTGAAGCCGGCGAAACGCTTCTTCAATGGCCCGCCAGTGATTTTCTCCAAGGCGCGCCGCCCTACGAAATCCGTGTTCTTGCGAAGCTTCACCGCCCAGCCGAGGCCGGCTTCCAGCGGCGTGTCGTTGGGGGTGATATCGGAGCCCCAGGCGCGATAGCCCTTTTCCAGTCGCAGCGATTCCAGGGCCCGGTAGCCGACCGGGCGGATATCATGTTGCTTGCCTGCCGACATCAACGCGTCGAAGATCTCGCCGGTTGCGGAGATCGGCACGTGCAGCTCCCAGCCGAGTTCCCCGACATAGGTGACGCGCAACGCCCGCACGGTGTGGCCGGCAACGACAATCTCGCGGGCATGGCCGAATGGGAAACCGCTGTTGGAAACGTCGGCATCGGTCACGCCGGCCAGCACTTCGCGGGCGCGCGGTCCCATCAGCGACAGCGTGCCGAAATCCTCGGTGACGTCGGTGAGCGTGATGTCGAGCTCCTTTTCGACATGGTCGCTGATCCAGGACAGGTCATGGGTGCGGAAGCCCGTGCCGGTAACGATATAGAACCTGTCCTCGCCGAACCGCGACACGGTGAGATCGGCCTCTATGCCGCCGCGCGTGTTGAGAAGCTGCGTATAGGTCAGCCGGCCGGCCGGCTTGTTGACGTCATTGGCGCAAATCCAGTCCAGCGCCTTCGGCGCGTCGGGCCCGGTCAGCTCGTATTTGGCGAAGGACGACTGGTCGAAGATGCCGACCTTCTCGCGCACATGGCGATGTTCGTCGCCGACGGCTGAAAACCAATTCTGCCGGCCCATGGAATAGACGTCACGCGGCTCGACGCCTTCGGGGGCGAACCAGTTCGGCCGCTCCCAGCCGAGCTTCGAACCGAACACGGCGCGATGCTGTTTCAGCCTGTTGTACAGCGGCGAAACGATGCGCGGCCTGCCGGAGAGATACTCCTCATGTGGAAAGCCGATCGTGTAGTGCTTGCCATAGGCTTCCAGCGTGCGCTCGCGGACCCAATGCCGGTCGCGGTGCAGGCTGGAAAAGCGCCTGATGTCGACGACCCACAGATCGAACGGCGCCTCGCCATCGACCACCCATTGCGCCAGCACCCAGCCGGCGCCGCCGCCCGAAGCGATGCCGAAGGCGTTGAAGCCGGCGCCGACGAACATGTTGGCGCATTCGGGCGCCACGCCGAGGATGAAATTGCCGTCCGGCGTGAAACTCTCGGCCCCGTTGATCATCTGCTTGACGCCGACGGTTTCCAGCGCCGGCACGCGCGCGATCGCCTGGCTCATATGCTGTTCGAAATGATCATAGTCGTCGTCGAACAGCCGGAACTCCCAGTCATTGGGCACGTCGCCTCCGGGGAGATCTGTCGTCCAGGCCTGCGGGTTTGGCTCATAGCCGCCCATCACCAGCCCGCCGACCTCTTCCTTGAAATAGGTGCGCCGGTCCGGGTCGCGGATGGTCGGGACATCGGTCGCCAGCCCGTCGATCTTCTCGGTGACGATAAACTGGTGCTTCACCGGCTGCAGCGGCACGTTGATGCCGGCCATGGCGCCAACCTGCCGTGCCCATTGTCCTGCGCAGTTCACCACCTTGTCGCAGGCGATGTCGCCCATGTTGGTCTTCACCGCAATGATGCGGCCGCCTTTGATCTCGAAGCCGGTGACGCGCACTTCCTCGTAAAGCCTTGCGCCATGCATGCGCGCGCCCTTGGCCAGCGACTGGGTGACGTCGGATGGGCTCGCCTGACCGTCGGTCGGCAGCCAGGAAGCGCCGACGAGATCGCCGGTTTCCATCAGCGGCCACATGTTCTTGACCTCTGCCGGCGACAGCAACTCCATGTCCATGCCAAAGCTCTTCGCTGTCGTCGCCAGCCTCTCGTACTCGGTCCAGCGGTCGGCATTGGTGGCAAGGCGCAGGCACCCGCTCATCTTCCAGCCGGTGGCAAGGCCGGTCTCGGCCTCCAGGCCCTTGTAGAGGTTGACCGAATATTTGAGCACGCGGGTGATCGAGGCCGACGAGCGCAGCTGCCCGACCAGGCCGGCGGCGTGCCAGGTCGAGCCCGAGGTCAGCTTGCCCTGTTCGAGCAGCACCACATCTGCCTTGTGGTCGCGGGCCAGATGGTAGGCCGTCGAGCAGCCGATAATGCCGCCGCCGATGACGACGATCGCTGCCTGGGTTGGCAAGGTCATGAATTCAGGTCCCGTATTTTGTCCGGTAGTTTTCCAGCGCGGCATCGAGCCGCGTCAGGTTCTCTTCCGTGTAGGCGACGTAGTCGATGCCGGGCACGTCGAGGTAGAGTTCCGAAACCATGCTCCACATCGCCTCGCGCAGCAGCGAGGCGCATTGCATGGCCGCATGCGAGCGGCGGATCGCCTCGTCCGGCTCCTTCATGAAATAAGCGGTCAGGAAGGCGAAGGATTCCTCGTCGCTCATGCCGGCGTTCGAGGCGACGCCGGCAAGGTCGAACATCGCGGTATTGAAGCCGGCATATTCGAAGTCGATCAGCCATAGCCTGCTGCCGTCGTCGAGAATATTCGCCGGCAAAAGATCATTGTGGCCGAACACGATCGGCAGCAGTTTCTGGGCGCGTTCGAGCTCGTCGGCCAGCATCAGCAGACGCGGCAGGTCGCTCGCCTTGCGGCTGCCGGCGTCCTCCAGCGTGCGCGCATAGTCGCGGATGACGTGGAACACCCAGAACATGAAGCCGGCACCGGAGACGTGGTTGGGCATCTCACGGTGGAAGCCGCGCATCAGGGCGGCGACACGGCCGAGATTGGCGCGCACGTCCTCAGCCAGACAGGTCTTGGCGCCGAGATACTCCGTCACGAGAATGCCGGGTTCGGCATGGCGGACCGCCGGCGCGAAACCGGCGGCATGCGCGGCGCGTGCGGTCATCACCTCACGCTCGCGAAAGACGTGGTGGAAGGGATAGTCCCTGCCGAAACGCACGACATGCCTCCCGGCCGCGTCCTTAACCCGATAATTGGCATTGCTCAGCCCGCCGGGCAGCGGCTCGATCTCGACGCTGCCTGTCCAGCAAGGCAGGGCGCGGATGCGGTCCTCGGCCGTCATGAATTCGCCCTTCGTCCGGCAAGGCGCCGACGGGGCGGCACCACCGTGGCGACCCGCCGTTTGTCCGGACGCTCGTTCTGGCAAAGACCTCGCCGGCGCGGCATTCGGGATCGGTATCCCGCGCCGCACCGACGAGCCCCACGTGCCGGGCTCTTCGAGGCCGGCATCCGCCCCCGCGGATGAGAAAATTCTTCCAGTCGCCCTCGCGTCAGGCAGTTTCCAGACCTTGGGGCACACAAATTCGGATCAGGCTCCGCTATCGCTTTTCCGTGGCAGTGCGAGCCTGACACGGCATCAGTGTCACGCCGGGTAAGCCACGTTGTCAACGAGATTCTGTGGCTTTTTCTGCTTTCCTGCCCGTATTCTTTCGAGATTCCTTGTAATATGCGGCAGATTTGCCATAGAAGCGGTCACTGCATCATGGCGCGACTGGAAATGACCCGATGAGCCATTCCAAGCGGCACGGCGAAATCCTGCGGTTTCTGCAGGAGGAAGGCACCGTCACCATCGCCAGCCTGGCCGACCGGCTAGGCGTCTCGCTGGAAACCGTTCGCCGCGACGTCAAGCCCCTCACCAGCGACGGCTCGCTCCTGAAGATGCATGGCGCCGTCGGCCTGCCGTCGACGATCGGCGAAGCGCCGTTCGAACGGCGCATGCGCGAGAACGCCGAGGCCAAGCGCCTCATCGCCCGCATGGTCGCCGCCACCATCCGCGACGGCGAATCGATCATGCTCGACACGGGAACGACCACCTCGTTCCTGGCGCGTGAACTGCTCGGCCATCGGCGGCTGACGGTCGTCACCAACTCATCCGACATCGCCCGCACGCTGGCCACCGTCAACGGCAACAAGGTCTACATGGCCGGCGGTGAGCTGCGCAGCGATTCCGGCGCCGCCTTCGGCGCCTCGGCCATCGACTTCGTCAGCCGCTTCTCGGTCAGCCATGCGGTGATCTCGACGGGTGCCGTCGATGCGGTGACGGGTGTCATGGATTACGATCTCGACGAGGCCGAGTTCGCCCGCATGGTGCTGTCGCGCGGCCAGCGTTCGCTCGTCGTCACCGATCATTCCAAGTTCGGGCGCCAAGGCCTGGTCCAGGTCTGCGGCTTCGATGGCTTTTCCGAGCTCGCCACCGACCGGCCGCCGCCGCGCGACATCGCTGCTGGCCTGGCGCAGGCCGGCGCGCGGCTCAGCGTCGCGGGCGAGGCAGCCTGAGCTAACCGAATACCAGCGACTGGTGGGCGCATATGCCGGCGAAGGCGCCGCCCGATACGGCGAAGGCGATGTTGTGCATCGCGCGTGACGCGTCCCCGGCGGCGTAGACGCCGGGAACCGTCGTCTGCTGCCTGTCATCGATTGATATCACCGGGCCAAGGGGACCGTCCGTGAAGCCGCAACCGAGCTGTTCGGCCACCGGGCTCGCCATTGTATTGCGCGGCGCGGTGAATATCGCGCGAACCCCCGCCTTTCGGCCGCCGTCGAGGATCACCGTCAAGCCGCCCGCGCCATCCTCCCGCAGTTCGGCGACCGCAGCGGGTTCGAACCTCACATTCTTGCCTTCAAGGACAGACATCTGTTCGGCATCGGGCTCGATCAGGCGATTGCCGAACAGCGTGACGTCGCCCCAGTCGGCGATCAACTGCGCCTGATGCAGGGACATGGGCCCGGTCGCCAGCACGCCAAGCGGCCCGCCGGAAACCTCGTAGCCGTGGCAATAGGGGCAGTGCAGCACGGTCTTGCCCCACTGCTCGGCAAGCCCGGGAACTTCCGGCAGGATGTCGCGCACGCCGGTGGCCAGAACCAGCCGCGCGGCGCCAAAGGTCTCGCCGCCCTCTGTGCTGATTTCGAAGTCGCTGCTGCTATTGGCGACCGCCTTGTCCGCACGTCCGTTGACAAGGCGAGCCGTCGGATAGGCTAGCAACTGCCGTCTTGCCTCCTCCAGGATGGCGCCTGGCGTGCGCCCGTCCTGGCCGAGGAAGCCGTGCGAATGCGCGGCGAACCGATTTCGGGGCTGGCCGGCGTCGATCACCAGGACGTTGCGCCGGGCCCGGGCCGCCTGGATGGCGGCGGACAAGCCGGCAAAGCTGCCGCCGACGACGGCAAGATCATACTGCATGGCTGGAGACTCCGATGAGGTCGTAACGGCGGCGGAAGTCGGAGGTCAGGTCGGCCAGCGTGATACGGCTGAGCTTCTCCGCCAGCAGCTTCTCCGCCGCGATCCGAAAATCGTCGAGGACGGCGATCACGGCCTGCTCGACAAGGCAGCCGGGGCTCTCCGGCTCGGTGCCGAACGGCAGCAGCGTCTCGCCAAGCGCGGCGCTGATTTCGGCCAGCGAGATCTCGTCGGGCGGGCGCCCGAGCAGCCAGCCGCCGCCATGTCCGCGTGAAGAGGTGACGATGCCGGCATCCCGCAACCCGGCGATGTTGCGGCGCACCACGACCGGATTGGTATGGATGAAGGTGGCAAGCTGCTCCGAGGTCAGCGCCCGCTCGGGCTTCTCGGCCATGTGGACCAGAATGTGCAAGGTGGAAGACAGCCGGCTGTTGCGTTTCATGTAACTTATTTAGTTACGATTCTGGGGCCGTCAAGTTGCCGATCCGTTCCACTTCCCAGCGTCGTCTCCGCCGTGTTTAGTCCGGGCCATGGCTTTCACCATCCGCCAGTTGCAGTTCTTCATCGCCGTCGCCGAGCAGGGCACGGTGTCGGGTGCCGCGCAGAACCTCTCCATTTCGCAATCCTCGGTCACCGAAGCGATCAAGGAGCTCGAAGGCGACCTCGGCGTCGAATTGTTCGACCGCCATCCGCGCGGCCTCAACATCACCCACAAGGGCCACCAGTTCCTGCGTCACGCCACCAAGATCCTGGCCGATGTGTCCGATGCGCGCCGCGCCTTCCTCGGCGAGCAGGCGACAGCGGGCGGCAGGCTGCAGCTCGGCGTCACCTCGCTGGTCGCCGGCTATGTGCTGTCGGACCTGCTTGCCCGCTACCGCCGTGCCTATCCCGGCGTCGAGGTCTCGGCAATCGAGGACAATGGCGACTATCTCGAGCATCTGCTGATCGGCGGCAAGCTGGACATCGCGGTCATGGTCACGTCCAATCTGCGCGACCGAACCGCGCTGCAATCCGAAATCCTCGAAGTCTCGGCTTACCGCCTGTGGCTGCCGCTCGGGCATCCGCTCGCCGGCGCCGACATCATCGGCATCGGCGACATCGCTTCGGAGCCGCTGATCATGCTGACCGTCGACGAGATCGAGGAGAACACCGGCAAGCTGCTGACGGCAATCGGCGCCAAGCCGCATGTCGCCTTCCGCACCCGTTCGGTCGAAGCGGTGCGCAGCCTTGTCGCCACCGGCGCGGGCGTGGCGCTGCTGCCCGACCTCGTCTACCGGCCGTGGTCGCTGGAAGGCGACCGCATCGAATCGCGCGACGTCTCCGGTGCCCTACCCGTCGTCCAGGTCGGGATGGTCTGGCGCCGCGGCTCCGGCCTGCCGCAGGCTGCGCGCGATTTCATCGGCCTGGCGCAGTCGCAGCGCATGGTTCGCCAGCGCCCCGACAAGAACGGCCGCTGATCTATCGGAAAAACCGATATCCCCCTTCTGATAAATGAATTTGCGAAACCGGGATTTTCACAGCAACTTCGCTTCAGGGAACAAGCCGCCGCCGAAGCGCGGGCCCTATCAATGGGAGATCGACGATGAATTCATTCCTGAAGTCATGCACTGCATTGACGGTCGCGCTGACCTTCTCCGGCCAGGCCATCGCTCAGGTCACGGAACTCGGCAAAGGTGAAGGCGAGGTCAATATCGTCGCCTGGCCGGGCTATATCGAGCGTGGCGAAACCGACAAGGGCTATGACTGGGTAACCGCCTTCGAGAAGGAAAGCGGCTGCAAGGTCAACGTCAAGACCGCCAACACGTCGGACGAGATGGTCTCGCTGATGAACGAGGGCGGCTTCGACCTCGTCACCGCTTCGGGCGATGCATCGCTGCGCCTCGTTGCCGGCAAGCGCGTGCAGCCGATCAATACCGATCTCATCCCGAGTTGGAAGACGGTCGACGACCGCATCAAGGACGCCCCCTGGTTCACCGTCGACAAGGTGCATTACGGCGTTCCCTACCAGTGGGGGCCGAACGTGCTGATGTACAATACCGATGTCTTCAAGGAAGCGCCCAAGAGCTGGAACATCGTCTTCGAGGAGATGAAGCTGCCGGACGGCAAGTCCAACAAGGGCCGCGTCCAGGCCTATGACGGCCCGATCCACATTGCCGATGCCGCCAACTACCTGATGTTTCACAAGCCGGAGCTCGGCATCAAGGACCCCTATGAGTTGAACGAGGACCAGTACAAGGCCGCGCTCGAGTTGCTGCGCGTCCAGCGCACGCTGGTCGGCCGCTACTGGCACGACGCCGCCATCCAGGTTGACGATTTCCAGAACGAAGGCGTGGTTGCCTCCGGTTCGTGGCCATACCAGGTCAACACGCTGGTCGCCGCCAAGAAGCCCGTTGCCTCGACCGTGCCGGAGGAAGGCGTCACCGGCTGGGCCGACACCACCATGATGGAGACCGACGCGGCGCACCCGAACTGCGCCTACATGTGGCTCGAACACTCGCTCTCGCCCAAGGTGCAGGGCGACGTCTCGGCCTGGTTCGGCTCGCTACCGGTCGTCCCCGCCGCCTGCAAGGGCAACGAGCTGCTGACCGACGAAGGCTGCAAGACCAACGGCTACGAAAATTTCGACAAGATCAAGTTCTGGAAGACGCCGGTGACCAAATGCGCCACCCAGAACGACCAGTGCGTGCCCTATTACCGCTGGGTGTCGGACTATATCGGCGTCATCGGCGGGCGGTGACCTAGCCTTACTTTGCCGAAGCCGGCGCCGCCCCTCACCCTTACCCTCTCCCCGTGAAGAACGGGGAGAGGGGATCGCCAGCGTTGGCGCGCGTCCCTTCCCCTGTCCTTCACGGGGAGAAGGTGCCGGCAGGCGGATGAGGGGCGGCGCCGCCTGAGATCGATGAGCCCGGCAGATCAGGACACTCCATGACCTCAGCCGTTTCCTTTCAAAAAGTCTCGCGCCATTTCGGCAGCGTGCGCGCCGTCGACACGGTCGACCTCGAAATCGTACCTGGCGAGTTCTTCGCCATGCTCGGGCCGTCCGGTTCCGGCAAGACGACCTGCCTGCGCCTCATTGCCGGTTTCGAGCAGCCGACGGCGGGTTCGATCTCGATCTTCGGCGAGCGCGCCGAGGGCGTTCCGCCTTTTCGCCGCAACGTCAACACTGTCTTCCAGGACTATGCGCTGTTCCCGCATCTCGATGTGCTCGACAATGTCGCCTACGGATTGATGGTCAAGGGCGTCGGCAAGGCCGGGCGGCACAAGGCAGCGGAAGAGGCGCTGTCGCTGGTCAGGCTGCCCGGCTACGGCGCCCGCCGCCCCGGCCAGCTTTCCGGCGGCCAGCGCCAGCGCGTCGCGCTGGCCCGCGCACTGGTCAACCAGCCCAAGGTGCTGCTGCTCGACGAGCCGCTCGGCGCGCTCGACCTCAAACTGCGCGAGAACATGCAGGAAGAGCTGAAGTCGCTGCAAAAGGCGCTCGGCATAACCTTCGTCTTCGTCACTCACGATCAGGGCGAGGCGCTGTCGATGGCCGATCGCGTCGCCGTCTTCAACGACGGCAGGATCATGCAGATCGGCACGCCGGAAGATATCTACCAGCGGCCGAGCACCCGCTTCGTCGCTGATTTCGTCGGTTCCTCCAACGTGCTGCCGCCGGATTTCGTCCAGCGCTATTGCGGCCAGCGCCGCTGGGGCAGCCTGCGACCCGAATCCATCCGCGTCGGCCGCGCGGCGAGCGGCGAGGGCGTCGCCGCGCGCCTCGTCTCAACTAACTATCTCGGGGCGACCACCAGGCTGGCGCTCGATGCCGACGGTCTGAAATTGCACGCCATCGTGCCTGCCGGCACGGCCTTGCCCAGGGAAGGCGAGGCGGTGGTGCTCACCTTCAACCGCGAGAGCCTGCATTTGATGGACGAGCCGGTGTGATGAAGGCTTGCGCGAAGCACCCCCCTCTGTCCTGCCGGACATCTCCCCCTCAAGGGGGGAGATTGGCTGCCCTTTCGGGTTTCGCCAATTTCCAACGTCGCAGAATTGGCGAGGCCGAGAAATTGCCAATCTCCCCCCGTGAGGGGGAGATGTCCGGCAGGACAGAGGGGGGCGACGCAGAACGCGGCCTCTCATATAATTCTCTTCAGCACACGGCGGCCCCATGACCATTGCCGCGCTCAACCCCAGCCCAGCCCCTGCCATCCTGCCCGGCAGCGGCGGCATACGCGGCGCGCTCTCCGACCTCTTCTGGCGCAGGCCGCAACTGCTCCTTCTGCTTATGCTGCTGCCGCCGGTCCTGTGGCTCGGCATCGTCTACATCGGCTCGTTGTTCGCTCTTTTGGCGCAGAGCTTTTTCTCGATCGACGAGTTCTCCGGCCTCATCAATCGTGAGTTCACGTTGAAGACCTATGGCGACCTGTTGCAGGCCGCCAATCTCGACATCATCCTGCGCACGGTGACGATGGCGGCCCTGGTGACCCTGGCCTCGGCCGTCGTCGCTTTCCCCATCGCCTACTACGCGGCGCGCTATGCGCGCGGCCGCTGGAAGGCGCTGTTCTATCTCGGCGTCATGCTGCCGCTGTGGTCGAGCTACCTGGTCAAGATCTACGCCTGGAAACTGATCCTGGCCAAGGAAGGCATTCTCACCTGGCTGCTCGCCAAGCTGAACCTGTTGTGGTTGCTCGATGCGTGGCTGTCGCTGCCGGTCGTCGGCGGCAACTCGCTGTCGGTGTCCTTCACCGGCACCTTCATCGTCTTCGTCTATGTCTGGCTGCCCTTCATGATCCTGCCGGTGCAGGCAGCCCTCGAGCGCGTGCCCGGCAATCTGGTCGAGGCCTCTTCCGATCTCGGTGCCTCGCCAGGCCAGACCTTCCGCAATGTGCTGTTCCCGCTGGCGCTGCCGGGGATCGTCGCCGGCTCGATCTTCACCTTTTCGCTGACATTGGGCGACTACATCATCCCGCAGATCATCGGCACGTCGCGCCTGTTCATCGGCCAGGCCGTTTATTCGCAGCAAGGCACGGCCGGCAACATCCCGCTCGCCGCCGCCTTCACTGTCGTGCCCATCGTCATCATGGGCTTCTATCTCTGGGGCGCCAAGCGCATGGGGGCCTTCGATGCGCTCTGACCGTGCCCAATCGGCTCCGCTTGGCCTCAAAATCGCCGCCGCTTGCGGGTTGCTGTTCCTGCATCTGCCGATCCTGCTGATCTTCGTCTATGCCTTCACGACGGAGGAGAAGAGCTTCGTCTGGCCGCCGCCGGGGCTCACCACGCAGTGGTTCGCTGTCACCTGGAACCGGCCGGACGTGTGGGAAGCGCTGTCGCTCTCGGTGCGCGTCGCCGCCATCTCGACGGCCATCGCGCTGGTTCTCGGCACGCTGTGCGCCGCCGCGGTGTCACGGACGAAATTCTTCGGCCGTGAAACCATTTCGCTGCTGGTCATCCTGCCGATCGCGCTGCCCGGCATCATCACCGGCATTGCGCTGCGTTCGGCTTTCGCGCTGGCCGACATTCCGTTCTCGTTCTGGACGATCGTGCTCGGCCACGCCACCTTCTGCGTGGTTGTCGTCTACAACAATGCCGTTGCCCGCTTCCGCCGCACCTCGGGCTCGATGATCGAGGCCTCGATGGATCTCGGCGCGGATGGTTTCCAGACCTTCCGGCATATCGTGTTGCCCAACATCGCCACGGCGCTGCTTGCCGGCGGCATGCTGGCCTTCGCGCTGTCGTTCGACGAGGTCATCGTCACCACCTTCACCGCCGGCCAGCAGCAGACGCTGCCGATCTGGATGCTTGAAGAACTGATCCGCCCGCGCCAGCGCCCGGTCACCAATGTCGTGGCGATGGTGGTGGTGCTGGTGACGCTGCTGCCGATCCTCGCCGCCTACTACCTGACCCGCGACGGCGACCAGATCGCCGGCAGCGGGAAATGAAATAGTGAGCAGTGAGTAGTGAGTAGTGAGTAGTGAATAGTGAATGGGAGGATGCAGAATAGTAGTTTTGGATAGTGAATACGCGGCAGAAACCTACTCACTACTCACTACTCACTACTCACTACTCACTACTCACTACTCACTACTCACTACTCACTACTCACTACTCACTATTCACTACTCACTATTGCCAATGGAGAACCCAATGGACACCCAGATGCTGATCGGCTCGAAGTTCGAGAAAGGCACCGAGACCGAGGAGTCGGTCCTCAATCCGAAGACCGGGGCGACCATTCTCAATCTCCCCGAGGCGAGCCCGGCGCAGATCGAGGCGGCGGTGACGGCTGCCGGGAAGGCGTTCACGGCTTGGTCGCGTACCACGCCCGCGCAGCGCTCGGGCTATCTCCTTAAGATCGCCGACCGCATAGAGGCCGAAGCCAGGGAATTCGCGGCGCTCGAGGCGCTGAACTGCGGCAAGCCGATCAATGCCGTGCTCAATGATGAAATCCCGGCGATCGTCGACTGCTACCGTTTCTTCGCCGGCGCCGTCCGCTCCATGCCAGGCCAGGTAGCCGGCGAATACCTGCCGGGCCACACCTCGATGGTCCGGCGCGATCCGATCGGCATCGTCGCTTCCATCGCGCCGTGGAATTACCCGTTGATGATGATGGCCTGGAAGCTGGCGCCGGCGATCGGCGGCGGCAATACGGTCGTCTTCAAACCGTCGGAACAGACGCCGCTGACGGCGCTGAAACTGGCGAAGATCCTGGCCGAAATCCTGCCCGAAGGGGTCGTCAATGTCGTGCTCGGACGCGGCGACAGCGTCGGCAATACGCTGATCAACCATCCCAAGGTCAACATGATCTCGATCACCGGCGATGTCGCCACCGGCAAGAAGGTGCTGCAGGCGGCCGCCAAGTCGGTCAAGCGCACGCATCTGGAACTCGGCGGCAAGGCCCCGGTCATCGTCTTCGATGATGCCGACCTCGGCGCCGTGGTCAACGGCCTGCGCGCCTTCGGCTACTACAATGCCGGCCAGGACTGCACCGCCGCCTGCCGCATCTATGCCGGCAAGAAGGTCTACGACAAGCTCGTCGCCGATCTCTCCTCGGCCGTGTCGACCATCAAGTACAATCTGCCGGACGATGCCGAGAACGAGATCGGCCCGCTGATCTCGCGCCGCCAACGCGACCGTGTCTCGAGCTTCGTCGAGCGCGCCTCGGAATTGAAGCACATCGAGATCACCACCGGCGGCAAGCCGGGCGAGGGCACCGGCTTCTACTACCAGCCGACCGTCGTCGCCGGCGCCTTGCAGGAGGACGAGATCGTGCGCCGCGAAGTCTTCGGCCCGGTCGTCTCGGTGACCCGCTTCTCGGATGTCGACGAGGCGGTGAACTGGGCCAATGACAGCGATTATGGCCTGGCATCGTCGGTGTGGACCAGGGACGTCTCGCGCGCCATGGCGACCGCCGCTCGCCTGCAATATGGCTGCACCTGGATCAACACCCACTTCATGCTGACCAACGAGATGCCGCATGGCGGGCTGAAGCAGTCCGGCTACGGCAAGGACATGTCGCTCTACGCGCTGGAGGATTATACCGCCGTGCGCCATGTGATGGTGGCGCACGGGTAATCTGTCTCGTTCCGGCAAAGGCAGATCTTATATGGCTGTGGCCGGCGCCGGCGACCCCGCTTGAGAGGGTCGTCAGCGCCATTCCACTTCGCGATTGCGCTGCATCTGACAGGCACGGCCGCCGAACGGCATCAGCGGCGAGACCCCGGCACTACGCGGCCGTCCGGCCCGGCATCGCCGATGTCGCAGGCTTGATGTTTAGGTTGACCCGGAAGACATTGGATGGGTCGTAGGTTCGCTTAACCTGGCTCAGCCGCTCGTAATTTCCGCCATAGCTCGCCTGCAAGCGCGCGTCTCCTTCATCGTCCATCATGAAGTTCACGTAGCCGCCCTCGCCATTATGGGGATGGACGCTCGCCCAGTAATTCCGTGCCCACGCGGTCAGGTCGGCGGCTTTGCCCGGATCGGGGTCGATGGCGGCGATGACCATCGACCAGCTTGCGTCACGCGCGTTCCAGGCGGTCTCGTCCTTGCCGACGCGGCGGACGGCGCCGTCAATCGGGTATAGATGCATGAGCGACAATTCGCTGGGCGCCTGGGCGGCCTGTGCGATATGGGTCGCGATCGCTTCGTCGGGAAGCGACTTGACGAAATCGCCCTTCCAGTACCATTGCAGGCCTTTCGGAAGGAGCGGGTCGAATAGCGACTGCATCGCCGGGAACGGCATTACGCCCATCCAGTTGAACATTGGCGGCGGCAAGGTGTCCAGCAGCGGCGCCATCGCCTTGCGCCCGTCCTCCTCCGTGCCGTTGTAGCACGAGATGATGGCACAGGCGCGCTTGCCCCAATGCTCGCGCGGGAAAGGATCGCTCGAAGGGACGGATTTGAGGCCGACGAAAGCGCCGAGGTCTTCCGGCGCTTCCGGCAGGTAGTCGCGATAGGTACGCATGACCGCCGACGCGTGCCTGGCGTCCCAGAACACCGGACCGCCGAAGATCATGTTCACCGGATGAGCCTGGAACAGGAAGCTGGTTACCACGCCAAAATTGCCGCCGCCGCCCCGGAGCGCCCAGAACAGGTCGGGATTCTCGCTTTTGCTGGCCTTCGCCATGCTGCCATCGGCCAGCACCAGATCGGCCTCGATCAGATTATCGATGGTGAGGCCGTATTTGCGCGTGAGATAGCCGGTTCCTCCACCGAGGGTAAGGCCGGCGACGCCCGTGGTCGAAACGATGCCGAACGGAACGGCGAGCGCGAAAGGATGGGTGGCGTGGTCCACGTCGCCCGAAGTGCAGCCGGGCGCGACCCTCACGGTGCGGGTTTTCGGGTCGACATGGACGCCTTTCATCATCGACAGGTCGATGACGAGACCGTTGTCGCAAATCCCCAATCCCGCGCCGTTGTGGCCGCCGCTGCGCACGGCGATGAGGAGGTCGTTTATGCGCGCGAACCTTACAGCGGTGATCACGTCGGCGACATCGACGCAGCGTGCAATCAGCGCCGGACTCTTGTCGATCATGCCGTTGTAAACCTTGCGGGCCTCCTCATAGCCGGCTTCGCCGCGCAGGATCAGCTCTCCGCGCAAGCCTTCACGCAGTTTTGCATAGGTTTCGTCGGTCATCGGTTTCCTCCCTGATCGCGCCCGCGCCATATGGTTTCGACGCGACGATTTATCTTGTTGCTTTGCTTGTGCCGTCCATCCGTCGGGTGCGCAGGATGGTGCAGGAGAGCACATTGCACCGATCCGGCTCCTCGCTGCTTCGCCCGAAAGGGCCAGTGGGGAAATGGCCCGGGAGAGCCATAGCGGGCAGGCGGAAGCCGTCATGGTAGCGAAAGCGCGTCGCGTCGAAAGGGACCGATGCGGCGCGCTTCAGATCGTTGTTCTATGGGCACCTTTGGGCGACATGCATTATTCGACGATGCGGAAAATCTGCCAGAGGCTGGTGCCCGACACGACGTAAGGCTCGATCTCCTTGCCCCATTTGGCATGCGCGTCGATCTTGCCGATCCTGGCGAAGAACTCTTCCAACTGGGCCAGGCTTTCGACCTGGTGGTGAGATTCGACCGTCGCCTCCCGCGCGCCGATCGAACCCGTCATGATCTGGAACTTCAGGTCGGCGACGCCGACCTGCGAACCGATCTCGGATTCCCATTTCCGCAAGAGGTCGAGCACGGTCTGCTTGTGTCCGAACCTGGCGTCGATCTGCCATCTGGCGCTGAACATGTTTTCCTCCTCCGAAGATGCGGCTGATGCCGCTTACTCGTCCCAGGCCTGCACGACCGTCTGCCGTGCAATCCGCCCGCCCTTGAGTTCCAGCATCGCCGCACAGAACACCTTGGTCCCGTCCGGGTAGGCGCAGGCTTGCGTGAAGGCGAGATTGTCGCCATCGGCAATGGTGGTATCGACCTTGTGGGTCATTGCCCGGCTGCAGATGTCGTCCCAGAATGTGCTGATCGCCGCTCGGCCGCGGATCTCGCGCGGCTTGCTCGGCGGATTATTGCGGTCGACGACCCGCAACACCGCATCGTCGGCGTAAAAGCTCGACAGCATCTGTCCGTCGCGCCCTTCGATGGCTTTCTTGATTGCCGCGCCGTCAACGGTCTGTGTCTTGGTCAGCATTTCGTCCTCCATGGGCCCGTCTTCCCGATCGGGCGGTTGATGAGCAAAGTGCTGCCCGGCGGTCATCGCCGTGCAGCGATAGTGTCACTGCGACTTGGCCTTCACGGCCGCGAACACGTCGTCGGTCTGCTTCTTGAAGGCTGTGAGGTCGACCTGGCTGCCGTTGAGCATCGTCGACCAGTGGCGAACGATCGCCGCCATCGCCACCGCTTCCTTGATCTCCTCGTCGGTCGCGCCGTTGAGCTTGGCGGCCTCGGTGTGGAAGTAGACGCAGTACTGGCAAGGAATCTGCGAGGCGACGGCAAGCCCCATGAGTTCCTTGGTCTTGCCGTCGAGTGCGGTCTTGGGGTTGAGCTGCATCGACTTTATCTCGGCCCAGGCACCGGCGACCGCCACGTCAGGCAAAGTCCTGAACATGTCCGGTATGGAGCCGAGCGTGGCCTCTATGTCCTTGTATGCTGCCGTCGCCGAGGCATCCTCGGCCCGCGCCGGAGCCAGGGCCAGCAAGGCGCCGACGCCGGCCGCGATGACGAGCAATCTGGTCTTGCGACTTGATTTCACCATTTCATCCTCCCTTCGCAGTACCGTCACGGCGATATCGCCTGGCCTGCATGGGAAGAATTGATAATCCCCGACGCCATCGGCCGCTTCGCCCGAAAGCGCCATGGCCTTTATGGCCCGTGCGGGCCAGGGTTCCGTGCCGAAAACGCGGCCGCCGCCGCCCGCGACGGCAGGTCGAGCTTGAGCAATATGTTGGCGACGTGACGCTTGACCGTATGCTCGCTGAGGTTGAGCTCGGCGGCGATCGCGGCATTGCTTTTGCCGTCGGCGATCAGGCTCACCACCTCGCTTTCGCGCGCCGTCAGCGCGGCCGGTTCGGCAGGCCTGGGCTTGGATCGGCAGGCGGGTTCCAGATGCTGCTCGGACGTCGCAAGAACAAACGCCAACGGCTCGTCCAACTCGTCGAGCGCAATGCGTCCGCCATCGATGAAGTGTAGGCCGGAGCCGGTCGCCAGGTCGGAAACCAGCCGCGACGCCAGGATCTCGCCGCGGCTGGCATGGGCCGCAAGTTGTATGGTCACGCGTGCAGTCAAGCCGACCGGCGGTCCGCGCATCTCGATCTCGCCGACATGCACGCCCTGTGCACTGGCCACACCGATCTCCTGCGCCGCTTCGCGCAATGCCGCCGCGCAGCGTATGGCGCGCGCCGGACCGTCGAAGCGCGAGATCATCAGCTCGCCATGCGTGCCTGCGACACGTCCGCCATGGCGCCCCACCAGCAATCGCCAGGTCTCCTGGAATCGCTGGCTGCGCTCGCTCCACATGCGGTCGCCGAGGCGCGCCGTATCGTAGATACGCGTCACCAGCAATGCGGCGAGCACGCGCTCGCTGTCGGCCACGGCCGGCTCGCCGGTCAGGAATTCCTCGATCAGGTCGGCGACCCGGTCGACATCACCGGTCCACACCGGGTGGTCGCGCCCGGGGATTTCGACAAGCCGGGCGTTCGGGATTTTCCGGGCGAGAAAGCGGCTGGCATCGGGATCGACGCGCGCGTCGTTGCGGCGGTGGATCAGCAGCGTCGGCGCGCTGATCGCCGAGAGTATGCCGCGCACGTCTATGCCGGCATTCATTCGCGCCAGCGCCGCCGCCGCCGTTGGACTTGCCGACAGCCGCTCGAATCGCGACCACCAGGCGGCAAAGTGACTGTCTTCGACGCGGCCGGGCGCAAAATGCGGCAAGGTGGCGCCTGTGCCCCAGGCGGTTTCCGTCGTCGCGATGAATGCCTCCAGCCGTTCCGGCGGCATCACCCATCGGTGGAAATGGGCATAGCCGCCATAGAGCGCCAGGGCGCGTGTCCGCTCCGGATAGGTGGCGGCGAACAGCATGGCCATCGGAGCGCCTTCCGAGGCGCCGAGCAGGGCCGCGCGGCCGCTGCCGGCCGCGTCCATCACCGCACGCACGTCGTCCATGCGCGTTTCGAGGCTGGGGAGATGGTTGGCATCGACGCGGTCGGACAGGCCGGTGCCGCGCTTGTCGAATAGGATCAGCCTTGAGAAGGCGGAAAGCCGTTTCAGCAGCCTGCTATAGCCTTCATCCTCCCAATGCAGGTCGAGGTTGGAGATGAAGCCCGGCACGAAGACGAGATCGAACGCGCCTTGGCCGACCACCTGATAGGCGATCCGCACGTCGCCGCTACGGGCGTATCGGGTCTCGATCGGCCTCACGAGTTGTTCCGCCCGGCCTGGCGATTTCGGATCGCCGACCATAGCAGAGCTGCGTCGCGTGCGGCAGCTTAAACTTTAGCGGAAGGAAATATAAGCGGACGCGAACCAATGGCTATTTTTGCGAGACGGCTACGTCGCCTGGGGGAAGCTTGAGCCCGAGCTTCAGATCGGCCTCGGCGGGCGAGACCGGCCGCTTGATCCTGGTCGAGGCAGCCACGACGAGTTCATCGAAGCCGTCGCCGCCGCTGTCCAGCATCTCGAAGAACTGACGCCGCATCCTCGGCTCCCAGAATTTGTTGATATGCTCGGCCACCCCGGCCACGCCTTCTTCGCGCGGCCTGGAGTGGAAAAAGGCCGCGATCTGGTTGGCCATCCGCACCAGCTTCTCGCTGGTGCTCATGATGTGGTCTTCGTCATGCGACATGTTTGGCAACTCCGCGAACCACCCGGTCCGGATGGGTGAAAATATCGAAATCGTCGCCGCGAACCAAGGCCACCAGCGTCATGCCGGCCTGTTCGGCGGTGCGGACGGCGAGCGCGGTCGGCGCAGAGACGGCAATGATGAAGGGCGAGCCGATCGTCGCCGTCTTCTGCACCATCTCGACGGAGACGCGCGACGTCACCACTACCGCGCCGGTCGCGCCGTCGATGCCGGCCTTGGCCAATGCACCGGCCAGCTTGTCCAGTGCGTTGTGACGGCCAACATCCTCGCGCGCCATGACGGCGCCCTTGCCGGGGATATAGAAGCCGGCGGCGTGCACCGCGCCCGTCTCGCTGTGCAGCGGCTGCATCTTGGCGAGAAGCTTGACGGAACGGACGATGTCGCCGGCATCAAGCGTAAGTTTAGACGCACCAACCGAATCGACCGCGCGCATCGCTTCCTCGATGGATTCGATGCCGCAGAGCCCGCAGCCAACCGGTCCGGCGAGCCTGCGCCGCCGCGCCTCGAAGCGCGTGTTGGCCTGGTCCTTCAGTCGAATCTGGATGTCGATGCCGGCGCCGAGATCCTCGACCTCGATCGCCTCGATTTCGTCGGGTGAAGCGATGATGCCTTCGGTCAGCGAGAAACCGAGTGCGAAATCCTTCAAATCGGCCGGGCTCGCCATCATCACCGCGTGCGTCGTGCCGGCAAAGGAGAACGCCACCGGCGTTTCTTCCGGCACCATGCGGCGGGCCGCTGCCGTGCCGCTGGCGCGATGGGCTAGGCGGGAGGTCTGGGAAATGGCGGCACGCTTCACGCAGCACCGCCTGTCCTGCTGGATATTTCGTCGAGAAAGCAAAGGGATTTGCCAGCCTTAAACGGCATTTGCTCTCGGAGGGCTTCCCCCACTCCGTCGCTGCTACGCAGCGCCACCTCTCCCCCCTTCGGAGGGAGAGGAAGGAAGCCAGCTGACGCACGCTCGCGCCTTTCCTCTCCCCCGTCGATCGGGGGAGAGGTGTCGAGCGAAGCTCGACGGAGTGGGGGTCGACCTGCCGTCAAGATTTTGTCTCTATACTACTCCGCCGCTTCCAGCGGGGCGATGCGGCGGCTGTTGCGCGCCTGCTCGTCATAGTTGCGTTGCCATTCCGATGGTCCGTTGGAGGCACCGACCTGCACCGCCGTCACCTTATATTCCGGACAGTTGGTCGCCCAGTCCGAAAAATCCGTGGTGATGACGTTGGCCTGCGTGTCGGGATGGTGGAAGGTCGTATAGACCACGCCCGGTGACACCCTGTCGGTGATCTGCGCGCGCAGCGTCGTCTCGCCGGAGCGGCTGGTCAGCCGCACCCAGTCGCCGTCGCGCAGGCCACGGTTCTCGGCGTCGTGCGGATGGATCTCCAGCCGGTCCTCGGAGTGCCACATGATATTGTCGGTGCGCCGCGTTTGCGCGCCGACATTGTACTGCGACAGGATCCGGCCGGTGGTCAAAAGCAGCGGGAAGCGCGGCCCGGTTCGCTCGTCCGTCGCCACATATTCGGTGCGGATGAACTTGCCCTTGCCGCGCACAAAGCCGTCGACATGCATGACCGGGGTGCCGAGAGGGGCCTTCTCATTGCAGGGCCACTGCACCGATCCGAGGCGGTCGAGCAACTCGAAGGAGACGCCGGAGAAGCTCGGCGTCGTCTTGGCGATTTCGTCCATGATCTCGGACGGATGCGCATAGTTCCAGTCCAGCCCGACGGAACGGGCAAGCTCCTGCGTCGCTTCCCAATCGGCGTAACGCGCCTTCGGTTCCAGCACCTTGCGCACCATGTTGATGCGGCGCTCGGCATTGGTGAAGGTGCCGTCCTTCTCAAGGAAGGTCGAGCCCGGCAGGAACACATGCGCGTAGTTCGCCGTCTCGTTGAGGAAAAGGTCGTGCACGACCACGCATTCCATCGCGGCCAGTCCGGCGGCGACATGCTTGGTGTCGGGATCTGACTGCAGGATGTCCTCGCCCTGGATGTAGATGCCCTTGAAGGAGCCGTCGACGGCGGCATCCAGCATGTTGGGGATACGCAGGCCGGGTTCGTCGTCCAGCTTCACGCCCCACAGGCTTTCATAGATGTCGCGCACCGCGTCGCCCGAGACATGGCGATAGCCTGGCAGTTCGTGCGGGAAGGAGCCCATGTCGCACGAGCCCTGCACGTTGTTCTGGCCGCGCAGCGGGTTCACGCCGACGCCCGGGCGACCGATATTGCCGGTGGCCATGGCGAGATTGGCAATCGCCATCACCGTGGTCGAGCCCTGGCTGTGCTCGGTGACGCCGAGGCCGTAGTAGATCGCCCCGTTGCCGCCCTTGGCGTAGAGACGCGCAGCACCGCGGATCAGTTCGGGATCGACGCCGGACAGCTTGCCGACGGTTTCGGGGCTGTTCTCCGGCAGGGCGACGAAGGACGCCCAGTCCTGGAATTCCGTCCAGTCGCAGCGCTCGCGGATGAAGGCCTCGTCGAACAGGCCTTCGGTGACGATGACATGTGCCAGCGCCGTCAGCACGGCGACATTGGTGCCGGGCTTCAGCGGCAGGTGGTAGTCGGCTTCGATATGCGCCGACTTGACCATCTCGGTGCGGCGCGGGTCGAGCACGATCAGCTTGGCGCCCTGGCGCAGCCGCTTCTTCAGCCGCGAGGCGAAAACCGGGTGTGCGGAAGCCGGATTGGCGCCGATGATGACGGCGACGTCGGTGAATTCGACGGAATCGAAATCCTGCGTGCCGGCCGAGGTGCCGTAGGTCTGGCCGAGCCCGTAGCCGGTCGGCGAATGGCAGACGCGCGCGCAGGTATCGACATTGTTGTTGCGGAAGCCTTGGCGCACCAGCTTCTGGACCAGATAGGTCTCCTCATTGGTGCAGCGCGACGAGGTGATACCGCCGATCGCCGTGCGTCCATACTGGTACTGGATGCGGCGGAACTCCTTGGCCGTGTGGGCGATCGCCTCCTCCCAACTCACCTCGCGCCAGGGATCGCTCACCTTCTCGCGGATCATCGGCGACAGGATGCGGTCCTTGTGGGTGGCATAGCCATAGGCGAAGCGGCCCTTCACGCAGGAATGGCCGTGATTGGCCTTGCCGTCCTTGTAGGGCATCATGCGGATGACCTCGTCGTCCTTCACTTCGGCCTTGAACGAGCAGCCGACGCCGCAATAGGCGCAGGTAGTGACGGCCGAGCGTTCCGGCAGGCCCTTGGCGAGCACTGTCTTCTCGCGCAGTGCATCGGTCGGGCAGGCCTGCACGCAGGCGCCGCAGGACACGCATTCGGAAGCGATGAAATCCTCGTGCATGCCGGCGACCATGCGCGATTCGAAGCCGCGGCCCTCGATCGTCAGCGCGAAGGTGCCCTGCACCTCTTCGCAGGCCCGCACGCAACGCGAACAGACGATGCATTGCGCCGGATCATAGGTGAAATACGGGTTGGATTCGTCACGCGCGATGTAGTCGACGGCCAGCGAGCCGTGGCCGGGCGCGACGCCATCCTCCTTGACGTGATTGCGGCCTTCGACGCCGTAGCGATTCTCGGAAAGGCCGACCGACTTCGCCACCGCGTCGAACTCGCTGGCGCCGGTGCCGGCCTTCTCGTTCCAGCCCACCGGATGGTCGGAGACATAGAGCTCCATGACGCCGCGGCGAATGGCATCGAGCCGCTCCGACTGCGTGCGCACCACCATGCCTTCGCCGACGGGCGTCGTGCAGGACGCCGGCGTGCCGCCGCGGCCATCGATCTCGACCAGGCAGACGCGGCAGGAGCCGAAGGAGTCCAGCATGTCCGTGGCGCACAGCTTCGGGATCTCGACCCCGCTTTCCATCGCGGCGCGCATGATCGACGTGCCTTCCGGCACGCTGATGCTGCGGCCGTCGACGGTCAGCGTGATCCGCTTCTCAGCTTTCGATTGCGGAGTTCCGTAGTCGATCTCTTCGATGAGCGTCGGGAAGTCGGCCTTGATGTTCATCTGCCAGGTCCTATTCAGCAGCCACGCGCGCCGGCGCGGGCTTGAAATCCTCGGGGAAATGCGTGATCGAGCTCATCACCGGGTAGGGCGTGAAGCCGCCCAGCGCGCAGAGCGATCCGAACTTCATCGTGTTGCAGAGATCGGTGACCAGGGCGAGGTTCTTCTCCGGCTCGATGCCGGCGGCGAGCCTGTCGATGGTCTCCACCCCGCGCGTCGAGCCGATGCGGCAGGGCGTGCATTTGCCGCAGCTTTCGATGGCGCAGAACTCCATGGCGAAGCGCGCCTGTTTCAGCATGTCGGCGGTGTCGTCGAACACGGTGATGCCGGCATGGCCGATCAGTCCATCGCGCTTGGCGAATTCCTCGTAATCGAACGGCGTGTCGAACAAAGCGCGCGGAAAATACGCGCCGAGTGGACCGCCGACCTGCACCGCTTTCACCGGCCGGCCGGTGGCCGTGCCGCCGCCGATATCGTCGACGATTTCGCCCAGTGTCATGCCGAAAGCCGCCTCGAACAGGCCGCCACGCTTGACGTTGCCGGCGATCTGGATCGGGATCGTGCCGCGCGAGCGGCCCATGCCGAAATTCTTGTAGTAGGCGGCGCCCTTGTCCATGATGACAGGCACCGAAGCCAGCGAGATGACGTTGTTGATCACCGTCGGCTTGCCAAAAAGGCCCTGGATTGCCGGCAGCGGCGGCTTGGCGCGCACCACGCCGCGTTTGCCTTCCAGACTGTTCAGAAGCGAGGTCTCCTCGCCGCAGACATAGGCGCCCGCGCCGACGCGGATCTCCATGTCGAAGGCGTTGGGCGAACCGAGCACGTTGACGCCGAGCACCCCGGCCTTGCGGGCGACCTCGACGGCCTTGTTCATCACCGCCACCGCATGCGGATATTCCGAGCGGATGTAGACGAAGCCCTTGGTCGCGCCGGTGGCGATGCCGGCGATCGCCATGCCTTCGATCAGCACGAAGGGATCGCCCTCCATGATCATGCGGTCGGCGAAGGTGGCGCTGTCGCCCTCGTCGGCGTTGCAGACGATGTATTTGCGCTCGGATGTCGTATCGAGCACCGTCTTCCATTTGATGCCGGTCGGGAAGCCGGCGCCGCCGCGGCCGCGCAGGCCGGACTCCGTAACCTGGCTGACGATCTCTGCCGGGGCCATGGCCACCGCGTTCTGCAGGCCCTTCAGCCCGCCAAGCGACTTATAGGCGTCGAGTGACAGCGGGTCGTTGATGCCGCAGCGCGCGAAGGTCAGACGGGTCTGCTTGGCCAGGAACGGGATCTTGTCCGGCGCGCCCAGCCAGCGCTTGTGATGGCCGCCGGTGAGAAAGCCATTGTCGAACAGGCTCTTGACGCCGGAAGGCTTCACCGGCCCGTAGGCGACGCGGCCGTTTGCTGTGGCGACCTCGACCATAGGCTCTAGGAAATAGGCGCCGCGCGACCCGTTGCGGACGATCTTGGCCTCAACGCCGCGCTCGGCGAGTTCAGCGCGAACTGCCTTGGCGACCCTTTCGGCACCGAGCGCCAGCGCGCCGGAATCGCCGGGAATGTAGATGCGCGGGATCATGAGCGCACCTCCGCGACGATCTCTTCGATCTTCTCGTTGTCGAGCCGCCCGATCACCTCGCCATCGAGCATCGCCGAGGGCGAGCAGGCGCACAGTCCCAAGCAATAAACCGGCTCCAGGGTCACCGAACCGTCTTTCGCCGTCTCGTGGAAATCAATGCCGAGCAATTGCTTGATCCTGGCGGCCACCGCATCGGAACCCATCGACTGGCAAGCTTCGGCCTGGCAGAGCTTGAGCACATGCCGGCCTGCCGGGCGGGCGCGGAAATCGTGATAGAAGGTGACGACGCCGTGCACCTCTGCTCTGGAAAGGTTCAGTCCGTCGGCAATGACCGGGAGTGCTGCCTGCGGCACATGGCCGAACTCTTCCTGAATGTTATGGAGGATCGGCAGCAGCGGACCTTCGAGGTCTTTCAGATCCTGGATGATCGCGGCCGTGCGCGATGCGATCTCGGTACTTGCAGGCTGCATCGTCACGCAGCGCCCTCCCTGGTCGGTGGCTTTATCGCTAAGTCTTTACAAAATCAGGAGAAACCCCTGAAATCAATAAAGCGGATCCGTCGCTTGATAGAAATTTTCTATCGAATTCCAGCACCTGCATTTCCTAACCTAGCGGGGGGCGCGGAAATCGTCTGCAAGCGCCATCGCCTCGTCCAGCAGCGCCGAAACCAGCGGCGTGTGCGGTTCGCGCAACGCGGCCACCAGCCCGACCGTGTGGCTGGCGTCCGGCTCGACGATCGGGATAGCCCTGATAGGTTCGGAAAAGCCGAACGTTTCCGTGAGGTTGAGCGGCATGATCGAGGACCATTTGCCCGTGCGGATATGCGAGAACAGCACGATCATCGAATTGGATTCCAGCGTCGGCCGGACCTCGACACCGGCCTCGGCCAGGTGCTGGTCGATGATGCGGCGGTTCTGCATGTCCGGGGTCAGCAGGCAGAGCGGCAGGTGGCTGATCTCGGCCCATGTCACCTTGTCGCGGTCGGAATAGGGGTTTCCGATGGCGGTGATCAGCTGATAGCGCTCATCGTAGAGTGGTACGCTGGTCACTCGTCCGAGCGGTTCGTTGTCGAGATAGGTGATGCCGGCGTCTATATCGAAATTGCCGAGCAGCGACAGCACTTCGATCGAGGTCCGGGACAGTACCGAGAAGGTGACGCCGGGGTGTTTTTCGCGGAATGGCGTCGTCAGCCGCGCCACCATGGCGAGCGCGGTGGGAATGGCGGCGATGCGGATACGTCCCGACAAGCCGTGCCGCGCCGCCCGCATCTCCTCGCGCATGGTTCTGGTATCGCCGACGATGCGGCGCGCCCACACCAGCACCTGCTTGCCCTCCGGGGTCAGGCCCTGGAAGCGCGAGCCGCGCAGGACCAGCATCACGCCCAGCTGACCCTCAAGTTGCTTGATGCCGGCCGACAAGGTGGGCTGGGTGACGCCGCACACTTCGGCAGCCCGCCCGAAATGCTCTTCCTTGGCCAGCGCGATGAAAAATTCCAGCTTGTCGATCATATCTGAAGCTAACCGCCGCCGCCGCACCGCGCCAGAGGGCTGCCGGCCACTGCGATGTCGATCGCCCCAAGCCGATGCTTGATCGCAGAAACCTATCGGTCGACGAGATTGAGGATGTTGCCGTCCGGATCCTTGAACCAGGCGACCTTCATGCCGTGACCGACATGGATGTCGCCTTCCAGTGTCAGGCCGGGCATCTCGTAGTGCTCGAACGCAACGCCTTTCGATTTCAGCCCGCTGACGACGGTGTCGATCTCATCGCCGACCGTCCACGTCACCGCCGTCGCCTTGTTGGTTCCGGCGAACTGAGAGCGATAGACATTGATCGTGGTGTCGCCGCTTTTGTACACGATCAGTTCGCCACCCTCGTCATGCACCTGTTTCAGGCCGAGCGTCCCCTCGTAGAAAGCCTTTGCCTTCGCCAGCTCTTTCACCGCGAGGTTGGCCGTCGCGTTGCTGTTTGCAAGCATGATCGTTTCTCCTTCGCTGCTTGTCGTCCCCGGCGTCTCCTTGGAAATAGGTCGCTCCGGTCGCCTGACGAGCCCCGCTTTGCCGGCGGCCAGCCAATTGCGAGCGGTGCCTGCAATTGGCTGCATCCACATCTTTCAGCCGGCTTACTGTTCCCCATGGGCGCATGCGGCGCTATGTGGATGGAACTGGTGCGCCGGGAGGGACGAACATGCTGGGCTGGTTCCGCAAGCTGTTGCCGCGCGAAGATCGCTTCTTCGACCTGTTCGAGCGGCATTCCCGCACGGTGGTCGGTGGCGCGGAGGCCCTGCAGCAGCTCCTCCTGGGCAAGGACATCGAGCATTGGTGCCAAAAGATCGTCGATCTCGAGGACGAGGCCGACCATATCACCGCCGAAGTCCTGCTTGCCGTGCGGCGCTCATTCATCACGCCTTTCGACCGCGGCGATATCAAGGACCTGATCCAGTCGATGGATGACGCCATCGACATGATGCACAAGACCGTCAAGACGGTGCGGCTGTTCGAGAAGAGGGAATTCGATCCGCTGATGCAGGAAATGGGCGCCGTCATTGTCGATGCCGCCAGGCTCGTCGCGGAGGCGATCCCGCTGCTGGCCAAGGTCGGCGCCAACAGTGCGCGCTTGAACGAACTCGCCGAGGAAGTCATGCGTGCCGAAGGCCGAGCCGACGATCTGCATGAGCAGGGCCTGAAGGATCTCTTCAGGCGGCACGGCCGCAGCGATGCGATGGCCTATCTGATCGGCTCGGAGATCTATGGCCAACTGGAGAAGGTGGTCGACCGCTTCGAGGACGTCGCCAACGAGATCAGCGGCATCGTCATCGAGAACGTCTAGCGATGGAAGTCGCGATCGCCTTTCCCTTGCTGGTCGGCCTCGTCGCCGTCGCGCTGTTCTTCGATTTCCTCAACGGCCTGCACGACGCCGCCAACTCGATCGCCACCATTGTCTCGACCCGGGTGCTGAGACCGCATTACGCGGTGTTCTGGGCGGCCTTCTTCAATTTCATCGCCTTCATGTTCTTTGGCCTTCATGTCGCCGAAACCGTGGGCAAAGGTATCATCGATGCAAGCATCGTCACCCCGGCGGTGATCTTCGCCGCCCTGGTCGGCGCCATCGTCTGGAATATCGTCACCTGGATCGCCGGCATCCCGTCGAGCAGTTCGCATGCGTTGATCGGCGGATTGGTGGGGGCAGGCGTCGCAAAGGCCGGCACGGGTGCCATCGTCTGGGCGGGGCTCGGCAAGACGGTCGCCGCCATCGTCCTGTCGCCGGCGACGGGCTTTGTCCTGGCGCTTCTCCTGATCCTGGTGGTTTCCTGGCTGTTCGTGCGCCAGACGCCGTTTGCCGTCGACAGTACCTTCCGTGTCATGCAGTTCTTTTCCGCCTCCCTCTATTCGCTCGGTCATGGCGGCAACGATGCGCAAAAGACCATGGGCATCATCGCCGTGCTGCTCTATTCCCAAGGCATGCTCGGAACGGATTTCTACGTGCCGCTCTGGGTGGTCCTGACTTGCCAGTCGGCATTGGCGCTGGGCACGCTGTTCGGCGGTTGGCGCATCGTCCACACGATGGGCTCGAAGATCACCAGGCTCAACCCGATGCAGGGATTCTGCGCCGAGACCGGCGGCGCCATCACCCTCTTCGCCGCGACATGGCTCGGTGTTCCGGTTTCGACCACGCACACCATCACCGGCGCCATCATCGGCGTCGGCGCCGCCCGCCGTGTCTCGGCGGTGCGCTGGGGCATAGCCGGCAACATCGTCATCGCATGGGTCGTCACCTTGCCGGCGACGGCGGCGATTTCTGCACTGACCTATCTGGCGGTTCGCCTGGCAGGCTGATGTCGCGGCCTGGCGCTTGGAGCCGCCGGCGATCTGCACTATGTGAGCAGCAGCCGAACGCCAGGGAAGCAACAGCCATGTCCGTCACCAAGGAAACCGTCATCGAGCGCCTGAAAACGGTCAATGGCCCCGATTTCACCGGCAACATCGTCGACCTCGGCATGGTTTCCGAGATTTTCATCGCCGATTCGAAAGTGTTCTTCTCGATCACCGTTCCGGCCGCCAGGGCGCAGGAGATGGAGCCATTGCGCGCCGCGGCCGAGCGTGTCGTGAAAGCTATTCCAGGTGTCGCTGGCGCCGTCGTCGCCTTGACGGCGGAGAAGAAGGGCGGCGGCATGGAGGCGCCTGTCGCGGCGCGCCCGGCGCCACGTCCCGCCCCGCCCGTTGCCGCGCCGCGCCCGGCGCCCCATGCGCCTGCCTCGCACAGCCAGGGCAAGCGCGGCGTGCCCGGCATCGAGGCGATCATCGCGGTTGCGTCCGGCAAGGGCGGTGTCGGCAAGTCGACCACGGCCGTCAATCTGGCCCTCGGCCTCGCCGCCAACGGGCTGAAGGTGGGCGTGCTCGATGCCGACATCTATGGCCCGTCCATGCCAAGGCTGCTCAACATCCGCGGCCGGCCGCAGACCGTCGACGGCAAGATCCTGAAACCGATGCAGAATTACGGTCTCAAGGTGATGTCGATGGGCTTCCTCGTCGACGAGGAAACGCCGATGATCTGGCGCGGGCCGATGGTGATGTCGGCGCTGACGCAGATGCTGCGCGAAGTCGAATGGGGGCCGCTCGACGTGCTCGTCGTCGATATGCCCCCCGGCACCGGTGATGCCCAGCTCACCATGGCCCAGCAGGTGCCGCTGGCCGGCGCGGTCATCGTCTCGACGCCGCAGGATCTGGCCCTTATCGATGCTCGCAAGGGCCTCAACATGTTCAGGAAGGTCGACGTGCCGCTGCTCGGCATCGTCGAGAACATGAGCTATTTCCTCGCCCCCGACACCGGCAAGCGCTACGACATCTTCGGCCATGGCGGCGCACGCCGCGAGGCCGAGCGCCTCGGCGTCACCTTCCTTGGCGAGGTGCCGCTGGAGATGGGCATCCGCGAAAGCTCGGATGAAGGTGCGCCGGTGGTGGCATCGAAGCCCGACAGTGCCGAAGCGAAGATCTATCGCGATATCGCTTCGAAGGTCTGGGACCGGGTCAACGAAGAGCGCGGCGCGGCCGCGGACGCCGTGCCGAGCATCGTCTTCGAGTAATTTTCGTCCAGGCGGCGCTAACGCTGGATAGACCAGCCTAAGCAGCACCCACCTTCTCGCCGAAGCTCGAAAAGAATTGTCCCGCCAATTTCTTCGAGGTCGACTCGATCAGCCGGCTGCCGAGTTGGGCGATCTTGCCGCCGACCTCGGCCTTGGCCGCATATTTCAGAACGGTGGTGCCAGGTCCATCCTCGGTCAGCGTCACGTCGGCGCCGCCCTTGGCGAAGCCGGCGATGCCGCCCTTGCCTTCGCCCTGGATCGTGTAGGCATGCGGGGGATTGAGATTTCTCAACGTCACCTCGCCGTTGAAGGTCGCCTTGATCGGGCCGATCTTCAGCACCACCGTCGCCGCCATCTCGGTCGGCGACTTCATTTCCAGGCTTTGGCAGCCGGGGATGCTTTCTCTCAGCACCGCCGGATCGTTCAGCGCTTCCCAAACTTTCTGGAGGGGTGCGGCGATGCGCTCCTCGCCCTCGATCACCAAAGCCATCAGAACCTCCCGGACGACCAATGTCGGATTGTTGGTAGCGTGCGGCCCGATTGATGTCTATCGCACCAAAGTCCGGATTCAGATCACGCGTGCCCCTTGCCTGCATCCGCGCGTTGTCATATCGATTTGTCATACAAATACGGAGACCATGATGGCTGGCGCCCCCACAGGAAAGAAAAAGTTTCGCTCGCAGGAGTGGTTCGACAACCCCGACAATCCGGGCATGACGGCACTTTATCTGGAGCGCTACCTGAATTACGGGCTGACGCGCGCCGAACTGATGTCGGGCAAGCCGCTGATCGGCATTGCCCAGACCGGTTCCGACCTGTCGCCTTGCAATCGCCACCACATCGAGCTCGCCAAACGCGTGCGCGAAGGCATCGTCTCGATGGGCGGCATTCCTTTCGAATTCCCGTGCCACCCGATCCAGGAGACCGGCAAGCGCCCGACCGCAGCTCTCGACCGCAACCTTGCCTATCTCAGCCTGGTAGAAGTGCTCTATGGCTATCCGCTTGACGGCGTCGTGCTCACCATCGGCTGCGACAAGACGACGCCGGCGCTGTTGATGGCGGCGGCGACCGTCAACATTCCGGCCATAGCGCTGTCGGTCGGTCCGATGCTTAACGGCTGGCACAAGGGCAAGCGCACCGGTTCGGGCACCATCGTCTGGGAATCGCGCCAGCGCCTGTCGGCCGGCGAGATCGGCTACGACGAGTTCATGGACATCGTCGCCTCCTCGGCGCCGTCCACCGGCTACTGCAACACCATGGGCACCGCCACCACCATGAACTCGCTGGCCGAGGCGCTCGGCATGCAGCTGCCGGGTTCGGCCGCGATTCCGGCTCCTTATCGCGAGCGCGGCCAGATCGCCTACGAGACGGGAAAACGCATCGTCGATATGGTGCACGAGGATTTGAAGCCCTCCGACATCATGACGCGCAAGGCGTTCGAGAACGCCATCGTCGTCAATTCGGCGATCGGCGGCTCCACCAACGCGCCGATCCATCTCAACGCCATCGCCCGCCATCTCGGCGTGCCGCTCGACAATGACGACTGGCAGAAGATCGGCCTCGACGTGCCGCTCATCGTCAATCTCCAGCCGACGGGCGAATATCTGGGCGAGGACTACCATCACGCGGGCGGCGTGCCGGCCGTGGTGGCGGAGCTCATGAAAGCCGGGCTGCTGCCGCATCCGGATGCTCTGACCGCCAACGGCAAGACAATGGGCGACAATTGCCGCGATGCCGTCAACGAGAACCGCGAGGTCATCCGCACTGTCGCCGAGCCGCTGAAGGCCAATGCCGGCTTCATCAATCTCAAGGGCAATCTGTTCGATTCGGCAATCATGAAGACCAGCGGCATCTCGCCCGAATTCCGCGAGCGCTATCTCTCCAACCCGAAGGACCCCGAGGCCTTCGAGGGTAATGCCATGGTCTTCGACGGTCCGGAGGATTACCACGCCCGCATCGACGACCCGGCGCAAGGGATCGACGAGCACACCATCCTGTTCATGCGCGGCGCCGGTCCGGTCGGCTATCCCGGCGGCGCCGAGGTCGTCAACATGCAGCCGCCGGCCTATCTCATCAAGAAGGGCATCCACGCGCTGGCCTGCATCGGCGACGGCCGCCAGTCCGGCACGTCAGGCTCGCCCTCCATCCTCAACGCCTCGCCGGAAGCCGCCATCGGCGGGGGGCTTGCGTTGCTCAAGACAGGCGACCGCGTTCGCATCGACCTGAAAAAGGGCACGGCCAACATTCTCGTCACCGATGACGAGATCACCCGCCGCCGCGCCGAGCTGCAGAACAATGGCGGCTACCATTATCCCGAGCACCAGACACCATGGCAGGAAATCCAGCGCGGTATGGTCGACCAGTTCTCGGGCGGCATGGTGCTGAAACCGGCGGTGAAATACCAGGACGTCGCTCATACGAAGGGCGTGCCCCGGGACAATCACTGATTATTCCCCGGACAATCGTCGATCGTTTCAAGCGATAATTGACGGATAGCGATCGCCGATCGGCGGCCTGATCGGCCGCCGGTCGTCTTTCCGTTTCGCGGCCTGCCACAGGCCGGGGACATTGCGTCCTTGACAAGCCTGCCCAACAAATCCACCATCGCTGCAAGGGGTTCATCGCGACGACCCCGTGAGGCGTCAGCCCAACGTTCGCGTCCAGGCTTCTCTTTCAGGAGGTGGACGCCATGCCGTCAACAACCGCTGTCACCGTGCCGCAACTGATCCGTATGGTCGGTTTGCCGGGCGCGCCTGCAATCCTCGATATCCGTACCGAGGACGACTACAACGCCGATCCACGTTTGCTGCCGGCGTCGTACCGGCGCGATTTCAAAACCGTCCAGACTTGGGCAGCCGACTTCGCCGGTGGCCGCGTGGTGGTCGTCTGCCAGCAGGGAAAAAAGCTCTCGCAAGGCGTCGCCGCATGGTTGCGTCATGAAGGGATTGCCGCCGAATCGCTCGAAGGCGGCTTCGAAGCCTGGCGGGACGCCCACGGCCTTCTGGTCCGTGCCGACAGGATGCCGCCTCGTGACGACAAGGGCCGCACCGTCTGGGTGACGCGGGCCCGGCCCAAAGTCGATCGCATCGCCTGCCCCTGGCTGATCCGCCGTTTCGTCGATCCTCAAGCGGTCTTCCTGTTCGTCGACGCCGCGGAAGTGCCCGATGTCGCCGATCGTTTTCAGGCCGTGCCTTTCGACATCGACAATGCGTTCTGGAGCCATCGCGGCGAGCGCTGCACCTTCGACACGATGCTCGAGGAGTTCGGGCTCGAATCCGAAGCGCTCGACCGCCTCGCCGTGATCGTGCGCGCAGCCGACACGGCCAGCCTCGACCTGGTTCCGCAGGCGGCGGGATTTCTCGCCGCCTCGCTTGGCTTGTCGCGCATGTTTCGCGATGACCTGCAACAATTGGATGCCGGCATGCTGCTTTACGACGCGTTCTTCCGCTGGTGCCGCGACGCCACCGACGAGACGCACAATTGGCCGGCCGGGGCGAAGGCGTCATGAGCTCCCTCCTTTCCGAGGAAAGTGCCGACCTCATCGAGGCGCCTGCGGTCCCGAGCTTCCGCGAGGCCACGAAACTCTGGGCGAAGATCGGGTTGCTCAGTTTCGGCGGACCGGCCGGGCAGATCGCGCTCATGCACAGGGAATTGGTCGAGGAAAAGCGCTGGATCGGCGAGCAGCGTTTCCTGCATGCGCTGAACTACTGCATGCTGCTGCCTGGCCCCGAGGCCCAGCAACTCGCTATCTACATCGGCTGGCTGCTGCACAAGACGGTCGGCGGTCTTGTCGCCGGCGTCCTCTTCGTCGTGCCCGGCGCGCTCGTCATGCTGACCTTGAGCATTCTCTATGCGCTCTATGGTGATGCGCCGCTGGTCGACTCGCTGTTTTTCGGGGTGAAGGCGGCAGTGCTGGCGATCGTGGTCGAGGCCGTGATCCGCATTGGCCGGCGGGCCTTGAAGAATCGGGTGATGACGGCGATTGCGCTTTGCGCCTTTGTCGGCATCTACGTGCTCAACGTCCCCTTTCCGCTCCTCGTCCTGTTTGCAGGACTGGTGGGGTGGGTCGGAAACGGCATCGCGCCGGCCCTGTTTTCTGGCGCCGCGCATGGCAAGGACGACGCTCCCGACGCCACGGGCGCGGTCGATCTGATGTTCGAGCGCGGCGAACTGGCCCACACCAGGCCGACGCGATGGCACGCGCCGCGCACCATCGCGATCTGGCTGCCGATCTGGCTTGGACCGGTTGTGCTGATCTGGGCGTTCACATCGGCAAACAGCGTCTGGACGCAGATCGGCGGCTTCTTCAGCCTCATGGCGGTCGTCACCTTCGGCGGCGCCTATGCCGTTCTGGCCTATGTCGCGCAAGCGGCCGTCAGCTCTCTTGGCTGGCTTGCGCCAGGCGAAATGGTCGATGGCCTGGGCCTTGCCGAAACCACGCCTGGACCGCTCATCCTGGTCCTGCAGTTCGTCGGCTTCCTTGCAGGCTTGCGCCATTCCGGATCGCCATATCCGTTGTTTGCCGGATCGCTTGGAGCGTTGCTTACGCTTTGGGTTACCTTCACGCCGTGCTTCTTCTGGATATTCCTCGGCGCGCCCTACATCGAGGCGCTGCGCGGCAACAAGGCATTGTCGGCGGCATTGGGCGCGATCACCGCGGCGGTCGTCGGCGTCATCATGAATCTGGCCCTGTGGTTCGCCTTGCACGTCATCTTCCGCGACGTGCGTGCGACGGGGCTCGGAACGGAGGTGCCGGTGCTGTCCTCGATCGACTGGCGTGCCGCGCTGCTGTCCTGCGCTACCATGATCGCCATCCTCAAGCTGAAAATCGGCATGCTGCCGACGCTTGCCGGATCGGCCCTGGCGGGTGTCTTATTGCTTGCGGCGAGTGGGTAGCTTCGGCACGGAGGAGACCATGGAAACGGTCAACGTTCGCTATATCGTCAATGACGTCGACAGGGCGATCGCCTTCTACCGCGACCATCTCGGCTTCACGGTCGCCATGCACCCGGCGCCGTCCTTCGCCATGCTTTCCAAGGGCAACCTGCGGCTTCTGCTCAATGCCGCTGGCGGCCCTGGTGGGGCGTCGCAGCCGATGCCCGACGGCAGCGTGCCCGAACCCGGTGGCTGGAACCGCATTCAGATCGAGGTCGAGGATCTCGAAGGCGTGGTTCGCAAGCTGAAAACTGCCGGCCAGGCTTTCAGGAACGACGTCGTCAAGGGCATGGGCGGCAGCCAGATATTGCTGCGGGACCCATCCGGCAATCTGGTGGAACTGTTCGAACCGGGGCGCAGATAATGCGTCGCTGTCACGAATAGCCAGCTGACATGGGCAGAAACCACCTGCACGGCATTTTGCATTCCGTTGCCAGGCCACTCAACAGATTGGACCATGATGGCCAAACGACGCTCTTCCCTCGGTTTCCTCGGCATGTTCGGCCGTTCAAGCGATCTCAGGCAGCTCGATGCCGCATTGCGCGGAGCCGACTTGCATCCCGCCCTTGTGCCGGAGGGCGTAAAGCTCACCATCGTCAACCTGATGAAGGATCACTGGCCCGACGAGCCGCCGCCGCAGGCTTATGCGCAAGTGGCGTGTTTGTTCAGCTATTGTATTGCTGGGCCTGAGGCATTCGAGCGCTCTCATGGCGCGCAGCCGCGGCAGGACGTGGAGCGTCGGATAGAGGCCGCGGTCGATGCCGGAGACAGTTTCGACGCCCAGATCGTGCTGATGGCGCTACACGCCAAGCTGGTCAATACCGAGGTCGTCGAACATTACGGGCTGAGCGCGGATTAACCTATTTTCAAAGGGGGGCGTTCTCAGCCGCCCATGCCGTTGCGCGGCAGCTTGATCATGTCGCCGAAGCGGGCGCGCAGCCTGTCGTCGAGCGGCTTCGGCACATGGCGCGGGAAGCGTTCGGCGAGGATGCGCTTCTTCTCGACGATCGCCCGCTGCAATATGTCGGGTCGGCCCTTCTCGTTCCATTCCTTCGGCGAAAACCGGTCGCCGACGGCGGGGTAGAAATATTCGGTCTGCATCAGCTTCAGCGTCTGCTCGTTGCCGAGATAGTGGCCCGGGCCTTTCAGGCAGACATCAGCAATGGTGTCGATCGACAGCGCGTCGTCCGTCACCTCGATGCCGCGCACGCAGCGCAGGCAATGGCCCAGCATGTCGTTGTCGATGATCAGGCTTTCCAGGCAGAAGCCGAGCAGGGACGCATGCATGCCGGCCGATTCGTAGACCAGGTTGAGGCCGGAAAGGCCGGCCATCACATTGGTAATGCCTTTTTCATAGCCGGACTGGATGTCGGGCAGTTTCGAATCCGTCATGCCGGCGGCCGAACCGCCTGGCAGGTCGTAGAACTGCGCCATCTGCGCGCAGGCCGCGGTCAGCACCGCCTGTTCGGCCGAGCCGCCGGACATGGCGCCGGTGCGCAGGTCCGACACGAACGGCCAGGTACCGAAGATCGCCGGATGGCCCGGCTTGATGGTGTTGACATAGACAAGGCCGGCCAGCACTTCGGCCACGGCTTGCACCACCGCACCCGCGATCGCCGCCGGAGCGGTGGCCCCGGCCTGTCCGGCCGAAAGCAGCAGGATCGGGATGCCTCCTTCGACGCAGGCCTCGAGCACGCCGCAGGCGTCCTCGGCGAATTTCATCGGCGGCACGACGAAACAGTTGGAGTTCGACACGAACGGCCGGGCCCGGAAATTCTCCTCGCCACCGGCGATCGCGTAGAGCATTTCGAGCGCCGGTTGCACGTTCTCCCGCACCGTGAAGGACGTGCCGACATGCTTGGACGTGCCCATCACGCAGGCATAGAGCGTGTTGAAGTCCATTTCGAGCGGATCGGGAATGTCGCGCGGCACCATGGGCCGCTGGAAGAAATGGATGTTGTCGAGCCCGTCGACGATGCGCGCGGCATCATAGATGTCCTGCAGCAAGGATTCGCGATACTCGCGCTTCTCGACGTCGACAAGATGCACGGCAGCACCCGCCGTGCCGTAATGCACGCGCTTGCCCTGGATCACCATGTCGTGCTTCGGGTCCTGGCCGTGCAGCGTGAAATGCCGCGCCGCCCGCTTGATCGTGTCGAGCACCAGTGCGCGCGGGAAACGGATACGGCCGTCGTCGCCATGGCTGGCGCCGGCCTTGGTCAGCGCCTCGATGCAGGACGGGATTGCGTTGGCGAAGCCGACCGTCTCCAGCAGGGTCAGCACCGCTTCGTGGATGCGCTCGCAATCAGTGCCGCGCAGGGGGCCATAGCTCCCCCCCTCAAGGCCGGCGCGAACCGGCCTGATGTCGTCGGCGAGCGGCGCCGCCCGAATGGCGCGACGCGCTTCGCGTCCGCCGGAGCGGCGCGAACGCTGGTCGGCCGCTTCCTGCTTTTCGACAGCCACTGACATGGAAGCACTCCACCTTTTCTCGGAAGCAGGGCGGCGGTTGGTCCACCATCGGCTGCTTCGTCCCCTTTAGGCCTCGACTATGCCGCCGGCATTGGCACAGCCTATGAGCCAGCCGGTCCGGTTGCATATGCCAGTGCTAAAGAAGCAGGAGCCGCTGTTGCGCGGCTCCCGGGAGGTGGTCAGGCCCAGGTGATCAGGCGGCGGCCGGCCTGCGGCCCGCGGCGGTTGCAAGTTCGCGGATACCGGGCTCGATATGCTGCAGCGCGATCGAGGAGATGCCCAAGCGCATGAAACGCGAAGGCTTTTCGGTGCGGTCGAAGAAGCGGTCGCCCGGCTCGATGATGACGCTGCGCGAGGCGGCGGCCTCGGCCAGTCCGCGGGAATCGGTGCCGCGCGGTCCCTCCAGCCACAGCGACGTGCCGCCGGCCGAGTCGGTCGAACGCCACTCGGGCAGGAAAGCGGAAATCGCATGGACCAGGCGCTTGCGCCGCTCGTCGAAGGCGCTCGACAGCCGCCGCACCAGCGCTTCGTGGTGGCCGAGCGACAGGAACAGCGCGACCGCGCGCTGGTTGTTGGCCGGCGGATGGCGCAGCATGAAGCGGCGCAGCGCCCTGAGTTCGGCGATTAGTCCAGCCGAGGCCACGATGTAGCCAAGCCGCAGGCCCGGAGCCAGCGTCTTCGACATCGAGCCGACATAGATCACGCGGCCGGAGCGGTCGAGGCTCTTCAAGGCTTGCTGCGGCGCCTCGTCGAGAAGCTGGCTGTCATAGCCGTCCTCGATGATGATCTGGTTGTAGCGGTTGGCGCGCGCCAGAAGGTCCTGCCGGCGTTCCGCCGACAGCGGCACCATGGTCGGGCAATGATGGCTGGGCGTGACGAAGACAAAGCCGGAATCGTTGGGAATCGAAGAGGTTACGATGCCGGACTGGTCGACCGGCACCGGCTGGATGTCGGCGCCGGCGAGCCGGAAGATCGAGCGTGCGTCGGGGTAGCCCGGATCCTCCATCGCCACCTTCGAGCCCTTGGTCATCAAAAGCGTCGCCAGCATGTAGAGCGCGTTCTGGGCGCCCAGCGTGACGATGATCTCGTCGGGGTTGGCGAAGATGCCGCGCCTGGGCAGCAGCCGCGCCTGGATCTGCTCGATCAGCAGCGGATCGTCGCGATCGACCATGTCGGAGGCCCAGTTGCGGATCTCCAGCACGGCAAGCGCCATGCGGTTGCACTCGCGCCACTCGGCGGTCGGGAACAGCGCCGGATCGAACTGGCCATAGACGAAGGGGTAGGACGACTTGATCCAGTTCTCGTGCTTGGCCGGCGGCGGCATGTCGCTGGCCGCGATCTGCCGGCGTGCCTTCCAGTCGATCTCGTTGGCCTGGTCGGGCGCCTTCTGGTGCGGCTTGGCCGGCGTCGCCAAAACGTCGGGATTGACGAAATGGCCGCGCCGCTCGCGCGCCACCAGGAAGCCCTGGTCGACCAGTTGCTGGAAGGCCAGCACCACGGTTCCGCGCGCCACGCCGAGTTTTTCGGCCAATATCCGGCATGACGGAAGCGGCATCGAAGCGGCGATCTGGCGGTCGAGAATAGCGGCCACGATCGCCTGGCGGATCTGTGCCTGCAAAGTCTGGCCGGATTCGGCCGAAATCCGGAACAGGCCGGACCATATGGCCGTGTCGTTGCGCTGTGGCATGGGAAATGTTCCTCGATGGCCAGCTTTTTTCGTTTGGCTGGACCAGTCGAATGTAACGGTGGCACAAGGGGTTGCGCCAATCAATTTTTCTGATCTTTGGGATTTATGCCAGTGATCTTTCGGCCTTCGCATCCCGTGTAACGCAGTGCGTCATCGCCGCGTATTGACCGGACGGAATTCGGCTCAATAGTTTGGCGCGACGACACGCGCCGGAAACATCCGGTCTGCTAAGATAATTTAAAAGTCCCAGGAGCCCGCCGGTGGATCAGTCAGCCTTCCAAAAACAGCTTGCCGCCTTGCGCGACCATCGCGCCGCGGCAGCCGGCGATATGCGCCAGGCCTTCGCCGCCGATCCGCAGCGGTTCAAGACGTTCTCCGCCAGCGACGGCGACCTGTTGCTCGACTGGTCGAAATGCGCCGTCGATGCGCGCACGATGGACCTGCTGGAGAAGCTGGCTGACGCCGCCGATCTCGAAGGCCGCCGCGCCGCCATGTTCGCCGGCAAGAAGATCAACGTTACAGAGGGCCGCGCTGTTTTGCACACCGCCCTGCGCAACCTGACCGGCAAGGGCATCATGCTCGACGGGCAGGATGTGAAGGCGGAGGTCATTGCCGTATTGGACGCGATGGGCGCCTTCGCCGACGCGGTGCGTTCCGGCAAGGCGACGGGCGCCACCGGCAAGAAGATCACCGACATCGTCAATATCGGTATCGGCGGCTCCGATCTCGGCCCGGCCATGGCGACGTTGGCGCTGGCGCCCTATCATGACGGTCCGCGCGCGCACTATGTCTCCAACATCGACGGCGCCCATATCCACGACACGCTGAAGCGCCTTTCCGCCGAGAGCACGCTTTTTATCGTCGCCTCCAAGACCTTCACCACGGTCGAAACGATGACCAATGCGCAGACGGCGCGCGACTGGGTCCAGAAGGCGCTCGGCAAGGAAGCGATCGGCAAGCACTTCGCCGCTGTCTCGACGGCACTCGACCTGGTGGCGAAGTTCGGCATCGAGCCGGACCGCGTCTTCGGCTTCTGGGATTGGGTCGGCGGCCGCTATTCTGTGTGGGGCGCCATCGGCCTTCCCGTGATGATCGCCGTCGGCCCGGGGAATTTCCGCGTCTTCCTCGATGGCGCGCACGAAATGGACGAACACTTCCGCACCGCGCCGCTGGCCAAAAACCTGCCGGTGCTGCTTGGCCTTGTCGGCTGGTGGCATCGCGTCGTTTGCAAATACCCGGCCCGCGCGGTCATCCCCTATGACCAGCGCCTGTCCAGGCTGCCGGCCTATCTCCAGCAGCTCGACATGGAATCGAACGGCAAGAGCGTCACCTTGGACGGCGGCCCCGTGGCGACGCCGACCGGGCCGCTGGTCTGGGGCGAGCCCGGCACCAACGGCCAGCACGCCTTCTTCCAGCTCCTGCACCAGGGAACCGATTTCATTCCGGTCGAATTCCTCGCCGCGGCGAACGGCCACGAGCCGGAGCTGAAGCACCATCACGACCTGCTGCTCGCCAACTGCCTGGCGCAGTCGGAAGCCTTCATGAGGGGCCGCACGTTGGAGGAAGCGCGCGCGCAGATGCTGTCCAAGGGCATGAAGCCAGCCGATGTCGATCGCATTGCCCCGCACCGCGTCTTCTCCGGCAACCGGCCCTCGGTGACCATTCTTTATCGCAAGCTCGACCCGCGCACGCTCGGCCGCCTGATCGCTCTCTACGAACACCGCGTCTTCGTCGAGGGAACGCTGTTCGACATCAACTCCTTCGACCAATGGGGCGTCGAGCTCGGCAAGGAACTGGCCACCGGCCTTCTGCCAGTCGTGGAAGGCAAGGAAAGTGCCGCAAAGCGGGATGCCTCGACCGCCGGCCTGGTGGAACACATCCACCATTTGCGTGGTTCGGAGTGACTGAGTTGGCAGACATCAAGGGAATATTGTTCGACAAGGACGGAACGCTTGTCGACTTCAATGCGACCTGGCTCGGGGTTGCCGACTTCATGGCCATGGACGCCTCCGAAGGCGACCGCTGGAAGGCCGACAGGCTGCTTGCGGCCGCGGGCTTCGATTTCGCCAACAGGCGCTTCAAGCCCGACTCCATCTTTGCCTCCGGCACCAATCTCGACGTCGTCGAATTGTGGTTTCCGCGCCTGTCCGACGAAGACCAGATGCTGGCCGTCGCCCGCTTCAACCAGATCACCTCGGTGCAGGGCTCGGCGATGGCGGTGGCTCTGCCGGGCATCGTCGAAACGCTCGGCACCTTGCACGCAAGGTCCTATCGGCTCGGCGTCGCCACCAACGATTCGACCAGCGGCGCGGAAAAAACGCTGGTGACGCTCGGTGTCGCGCAGCTGTTCGACGCCGCCTACGGCTATGACGCGGTGGCCAATCCCAAGCCGGCGCCGGATACGATCCAGGCCTTCTGCGATCTCACCGGCCTGAAGCCGACGCAGGTCGCCATGATCGGCGATAACCGCCACGATCTCGAAATGGCGCGTGCCGGCGGCTGCGGCCTGGCGGTCGGCGTGCTCTCGGGCACCGGCACGCGTGAATCTCTGGCCGGAATTGCCGACGTGATCCTGGATTCGGTTGTCGACCTGCCGGATTTCCTTTCAGCGCGGGTCAAGGAGACGATCTGATCTCGTCGCTAGCGGCGTCTCGGCTTCGAAGGAAAAGACGCCGCTCGGCCTGCTTGCGGCGCCCTTCGCGTCGCCGAAATCCGGCACCTGATATTCGGCGAGCAGCCTGAGCCGCGACAATGGTAGATCGGCGCGGCGCGGGTCGCCGATCAGGACCTCGACGCCATCGGCAAGGCAGCGGTCGAGGAAGGGGATCATGCGTTCGGCGACATCGGGTCCGTAGAACACGTCGCCGGCCAGCACAAGGTCGACCGCCGGTGGCGGACCGTTGGTAATGTCTTTGCAGATCACCGAGATCGTGACGCCGTTGTCTTTTGCATTGAGACCGAGCGCGGCGACGCCGTTTCGGTCGATCTCGGCGGCGATCACTTCGCGGGCCCCGGCCTTCGCGGCAGCGATGCCGACAATGCCGGAACCGGCACCAAGGTCGAGCACGCGGCGTCCCCCCACGGTCATCGGATGGTCGAGGACATAGCGCGCGAGCACGGTGCCGCCGGCCCATGCGTAGGCCCAGTAGGGCGGTTGTGGCTCCGGTGCATCTTCCGCATCGCCTTCGGGCTCGACGAGCCGTCTCAATCCGCTGCTGGGGTGCGCCGTGTAAAACCGGATTTCTGGAAGCGCAGGCGCAGGGACAAGGCGCATGTTGGCCTTGATGAACTCGGCCGGGTCGAGGCGCTGGCGCCGGTCCGGCGCATCGTCGCCGGCAAGATCGTGGTCCAAGCCGGCTCCTATTCGCGCAATGCGCGCCGCAGGATCTTTCCGACCGGCGTCTTCGGCAGTTCTGTCCTGAATTCGATGTATCTGGGCCGCTTGTAGCCGGTCAGGTTCTCACGGCAATAGGCGGTGATGGCCTCGGCGGTCAGCGCCTGGTCCTTCTTGACGATGAACAGTTTCGGCACTTCGCCCGAATGCTCGTCCGGCACGCCGATTGCCGCCACTTCGAGCACGCCGGGATGCAGCGCCACGACTTCCTCGAGCTCGGTCGGATAGACGTTGAAGCCGGAAACGAGGATCATGTCCTTCTTGCGGTCGACGATCTTGGTGTAGCCGCGCTCGTCCATGAAGCCCATGTCGCCCGACTTGAAGAAGCCGTCCTTGGTCATCACCTTGGCGGTCTCGTCAGGCCGGTTCCAGTAGCCCGCCATCACCTGCGGCCCCTTGATGCAGATTTCGCCGACCTCGCCGAGCGGCAAATTGTTGTCCTCCTCGTCGCGGATGGCGATCTCGGTAGACGGCAGCGGCAGGCCGATCGTGCCGGTGAATTCGCCGGAGCTGAACTTGTTGGCCGTTGCCACGGGCGACGTCTCCGACAGGCCGTAGCCTTCACTGACCGGGCAGCCCGTCAGCGCCTTCCAGCGCTCGGCGACGCCCTTCTGCACCGCCATGCCGCCGCCCAGCGTCAGGAGCAGCGGCTTGAAGTCGAGCTTGCGGAAATCCTCATTGTTGAGCAGCGCGTTGAACAGCGTGTTGAGGCCTGGAAAGATATGGATCGGATACTTGCCCATTTCCTTGACGAAGCCGGGGATGTCGCGCGGGTTGGGGATCAGTATGTTCTGTCCACCCATTTGCATGCCCATCAGCGCATTCACGGTCAGCGCGAAGATATGATAGAGCGGCAGTGCGCAGATGAGGTTGAGATGGGCGGGTTTTGGCTTGACCGTGTAAGCGTCCTGCAGCCACAGCGAATTCTGCGCGACATTGGCCAGCACGTTGCTGTGCAGCAGGATAGCACCCTTCGAGATTCCCGTGGTGCCGCCGGTATATTGCAGGAACGCGATATCGTCGGCCGCCACCTTGGCCGGCTTGAAACCCATGCCGCTGCCCACCTTCAGCGCCGCGTTGAACTTGACATGGCCGGGCAATGACCAGGCCGGCACCATCTTCTTGACGCGGCGCACCACCAGATTGACGATGCTTCCCTTGAGCCCGCCGAGCATGTCGCCCATGGCCGCGACGACGACGTGCTTGACCGACGTCCTGGCGATCACCGCTTGCAAGGTGCTGGCGAAGTTCTCCAGGATGATGATCGCTTGTGCCCCGGAATCCTTGAGCTGGTGTTCCAGCTCGCGCGGCGTGTAGAGAGGGTTGACGTTGACCACCGTGTAGCCGGCGCGCGCCACCGCCATCATCGCCACCGGATATTGCAGCACGTTCGGCATCATCAGGGCGACGCGTGCGCCTTTGGGCAACCCGGTCGATTGCAGGTAGGCGCCGAACGCCGCCGAAAGCCGTTCGAGTTCCGCATAGGTGATCGACTTGCCCATGCAGGTGAAGGCCGGCTGGCCGGCAAATTGCTTGCAGGCGGCAACGAGGAAATCGCCGATGGAGCTGTAGGGCAGGGCGCCGATCTCGGCCGGCATGTTCTTCGGGTAGCTTTCCAGCCAGGGCTTTTCCGGCAAGCCTGCGGCAAGGGCGGTGAGCGCTTTCGGCAATCGCTTGGCGGCCGCCGGTCTCGAGGCCGCCGGTGCCGGCTTGGCCACGGATGCGGCTTGTGCGGCCCCAGTCTTGCTAGTCCGGGTCGCCCCGGTCTTGCTCGCGCCAGTCTTCGTCGTCCCGGCCTTGGTCGAACTGGTCTTTGTCGTCCCGGTTTTAGCAGTTCCGGCCTTCGCCGACGTCTTTGCGGGGACGGCTTTGGCCGCCGGCTTCGCGGCCGGTTTGACAACAGCGTCCGCCTTGCCGGCGGAAGGTTTCCCTGCGACCTTTGCCTTTGTGCTCTTTGCGCCCTTTGCGTTCTTGGCGGAGGGCGTTGGCTGCTTGTCGGCGCCCGCGGCCGGCTTCAGGGTCGCCTTGGCCGTCTTCGGCGGAGCCGTCCTGTTCGATGCTTTTGCCAACCGTCCCTCCCTGTTTTGTTCGCCCCTGCCGCGCTCGCCTCCTGCTAAGAGAGGCGTCCCCCGCTGCCGACGGTGCCTTGTCTATGTATGGCCTCTATCGGCGGGCGTGCAAGCCTTGCCCCAGCGGCAAGCCGTCGAAAGATTTGCCGCCGAAAATCTTTCCCGCCACGGGCGCAGCGGCCCTGCATCGTCCGGCATCCCCGGTCATATGAAAGCGGGCGCGACGTCGATCTCGTAAGATTGGTGATCAATAAAAAAATGCGGTCGTTAATAATGTTGTGAATAGAAAAAAATACTGAATTTTTCCATTTTTTTGCGGAGAGGAGGATTTTTTTCCCGCTTACCATGGGGTAGGCAAACTGGGTGTTCCAAAGCCGGAGAAACGGTGCTTATATGCGCGCTTCGCGAGCCTGATAGAGGGGCTTGGAAAAACATCAGGGAGTGCTCAATGAGGAAGAAACTGACTTTTGCAGCCGCGTTGCTGGCTGCAAGCGTCCTGGGCGGCGTGGCCAACGCAAAAACCTTGGTCTACTGCGCCGAAGCTTCGCCGGAAGGCTTTGACCCGGCGCCCTACACCGCGGGACAGACGTTCGATGCGTCTTCGCGTACGATCTTCAACCGCCTCGTCGAATTCGACCATGGCAAGACAACGGTCTCGCCGGGCCTGGCCGAAAGCTGGTCCATTTCCGACGATGGCAAGGAATACACGTTCAAGCTTCGCAAGGGTGTGAAGTTCGCCGCTACCGACTATTTCACCCCGACGCGCGACTTCAACGCCGACGACGTGGTGTTCTCGTTCCAGCGTCAGGTCGACAAGAACGGCCCCTGGTTCCAGTACATACCGGGCATTGCCTACCAGTATTACAATGACCAGTTCGGCGACAACATCACCAAGGTCGAGAAGGTCGACGACCTGACGGTGAAGTTCACCCTCAAGGAGCCGGCGATCACTTTGATCCCGACGCTGGGCATGGACTTCGCCTCAATCGTTTCCAAGGAATATGCCGACAAGCTGCAGGCGGACAAGACGCCTGAACTGTTCAACCAGAAGCCGATTGGCACCGGCCCGTTCATCTTCGTCGATTACCAGACCGACGCTGCCATCCGCTACAAGGCCAACCCCGACTATTGGGGCGGCAAGCAGAAGATCGACGACCTTGTCTTCGCCATCACCACCGATCCGGCGGTCCGTGCGCAGAAGCTGAAGGCCGGCGAATGCAACATCATGTCCTACCCGGCGCCGGCCGACATCGCCGGCCTGCAGGCCGATCCGAACCTGAAGGTCGACGAGCAGGAAGGCCTCAATGTCGGTGCGCTGATGTACAACACCCAGCAGAAGCCGTTCGACGACGTGCGCGTGCGCAAGGCGCTCAACATGGCCATCAACAAGAAGGCTATCATCGACGCGGTCTTCCAGGGCGCCGGCCAGGTGGCCGTCAACCCGATCCCGCCGACCATGTGGTCCTACAACAAGGACGTGAAGGACGATCCGTACGATCCGGATGCGGCCAAGAAGATGCTCGAAGAGGCCGGCGTCAAGGACCTCAAGATGAATGTCTGGGCCATGCCTGTGTCGCGCCCCTACATGCCGAACGCGCGCCGCACCGCCGAGCTGATCCAGGCCGACTTCGCCAAGGTCGGCGTCACAGTCAACATCGTCAGCTACGATTGGGGTGAATACCTCAAGCGCGCTTCGGCGGTCGATCACGACGGCGCCGTCATCGTCGGCTGGACCGGTGACAATGGCGATCCGGACAACTTCCTCGGTGTACTCTTGAGCTGCGCTTCCGTCGGTTCGAACAACCGCGCGGAATGGTGCAACAAGGACTTCGATGCGCTCATCAACAAGGCCAAGACGGTTTCCGACCAGGCCGAGCGCACCAAGCTCTACGAACAGGCGCAGGTCATCTTCAAGGAACAGGCACCGTGGGCGACGCTCGCACACTCCAAGGTGTTCATGCCGATGCAGAAGACCGTCTCCGGCTTTGCGATGGATCCGCTCGGCATCCATCGCTTCGACGGCGTCGATATCGCCGAATAAGGTTCGCGAAACGGGGCGGCGCCACAGCGCCGTCCCACCTCGCCCGCCATGCTGCGTTATATCCTCGGCAAGCTCGCCCTCATCGTCCCGACCTTCATCGGGATAACCATCCTCGCCTTCGGCTTCGTGCGCATCCTGCCCGGTGATCCGGTGCTGGTGCTCGCGGGCGAACGCGGCCTGTCGCCCGAACGTCACGCTGCGCTGATGCACCAGTTCGGCTTCGACCTGCCGATCTGGCGACAGTACCTGACCTATCTGGCCAATATCCTCAGCGGTGATTTCGGCACCTCGTTTTCCACCAAGACGCCGGTGCTCAAGGATTTCCTGGTGCGGTTCCCGGCAACCGTCGAACTCGCCATCTTCGCCATGATCTTCGCCATCGTCATCGGCGTCGCCTTCGGCATCTTCGCCGCGATCCGCCGCGGCTCCTGGTTCGACCAACTGACCATGGGAACGGCGCTGGCAGGCTATTCCATGCCGATCTTCTGGTGGGGGCTGCTGCTGATCATCGTGTTCTCCGGCATGCTGCACTGGACGCCGGTTTCCGGCCGCATCGACCTTCTCTATTTCTTCAAGCCGGTAACCGGCTTCATGACCATCGATTCCCTGATCTCCGGACAGAAGGGTGCATTCCGCTCGGCCCTGTCGCACCTCGTCCTGCCCACCATCGTGCTCGGCACCATTCCGCTTGCCGTCATCGCCAGGCAGACGCGGTCGGCCATGCTCGAGGTCCTCGGCGAGGACTATGTGCGCACCGCGCGCGCCAAGGGCCTGGCGCCTCGCCGCGTCATCGGGCTGCACGCTTTCCGCAATGCGCTGATCCCGGTCGTCACCACCATTGGCCTGCAGGTCGGCACGCTCCTGACCGGCGCCATCCTGACCGAGAGCATTTTTTCGTGGCCAGGCATCGGCAAATGGATGATCGACGCTATTTCCAAGCGCGACTATTTCACCGTGCAAGGCGGGTTGCTTTTGATCGCGCTCATCGTCATGTCGGTGAACCTCATCGTCGACGTGCTCTATGCCGTCATCAACCCGCGTATCCGGGCGAATTGACATGACCAACGAAGGCCCTGCCACAATCGAAGCCGCGACCGTCGTCAGGCCGCAGGACGCCCGGCTGCAGATGTTCGCCGAGTTCTGGCACTATTTCTCGATCAACAAGGGCGCGGTGATCGGCCTCTTCGTCTTCGCGCTGCTGATCCTGATCGCGGTCTTCGCGCCGCTGCTCGCCCCGCATTCGCCGGACGACCAGTTCCGCGACTTCTTCCTGACGCCGCCGGCCTGGCAGGCGGGCGGCAGCGCCCAGTTCCTGCTCGGTACCGACGCCGTCGGCCGCGACATTCTCTCGCGCCTGATCTACGGCTCGCGCTTCTCGCTCGCCATCGGCTTCGTCGTCGTTACCACGGCGCTGATCTCCGGCGTCATCCTCGGCCTGCTCGCCGGCTACTGCCGCGGCTGGGTGGATACGCTCATCATGCGCATCATGGACATCATCCTGGCCTTCCCGTCGCTGCTGCTGGCGCTGGTGCTGGTCGCCGTTCTCGGACCTGGGCTGGTCAACGCCATGATCGCCATTGCCTTCGTGCTGCAGCCGCACTTCGCCCGGCTCACCCGCGCCGCCGTGATGGCGGAGAAGAACCGCGAATATGTCATCTCGGCCAAGGTCGCGGGCGCAAGCCATCTCAGGCTGATGCTGGTCACCATCCTGCCCAACTGCATCGCGCCGCTGATCGTGCAGGCGACGCTGTCCTTCTCCAACGCCATCCTCGAAGCCGCGGCGCTGGGCTTCCTCGGCATGGGCGCGCAGCCGCCGACCCCGGAATGGGGCACGATGCTGGCCGAAGCACGCGAGTTCATCCTGCGCGCCTGGTGGGTGGTGACCTTCCCGGGCCTTGCCATCCTGATCACCGTCTTTGCCATCAACCTGATCGGCGACGGCCTGCGCGACGCGCTCGACCCCAAGCTGAAGAGGTCGTGAGCATGTCCCTGCTCGAGATCAAGAATCTCACCGTTTCCTTCGACACCGCCGCCGGTCCGTTCATGGCCGTGCAGGGCATCGACCTGTCGATCGAGCCGCGCGAAGTGCTGGCGATCGTCGGCGAATCCGGTTCCGGCAAATCGGTGGCGATGCTGGCGGTGATGGGGCTGCTGCCCAACACCGCGACCGTCAAGGCCGACCGCATGGCCTTCGACGGCGTCGATCTGCTGAAGCTCAGCCCGTCCGAGCGGCGCAAGATCGTCGGCAAGGATATCTCCATGATCTTCCAGGAGCCGATCGCCAGCCTCAACCCGTGCTTCACCGTCGGCTTCCAGATCGAGGAGGTGCTGCGCTTCCATATGGGCATGGACCGCGCCCAGCGCCGCGCGCGCGCCATCGAATTGATGAAGCTCGTCGGCATTGCCGATCCGGAAGAACGGCTGAGCTCGTTTCCGCACCAGATGTCGGGCGGCCAGTGCCAGCGCGTCATGATCGCCATCGCCATCGCCTGCAATCCGAAGCTCTTGATCGCGGACGAGCCGACCACCGCGCTCGATGTCACCATCCAGAAGCAGATCCTTGATCTCCTGGTTTCGCTGCAGGCCAAATACGGCATGGGCCTGATCATGATCACCCACAATATGGGCGTGGTGGCCGAGACAGCCGACCGCGTCATCGTTCAGTACAAGGGCCGCAAGATGGAAGAGGCCGACGTGCTGTCGCTGTTCGAGAGCCCGAAAAGCAACTACACGCGCGCGCTGCTGTCGGCGCTGCCGGAGAACGCGGTCGGCGACCGGCTGCCGACCGTTTCCGACATGCTGTTCGAGCCGGCGCCCTCGGCCGCGGGAGCCTCCGCATGAGCACCACCGTCCTCGAAGGCAAGAACATCGTTCGCGACTACCATATCGGCGGCGGCCTGTTCAGCGGGCCGCGCACGGTTCACGCGGTCAAGGGCGTCTCGTTCACCGTGGATAAGGGCAAGACGCTCGCCATCGTCGGCGAAAGCGGCTGCGGCAAGTCCACGCTCGCCCGCATCATCACGCTCATCGATCCGGCGACATCGGGCGAACTGTTCATCGACGGCAACAAGGTCGACATCGCCAGGGGCGGATTGACCAGGGAGATGCGCCGCAAGGTGCAGATCGTCTTCCAGAACCCCTACGGATCGCTCAACCCGCGCCAGAAGATCGGCGACGTGCTGGGCGAGCCGCTGCTGATCAACACCGACAAGACGGCCGCCGAGCGGCGCGACCTCGCCATGAAGATGCTGAAGAAGGTCGGCCTCGGTCACGAGCACTACAACCGCTATCCGCACATGTTCTCGGGCGGCCAGCGCCAGCGCATCGCCATCGCCCGTGCGCTGATGCTGAACCCGAGCCTTCTGGTGCTGGACGAGCCGGTCTCGGCGCTCGATCTTTCGGTGCAGGCGCAGGTGCTCAACCTGCTCGCCGACCTACAGGACGAGTTCCAGCTGACCTATGTCTTCATCAGCCACGACCTCTCCGTGGTGCGCTACATCGCCGACGACGTGATGGTGATGTATTTCGGCGAGGCGGTCGAATACGGCTCGCGCGACGAGGTCTTTTCAGACCCCAAGCACAGCTACACCAGGACCCTGTTCGCCGCCACGCCGCGCGCCGACGTCGCCAGCATCAAGGCGAGGCTGGCGAAGAAGAAAGCGGCTTAAGCCGCGGTGGTCGTCATCCTCGGGTCTGCGCCGCGTCGCTCCGCTCCTTGCTCCGCCCGTGGATGACGAAACGGAGGCAGTCACGCCTCCGGTTTCTCTCGCGAAAAGGGTCGAGCGCTTACGACAGCTTCGCGATGACAGCCCGCAGCGCTTCACCGAAACGCCTGACCTCGTCTACCGTATTGTAGTGCACCAGCGAGGCGCGGATGGCGCCGCTGTCCATCGACAGGTTAAGGCGCTTCATCAGGCGCGGGGCGTACATGTGGCCGTCGCGGATGCCGATCTGCAATTCGGCCATTTCCTCAACGATCCGCTGCGGCGACAATTTGCCGATGTTGAAACAGAAGGTCGGCACGCGTTCGTTGATCCGGGCCTCCTCGGAAACGCCGTAGATCGTTGCCCCGCAGCTCTTCAGCACAGCCAGCATCTCGCGCGCCAGCACCAGCTCGTAGTCGCGGATGGCGCCCATGCCGGCGACGATGTTTTCGCGCCGCGAGCGGTTGTTGGACGGAGTAAGGTTGCGGCCGATGAGTTCCAGATACTGCACCGCCGCGTCCATGCCCGACACGTTCTCGTAGATGAAGGTGCCGGCCTCGACCTTGTAGGGCGGCTCGTCGGGGATGAAATCCTCGCGGAAGGTCGGCAGCCGCTTCAGCGTTTCGAAGCGGCCCCACAGGAAACCCATATGCGGCGAGAAATTCTTGTAGCCGGAACAAACGAGATAGTCGCAATCCCAGGCCTGGACGTCGATCAGCCCGTGCGGCCCGTAATGTACGCAGTCGAGGAACACTTCGGCACCGGCGGCGTGGGCGATCCCTGCCACCGAAGCGACGTCGACGATCGAGCCGATGGAATGGGCCGTCACCGTGCAGGCGACAAGCCGGGTGCGTTCTGAAACCAGCGGGCGCAGATCGTCGACATGCAGATTGCCGTCCTCGCGCATGCGCCACCACTTGAACTTGGCGCCGGCGGATTCGAGTGCCAGCCATGTCGCGATGTTGGCGTCATGGTCCATGTCGGTGACGACGATCTCGTCGCGCTCTCCAAGCATCTGGCCGATGCCGAGGCTGACTAGGCGGATGAACGAGGTGGCGTTCATGCCGAAGCAGATCTCGGATGGGCTGTAGGCATTGATCAGCAGTGCCACGCTTGTCCGCGCATCGGCGACCGATTGGTCAACGGTGACGCTGCGGCCATAGCGGCCGCCGCGCTGCACATTGTGCGATACCAGATGGTTGGTCACCGCATCGAGCACGCTCTGCGGAATCTGCGCGCCGGCGGCGTTGTCCAGGAAGATGAAGTCGCCTGCCCGCTGCAAGGCCGGAAACATCGCCCGGATTCTTTCAACAGGGAATGCGCCGGAAGTGCCGGTCGCATTGGCGGCTTGATGCTTGTTCATGGTCGTCTCCTGCGAAGTGCTCGGTAGAGGGGAAGTTGAAGGCGCGGTCAGCGCGTCTTCTCGGTTTTGAAACGGCCTTCAAGCAGGCTGACGAGGCGAACCATCGGCCACAGGAAGATGAGATAGACCAGGGCTGCGCCGATCAGCGGCGAGGGATTGGCATAGAGCGACTGTGCATTGGTCGCTTCCTTCAGGAGTTCCGGCAGCGCCACGGTGGAGGCGAGCGAGGTGTCCTTGAACATCGAGACGCAGTTGCTGGTCATCGGCGGGATGACGACGCGCACCGCCTGCGGCAGCACCACCTTGCGCAAGGTCAAAAGGAACGGCAGGCCGAGCGCCTGCGACGCCTCGAACTGGCCGCGCGGAATGCTTTCGATGCCGGAGCGGAACACTTCCGCCGAATAGGCCGACATGATGATGGCGAAGGCCGTTACGGCGGAAGCCCAGGACGATAGGCGGATGCCGAGGAAGGGCAGCGCATAATAGATCAGGATCAGCACGACCAGCACCGGCAGCGCGCGGAAGATATCGGTGTAGCCGACCGCCAGCCACCGGAGCGGCTTCGGCGCATAAAGCCGCAACAGGCTGATCACCAGGCCGATGGGGATGCCGATGCCGATGCTGAGCAGGCCGAGCAGCAGCGTGTTGAGAAAGCCGCGCAGCAGCGCCGGCAGACTGGACGCGATGACGTCGGCGTTGAAGAAGGTATCGAGCAGCGACATGGGAGGCTTTCCCGAACCGTTTGGCGTCCCTTGACGCCGGAGCAGAGGTCCGGAACAGCGAAAGCGGTTTTGCCGCGCCGCGCTGGTTCCGGGAGACTATGTATCAAACGGAACGTGCCGGCCTTTCGAGCCGGCACGTTCTCCTTGGCGGCCGCCGCTCAGGCCTTCGGCACCGGCATTTCCTTGGCGGTCGAGGAATCGGCGGGCGCGTCGCTGCCGAACCACTTCTTGTGGATCGCGGCCAGCGTGCCGTCCTTCTTCATTGCCGTCAGCGCGTCGTTGAGCTTGCCGAGCAGCGGGTGGTCCTTGGTCATCATCAGCCCGTACTGTTCGCCGGTCTTGATGCGTTCCTTGACGGTGAGATCCTTCATCTTGGTGAAGGAGTACTGCATGCCCGGAATGTCGCTGACAGCCGCGTCGATGCGCCCGGCGCTGAGGTCGAGCAAAAGGTTCTGCTGTGTGTCATAGCCCTTTACGTCGCTGAGGCCATCGGCCTCCTGATGCGCCTTGACCCAGGTCTCGCCGGTCGAGCCGGACAGCACGCCGACGATCTTGCCCTTGAGGTCGGCCTCGGCCTTGATCGGGCTGTCGGTCTTGGTGGCGATGCCCATGTCGGAATCATAGTAAGGCTGCGTGAACGACTGCGACTTCAGCCGCTCCGGCGTGATGGTGATCGACGAGATGGCGACATCGATGCGCTTCGAGGTGGTGGCGGCGAACAGCGCCTGGAAGCCGAGATCGGCGATGTCGGTGGTCATGCCGACGCGCTTTGCCGCTTCGTTGACGATGTCGACTTCAAAGCCCTCGAAAGTGCCGCTCTCGTTCTTGTACTCGAACGGAGGGTTGGTCGGGTAGGCGCCGACATTGAGCACATCGGCGGCATAGGCGGTTGCCGGTCCGGCGGCGATGCCGATGGCGGCCGCGAGGAGGATGAGATTGCGACGGGTCAGGCTCATTGTTGGTCCCTCTGGGGTGTTCCCTCTGGTTGTTGATCGGGCGGGCTGATGCCCGCACGGTTTCTTGCCGCCCCACCTCCCAGCGGGGCGTCAATTCATGCTCGCCGCCATACGGTCGGGCGCTGTCCGGTCGCGGCAGACGCACATGGGCGGGAAGGCAAGGTTGGCGATGCTCTCGGTATGCGGATCGCGGATCTGGCGCGCGCACGCCATCGCACGCATGGCGCGTGTCGGAGGATGACTGGGGGCAGCATGAACGACAAGGACTGAAACCCTTTGATCCCACCCGATGCACCACGATGGATGTCCGGCAAGCCCGTCCGGAACGGCAGTCGCCATCGATCGAGGAATGCTTATCCAAACCGCGGCAGTTTTCAAGGCAAAAGTTTTAAGCTTAAAAAGTTGGCGGCGACGGCGCCTGGCAAACCTTTCGATAGCGCTAGCTGCGGCCGCTACCGCCCAGCTCAGCATCCGCGCCGGCTTTGCCGGCGGCAGCGCCAGCCCCCAGAAACATCGTGTCGCTGGCCAGGATAAAGAAACTGGCGCCGAGTGTCGCCCATTGGGCGACATCCTGCGGCCTCGCGCAGAAGATCCCGGATGTCCTGCCATGCGCGATCGTCACATCGATGATCCTGTGTATCGCTTGCGCGAGCTTGTCGGCGCCTTTCGGGCCGATCGCATCGATCGATACGGAGAGATCGCCGGGCCCGACGAAGGTCACGTCGACACCCTCGACGGCGGCGATCGCCTCGATATTGGCCAGCCCTTCCGATGTCTCGACCTGAACCGCCACGACGATGCTGTCATTGGCCTGAGCGAGATATTCGGAGATGCGGTAGCCATAGCCGGCGGCCCGCCCGGGCCCGACGCCGCGCTCGCCGGTCGGCGGATAACGCGAGGCCTTCACCGCCGCCTGCGCCTGGGCAGCGGTCGAGACGCGCGGGACGAGCACGCCTTGCGCGCCGCTGTCCAATGCCGCGGCGATCGCTTCCGGTGCATGGCCGGGCACGCGCACAATGGCCGGCACGCGATGGATATCGGCCGCGCGCACCATTGTTTCGATCATGTCGCGCGAAATCTGGGCATGTTCCCAATCGATGCAGAGGAAATCGAGACCGGACTGCGCCATCACTTCGACCGCAACGGGATGCGGAATGGCGGCAAAGGAGCCGACGAGGCTTTCCCTGCCGATGCATTTGTTGCGAAACCCGCTCATCGCTCCATCCCTTTGTTGTCGTGCCGGAATTCATATCCGCAAACAGCGGCGAGGCGAAGCTATTTCAGGCTTGAAATATTTTCGCGCGGGCCTAGCGTGTCGATCTCCCGCCGCGAGTTCCGGACATGATCAAAGCGCATCCCCTGCACCGCCCAAACAGACTGAAGCTCGGCGTCTTCTCGACCAATGCCGATGGCGGCCTTGCCATATCGGATGTGCCTGAACGCTGGACGGCAAGCTGGCACGACAATCTGACGGCGGCGCAGATCGCCGACCGCGCGGGGCTGGAATTCCTGCTGCCGATTGCGCGCTGGCGCGGCTTTGGCGGCCGCAACAGGGTGCGCGAATGGTCGTTCGAGACCTTCACCTGGGCGGCGGCGCTCAGTGTGGCCACCCAGCAGATCGGCCTGTTCATGACCGTGCATGTGCCCCTCGTGCATCCGCTGTACGCCGCCAAGGCGCTGGCGACGGTCGATCATATCAGCCAGGGCCGTGCCGGCCTCAACATCGTCTGCGGCTGGAACCCGAAGGAATTCGGCATGTTCGGCACGCCGCTGGTCGAGAAGGGGTATGATCAGGCCGCCGAATGGATCGAAATTCTGGAAAGGCTTTATGCGTCGGCTGAACCTCTCGACTATGAGGGCACTTATTATCGTCTCAAGGAGGCGGTCAGCCGGCCGGCCAGCCTGCAAGTTCCGCGCCCGGTGACGATGAACGCGGCTTTCGGCGGTCCGGGCCGCGATTTCGCCGCCGCCCGTTGCGACTATCTGTTCACGACCTTTTCCGAAATGGACGATGCCGGCAAACATGTCGCCGATATCAGTGAGCGGGCCGACAAGGCTGGCCGCGAGGTCGGCGTCTACACCGTGGCGCATGTCGTCTGCCGGCCGACGATGGAGGAGGCGCAGGCCTATTACACGCGCTATGCCGTCGATCTGGCCGACCGTGAGGCGGTCGATGCCCATATGGCCGGCAAGAAGGAATTCTCGCGGTCGCACGACCCGTATGCCTATGACCGCTACCGCCAGCGTTTCGCCGGCGGCGCCGGCACCTATCCTTTGGTCGGAACGCCCGAAACGATCGCCGCCGATATGGTCGCCATTGCCGGGCATGGCTACCAGGGCATTGCGCTGTCCTTCGTCAACTACACGCAGGAACTCCCCTATTTCTGCGATCACGTGCTGCCGCTGCTGGAGCGGGCCGGCCTTCGCGGAAAATAGTCTGGCCGATGCCTTCCTGATTTCTCATCCTGGGGTCTGCGCCGTATCGCTACGCTCCTTGCTGCACCCAGGATGACGAAGCGACGGCCGATTATTCCGGAATAACCGCGGTGGCCTGGATCTCCACCTTGGCTCGGTCCTCGACCAGTGCCATCACCTGCATCGCGGCCATCGCCGGGAAATGCCGGCCGATCACCTTGCGATAGGCCTCGCCTATACCCCTGAGATTGGCCAGATATTCGCTCTTATCGGTGAAATACCACGTCATTGACGTGATGTGCCGCGGCTCAGCTCCGGCCTCCGCCAGCACCGCGACGATATTTTGAAGCGTCTGCCGCACCTGGCCGACGAAATCGTCGGTCTCGAACTGGCACTGGCCATTCCAGCCGACCTGTCCGCCGACGAACACGAGCCTGCCGCGCGCTGCAACGCCATTGGCATAGCCGACCGGTTTTGCCCAGCCTTCCGGCTGCAGGATCTCGTGCATTTCAACTCTCCAATATCGGTCCGCAATATCCGCGTTCGAAAACAGTCCAGTCCGACGACGCGCCCTGTTCAGGCAGCGCCCATCACCTGCCGCGCGATCACCACCTTCTGCACGTCGGAAGCACCCTCGTAGATGCGCAGCGCGCGGATCTCGCGATACAGGCTTTCGACGATGTGACCCTTGCGGACGCCGTCGCCGCCATGCAGTTGCACCGCTTTGTCGATCACCTCCTGCGCCTTGTCGGTGGCGAACAGTTTGGCCATCGCCGCCTCGCGCGTTACCCGCGCCGCGCCCATGTCCTTGGTCCAGGCGGCGCGGTAGACCAAAAGCGCCGCGGCATCGACGTCGAGCGCCATGTCGGCGATATGGCCCTGCACCATCTGCAGCTCGGCCATCGGCGCGCCGAACAGCTTGCGTTCGGCCACCCGCTTGATGCTTTCATCGAGTGCGCGGCGAGCAAAGCCGAGTGCCGCCGCGCCGACGGTCGAGCGGAACACGTCGAGCACCGACATGGCGATGCGAAAGCCGTCGCCCGGTTTGCCGATCAGCGCCGAGGCGGGCAGGCGGACCTGATCGAAAGACAGTCGTGCCAGCGGATGCGGCGCTATGACTTCCAGGCGCTCCGCGATGCCGAGGCCCTTGCTGTCCCCGGGCACGATGAAGGCTGATAGCCCCTTGGCGGCGGGTGCCTCGCCTGTGCGGGCAAAGACGACATAGAGATCGGCGATGCCGCCATTGGAGATCCAGGTCTTTTCGCCCGAAAGGACATAGCCGTCACCATCGCGGGTCGCTGTCATCTCCATATTGGCGACATCCGATCCCGAGCGCGGTTCCGACAGCGCAAAGGCGGAAATGACCTTGCCGGCGCGCGTCTTCGAAAGCCATTGCTGCTGCTGCGGCGTGCCGAACAGGCTGAGCGCTCCGGTGCCGAGCCCTTGCATGGCGAAGGCGAAATCGGCGAGCCCGTCATGCCGCGCCAGCGTCTCACGCGTGATGCACAAGGTGCGCACGTCGAGCGGTCCCGGATTGTCGGTGTCGAGCGCCGTCGGCTTCAGCCAGCCGTCCCGGCCGAGTTTTTGCACCAGCTCGCGGCAGGCGGCGTCGACGTCATGGTGATCGACGGGTAGGTTCTTCGCGCACCATGCCTCGAGGTGCCCGGCCAGTTCGCGATGACGGTCTTCGAAGAACGGCCAGTCGAGGAAGGAGCGGTCAGGCATTTCTGCCTCCGCTGTTCTCCAGAGTCCGTGCTCTACGGCGCCCCCCTCTGTCCTGCCGGACATCTCCCCCTCTAGGGGGAAGATCGATCCTCATCTCGGCTTTCGCAAATCGCCTGCGCCGCAGGATGGCTGCCGCCGCCGAAGCTGCCAATCTCCCCCCTAGAGGGGGAGATGGCCGGCAGGCCAGAGGGGGGCGCTGTCCCGCCAACGTCTCCATCAACCTGCTCATCCTCAATTCCCCTCGAACACCGGGTTTTCCTTGGCAACAAACGCCTTGTACGCCCGCTCGAAATCGCGCGTCTGCATGCAGATCGCCTGCGCCTGCGCTTCCGCCTCGATCGCCTGGTCGAGGCCCATCGACCATTCCTGGTTCAACTGCGTCTTGGTGATGCCATGGGCGAAGGTCGGGCCGGAGACGATGCGCGCCGCCATGTCGAGCGCGTCGGCCTCGAGCGATGCCGCCTCTACAAGCCTGTTGTAAAACCCCCAGCGCTCGCCTTCGGCAGCCGTCATGGTGCGGCCGGTGTAGAGCAGTTCGGCGGCGCGGCCCTGGCCGATGATGCGCGGCAGGATCGCGCAGGCTCCCATGTCGCAGCCGGCAAGACCGACGCGGGTGAACAGGAATGCCGTCTTGGCGTCCGGCGTGGCGATGCGGATGTCGGAGCTCATGGCGATGATGGCGCCGGCGCCGACCGCCACGCCGTCGACCGCCGCGATGATCGGCTTGCCGCAATTCAGCATCGCCTTTACGAAATCGCCGGTCATGCGGGTGAAGGCCAGGAGTTGCTTCATGTCCATCTTGACCAGCGGGCCGATAATGTCGTGGACATCGCCGCCGGAGCAGAAATTGCCGCCATTGGACAGGAACACCACGGCATCGACATCGTCGGCATAGACGAGGTCGCGGAATGTATCGCGCAGTTCCGCATAGCTGTCGAAGGTCAGCGGGTTCTTGCGCTCCGGCCGGTCGAGCCGGACCTTGGCGATCCGGCCTTCGACCTGCCAGAGGAAATGCTTCGGCTTGAAGCCGGCCATCTTGCTCATTCGCGTCCCTCCCAGTTGCTGCGGAACGAGGTCAGCATGCCGGTCAGCCGGCGCGCGTCGTCCTCGCTCACCTTGCCCAGCAATTCGCCGACCCAGCCCTCGTGAGCGGCAGCGATGACTGCGAAGGACTTCGAGCCCTCATCCGTCAGCCGCACCATCGAGGTGCGGCGGTCGCCATTGCGGCGGGCGCGCGCGACCAGCCCCTCGGATACGAGCCGATCTACGATGCCCGTGACATTGCCGTTGGATACCAGCAGGAAGCGCGACAGATCGCTCATCAGCATGCCTTCGGGCGCTCGGTAGAGCGCGGCCATCACGTCGAAGCGCGGCAACGTCGTGTTGAATTCCTTCTTCAGGCGCTCGCGCAGTTCGGCCTCGATCGTGCGCGAGGCGCGCAGCAGCCTGATCCACAGCCGCAAGCGGTCCTTGCCGGGTCCCGACGGCGCGGGCAGGGGGCCGGCTACCATGTTTCGCCTCCTGAGATCGAAATTGCCTGTCCGGTGATCGACGCTGCCGCATCGCCGCACAGCCACAGCACGGCCGCGGCAATTTCCTGCGGCTGGATGAAGCGGCCTTGCGGATTGGTCGCGGCAAGGCTCGCCCGCGCCTGCTCCACCGAGCGGTCGGTTTTTTCCACGATCCGCTGGATGGACTCCTCCAGCATTTCGGTTTCCACAAACCCCGGGCACACCGCATTGACGGTCACGCCGGATTTCGCCGTCTCGGCAGCCAGCGCCCGCATCAGGCCGACGACGCCATGCTTGGCCGCCACGTAAGGCGCAACATAGGCGTAGCCTTTCAGTCCGGCGGTAGACGCGATGAAGACGATGCGGCCCGCCTTGCGCGCGGCCATGCCGGCGAGCGCCGGCTTCACCGTCAGGAAAGCGCCGGTCAGGTTGACGTCCAGCGTCCGCTGCCAGTCGGCCAGCGTGGTCTTGTGCGCCGGCGTGCTGCCCGCCATGCCGGCATTGGCGACGACGATGTCGAACGGCCCGCGCGCGGCCTCCGCCGTCTCGTAAAGCGATGCCATCACCGCCTCATTGGTGACATCGGCAGTGATGGCGAAAACGCCTTTGCTTTCGCCAGCCACCTTGGCCAGCTCCGCCTCGCGGCGGCCGCATATGGTGACGTCGATGCCGGCACCAGCCAGCGCCAGAGCGATCGCTCGGCCGACACCAGACCCGCCGCCGGTGACAAGGGCATGGCTGCCGGCGATCATCGCGGCGGCCGTCATACTTTCAGCCCCGCTGCGGCGTCGCGTTCGGCCAGTCGGTAGATCTGGTCGCGCCCCGGCAGATAAGGATCCGGCCATTTCACGCCACGGTCGCCGAGCGCCACCGCCGCATGCAGCGTCCAGTAGGGATCGGCCAGATGCGGCCGTGCCAGCGCCACCAGGTCGGCGCGGCCGGCCATCAGGATCGAATTGACATGGTCCGGCTCATAGATGTTGCCGACCGCCATCGTCGCCATGCCGACCTCGTTGCGGATGCGGTCGGAAAACGGCGTCTGGAACATGCGGCCATAGACCGGCTTTGCCAGCACCGAAGTTTGTCCTGCCGAGACGTCGCAAATGTCGACGCCGGCCTCATGCAACAGCCGCGCGATCTCGACGGCGTCGGCGGGTGTTACGCCTTCGATGCCGACCCAGTCATTGGCCGAAATGCGCATTGAGATCGGCTTCTGCGCCGGCCAGGCGGCGCGTACGGCGCGAAAGATTTCAAGGGGATATCGCATGCGGTTTTCCAGCGAACCGCCATACGCATCCGTGCGCCGGTTGGTGACCGGCGTGATGAAGGACGACAGGAGATAGCCGTGCGCGGCGTGGATCTCGAGCATGTCGAAGCCGCAGCGGTCGGCCATCTCAGCCGAAGCCACGAACTCGTCGCGCACTCTGTCCATGTCGGCGCGGTCCATCGCCTTCGGCACCTGATTCTCAGGTGACCACGCCACCGCCGATGCCGCCATGACGGGCCAGTTGCCCGCCGCCAGCGGCACGTCGGTGCCTTCCCAACCAACCCGTGTCGAGCCCTTGGCGCCGGAATGGCCGATCTGCGCGCAGATCTTCGCTTCGGTCTCGGCATGGACGAAGCCGACCAGCCGTTTCCACGCCATCTCATGTTCGGGCGCATAGAAGCCCGGGCAGCCGGGCGTGATCCGCCCTTCCGGACTGACGCAGGTCATCTCGATATAGATGAGCCCGGCGCCGCCCTTGGCACGCTCGGCATAGTGCGTGAAATGCCAGTCCGTCGGGCAGCCGTCGACAGCCTTGTATTGTGCCATCGGCGACACGACCACGCGGTTGTTGAGCCGCATGTCGCGCAGCTGGAAGGGCGCGAACATCGGGGCGCGACGGAGTCTGTTGGCGCCGGCGCCCGCCTGGCGCTGGAACCACTCCTCCGCGCTTTCAAGCCACTCCGCGTCGCGCAGCCGCAGGTTTTCGTGGCTGATGCGCTGCGAGCGGGTCAGCAGCGAATAGTTGAACTGCACCGGATCGAGGCCGAGATAACGCTCGACCTCCTCGAACCATTCGAGCGAGTTGCGCGCCGCCGACTGCAGCTTCAGCACCTCGGTGCGGCGCGCGTCCTCATATTTGCGGAAGGCGGCCTTTAGGTCCGGTTCGGTTTCGACATACTCGGCCAGCGCGACAGCGCTCTCCAGCGCCAGCTTGGTGCCGGAGCCGATCGAGAAATGGGCTGAGGCCGCCGCGTCGCCCATCAGCGCCAGATTCTCAAACGACCAGCGCTCGCACAGCACGCGCGGGAAATTGATCCAGGCCGAACCCCTGATGTGGTTGGCATTGGTCATCAGCTTGTGGCCGCCAAGATGCTTTTCGAAGATGCGCTCGCAGACGGCGATGGATTCCTGCTGCGTCATGGCGCCGAAACCGAAGGCGGCCCAGGTCTGTTCGCTGCACTCGACGATGAAGGTCGCGGTGTCGCTGTCGAACTGGTAGGCGTGCGCCCACACCCAGCCATGCTCGGTCTTTTCGAAGATGAAGGTGAAGGCGTCGTCGAATTTCTGGTGGGTGCCGAGCCACACGAACTTGCATTTGCGCGTGTCGATGTCGGGCTTGAAGATGTCGACGAAGCTGTTGCGCGCCCTGGAATTCAGCCCGTCTGCGGCGACGACCAGGTCATGCGTCTCCATATAGGGCCGGGGATCGGCGATGTCGGTCTCGAACACCAGCCTGACACCGAGCTCGCGTGCGCGCCGCTGCAACAGGATCAAGAGCCGCTTGCGGCCGATGCCGCAGAAGCCGTGGCCTGAGGATACAGTGCGCACGCCGTCATGGACCACGGCGATGTCGTCCCAATACGCAAAATGCTTCTTGATCCAGACGGCGCTGACCGGATCGTTCCTGGCCAGATTCTCAAGCGTTTCGGCTGACAGAACGACGCCCCAGCCGAACGTGTCGTCGGCGCGATTACGCTCGAAAACCGTCACATCGTGCGCGGCGTCCCTCAGCTTCATCGAAATGGCGAAGTAAAGGCCGGCTGGTCCGCCGCCGAGAACCGCAACCTTCATCTGTGCGATCTCCTCTTCGCTTGCTTGATTTCAGTATCGCGCCGGGGCCAAGATATTTCAAGCTTAAAGTTTTATGCCGAAACGATTATGCGAAATAGCCGACCGCGCGCTCGCGCATCGCCGCACGCGCGGTCCGTGGGGTCACTTTTCCGGGTTCTTCGGGCTCCACAGCACCGTCTCGGCACTCTTCTCGTAAGCCATGCCGTCGGGATAGCTGATCGCTTCCAGTTGCAAGCCCCAAGGCGCCTGGAAGTAAAGGATGGTCTGGCCGGCGGCGGGTCCTTCCTTGACCGGCAGCGGCCCCAACCTGGTCTTTACGCCCTTGGCCTCGAGATAGGCTTTCGCCGCCGCGACGTCGTCGACATAGAAGGCGATGTGAAAACCGCCAATGTCGCTGTTCTTCGGTGTCAGGTCCTTCTGGTCCGGCGCGGTGTATTTGAACAGCTCTATATTCGACCCCGTGCCGCAGCGAACCATGGTGACCTGCTCGATGACAGCCTTCGGATCGACGCCGAGAAGATCCTGCATGAAGGTGCCCTTGTCGTCGGCGAACGGGCCGAACGACATCGCCTTCTTGCAGCCGACCACGTCGGTGAAGAAATCGACCGCCTGCTTCATGTCGGGAACCGTGATGCCGGTGTGGTCGTGCCCGCGCATGCCGGGGATCGAGCTTGCTGCCGCCATACCGGTGCTGCCGAGGATGGCGGCAGCGAGTGCTGCATTTCGAATTGTTGTCTTCATGTCAGTTTCTCCTCCATTTGGCGGGGCTTTGTCATTGGCCGGTCGCACATCCGAGCCCGCTTTTCGGCGTGCGTATGCATTCATGTCGGAGCCTTGGCAGCGGAAGGAATATCCAGCCAGCCGTCGTCGATTTCGGGCAGTGGGATGGCCGCGATCAGGTCGCGCGTGTAGGTCTGTCGGGGATTTTCGAAGAGAGCGTCCGTCGCGCTCGCTTCGACGATCCTGCCTTCGCGCATGACGATGACCTGCCGGCACAGCCGCCGGATGACCGACAGATCGTGGCTGATGAAGGCGACCGTCAGCCCCATCTCCTCCGCCAGTTTCTCCAGAAGGGTGAGGATCTGCGCCTGCGTCGAGACGTCGAGGCCGGAGACGATCTCGTCGGCCAGCACGAATTTCGGCGCCAGCGCCAGCGCGCGCGCTATGCCGACGCGCTGGCGCTGGCCGCCCGACAGTTCGTGGCGGTAGCGGCCGGCGAAGCTCTGCGGCAGGCCGACGCGCTGCAAGGCCTCGGCCACGCGGTCCCTGAGATTGTCGCCAAGCCCGTTCTGCTTCAGCGGCGCGGCAATGATGCTGGCAATGGTGCGGCGCGGGTTGAGCGACGACATAGGATCCTGGAAGATCATCTGCAGATCGCGGCGCAGCGGCCGCAACTCCGCCTCCGGCAGATGCGTGATGTCGAGGCGCTCGAAGCTGATGCTGCCGGCGCTGGGCTCCAGCAGTCGTACCAGGGCACGGCCGAGCGTCGACTTGCCGGATCCGGACTCGCCGACGATGCCGGTCACCGATCCCTTGGGCAGGTCAAAGTCCAGGCCCTTTAGGATTTCCGCCAGCGGCGCGCGGCCGATCAGCGGCTTGCGGGTCATGTCGGGCAGCGCGACTTTCAGGCCGCGCACGGAAAACAGCGGCTCAGCCATGCGGTCGCCTCCACGCCTGGTCCGCGGCCGCAATCTCCGTGGCAAGCCCGGCCAGCACTGCCTCGTCGACCGGCTTTAGCGAGGCGAGGGGATCGGTGTAGCGCGGCGTTGCCGCCATCAGTGCCCGTGTGTAGGGGTGCTGCGGTGCCGCGAAGAGGGCAGCTGTTTCGGCCTCTTCCACGACCTTGCCGGCATAGAGCACCGAGACCTTCTGGCTGATCTTGGCGACGACGCCGAGGTCGTGGGTGACGAACAGGATCGCCGTGCCGTGCTCGCGCTGCAACGCAGCGATGAGCCGCAGGATCTGCTTCTGCACGGTGACGTCGAGCGCCGTGGTCGGCTCGTCGGCGACGATCAGCCGGGGCTCGGCGGCGAAGGCTGCGGCGATCAGCACGCGCTGGCGCATGCCGCCGGAAAGCTCGTGCGGGTAGCTTTTCAGTACCCGGTCGGGGTCACGGATCTGCACCTCGTCCAGCAATTGCCGGATGCGGGTTTCGGCCCTCTCGCCGCTCCAGCCGAGGATGCGCACCAGCCGGTCGGTCGTTTGCGGGCCGATGCGGCGCGACGGGTTGAGCGCGGTCAGCGGATCCTGCGGGATCAGTGCGGTGCGCGCGCCGATCAGCGTGCGCCGTGCCTTCGGGTTGAGCTTGCCGAGGTCTTCGCCCTCGAGCCGCATATCGCCCTCGACGATGCGCACGCTCGACGGCAAGACGCCAAGTACCGCCTTGCCGATCATCGTCTTGCCGGCGCCGCTTTCACCGACCAGTGCTCGCACTTCGCCGGGCTGCACGGCAAGCGACACCGAGCGCAGCACGCGCTGGCCGTTCGGCAGCACGGCGCTCAACTCCTTGATATCGAGACAGGCGCTCATCGCAGCACCGGATCGAAACGTGTCTTCAGCGCCTCGCCGAACTGGCTGAACGACAGCACGGTCAGGATCAGCGTGATCAGCGGGAATACCAGCACCCACCAGGCCTGGTGGATCGACAGCCGGCCCTCGGCGATGATGCCGCCCCAGGTCGGGTCGTCGGTCGAGATCGACAGGTTGACGAAGGACAGGATCGCCTCGACGATGACGGCGATGCCCATTTCCAGCGACAGCAGCGCCACGATCGATGGCACCACATTGGGCAGCACTTCGCGCAGCATGATGCCGATGCGGCCATAGCCGGCGATGCGGGCGTTCTCGACATAGTCCATGCGCGACTGGCCCATCGCCTCGGCGCGGATGACCCGGCAGAAACGCGTCCAGTCGATGATCGCGATCGCCAGGATGACAGAGCTCAAACCCGTGCCGAGCACGGCAACCAAAAGGATGGCGAACAGCACCGGCGGGAATGCCATCCAGACATCGACGATGCGCGAGATGATGCGGTCGGCCCAGCCGCCGAAATAGCCAGCGATCAAGCCCAGGGTCGAGCCGACAAGGCAGGCGGCGCTGGCGGCGGCGAACGCAACGATGAAGGCGATGCGCCCGCCGAAGATCAGGCGTGACAAGAGATCCCGGCCGAGGCTGTCGGTGCCCAGCCAATAGCCGGGCTCCGCGCCATCGAGCCAGAACGGCGGCAAACGTTCGAGCATAAGATCCTGCGCGAGCGGGTCCCGCGGCGCGACCAGCGGCGCCAGGATCGCCGCCAGCAGCACCAGCAGCAGCCAGCCGCCGGCCAGCCAAAGCCTGGCGCTTGAGCCGTGTCTCGAGATGCGGCTCTCATCCATGGCGCAGCCTCGGATTGAGCAGGGCGTACATCATATCCACCGCGAGATTGATCAGCACGAACAACAGCGCGAAGACCAGCACGATGCCCTGGATCAGCGGCAGGTCGCGGTTGATGACCGCGTCGATCGCCATGTTGCCGAGACCCTCATAGGAAAACAGCCGCTCGACGATGACCGTGCCCCCGATCAGGAAGGTGAACTGCACGCCGACCAGCGTCAGCGTGGGCAGGGCGGCATTCTTCAGCGCCTCGCGCAGGATGACCTGCGTTTCCGAAAAACCCTTCACCCGCGCCAGCACGACATAGTCGAGGTCGAGCACTTCCTTCAGCGATTGTTTCAGTAGCTGCGAGATGATCGCCGCCAGCGGCAATGCCAACGCCACTGCCGGCATAAGCATGTGCTTCAGGAGATCCCATGTGAGATCGAGGCGGAGCCGAAGCAAGCTTTCGAACAGATAGAACTGGCTGACGAAGGGCAGGTCGAGTTGCGGCGAGACCCGGCCGGAAATGTCGAAGATCGGCACCAGCACCCCGAACAGCAGGATCAGCACCAGGCCCCAGAGGAAGTCGGGAATGGAAAGTGCCGCCCCGCTGGCGATGTCGATGCCGGCTTCCACCGCCGTGCCTCGTTCGCGGGCGCCGAGGATGGCCATCGTCCCCCCGATCGCCACCGCCATGATAAGCGCGACGATGGCGAGTTCCAGCGTTGCCGGCAGCCGGTTGAAGACAAGCCCGAGCACGTCTTGCCGCAGCGAGATCGAGGTGCCGAAATCGCCTTTGACGACGCCGGACAGCCAGATGAAGAACTGCTCGACAATCGTCTTGTCGAGGCCGTAGAGCGCCCGCAGCCGGGCGATGTCGACATCGGTCGCGCCGGGCGGCAGCATCATGGCGATCGGATCGCCGGGAGCGATGCGGATCACGACGAAGACGACGACGGCCACGCCGAACAGCGTGATCAGCATCGTCAAAAGACGGATCAGGAATCGTTGCAGGAGCATGTAAATCTTTGCTGGAGCCCGGAGGCTCGTATGCCGAAAGAAGATGCGCGCCGTCGCTATGGACGGCGCGCGGCAAGCCCGGCCGATATCAGGCCGGGGTCATCAGGGCCGGCAACAGCGCGCCGGACACATGCTGCACGACGTTGACGCCCTTGGCATGCACGATCGGCTGCGCATACTGCATCAGCGGCAGCACATAGGCTTGCTCGGCGATGTATTTGTCCACCGCCTTCCAGCCGGCGATGCGCTTGGCCTCGTCCTTCTCACCCCACAGCGGGTTGATCATGTCGATCAGATCCTGGCTGTCCCACACCGAGTGCGGGCTCGGACCAAACATGGCAAAGCCGGTCGAGGTGGTCGGGTCGCCGATGGCGTTGCCCCAGTTGTAGAAGGCCGCCGGCGCCAGCTTGTCGGCGGCGCGCAATTCGTAATGCTTGGCGATCTCGTAGACTTCAATGGTGGCCTCGATGCCGACCTTGCGCCACATGCCGACGATCGCCTGGATCATCTCGTAGTCCTTGGGCTTGAAGCCCTTGGTCGTCTGGATGGTGAACTTGACCGGCTTTTCCGGCGAATAGCCGGAAGCGGCCAGCAATTGCTTGGCCTTTTCCGGATTGTGCTCGACCTTGATCGACGCGTCGTAGGCCGCGTATTCCGGCGTTTCCAGCGTGGCGAGCGGCTGGCCGTAGCCGCGCAGCAGCCGCTTGACCAGAAGCTCCTTGTCGACCGCCATGACGGCTGCCTGGCGCACGTTCTTGTCCAGCATCGCCTCGACGTCGTTGAAGAAGATCATGCCGATGTCGGAAACATTCTTGATCGAGCCGGCAAGGCCGTCCTTGGCGATCAGGCGGTCATACTCCTCATAGGGAATCTCGAGCGTCACCTGCGAGGAGCCGGACTCGATTTCGGCGACACGGCTCGCCGCGTCTGTGACGAATTTGATCGTCACGTTCTCGAATGCCGGCTTGCCGCCCCAGTACTTCGGATTGGCCTTCAGCCGCAGGAAGGCGTTGCGTTCGAACTTCTCGACCATGTACGGGCCGGTGCCGATCGGAGCCTTTTCGAAACCTTCGGCGCCCACCTTCTCGTAATAGGCCTTCGGCATGATGTAGCCCGTGAGGAACGACATCCACTTGAAGTAGACCGGGTCGAACTGCACGACATCGCCCGTGATCTTGTTGCCCTCGATCTTGAAGTTGTTGACGTTCTTCCACACGAACTGGATCGGGTTGCCGGTCTTTTCATCGCCGGCCCGCTGCAACGACCAGACCACGTCCTCGGGCGTGAACGGCGAGCCGTCATGCCAGGTTACGCCCTCGCGCACCGTCATCGTGATCTTGGTGCGGTCGTCATTCCAGCCCCACTCGGTGAGCAGCCCCGGCGCGAAGGACAGGTCCGGCTTCTGCGGGATGAACTGATCGAACACCGACTGGTAGAGGCCCTGGATGGTCGGGTTGACCGCCGAAGGTCCGGTGGTCGGATCCCAGGACGGCAGGTTGACATTGTAGGCGATGGTCAGTTCGCCGGCCGCCGCCCCGGCGATCCTCGGCAGGCCGATGGCCGTCGCCCCGAGTGCGGCGGCACCGTATCCGAGCAATTCGCGTCTGTTGATTGTCATGGTCGTTCCCCTTGTTGGTTTTTCTGTTTTCCGTGCACGGCTTCGTTGTTTGATCAGTGGGTTCCCTGGGCAACCGTACCTTGCCTTGCTCCACCCCAATGCCTTTCGGCTGCTACCTCCCGCCAAGCTGTTGCGCCAGCATGAAGCCCGAGGCGGCACCCGTGCCGGCGCCCGGCCATGTGGCGGCACCGGTGAGATGCAGATTGGCCACAGGCGTGTTCCAACCGGCGTAGCCGCGTGCCGGGCGAAACAGGAAATTCTGTGCCAGGTGGTGGCTACCACAAACCTGGTCGCCGCCGACGAGGTTCGGGTTCTCGCGCTCGAGGTCGATGGGCGAGAACACGGCCTGGCCAAGGATCTTGGCTCGCAGGCCGGGCGCGTAGGTTTCGACGATGTCGAGCACGCGCTCGGCATAGCGATCCTTGACCTGATCCCAATGCGCGGGCGTGATCTTGCCGGCGGCGTCGCCAAGGATTTCTGCCGGCAGCATGCGCACCTGCACCCACAGCACATGCTTGCCTTGAGGCGCGCGCGACGGATCGACCGCGGTTGGTTGGCCGAGGACCAGCACCGGCTCGTCCGGCAGCACGCCCGCCATCGCCTGCTGATAGGTGCGCGACATGGCGTCGAGCGACGGTGACAGATGCACATAGGCGAACTGCCGCAACTCGGCGCCGGCGCGCCAGTCCGGCAGATCGTCCAGCGCCAGATGGATCATCATGGTGCCCGGCGCGTGGCGGAATTTTTGCATCGCCGTGTCGAAGCCGGCGTCGCCGGAACCGTTGGGCAAAAGCGTGCCGGCCAACGCCTTGGGTGCAACGCCGGCAATGACCGCCCTGGTGGCCGTGTGCGTCTCACCGGACTTGAGCCGCACACCCGTCGCCTTGCCGGCCGAAACCGTGATTTCGGCCACCTCGGCGTTGGTGAAGATCTTGCCGCCGGCGCCCGTGACCATCCCCGATAAGGCACGAATGATGGTGTGGGCGCCGCCCTTGCCCAGCACCATGCCGAAACTCTGGTTGGTCATGGATTCCAGATAAGGGAACACGGCACCGCCTGCGATGTCGGGCGCAAAGTCGAGATGCATGCCCCAGGTGGCGAGCGTCGCCCGCACATGGGGCGACTCGAAAGTCTCCTCCAGCCACGCGCGGGGCGAGGAAAGCAGCAGGCGCCCGGTATCGAGCGCGCCGGTAAGGCCCTTCTTGCGCCAAAGGTTCCACGCCGTGCCGGCAAGGGCGCGGGCGCTCATCGGTGATCCCAAGAGGCGAAACAGATGCTCTGCTTCCGCCGGGAAGGCGGCGACCAGCTTGCGCCACGTGGCGGCATCGGCGGCGGAGAAGGCAGCCATGCGCGCGGCCGTCTTTTCCAGATCGTTGCTGACGCCGAACCAGCGTCCGTCCGGGAAGGCGCTGGCGAAACAGTCGGCGACCGGCGCGAATTCCAGCCCGTGGGCGTTCAATTCATTTGCATATTTCCGGTGGAAGGCCGAGCCGGCGAACAGGCTCAGATTCATCGCACCGAAATCGTGCCGAAAACCCGGCAGCGTGAACTCGCGGGTCTGGACGGCGCCGCCGATCGTTGCACTGCGCTCAAAAACCCCGGTTTTCCAGCCTTTGAGTGCCAGATGCGCGGCGCAAGCCAGACTGTTGTGGCCCGCCCCGACAAAGATGGCGTCGAACTCGCTCACGCCCCGCACCCATTTCCTTTATGCTTAAAGATAATTGCAGATGCATATGTTTTCGTCTAGTAGGATATTAAGGGCCGAGACGAGCCTTCAGCACATCAGACAAGAGGGAACAGAGACCATGGACACGCAACAACTCCTCGGCGAAGTCGCCGGCCAGCTTCTTTCAGGCGCCATCAAGGTGGTCGACCTGTCGGCGCCGCTCGGTCCTGACACGCCGCTGATCAAGCTGCCGCCGGAACTTGCCGTCGACACGCCGAAGGTCGAGATCCATAACATCTCCCGTTACGACAAGAATGGTCCCTGGTGGGCCTGGAACTGGCTGAAGCTCGGCGAACACTCGGGCACGCATTTCGACGCGCCGCAGCACTGGATCAGCGGCAAGGATTATCCGGATGGCGCCACCGACACCATTCCGGCGCAGAACTTTATTGGTCCGGTCAATGTCATCGACTGCTCCAAGGAAGCCGCCGCAGACCATGATTTCCTGCTCACCGTCGATCACATCAAGGCGTGGGAAGCCAAGCATGGCGCCATCAACGCCGGCGAATGGGTGGTGATGCGCACCGACTGGTACAAGCGCAACGGCTCGGAAGCCGAATTCCTCAACGCCAACGAGACCGGCCCACACACGCCCGGCCCGACGGCGGAAGCAATCCAGTTCCTGATCAGCAAGGACATCAAGGGCTGGGGCTCGGAGACGATCGGCACCGATGCCGGCAAGGCCGGCGGCATGGAGCCGCCATTCCCGGCCCACACGCTGATGCACAAGGCCAACCGCTATGGTCTGGCCAGCCTGTGCAACCTCGACCAGTTGCCGCCGAAGGGCGCCATCCTGATCGCCGCGCCGCTCAAGATCGAGCACGGCACCGGCAGCCCGATCCGCGCCCTGGCGCTGGTGCCGGGCAAATAGGGCGAAGTGGATCTTCGGGAGAAGATCATGCGCGCGGGCGATGCGATAGGGAGGCAGACTGGCGGCGCTCGCGCTCTACGGCGCCCCCCTCTGCCCTGCCGGGCATCTCCCCCACTTGGGGGGAGATTGGCGGCTCGGGCGCCGCATACCATCCTGCGACGTTGGAAATTGGCGAAAGCCGAGATGACGGCCAATCTCCCCCCTTGTGGGGGAGATGCCCGGCAGGGCAGAGGGGGGCGCCGTAGAGCGCTGTCCCACGCAATTGAATCCCACCCGCCGACGAAAAGCCACCGCCAATGAACGCCCCCGACCACATCATCGTCGGCAGCGGCATCAACGCGCTGGTCTGCGCGGCGATGCTCGGCGGCAAGGGCGCAAAGGTACTCGTGCTGGAGCGCAACGACCGCATTGGCGGCTGCATGCGCACCGAGGAAATCACCGCGCCCGGTTTCATCCATGATGTGATGGCGACGACATTCGTGCTGTTCATTACCTCGCCGGCTTACGCGGCGCTGGGCAAGGACTTGGCCCGGCATGGCCTGGAGTTCTGTCACGCGGCCACCCCGACGGGGGTGCTGCGGCCCGACGGCAGCCATGCCGTGCTCAGCACCGACCGCGCCGCCAACATCGCCGCCTTCAATGCGATCGCCGCAGGCGACGGCGACCAGCACGCCGAGGATGTCGGCGGCATCGAGCGCAATGCCGGGCTGCTGTTCGGCCTGCTCGGCGGCAGCCTGTGGACCTACCCGACGGCGAAGCTGCTCGCCGGTGATGCCTGGCGGCGGAGCCCGCGCGGGCTGGCCGCCTTTCTCGGCGATGCGTTGGTGCCGGCGCGCGGATGGCTGGAGAGCACCTATCGGTCCGAAACCATACGCGCGCTGTGGGCACCGTGGGTCCTGCATGCCGGACTTGGGCCGGAAGATGCTTTCTCCGGCCAGATCGCCAAGGTCATCGCCTTCGCGCTGGAAGCTGCGGGCGCGCCGATCGTCAAGGGCGGGGCGAAGAACCTGCTGTCGGCCTTCGAGGCGCTTGTCAAAGAGCGCGGCGGGGTCATCTCCACCGAGGCCGACGTTGCCTCGATCATCCTGACCGAAGGTCGCGCCACCGGCGTGCGGCTGGCCTCGGGCGAAACCGTCCATGCGAAGAAGAGCGTCATCTGCTCGGTCACGCCAACGCAGCTTTACGGTCGGCTGCTCGGCAGTGACGGCCCCAAAACCGACGTCGAAGCGACGCAAAAATACCGCTACGGCAAAGGCAATTTCCAGATCCACTATGCCCTCGACAAGCCGCCTTCATGGCGAGGCCAGGGGTTGGACAAGGTGGCGCTGCTGCATCTGACGCCTGGGTTGGACGGGGTATCGAAGGCCTGCAACGAGGCGGTGCGGGGCATGCTGCCCGAAGTGCCGACCATCTGCGTCGGCCAGCCGCACGCGCTCGATCCCTCGCGTTGCCCGCAAGGCAAGGCGATCCTGTGGCTGCAACTGCCCGAGGCTCCCCGTCACATCAAGGGTGATGCCGCCGGCAAGCTGCAGGCACCGGCGGACGGGCAGTGGACCGACGCGCTGCGCGAGGCCTATGCCGATCGCGCCGAAGCGATCCTTGCCAGTCATATCGATGGCTTCAAGGACAGCGTCATCGCGCGCCGCGCCTATTCGCCTGCTGATCTCGAAGCGATGAACATCAATCTGGTCGGCGGCGACCCCTATGGCGGGTCCTCGACCGTCGACCAGTCCTTCCTGTGGCGGCCGTTCAAGACCAGCCGCAATCACCAGACCGGCATCAAGAACCTCTACCATATCGGCGCCTCGACCCATCCGGGCGCGGGCCTCGGCGGCGGCTCCGGCTTTCTCCTGGCGGGGAGACTGTGATGGAGCAGAAAATCGCGGAAAAGCGCCAGCGCATTTCGACCTTGGGCCAGATCGGCCTGCAGCAATTCGCGCCCTATCTGATGAACCGCATCATGGGCCGCTACAACGCCACCTTGCGCGACGATTTCCGCAAGCAGGGCCTGACCATTTCGCAGGTGCGGGCGCTCGCGGTGCTGTCGGTCACCGACGGCGTCACCGTCAACGACCTCTCGGTCTATACGGTGATCGAGCAGTCGACCTTGAGCCGCACGCTCGACACCCTTGAGGGGCAGGGGCTTGTGCGGCGCGAGCAGGGGGTTAGCGACAGTCGCATCCGCCATGTGTTCCTGACCGACGAGGGCCGCACCGAGTTCACCCGTGCCTGGCCGGCCATGCATGACGCTTTCGAGGCCATGTTCGACGATGTCGACGATGCCGAATATGCAGCGCTGATCGCGACATTGCAGAAGATGCTGAAGAACATTCGCAAGCACGACATCTAGAGCTACGCGCCGCCGAAGCCGGGCGGCAACGGAAGGAGGCCAAAAATGGCCGAACGGTCTTTTGCCAAGGAAGTCGAAAAGCTGAGGCTCGGCGCGGGCGAGGAATTTGCCGGCGAAGGCATCCTCGCCATCACCAAGGCGCTGCTGCAATGCGGCGTCGGCTATGTCGGCGGCTACCAGGGTGCGCCGATCAGCCATCTCATGGACGTGCTGGCCGACGCACAGGACATTCTGGGCGAACTCGGCGTGCATTTCGAGGCGAGCGCCTCGGAAGCCACCGCCACCGCCATGCTGGCGGCCTCGGTGCATTATCCGATCCGCGGCGCGGCGACCTTCAAGTCGACGGTCGGCACCAATGTCGCCTCCGACGCGCTCGCTAATCTGGCATCTGGCGGCGTCACCGGCGGCGCGCTGATCATCGTCGGCGAGGACTATGGCGAGGGCTCCTCGATCATGCAGGAGCGCAGCCATGCCTTCGCCATGAAAAGCCAGGTCTGGCTGCTCGATCCGCGCCCGAACCTGCCCTCGATCGTCAAGGCCGTGGAAGACGGCTTCGAGTTGTCCGAGGCCTCCAACACGCCTGTCATGCTGCAGGTGCGCATCCGCTGCTGCCATGTCCACGGTCATTTCACCGCCAAAGACAACAAGCGGCCGCCGATGACGGTGGCCGATGCGCTGGAGGCGCCCCGCCGCGACACCGGCCGCATCGTGCTGCCGCCCGCTTCCTTCCTGCACGAGAAGGAGAAGGTCGCGAAGCGCTGGCCGGCGGCGGTGGATTTCATCAAGAGCCGCAAGATCAACGAGATCTTCGGTTCCGATCACGGCTCCGTCGGCATCGTCATGCAGGGCGGCATGTACAATTCCGTCATCCGCGCTTTGCAGCGGCTCGGCCTTGCCGACACCTATGGCGAGACCGACGTGCCGCTCTACGTGCTCAATGCCGTGTATCCGTTGATCGACGACGAGTTTCTGTCCTTCTGCGAAGGCAAGCAGGCGGTGCTGGTCGTCGAGGAAGGCCAGCCCAACTACATCGAACAGGCCTTTGCCGCCATGCTGCACAAGGCCGGGCGTGGCACCCGCCTGGTCGGCAAGGAGCACCTGCCGATGGCCGGCGAATATACCGGCCAGGTCATGCTCGACGGCATCGGCGCCTTCCTGCGCACCGAGGCGCCGCATCTTCTGCCCGGCAAAGTGCGGGCTCCCAACAAGGTCGGCGACGGCGTCGACACGGCGGACCTGATCAATGTCGTTCCAGGTCGACCGCCCGGTTTCTGCATCGGCTGCCCGGAGCGGCCGATCTTTGCCGCGACAAAACTGGTCGAACAGGAACTCGGCAAGCACCACATCGCGTCCGACATCGGCTGCCACCTGTTCTCGATCATGCCGCCCTTCGAACTCGGCGCCACCACAATGGGCTACGGGCTCGGCCCGGCCTCGGCCTCGGCCTTCAATTCACCCGACGCCAAGCGCCGCTCGATCTCCTTCGTCGGCGATGGCGGCTTCTGGCACAACGGCCTGACCTCCTCGATCGGCAATGCGGTGTTCAACAAGAACGACGGCGTCATCGTCATCGTCGACAATTTCTACTCGGCCGCGACGGGAGGACAGGATATCCTGTCGTCTCGCGCCGGCAACAAGACCAAGTCGACCAAGCATCCCATCACAGAGGCGGTGAAAGGCATGGGCGTCAAGTGGCTGCGCCATGTCGACCGCACCTACGATGTCGGCAAGATGCAGGACACTCTGCGCGAGGCGCTGACCACGGACGAGAAAGGCCCGAAGGTCATCGTCGCCTCGTCGGAATGCATGCTCAACCGCCAGCGCCGCGAAAAGCCCCTGGTCGACAATGCGATCAAGGGTGGAACGCGCGTCGTCAAGCCGAAGTTCGGCGTCGACGAGGACATCTGCACCGGCGACCATGCCTGCATGCGGCTGTCCGGCTGCCCGTCGCTGTCGGTGAAGTCGCTCGACGATCCGCTGCGCGACGATCCCGTCGCGAGCATCGACCAGAACTGCGTCGGCTGCGGCAATTGCGGCGAGGTCGCCGATGCGGCGGTGCTGTGCCCGTCCTTCTATCGCGCCGATGTCGTGCACAACCCGAGCCGCTGGGACCGCTTCCTCGAGAGCGCCCGGCGCGCCGTCATCGGTCTTTTGCAGCGTCGCCGCGAAGGCCGCCGTCTGGTGTTCGCCGATGCTTGATCACAACGCCTCACTGCGCCCGAAGACAGGCGCCGCCGACGACGAACGCGTTATCAAGCTTGCGGTGCTTGCCGTCGGCGGCCAGGGCGGCGGCGTGCTTGCCGATTGGATCACCGACGTCGCCGAGCGCAACGGGTACGTGGCGCAATCGACCTCGGTGGCCGGCGTCGCCCAGCGCACCGGCGCCACCATCTACTATGTCGAGGCGGCCCGCGACACCGGCCGCCTGCCGGTCTTCGCGCTGTCGCCCTCGCAAGGCGACGTCGACATTTTGATCGCCGCCGAGCTGATGGAAGCCGGCCGCGCGATTATCCGCGGCTTCGTCACCCCCGACCGCACGACGTTGATCACCTCTTCGCACCGCATCGCCGCCGTGTCGGAAAAGATCGAGCCCGGCGACGGCAGGGCGTCGTCGTCGAAGGTGTACGCGACGGCAGAAGCCGCATCGAAGCGCTTCATCGCTTTCGATATGGAAAAGATCGCGGCCGACAGCGGCTCCATGATCTCGGCCAGCCTGCTTGGCGCGCTGGCGGGCTCCGACGCCCTGCCGTTCGTACGCGAAAGCTATGAAGAGGCGATCGGCGCCGGTGGCCGCGGCGTCAAGGCCAGCCTCGCCGCCTTCGGCGCCGCCTATGATCGCGCGCGCGGCACGGCATCATCGGCTGCGCCAAAGCCGGCAGAAGCGGCTGTCGTCGGCTCCGCCCTGGCCGCTGGACAGGTGAGTGGCCCGCAAGACCTCCTGCGAGGCTGGCAGGCCCTGGCCGCCCGCATCGACGTGATGCCCGTGGCGGTGCGCGACATGGCGCTGCGCGGTCTGCGAAAGGTCGTGGACTATCAGGACATTGCCTACGGACGCGAATATCTCGACCGCCTGGACAAAGCCGTCGTGCTGGACGGGCCTGATCGAGCCTATGCCCTCTCGATCGCCGCCGCCAAGCATTTGGCGAACGCCCTATGCTACGACGACATGATCCGCGTCGCCGACCTGAAGACGCGCTCGACCCGCGACAGGCGCGTGCGCAAGGAGGTCGGCGTCAGGGATGACTCGGTCCTGCAGGTGACCGAGTATTTCCATCCGCGCATCGAGGAGTTCTGCGGCACGCTGCCGGCGGGGCTGGGCAGCTACATCGAGAACCGGCCGAAGCTCGCCGCCTTCCTTGACCGTCGCATCAATCGCGGCCGGCGCATCCGTACCGATAGTTTTGCCGGTTTCACCGCTCTGTGGTTCATCGGCGGCCTGCGCCGCTGGCGCCGCCGCCTGCTGCGCCACAAGGTGGAAGCCGCACATCTGGAGAGCTGGTACGCGCTGGCGCTGGGCCATGCGCGTGAGGACTATGCGTTGGCCGTCGAGATCCTCAACTGCCGCCGGCTGATCAAGGGCTACAGCGACACCCATGTCCGTGCCCAGTCGAAGTTCGACCGCGTGCTGTCGGCGCTCGACCTGCTCAAGGGGCGCGCCGACGCCGCTGACTGGATCAGGCGGCTGCGCGAGGCGGCGCTGAAGGACGAGAAGGGCGACATGCTCGACGGTGCCCTCAAGACGGTGGCGACGCTGGGGGCCGGGCCGACACACTGAGGCCGCGTCGCGCCGTCACTGTGTTTCGACTTGTGAATGAAGCGGCGCAGCTTGCGGGAAAAGATGCAGCAGTCCTGAATCGGCGCGGCGGCGCAGATGTGCATCCACCTCGGCCCGGTCAGCACAGCCATGGAACCTGCCGCCGCAATGGTCACGCAACCGCACCAGATCAGACATGACGGGTGACATCGGCAGGCCGGCGGCATCGAGCAGGCTTGCGCTGAGAAAGGCAATATCGAGCGACGCCATATCGGGCATCGGGTGACGCAGTGGATGATGGAAGGTCGTGAGGGTGTAGAAGGTGCGATAGGCGAGCGAGTCAAGCTTGGCCAGCGCGTCACTGCCTGCGGTCGCATCGACAAACGGTTTGGTCGCCGAGGACTGGTGGTCGCCGAATTCGAGCACCACGGCGCCGCGCCTGCCGGCCTCCGCTTCCCGCTGCTTGAGAAAATCCTGAAGGTCGCCGCGCGCGATCGCCATGCGGCGCAGATATTCGCCGGCCTGGAAATCGTCCGCGAAAGGCTCGCCTTCCATCTTCAATCCCGGCTCCATCCGCCCCTCATAGGGCGAGTGCGGAAACATAGTCTGGATTTCGAGGAACAGTGGCCGGCCGTCTTCCCGGCGGTGCCTGGCGATGAATGCCTCCGCCGCGTGGTAATAGAAACGGTCGCGCAGATGGTAGAAGGGCGCGGCGATATCCTTGATGTCGAGGACGTTCTCGAACCCGATCGACTTCAAGAAAGGCCCCTCGTTGACGAAGGTAAAGTCCATCGGCGTCATGACGGCCGTTCGATAGCCGCAGCGCGCCAGCAACTCCGGCAACGCGCCGGCGACCTTGTCCTGTAGCGTGATCGTCAGATAGGGACTTCGCCAGCCGAAATCGGTGGCCGAAACCCCGGTCATCAAGGACAAATTGCTGATCCAGGTGCCGCCGCCGAACGTCTCGACCTGCATCGGGCGGGGCTCGCCGGCGGCAGGTGCAAATCGCTGCAGGAATCCCGCGCCGCTGGCGATCTGCGGAAAATAGCTTGGATCGGACTGGCTTTCGCTCAACACGAAGAAAATATCGGGAAGCGCTGCCCGGTCGCCGCAGTCGACCGTGTCGGCGAAGGGTGGCTGTGGCGCGACGGCCTGCAGCCGCTGCTCGAACGCCGGCTCGACGACCAGGTTGCGCAGATCCATCAGTGAGATGAAGAAGGCCGACATGTGCCGGCCCTGCATATAATAGAAGTACCGGTCCTTCGAAGCCTCGGCTGGAAAGGTCAGCGGCACCAGCGTGACGAGGAGGGCCAGAAGCAGGGCGCGCGCCGATGCGGGCCAGCCAAGCTTCCGGTCGGCGCGAAAGATCAGGATCGCTGCGGCGATGCCAAGCACCAACACCGCGGCGACAGGCAGGATGAGGTGGAGATAGGAGCCGAGCAGGAAGCGATACACTCCCGGATCCGAGGACACGAAGATCGTGTCGTAGAAGTGCAGCGAGAACCCCTTCATCCGGAATTTGACCGCCGAGATCAGCGTCACCAGGGCAACGGCCATCCAGGCGAGATAGACGGAAAAGGCGAGGCGCCCCGATGTCAGGAACACCGCTCCCGCGAGCGCCGCCACCAATGTCAGCGAGAACGGCACCGACAGCCATTCATGCTCGGCTCGGCCGGCACCAAAAACGCCCGCAAGGCTGATCAGCACCAACGCCAGCGGATGGCAGAAGGCCCGCAAAGACCCTTGAAGTCGAGATATGGCTTTCCCCACGAACATGTCTGTGCGTTCCTTTGGGGGGAGCTTTGTGTCATTTGCAGCTTTCGAACAATTCCATAGTAAATTTAACCTTAATCGCCGTGTGCAACGGCAATTCAGACGACCAGATCGCGCATCGGCTTCATCGCCGCGGACTCCGGGAACACCTTGTCGCCGAGCACCGCCGCCGAAAGCCCGAACTGGTCGGCGAGCAGGCCTTTCAGCACCGCCCTGACATCGCTGGTCGGCGCCAGGTCGCGCTGCTCGTAGAGCTGGGCCGGCTTCAGGCCCGGCCAGTCGGCTATGACGCGGCCGCCCTTGATCGCGCCGCCGGCGAGCAGCACCACCGACCAGGGCGGCGTCCGGCGGCATGGAGCCTTTGGCCGGGATAGCCACGTCAGCTCCTTGTTCAGGCCCAGCGCGGCGCATGAACCCGTTTTCGGCGCGATGCGCTCAGGTCGGATCGGTTGCTGCGGTCGAGGGGGCCAGGCCGGTGAAGCGGCTGGCCCCCGCGCACGCTTACCAGTGACGCCAGCGGTGCCAGACCCGATGTGGGTGCCAGACAGGATGGGGGTGCCAGACGTGGAAGACCGGGCCGGGCCGGTAATAACGCGGATACACAACCCCCCGATTGGGCACGCAGCGCCCCCAGTGGTTGGGATGCCAGCCGGGGCCGCAACCCCATGCCACATGCTCGATCAGCGCCGGGGCGCTTGGCTGGGCCAGCATCGGCGTGGCGGATGCCGCCGCAACGGTCGCGGCCGTTCCGGTCAAGGCAAGCGCGGCGGCGGCCGCGTATTGTGTCAGACGGTTCATGACGATACTCCAAATGGTCTCGAAGTTGAAAACCTGTTCGCACCAAGCTGTCCGGCAGGTGTGCCCTTCTTGCCTTAAACGGCGGCTTCGGCGCATTCCGTCGGTGCTTATGGCGATTTTTTTGGCGCCGGCGGCAACCCGGCGCGTCTTGTCAGCCCCTCAGCCAGAACGCCGCGATCCTCTGCCGAACTTGCCGCGGCGAACTCGACGATGCGCTGCTCCAGCCGCATGCGCATGGTGACGTCGGCGTTGCGGGCCCGCTCGAGCGCGGCTGTCAGGGCTGCCGTGTCGAGGGTGGGCTGCCGCAGCAGGTCGGCGGCCTCGCGCCTGGCCTGCTGGCCGTCGAGGATGACTTGGCGGGATTCGCGCCGGACCTCACGCAACGCCTTGCGGAATATCCTGCGTTCCTGGTCCGGAAGCCGGCCTCCGACCGCTTCCAGCGAATAGCCCTGGCCCGCCTTGCCACTTCTCAGCCAGACTGCGCCGCCGGCAAGGGCGCCGGCCAGGAAGACGTTCAGCGCCACGGACGCGATGAGGAGCTTGCGGCCCGTGTTCATAGGTTTTCCTCGATCGTGTCGTCGGGACCGGCATCGCCGAACGCCGTCGTATTGGCGTCCAGCACATACTGATCGGGCTGAACCTCAGGCGTGGCGACGATCACCAAAGCCGATCCGGCAACCGCGCCGGCCAGGCCGATGCCGGCAAGTCCGAGCCCCAGCCACCACAAGCGCTGGCGCCAGCGTTGGGCAAGATGACCGTCGGCAGCCCTCACTATGCCGCCGTGCAGCGCTTTGCCGGGCGCTTCGACGCGATAGCTGTCGAGCAGGGCGTCGAGCTTGCCGGCATCCCTCAGAATGGCCGCGCCCGCGTCGCTTGCGGCAAGGATGCTGCCCGCCGCGCGTTCGGCCTGTGGCCATCGCCGCAAGTCGCCGCCATAGGCTGACGCCAGCGCGGCAAAGCGTTCGGCATCCATCGTCGGTGCGTCCCTGGATCGGTCAGACATCGGTCTTTCCCTTGCCTGTTGGCCCCTTGCCCGCTGGCATCGCGTGCCCGCACGGCGCTGCGATCATCGGAGCCGGCTGCCAGGCGGTGTCGGCAAGGCGCGAACGCTGCGCTTTCATGGCGGCGCGGTTCTCATTCATGGACACCGTCCCTGGCCAGGATCGCCTGCAGCGCCCTGCGCCCGCGCGAAAGTAGGCTCTCCAGGGCATCGACGCTGATCTCCAGGGTCGTGGCCGCCTCGATGTTCGACATGTCCTGATAGTAGACCAGGATGATGGCTTCGCGCTGCCGCGGCGCGATGGCTCGCAAGGCCTGTTCGACGCGCCACGTGTCTTCCCGCGGCTGGGTATCCGGAAGCGGCGCCGGGTCTACCACCTCCGGCAGATCGTCTGTCACCCATTCGCGGCGGCGGCGCAGCCGGTCGTAGCAAAGGTTCAGCGTCACCCGGTGGATCCAGGTGTCGAAGCGGGCATTGCCGCGCCGCCAGCCCGAGGCATGCCGCCAGATTCGGACGAAGGTCTCCTGCGCGACATCCTCGGCTTCCGCCGCGTCGCCCAGCATGCGCACGGCAAGCGCCAGGATACGCGGCAGTTTGCGCGCGACGAGCGTTTGCACGGCCGCCGGATCGCCGGCGCCGATACGGCGAACCAGCTCCTCGTCCGGATCCGCGCTCATCGGCTGGCGCACCCCTGATGCTCATCGCGTGCCATTACCCCCGTTCATTGCTCCGTCTTGGGAGCGGTTTTGTGGCCCGGCATTTCGTCGACGCTCAGAACGCCGTCGCCATTCTTGTCCAACCTGGCGAAGCGCTCGGCGAAGAAGGCATCGAGTTCGGCGCGGTCGATGAAGCCGTCATGGTTCGAGTCGGCGCGCGCGAAGGACTGTGTCGGGTCGCCCTTGGTGCCGCGCTTTGCCTGGAGGGCCTCCCATTCCCGCAGGCTGATCTTGCCGTCGCCATCCGTGTCGGCGGCCATGATCGCCTTCTCACGCCGCTTCTGGAATTTGGCCAGCGTGATGTCGGGCCTGGTCTTTGACGCGGCTGGCGCGGCAGCGGGAGGCGGTGCAGAAGGGGACGTCGCGGCCGGAGGCTGTGTCGCCGTCTGGGCGAACGCCGTGGCGGTCAGCAGGCTCAAGGCAGCGGCAAGGATCGAACGGCGTATCATGCTGGCGTCTCCGGTTAGCGCGCTGCCATGGCATTGTGCCGTGGCGACGCTTCTCCCGTTAAACGCAGCGGCGGTAGAAATCCGTCGGTGACTTTTGTGCCGGCAGGCGCATGCCGCAACAACGCGCCCGATCGGGCGCTGCTTGCGCCATGTTCGAACCCTTCAGCCGAAGGGCAGGAACTAGAGCAATTCCAAGAAAAGTGTGTACGGTTTCCCCTGGAAAAGCGCGTAGCGCTTCCCTATGGAATTGCGTAAAAACAAAGAGATAGAGCGTTTCGCCGCTTCCGCGAAGCGATGAACCGCTCTATGTCGATTGGTCCGCCACCACCAGCTGGTCCGGCTTGAAGCCGGCATGCTGCGGGGTCCATACATCGCCCTCGCGGTTGAACCAATGGCACATATATGTGCCGGAGGCGGCACCGTCGCTTATCGTCATCTTCGGGCCTCCGGACTTCAGCTTGACGACGTCTCCGGTCTTGAAACTGTTGGGCATTTTGACCTCCCATGCTGACGCCGGGAGTTTCACATCAAACCTCGGTCTCGACAATGGCGGATGCATTCGGCCAGCATCGCGATCCACAGTGCCAGGCGGCGTTTTGAGGTCGGGTCTCGGTCGCAGTTGCAGATTCGGTCGCAGTTGCAGCAATGTGTCTTGCCGTTTGTTGTCGAAATTGGATGTTGAAATTCCTGTTCGGCTGGTGGAGATTGATCCTCTGCTGAGTATTGAGCGCGGCTATCGCTTCGGCGATGCTGCCGATCTGGCACCATGAGTTTCGGACGGAGTTCTATCGAACCGTGATCAGAAGCAACAAACAACAGCAACCCGCATGCAGTCTCGTGCCGAATACAGTAGAGTTGCGACATTGAGTGAGAGAGGCTTGAAGCGCTTGGGGAAAAGCGAAGGGTTCCCATCAGAGCGCCAGAGGAAATGATTCGTCACGTTATGGTTGCTGCCTGCCCCAACGATCAAGCCGCTGATCAACGCCGGCTGGCAGGGGGGAGTACATGCCCGGGAAAGCATTGAGAGGAGGCCGGTTTGGCGAAGGCCAAGGGGATCGCTCTGGAGATTGCAGAGCATAGCGCAGCGAATCCCGATGCACAGAAGCCGCTGCGCAAGCGCTTGTTCGATCACCCGCTTCTCGTGGTTAAGCGGAAACTGTTATATCGCCTGCTGCACCCCCAGGCGCCACGGCACCCTGTGCCGCTTACAAAGCCGGTCCTCGTCGTGGGCTCCGCGCCGGTCTCGAACCCGCCGGTGGGTTTTCAGCGCGATGCTTTCACACTCTTTACCGTGAATGGCTCGCAGACCGTGACTGCCCGCTGGGGGATGGGTACTCCTGACGCGACATTTCTTTACGTCAACCAACTTGACGCGACCAAGCCCAACGCTGTGGCCGTGCGCGCCGTCTTGACCGGCCAGGAGACCGATCTGCTCTGGATTGTGCGTGCACACCGCACGATGGAGGAATTGCGCTGCAACATCGCGGCCTTCAACTACCGCTGTCGCGACCTGCGCACGATGACCCGTCACCAGCGCATGGCGCTCTACGAAGCAGTGATGGGTGTGCCCAATTTCGAGATGCATCTGGAGGAGAAGTTCTCGACCGGGATCACGGCGGTCCTTTACGCCTTGCATAACGGCGCGCCGGCCGTGATCATCACGGGTATTGACCCAGGTTCGCACGGCCATGTGTACAACAAACTGAACATCGACCGGATGCACGTCGGTTCCGACCGTGCCACCCTGCTGGCGCTGTTGGCGCTCGGTTTCCCCCTTTATACGAGCGATCCGCACGTGGCGGACTCGCTCGGTCTGCCACTCTGGACGGGCCAGGCCAGGAGATGTGAGGTCCAATAACAACGGTCGATGTGGCTTGCTGGTGAGCTGTCTCAAATGTGAGTGCGACGACCCGCTCGACAGGTCCGTCGTCAAGAGGCGCGATGCCGGTTGCTTGGCTCTTGTCGCGCAAAAACACCATCGACACCTTCAGAGATGAAACGCTCGTGGCAACCCGGACACACGGCATTGCGAATGTGCTTCTGGTCTTCCGCGTGCAGTGCTGCCATGCTAGATTCGTCTAAATTCACATCAGATTACAGAACTGCCACATGATACCAATCTACATTGGCTATGATCCGCGCGAATCCCGAGTTCTAGACGTGGCGCGATGGAGCGCCTATCGGCGGACAAGCACCCCGTTGCAGATACAGCCGCTCGTGCTCAAGGACCTTGTAGCCCAAGGAATCATGACGCGACCGATGGAAGTACGTGACGGTAAGCTCTGGTGCCCGATTTCCGAGGCGCCGATGGCGACCGAGTTTGCCATATCGCGCTTTGCCGTTCCGTTCATGGGGCAAAGCGGCTGGGCCATGTTCTGCGATTGCGACGTCCTGTTTCTGAAGGATCCGGTCAAACTGCTCGATCTGCTCGATCCTTCCTACGCGATCATGGCGGTCAAGCACCAGCAACGCGAATCCGAAGCGGTCAAGATGGACGGACAAACGCAGACGTTCTATCGCCGCAAGAACTGGTCGTCGGTCGTTTTATGGAATCTGGATCATCCCGCCAACAAGCGGCTGACCAAGGAGATGCTCAATACGTGGCCCGGACGTGACCTCCACGCCTTCAAATGGCTTGAGGACCATGAGATCGGCGAATTGCCCCTGGCGTGGAACTACCTCGTCGGGGCTTCGGCTTCCGAACTCGATCCCGCCGATGTCTCGCTGGCGCATTATACGCTCGGCGGCCCTTGGTTTGCGGGTTGGTCCGGCACCACGCAATGGGACGAATTGTGGAGCCGGGAAGAGAGCATCCTGCGCGCGTTTGAGGAACAGGCGGTTCAGATTCCCGGATGAAAACTCCGCTTTCGGATCTCTTGCCAGCCTTCTCAAAGCCAATTCTTCGCCTGCCCAGGGCCACGGGTCCCGCCTTGGTGATGGGCTCGGCGCCGAATTTTCGCCTCCCGCAGGGACATGATGCCGATTGGGCACTTGTGACCGTCAATGCTTCCCAGCTTTTGGCGGAAACCGTCGGCCTCCCCGTTCCCGATATTGCCGTGATCCGCCGCGGCATTTTTGTCGACGCCAGCGAACAGGATTTCTACAAGCGTGATTTGTTGAGAGGACGGCAGGCAAAGCACCTGATCATCCCGGTTTGGCCTGATGTCGAGGACAAGCTGAAAGCCGGTTGTCGCACCTTCGACTATCATTATGAGACCTTGCAGGCGCTTACCAAATGGCAGCTTGCCAACGTCGTCTGGCAGCTTAGCGGCAAATATCATATGTTCCGCGGCTGGCACCGGAAGATCTCCACTGGAGCCTTCGCGATCATACTGGCGCGTTTCGCCGGCTTTGCCCCTGTCGTCGTCAGCGGGTTTTCCCTGTCCCAGGCCGGGCACGGATACGACACCCGAAACGCCTTTCGATATCACGCCAACGAAGATGCGGCCCTGCTTCGGCGGGTGGTGAGAAGAGGCGAACCGATCTACGCGGAGGACAAAGACTTCGCTGCCGAAAGTGGATTACCCTTGTGGCAGGGGCAGATGCCATGATGGCAACGGCAGCAGTGGCTGGGGAAGTGGTGCCGCTTGCGTGACTCGAACACGCGACCCCATCATTACGAATGATGTGCTCTACCAACTGAGCTAAAGCGGCCCGGGAAGCGTTAGGCCTCCAAGATGGGCTGGGTGATAGACTCAACCGACGGCGAATTCAAGATGGGCGATCGCGAATTCAGGATGCGGCCCGGCAATTCGTGTTGCGCGTCGTTCCGCCCCGACGCATCGCCGACAAAGCCGGCTGCCACGCCCTTACCGATCGGCCGGGACATTGCGCCTGGCCCCGTGCCTCCCTGCCGGCAAAGATCAATGAAGCATGTTGATTTCGTTGCCGGAATACCGCCAAGATGGACTTTGGACACTCCAACGAGGCAGAATGCGGACGCTCGCCCGTTGATTGATTGGTCGGCTGCGGCTAACGATCATGGCGAGGTTTGGGCAACGCACAGAGGGATCTCGCTTGGACGCAATCGAAAAAGCGATCCGGAACGCCCTCGAAAGAGGCAATGCCGAGGACCGCGCATACCGCGAAAAGGTCTATCGCTCGGCTTTCGCCGCGCTCGACCGCGCGCTCCAGGCCAATCCCGGCGTGACGGTGGAAGTCGCCATCAAGCGCCGCAAGGCGATACAGGCCAAGATCACCGAAATCGAATCCGAATTCCTGCCGGCGGTGCCGGATGTCGCTCCCCAGGCTGAGTCCGATGCACCGGCGGTCGAGCTTCCGGCGAGCCCGGCTGCACCCGCCGCAACCGGCGAGAGCGCGGCGCCGCCCGCAGTTTCCGTCGACGAGCCTGCACAGCCGGCTGCCGATGCCCCGCGCTCGCGCGTCTTGCCGGTCGTTCCAGACATCATGCCCGACGCGACCCTTTCCGGCGTGCCGTCCATCGACATGTCGGCTCCCGCTTCGTCCGAAGCCACGGCTGAAGTGGCGCCCGATCGCGACGAGAGGCGCATCAGGGGCCGGCGCCTGCCGCTGACCGCCATCTTCCTCACCGTGACGCTGCTCGCCGCGGTCGGCATCGGCCTGTTTTTCGCCATGCAGACCGGCGTCTTCAAGACCCAGGCTCAGCTCGACACCGCGCCGCCCGAAGCGCCGCCGACCGTCGAGGACGACGATTTCACGCCGGCGGATGGCGAGACCGGGCCGGAAAAGCCCGGCGCTGCCGATCAGGCGCGCAACTGGATCAACGTGTTTTCGCCCACCGACCCGGCGCATGTCAGCGCTCCGTCGGACGCCAAGGCGGAAACGATGAAGGACGATTCCGGGCCATTCCTGCGCATCCAGTCCGGCGCTTCCGGTTCGGCGATCAGCTTCGATGTCGGGCAAGGCGTGCTGGAGAAGCTCGCCGGCAAGCACGCCGTGTTCGATATCGTCGCCCGCGCCGAGGACGGCAAGGACACGCAGATCTCGGTCGACTGCAATTTCGGCGAGCTTGGTGATTGCGGCCGCAAACGCTATGCGGTCGGCCAGCAGCGCAACGAATATCTCTTCGACGTGAAATTCCCCGACAAGCGGCCCGGCTCGGCCGGAACGATCGCCATCAACTCCGATTTCGACAAGCAGGGCAAGGCGGTCAACATTTACGAGATCCGCGTCTCCGTCGAGCCTTGAGCGCCGGCACCGGAGAGGGTGCGATCAACGATCGAGCAGCGCCTGCAGCGTCTCGATGTGGTCGGCCTCGTTGGCGGGCTTGTCCCAGCGCAGCCGCGAGATGCGGGGAAAGCGCATGGCAACGCCGGATTTGTGACGCGTCGAACGGTTGAGCCCTTCGAAGGCGACTTCCAGCACCAGCCCGTTGTCACGGTCGGCGCGCACCGAGCGCACAGGCCCGAAACGCTCGATCGTGTTGTCGCGGACATATTTGTCGATCTGCCTCAATTCCTCGTCGGTGAAGCCGAAATAGGCCTTGCCGACCGGCACCAGTTCCTCCTCGCCTTCCGCTCCGGACCAGACGCCGAACGTGTAATCGGAGTAGAAGCTCGAGCGCTTGCCGTGGCCGCGCTGGGCGTACATGAGCACGGCGTCCACCGTGTGCGGGTCACGTTTCCATTTGAACCAGGGCCCCTTCGGCCGGCCGGCGACATAGGGCGAATCCCAGCGCTTCAGCATCACGCCTTCGATGATCGGGTGCGGCGGCGCCCGGCGCAGTTCCTCCAGCGCCTGCCAGTCCGAGAACGCGACGAATGGCGAAAGATCGAAGCGGCTCGGGTCGAGCGTTTTCACGAAGTTTTCGAGGCGGACGCGCCGCTCCCGGAAGGGCAATCCCCGCAAATCCTCCGCGCCGACCTGCAAAAGGTCGTAGCAACGCATGAAAGCCGGATATTGCTGCTGCATCTTCAGTGACACCGTCTTGCGGTTCAACCGCTGCTGGAGATCCGAGAATGTCCCTGTCGCTTCCCGGGGATCGCCGACCAGCAATTCCCCGTCGAGCGTGGCCGAGAAAACCATCGCCTCGGCGAGGTCGGGAAAGGCGCCGGAGACATCGTCGCCGGTGCGCGAATAGAGCCGGCGGATGCCGCCTTCCGACACCGCCTGGACGCGGATGCCGTCCCATTTCCACTCGGCCACGTAATCGGCGGGGTCGAGCCTGTCGAGATCGCCGTCGCCGACCGGGTTGGACAGCATCACCGGCCGGAACAGTGCCCGCGCGGCCCTCTCGGGCTTTGCGGCCTTGCCTTCCAGCCATGCGAACAAGGCTGTGTACGGCGGCGACAGCCCGTGCCAGAGTTCCTCGATCTCGGCGACGTCGACCTTGCCGAAATCCGCCAGTGCCTGCTTGGCCAGCCGCGCCGACACCCCGATGCGCAACCCGCCGGTGACCAGCTTGATGATGGCGAAGCGGGCCGAGATGCCGGCACTGTCGAGCAGGTTTGACAGCACTTTCGGGCCGTCGGAGCGGCTCGCCGCCTGCAGCTTCGCGACCACCTCACCGAGCGTCGGCTCACGGTTCGGTATGGTTCCGGGCGTCTGCGGCCAGACCAGCGACACGGTCTCGGCGAGATCGCCGACATAGTCGTAGGAATAGCCGAACAGCACCGGATCCATGCGTTCGGTCACCAGGGTGCGCAGCATCGCCGGCTTGATCGCGGCGATGTTGAGGTCGCCGGTGATGGCAGCCAGCGCCAGCCCGCGATCGGGATCCTCGACGCTGCGGAAATAATCGGTCAGCAGCGTCAGCTTGCCGTTGCGCGACGGCGTCAGCACAAGGCGGTCGAGCAGTTCGGCGAAGCGATTCATGCCATCAATCGCCCTCGTCCTCATACCCCACCAGATGCAGTGGCCGCGCCGCGATGCCTTCGAGTTCGCACCAGCGCACCAGCGCCTCCTCGCGGCCGTGTGTCACCCAGATTTCCTCTGCGCCGGTCTCCTTGATCGTGGCGGTCAGTTCGTCCCAGTCGGCATGATCCGAAATGATCAGCGGCAGCTCGACGCCGCCCTGCTTGGCGCGCTGGCGGATGCGCATCCAGCCCGAGGCGAAGCAGGAGATCGGATCGGGAAAGCGCCTCGCCCAGCGATCGGCGAAGGCGGCCGGCGGACCGACGACGATGGCGCCGGTGAAATCATCCTTGCTGGCGCTCTCCACTGTCGCCGGCTCCAGCGTGCCGAGATCGATGCCCTGGCTCTGGTAATAGTCGCTGAGCTTGGCCAGCGCGCCGTGGATATAGATCGGCCTGTCGTAGCCGGCGTCGCGCAACAGACGCATCACCCGTTGCGCCTTGCCCAGCGCGTAGGCTCCGATGAGATGCGAGCGTTCGGGGAACTGCGCCGCCGATTTCAGGAGCCGCGCGATCTCCTCCTCGTCCGGCGGGTGGCGAAACACCGGCAGGCCGAAGGTTGCCTCGGTGATGAACACATCGCACGCGATTGGCTCGAACGGCAGGCATGTCGCGTCCTGCTGCCGCTTGTAGTCGCCGGAGGCGACGATGCGCATGCCCTGATGCACGACCGCGATCTGCGCCGAGCCCAGCACATGGCCGGCCGGATGAAAGCTGATGTCGACGCCGTTGAAGGCAATTCGCTCGCCCAGTCCTGCCGTCTGTGTCGTGCCTGCAAAACCCTCGCCATAGCGAAGCCTCATGATGTCCAGCGTCTGCTGCGTCGCCAGCACCGAGCCGTGGCCGGAGCGTGCGTGGTCGGAATGGCCGTGCGTGATCAGCGCCCGGTTGACCGGCCGCACCGGGTCGATGAAGAAGTCGCCCGGCGGGCAGTAAAGGCCCTCGGGCCGGGGATGGAGCAGGTCGCTGGCGCGCATCGTTCCAAGATAGTGGCTAATTCGGGCGCGGGAAGCCTGTTGCAAGAGACTGCTGACTCGTCCTACAGCCACCCGCCGGGCAGCAGTCAGGCAACGCACTCTGAGGCCTGCGGATGCCTCTGCTGCGAAAAAGCCCCAATCGCATGCCGGATTATGTCGGGGCAGTGTCGTAAGGAGGGATTTTCCATGCGCTGGAACATGATGGCCTTGGCCTCTTGCCTCGTTATGGCGGGCTGTGTCGGCAACTCCATGTCCGAGCGCCAGGACGAAAACGTCCAGTCTTCACTGCAGTATGACAGCGTGCCTTGCGGCCAGTTGCTGGCGCAACGCAACGCCCTGGCTCGGCAATACAATCTGACCCAGCAGGCCAAGCCGACATTCTCCAACCCCGCGATGGGCTTCGGCCCGTTCATTCCGGATATCCGCTCCAAGACCAAGCGCGATGCCGACAAGGCAAGCGGCGAGATCGACGCCATGAACCGGTCTATCGAGCGCCGCGATTGCGGCAAGCCGGACAAGCAGAAGAAGTTCGCTCTGCCCGGCTGACGCAGGTCGCCTAGTCTAAGGCGATCCCGATGACCACATGCCAGCGGCCTAATATCCCGCTTTGCGGTCCACCAGGTTCTCCAGCTTTTCGCCCCGCTCGAAGGCGTCCATCTGGCGCAGCATGATCGGCGCCAGGTGGACGGGATCGGACGTGGCCGCGGCATGCGGCGTCACGAACACTTTCGGATGGGCCCATAGCGGGCTGGTCTTCGGCAGCGGTTCGACCTCGAACACGTCGAGGCTCGCTTCCTTCAGCGTGCCGTCGTCCAGCGCGCGCACGATGTCGGCATCCTTCTGCAGGCGGCCGCGACCAGCATTGATCAGCACCGAGCCGCCAAGACCGTTGCGCTTGCGCAATTCCTTCAGCACGCCGTAATTGATGATACCCTTGGTATCCGGCGTCAGCGGCAGCAGCACGACCAGTATGTCTGTGGCATTGAGGAACGGGATCAGCCCGGCCTCGCCGCAATAGGTCGCGACACCTTCCATCGGCCGGTCGGTGCGCGACCAGCCATTGACCGCGAAGCCGAGCGACAGCAGCGCCGACGCCGCCGCGCGGCCGAGACTGCCGAGCCCCATGATGCCGACAGAGATATCTTCAGCGGTGCGCTGCGCCGGCTCGCGCCATATCTTCTTCGGCTGCTGCGACCGGTACAGCAGGCCCTGGCGGTGATGATCGAGCACCCGCCAGACGACATATTCGGTCATGTGCTGGGCCAGGTTGCCGGCGACGACCTTGACGATCGGCACGTCCGGCAGGCTGGGATCGGAGAAGATGTGGTCGACACCGGCGCCGATCGAGAAGATGGCGCGCAGATTGGGCAGCGACCCCAACAGGTTCGGCCGCTGTTTCCACACCACCGCATAGGTGATCGAAGGATCGCTGGCGCCGTCCGGCTCGAGCACCACCTCGCGCTCTGCGGACAGCAGTTCGCGCCAGCGCTGCGGGTGAAAGCCGGTGACGGCAAGCAGGATTTTGCCTTTTTCCATTTATGGATTTTGTCCTGTTGTTCGGTTTGGAGCAATTGCGGGAAAGGCGCAAGGCGGCTTTCCGTCCGGAATTGCGAAGGAAGGAGTCACTCGCTGACGACCCCCGTCGGGGCGGTTTCTATCTTGAAGGCGGCCGAGATCAGCGCCCGAGTATAGTCGGTTTGCGGCTTTTCAAAAATCTGTTCGGAAGGACCGGCTTCGACGATCTGGCCATTGCGCATGACGATGACATCGTTGGCCAGGGCCCGGATGACCTTGAGGTCGTGGCTGATGAAGAGATAGGCGAGGTCATGCTTGGCCTGCAGGCTGCGCAGGAGGTCGACGACCTGCGCCTGCACGCTCATGTCGAGCGCCGAGGTCGGCTCGTCCAGCATGACGAAACGCGGGTTGAGCACCATGGCGCGAGCAATGGCGACGCGCTGGCGCTGGCCGCCGGAGAATTCGTGCGGATAGCGGTTGCGCGTCGCCGGGTCGAGCCCGACTTCCTTCAGCACGTCGACCACCTTGTCGTCGCGCTCGTCGAGCGACAGCTTCGGCTCGTGGATCTTCAAGCCTTCTTCGATGATCTCGGCGATGGACATGCGGGGGCTCAGCGAGCCGAAAGGATCCTGGAAGACGATCTGCAATTCGCGCCTGAGCGGGCGCATGGCGTTGAACGAGAGCTGGTTGATGTCGCGCCCGTTGAACTGGATGGTTCCGCTCGACGAGATCATCCGCGCCAGCGCCAGGCCGAGCGTGGTCTTGCCCGACCCGGACTCTCCAACCACGCCCAGCGTCTGGCCGGCCCGCACGGTGACATCGATGCCGTCGACCGCCTTCACATGGTCGACGGTGCGTCGGAAGAAGCCCTGCTTGATCGGAAACCAGACTTTGATGTCCTTGCCGGTCATCACGGGTGCCGCGGCGCTGTTGGCCGCGGGTGGCTTGCCCTTGGGCTCGGCCGCCAGGAGATGGCGCGTATAGGCGTGCTGCGGATTGGCGAAGATGTCCTTGGTAGGCCCCATCTCGACGATCTTGCCCTTGGTCATCACGCACACCCGGTCGGCGATCTTGCGCACGATGCCGAGATCATGGGTGATGAACAGCATCGACATGCCCTTGCGGCTTTTCAAGCCGGCCAGCAGCTCGAGGATCTGCGCCTGCACGGTGACGTCGAGCGCCGTCGTCGGCTCGTCGGCGATCAGGAGTTCCGGCTCGTTGGCCAGCGCCATGGCGATCATGACGCGCTGGCGCTGGCCGCCGGACAGCTGGTGCGGATAGGCGTCGAGGCGCTTCTGCGGCTCGCGGATGCCGACCTCGTTGAGCAGGGCCAGCGTGCGCGCCTTGGCCGCGCGGTCCGCCATGCCCTGGTGCAGCTTCAGGATCTCGACGATCTGCTGCTCGATCGTGTGCAGCGGATTGAGCGAGGTCATCGGCTCCTGGAAGATCATGGTGATCTTATTGCCGCGCACCTGCCGCAGTTGCTTCTCGTTCATGGCGAGCAGGTCGGCGCCCTGGAACAGGATCCTGCCCGAGGGGTGGCTTGCGCTGGGATAGGGCAAGAGCTTCAGCACCGACAGCGCCGAGACCGATTTGCCGGAGCCGGATTCGCCGACCAGCGCCACCGTCTCGCCCTTGGCGATGTCGAAGGAGATGTGATCGACGGCCAGCGACTGCTGTCCGCCTTGCGCAAAGGCGACGCTGAGGTCCCGGACCGAGAGCAGGGGAGGCTCGCTCATCGGAACGTCTTGCGCGGATCGAAGGCGTCGCGTGTCGCTTCGCCGACGAAGACCAGCAGCGACAGCATCAGCGAGATGACGACGAAGCCGGAAATGCCGAGCCACGGCGCGTTGAGATTGCGCTGCGCCTGCTTGAGCAATTCCCCAAGCGAGGCCGAGCCCGGCGGCAGGCCGAAACCGAGATAGTCTAGCGAGGTCAGCGTCGAGATCGAGCCTGAGAGCAGGAACGGCAGGAAGGTCAGTGTCGCCACCATGGCGTTGGGCAACAGGTGCCGGAACATGATGGTGCGGTTGCGCACGCCGAGCGCGCGCGCCGCGTTGACGTACTCGAAATTGCGCGCGCGCAGGAATTCGGCCCGCACCACGCCGACCAACGCCACCCAGGAAAACAGCAGCATCAGCCCGAGCAGGATGAAGAAGCCCGGCGGCAATATGGCGGCGACGATAAGCAGGAGATAGAGCACGGGGATAGCCGACCATATCTCGATGAAGCGCTGGAACAGCAGGTCCGTCCAGCCGCCGAAATAGCCCTGTAGGGCGCCGGCCGCGACGCCGATCAGAGCCGAGCCGGCGGTCAGGATCAGTCCGAACAGCACCGAGATACGGAAACCGTAGATGACCCGCGCCAGCACGTCGCGCGCCTGGTCGTCGGTGCCCAGCCAGTTCCAGTTACCGACGCTGCAGGCCGGATCAGCAGGCCCTTGCGGGTACTGGTTGCAGCGCGTCTTGGCGTCATACTGCCAGGACGGCTTGGCCGGGGCTGCTTCGGGAATGGCGTTGTTGACGGTCTGGTATGAATAGCGGATCGGCGGCCAGATCATCCAGCCATTGGCGTTGATCTCGTCCTGGATCACCGGGTCGCGATAGTCGGTGACGGCATAGAAGCCGCCGAACTTCTCTTCGGGATAGGCGACCAGCACCGGAAACAGGATCTCGCCCTTGTAGGAGGCGATGATCGGCTTGTCGTTGGCGATGAATTCGGCGAACAGCGACAGCACGAACAGGACAAGGAAGATCCACAGCGACCAGTAGCCGCGCCGGTTGGCCTTGAAGTTCTGCAGGCGGCGCTTGTTGAGCGGCGACAGAAACGGCCGCGGCATCCGCTCCGGCACGACCCCGGCGGTAACACTTGCCTCCGACATCAAACGTCTCTCCGCTCGAAATCGATGCGCGGATCGACCCAGGTGTAGATGAGGTCGGACAGCAATCCGACGAACAGGCCGAGAAGCGAGAAGATGTAGAGGTTGGCGAACACCACGGGATAGTCGCGTTCGACCACCGACCGGAAGCCGAGCAGGCCGAGCCCATCGAGCGAGAAGATGTTTTCGATCAGCAGCGAACCGGTGAAGAAGGCCGAGATGAAGGCGCCGGGAAAACCGGCGATGACGATCAGCATGGCGTTGCGGAAGACATGGCCATAGAGCACCTGCCGTTCCGAGAGGCCCTTGGCGCGGGCGGTCACCACATACTGCTTGCGGATTTCCTCCAGGAAGGAATTCTTGGTCAGCAGCGTCGTCGTGGCGAAGGCCGACAGCACCAGCGCCGTCAGCGGCAAGGTCATGTGCCAGAGATAGTCCCCGATCTTGGCCGGCCATGACAACTGGTCCCAATTGTCCGAGACGATGCCGCGCAGCGGGAACCAGTCCCAGAACGAACCACCGGCAAACAGCACCATCAGCATGATGCCGAACAGGAAACCCGGAATGGCATAGCCGACGATGACGACGCCGCTGGTCCAGATGTCGAAGGGGCTGCCGTCCTTCACCGCCTTGCGGATGCCGAGCGGGATCGAGATCAGGTAGGACAGGAGCGTGATCCACAGCCCGATCGAGATCGACACCGGCATTTTTTCCAGGATCAGGTTGAGCACCGAAATGTCGCGGAAATAACTGTCGCCGAAATCGAACCGGATATAATTCCACAGCATCAGGCCGAAGCGCTCGAGCGGCGGCTTGTCGAAGCCGAACTGCTTCTCCAGCTTCTTAATGAATTCCGGATCGAGCCCCTGCGCGCCGCGATATTTTGAACCGACGTCGCCGGCGGCATCGAAATTACCACCGCCCGCATCGCCGCCGCCACCGCCCAGACGATCGCTGCCGCCCTGGTTCGTCAGCTTGGCGATGACCTGCTCGACCGGGCCGCCGGGGGCAAACTGAATGACGGCGAACGAGATCGCCATGATGCCGAACAGGGTCGGAATCATCAAAAGGATGCGGCGCAGGATATAGGCGCCCATCAGATGGTGCCCTCCCGACGCATGTGATTGGCGAAACCGTCGATGAACGCGCCTCTTTCCCCGTCACTATACGGGCAGAGGATGCCGGTCCACCCTCCGCAGCTGCGGCGCAGCTGCTGCGGAGGACGGGCAGGCAGGTGAGGGGCGGTGCTTACGCCCGCAAGAAATTCAGCCTTTGCCAATTTTTGCCGCCTTGCCCTTGTCGAACCACCACAGCGTCTCGACCGGAAAGCCGAAATCAGGCTTTTGCTCGACGAAGCCGAACATGTCCCAATAGGCGACGCGGTGATTCGCCAGATAGTATGTTGGAATCCAGTCCAGCCGCGCGCGCAAGACCCGATCGAGCGCTCTGAGCGCGGTGACGAGTTCGGACCGGCTTCGCGCCTTGCCGGCTGCCACGATCAACGCGTCGATGGCCTTGCTTTCTGTTCCGGGGTAGTTGCGCTGCCCCGGGATTTTCGCCATTCGAGAATCATAGAGCATCTCCAGGCTGTCATCAGTCGGCGTCGCCCCGATCGACCAATGCAGCACGGTAAGATCGAAGTCGAAATCGCTCTGCCGCTGTTCATATTGCGCCGAATCGACCTGCCGGATCGAAGCGTCGATCCCGATCGCCTTCATATTCTCGGACCATGGGGTGTAGATGCGAACGATGCCGTCATCCTCCGTCAGCATTTCCACCCGCAGCCGCTCGCCCTTGTCGTTGACGACGAAATTGCCCGCCCGCTTCCAGCCGGCTTGCGCGAGCAATCTCGAAGCCTCGCCCAGCAGCTTGCGGTCATGGCCTGACCCGTCGGACAGAGGCTGCGTCACGGCTTCGCCAAAAACCTCCGGTGGCAACTCGGCCCGGAATGGCTCCAGCAGGACCAATTCCTCAGGCGAGGGCAAGCCTTCGGCCTTGTAATCCGACCGTTCGAAGTTCGATTGAGAGCGCTCGTAAGAGCCATAAAACAACGCCCGCTTCATCCATTCGAAATCGAAACACCGGGCGATCGCCCGTCGCACCCGCTCATCGCGGAATTGCGCACGACGCTGGTTCAGTGCGACGCCCTGCATGTCTGGCGTCTTCTCGCCGGGAAATTCCCGTTTGACGACCTTGCCGTCCTTGAGCGCCGGAAAATCGTAGCCGGTCGCCCAGACCCGCGCGGTAAACTCCTCGCGAAAATGCGTGTCACCCTTCTTGAAGGCTTCGAACGCCGCCTGCCGGTCGAGATAGAAGTCGATGCGGATACGGTCGAAATTATACTGGCCGCGGTTCACCGGGAGGTCGCGGCCCCAATAGTCGGCCACGCGCTCATATTCGACTGTCTGTCCCGCGGCCACTCGCCCCATTTTGTATGGTCCCGAGCCGAGCGGCGGCGTCATCGTCGAAGCATTGAAATCATTGGCCGCATAAAAGGCCTTGGACACGATCGGCATCGCCACGATCCTGAGGATGTTTTGCGCGGACTGTTCGCCGTTGAAGGTAAGGTTGAGGGTGAGCGGATCCTCGGCGACCGCGTCGGTCATATACCGCAACGCCTGGGAAAGGTTCGGATGCCCTTGCTCTTTGTAAAGCTTCAACGCGAAGACGACGTCTTCGGCGGTCAGCGGCGAGCCGTCGTGGAAACGCGCTTGCGGTCGCAGCGCGAAGCGGAAGCCGTTGCGGTCTTGCGACAAGGTGACAGACTCGGCAAGCAGGCCGTAGACCGCATCCGGCTCGTCGAGCGCGCTTGCCATCAAGGAATCGAAACAGAGTTCGGTGCGCGGCGGCGCATCTCCTTTCAATACCAGGGAATTCAACGTGTTGAAGGTCAGGAAGCTTTGGTTGAGCGTGCCGTTCGGCGGCGCGAAATTCATCTGGCCGCCCTTGGGTGCATCCGGATTGACGTAGTCGAAATGCGTGAAATCCGGTTTGTATTTGAGGTCGCCGTAGGCGGACAGGCCGTGCAGTTTGGTGCCGGTCGCAATATTGGCAAAGGCTTTTCCGGGCAACAGGGCGGCGACAGCGGCGGCACTGCCCAGGCCCAGGAAATCGCGACGGGGCAGCACCGCCATCAATTGTTGCCCTTGTATTTGGCCGCCAGCGCCTTTTCCTTCTCCGGATCGATCCACCAGGAATTCTGGTCGGCGCCGATATAGCTCGGCTGTTTGGCGGGAATGCCGAATTTGTTCCAGTAAGCCAGCCAGACCACGGCTCGATAGTACTGCGGCACGACGTAGTAGTTCCACAGCAGCACGCGGTCGAGCGCGTGGGTGGCGGCAACCAGGTCCTCGCGGTCGGTGGCGAAGATGATGCGATCGACCAGGGCATCGACGACCGGGTTCTTGATGCCGGCGTAGTTGCGCGATCCCGGCCTGTCGGCGGCCTTGGAACTCCAGAAGTCGCGCTGCTCATTGCCAGGCGATTCCGACTGGCCGAGTTGCCCGATAATGACATCGTAGTCGAAATTGTTGACGCGGTTGACGTACTGGGTCTGGTCGATGATGCGCAACGTGGCGTCGACGCCGATCTTGCGCAGATTGGCGATATAGGGGCTGGAGATGACTTGGTCGGTGTCGTTCCAGCCGAGTATCTCGAACTTGAACGGCTCGCCGGTCTTGGCATTGACCATCTTGCCGCCCTTGATCACCCATCCAGCCTTGGCGAAGAGGTCGACAGCCTGCTTCAGGTATTTGCGCTCGGCTTGCGGCGAATCGTAGACCGGCAGCTTGAATTCCTGGGTGAACAGTTCGGGCGGCAGCTTGTCGCGATACTGTTCAAGAATTTCCAGCTCCTTGCCTTGCGGCAAGCCGCTGGAGGCCAGTTCAGTTCCCTGGAAATAGCTGCTGGTGCGAGTGTTGAACCCGTAGAACAGCGTACGGTTCATCGTCTCGAAGTCGAAAGGATAGGTCAGCGCGGCCCGCACCAGGCGGTCCTGGAACAGCGGGCGCCTCTGGTTGAGCATGAAAGCCTGCATCGGCTCTGGCGAGGTGGTCTTGAATTCCTGCTTGATGACATCGCCGGCCTTGACCGCCGGGAAATCATAGAATGTTTTCCAGCGCTTCGAACTGTTTTCCGGTTTGATGTCGTCAAGTCCGCCCTTGGTGAAGGCCTGCCAGGCGGCATTGTCATCAAGGATGTAGGTGAAACGCTGCCTGTCGAAATTCTCGCGGCCGACCTTCACCGGCAGCTTGGCACCCCAATAGTCCGGCACGCGCTGCCAGACGATTTCCGAGCCAGGCTTGAAGCTGGCGATCTTGTAGGCGGCGGAGCCGAGCGGCGGCTCCAGCGTCGGCCTGGTGACGTCGCGCTTCTTGCCGTTGGCATCCGTGCCTTCCCACCAATGTTTCGGCAGCACGGCGAGGTCACCCAGGATTTTAGGCAGCTCGCGGTTGCCCTTCTGGCTGAAATGAAACTCGACTTCGCGATCCGAGACGGCCACGGCATCCGTGACATTCTCGAAATAGCGGCTGTACATCGGGCTGTTCGCCTTCAGCACCTGGAATGACCAGATCACGTCGTCGACGGTGATAGGCTGGCCGTCATGCCATTTCGCGCGGGGGTCGAGCCGGTAAGTCGCCGAGGAAAAGTCGGCCGGGTATTTGTAGGCGTCGGCGATCAGCGGATGGCTGACACTGCCTTCGTCGGTCGCCTGCTCCATCAGCGTGTCGTAGAGCAGGCCGCCGCCGAACCCGACCAGGCCGGCGGCCGGTGAACCCTGCACGATATAGGGATTGAAGCTGTCGAAAGTGCCCAGTACCACCGAATTCAGCGTGCCGCCTTTGGGTGCGTTGGGGTTCACGTAGTCGTAGTGCTGGAAATTGTCGCCATATTTGGATTCGCCGATCAGCGATGAGGTGGTGCGCCACTCATCGGCCAGGGCCGCCTGCAACCCCGCGGCCAGCAGGGCTGCCGCCAGCAACGATTTGAGAAGCACTGGGCCAAGCGTCATCCACTGTCCTCTTCGCGATGCGTGCCATCATCCAGAAAGGCAATCTAGATGATTTGCCGCGCGTGAAAACCGCCATGCGCGGCTTTGTCGCCGTAGAGGCGGTTTTCCTAACGAAAAAGCCGGGCAGAACCCGGCTTTTTCAAGGTCGTCGAGACTATATCCGATTTATTGAGCAGGCGCCGGTGCCGGGGCGGCCGGAGCTGGTGCGGCGGGAGCCGCAGGCGCCGCTGGCTTGGCAGGAGCTGCGCCTTCGGCCGGCTTGGCCGGTGCGGCCCCTTCGGCGGGCTTGGCGGGGGCGGATGCATCGGCGGCAGCGCCCGGCGCGGGCAGCGGCTTGGGATTGTCCGACAGCGTGCGCAGATAGGCGATGACGTTGGCGCGGTCTTCTTCCTTCGGCAGGCCGGCAAAGCCCATCGCCGTGCCTTTCACGAATTTTTTCGGCGAGGTGATGAAGTGGTTGATGTTGTCGTAGGTCCACTTCTCTGTGCCGCCCTTGGAAAACTCCTTCATGCCGGCCGAATAGGCGAAGCCCTCATGCTCGGCGACCGGGCGGTCGATGAGATCCCACAAATCCGGGCCGACCTTGTTGGGGCCGCCCTTCTCGCCGGAGTGGCAGGCCTGGCATTTCTTGAAGATGGCAGCGCCCTGTTCGGCACTTGCGTTGGCCAGAAGATCCGCGATCGGCTTTTCGGCGGCTGCCGGAGCGGCGGGGCCGCCCTCGGCGGGCTCGGCGGCCTCGATGGCGAAGCCGGGCTTTTCCGGAGCGGGCGAGGCAAACAGCGCGTCCGACACGATGCCGACCGAGAACACCACGAAAACGGTTCCGAGCAATCCGGCGAGCAGCTTGTTGACTTCGTTGGAATCCATACGCCCCTTGCTCCCTTTTCCGGCGGACCGATCCGTCCACTCCGTCCGTCGGTATCGAGACCTGCCCTCCAGAGCCGGTCAAATCGCGCGGAAACTAGGTCTTTTGCTCCGGCGTTGCAACACCTATAAGGGCGCTTCCAGTGAGACCTTTTGCCACTTTCCCCTCCTCGTTTCGAACGCCCGCCAAACCGATGTCCACCTTGATCCTGATCCCCGCCCGCATGGCCTCGACCCGGCTCCCGGGCAAGCCGCTGGCCGACATTGCCGGCGCCCCGATGATCGTCCATGTCGCGCGCCGCGCCGCCGAGGCCGGGCTTGGCCGTGTGGTGGTGGCGACCGACACGCAAGGCGTGGCGGAAGCGGTGCGCGCGCATGGTTTCGAGGCGGTGATGACGCGCTCGGACCACGAATCGGGTTCGGACCGGATATTCGAGGCCCTGACGGTGCTGGATCCGGCAAACAAGGTCGAAACCATCGTCAATGTGCAGGGTGACCTGCCGACCATCGATCCCGCGATCATCGTGGCCTCGCTCAGGCCGTTCGAGGACAGGGCGGTGGACATCGCCACGCTCGGCGTCGAGATCGAGCGCGACGAGGAAAAGACCAATCCCAACGTCGTCAAGATCGTTGGCTCGCCATTGTCGGCCACCAGGCTGAGGGCGCTTTATTTCACCCGCGCCACCGCGCCCTGGGGCGAGGGCGCTCTCTATCATCACATCGGCCTCTATGCCTATCGCCGCTCGGCGCTCGAGCGCTTCGTGGCGCTCAAGCCGTCGCCGCTGGAGCGCCGCGAGCGGCTGGAGCAGTTGCGGGCGCTGGAAGCCGGCATGCGCATCGACGCCGAGATCGTGCGGTCGCTGCCGCTCGGCGTCGACACGCCGCAAGACCTGGAACGGGCCAGGACGATCCTTTCAAACTGAGCGCCGAACCGACACCCCTTCAACGAGAATTGGCCATGCCTGAAAAGACCAACAGAATATCCTTCCAGGGCGAGCCCGGCGCCAATTCCGACACCGCGTGCCGTAACGTCTATCCCTCGATGCAGCCGCTGCCGTGCCCGACCTTCGAGGATGCGTTCAACGCGGTCGAAACCGGCAAGGCCGATCTCGCCATGATCCCGATCGAGAACACCATCGCCGGGCGCGTCGCCGACATTCACCATCTGCTGCCGGAATCGAGGCTGCACATCGTCGGCGAATATTTCCTGCCCATCCATTTCCAGCTGATGGTGCTGCCAGGTGTGAAGCGTGACGAGATCAAAACCGTGCACAGCCACATCCATGCGCTCGGCCAGTGCCGCAAATACGTCCGCAAAAATGGCTGGAAGGCGGTTGTCGCCGGCGACACGGCGGGCGCGGCCAAGATGGTCTCCGAGGTCAAGGACCGCACCATGGCCGCCCTGTCCCCGGCATTGGCCGCAACGCTCTATGAACTCGACATCATCGAGGAGAATGTCGAGGACACCGATTCCAACGTCACGCGTTTCGTCGTCCTGACCAAGAACAAGCAGTGGGCCGAACGCCCGTCGCCTGCCGCCAAGATGATGACGACCTTCATCTTCCGCGTCCGCAACGTGCCGGCCGCGCTCTACAAGGCGATGGGCGGTTTCGCCACCAACGGCATCAACATGACCAAGCTCGAGAGCTACCAACTCGGCGCCTTCACGGCGACACTGTTCTACGCCGACATCGAGGGCCACCCCGACGATCCGCTGGTCAAGCTGGCGCTGGACGAGCTTCGCTTCTTCTCGCGCGAAGTGCGGATCCTCGGCGTCTATCCGGCGAGTGAGTCACGCGAGCAGTGGAAGGTAGCGGATTGAGCTACCAGCCAAGGGGCACATAGTCGATCTCCATGAAGGTCTCGACTTCAGGAATCCAGCGGTCGCGCACGAAGGCGACGTGGTCGGGATGGTCGTTGTACCTGGTATAGGCGGCCTGGTCGGCGAATTCCATGGAGAAGCCGAACTGGTAGTCGTTCTTGGGGCTGACCTGGCGCAATTGTTCGAAATGGGTGACGCCCCTGATCGCCGAGAGGATTTTCCTGGCGTCGACCAGGAACCTTTTTTCCTCCAGCGAGTGCGGCGGATGCTTCAGCGTGAACACGACGGTATGGCGGATCATTTCCCTCTCCTGATTTCCATTATTCGCTGTCGACCCAGGCGCGGATCAGGTGATGCGCGATGGCTCCCTTCGGCGGCGTGATCAGATTGCCCGGATGCTCCCTGGTCAGCATCAGGCGCACCTCGTCGCGCAAGAACCAGCGGCAGTCTTCCAGCTCGTTGAGGTCGGCCTGGATGTCTTCATTGAGCGGTTCGCCGAAGCAGCCGATCATCAGCGAATAGGGGAATGGCCAGGGCTGGCTGGCGTGGTAGACGACGCGGCCGAGCCGGATTCCCGCCTCCTCCAGCGTCTCGCGGCGCACCGCCGCCTCGATCGTCTCGCCCGGCTCGATGAAGCCGGCAAGGGCGGAATACATGCCCGGCGCGAAATGCCGGCCGCGCCCGAGCAGGCATTTCTCGCGCGTCGCCGTCAGCATGATCGCCACCGGATCGGTGCGTGGAAAATGCTCGGTGCCGCAATTCGGGCAATGGCGCTTGTAGCCGCCGGCCCGCATTTGTGACTCGGTCCCGCATTTGCTGCAGAAACGATGGCTGGCGTGCCAGGCGAGCAGCGCGGCGCCCTGCGCCATCGCCCCGGCGGCCGCTTCGTCGATCAGGCCTTGCATATAGACCGAGCGGTAGTCGATGGCCTTGACCGTTTCGGGAAGCTGTTCCGGCTCGAGGCCGGCGGTCACCGCCAGCACCGGGCCCTGGTCGGAGAATCCGAGCAGCACGCCGCTGCCGGGCAAGGTCTGGAAGGGCAGGCTTTCCGCGACGCCGAACCAGGGGTCGAAGCTGCCGTCACGAACCTTCAGGTAGAGCCGGCCGCCCTGCATCAAAAGCAGCCTGGTTCCAGGATCGGCGAGCGCTTTGTCGACCGAATCGTCGGCGCGGTTCTCGGATTGTCGGTCGATACTGTTGCCGGCGAAGCCGACGAATTGGCTCGGCTCGCGCAAGGGCGCGTCAAACAGGCTAAAGCTCATGCGGACTCTGGGCGTTCGGGATGGACACGTTCGGGATGGACACGGGAAGGCTTATAGCGCCGCCCTTATCGTTTCGGCAAACTGGCGCAGCTCGGAGCGCTGATAGGGCTCGCGCAGGCCGTGTCCCCACACCGGGCCGGGCCAGCCGGGATCGCCTTCCGAACGGGCGATGACGTGGATGTGCAGCTGGCGCACGATGTTGCCGAGCGCGCCGGTGTTGATCTTGGTGCAGCCGGTCACCTTCTTCAGCGCCTGCGCCACCATATTGGTCTCGAAGGTCAGCATTGTCTGGTCGAGCGGCGTCATGTCGTGGATTTCCTCCACGCCCGGCCGCTGCGGCACCAGAAGCAGCCATGGCCAGCGGCGGTCGTTCATCACGCGCAGTTCACACAGCCCAAGCCACATCAACTGCTCGCTGTCCGCCTCCAGCCGGGTATCCAGCGTGAATCCGGCCTTCAGGCCCGGCAGCATCGGCGTTTCCCTTGCTTTTGGTGTTTTCCTCAGAGTCATGAACGCTAGAGCGGCTGCATCGAGGCTGCAAGCGAATCTCGTGGCTGGTGCAGCCGATTTGCCTGCGCCCTTGCATTTCGTCGCCGAATTGCCGATATGGACGGCGGGAGGTTGGTGGTGGACGATCCACTCGCCAACCGGGTCAGGTCCGGAAGGAAGCAGCCCTAACGAGCCCGGAACGGGTCATTGTTCCAGCCTCCCACCTCATCGGCCCTTCTCGCGACGTTGACGACGCATTGCAGCGCGGGCGAAACTATGCGCAGGAATCGGCCGCCTTTTGGCGCGGCCATTTGGAGTTTTGCGGGCGAATGAGCGAAGCCGGAAATTCGGGACCAAAAAGCCTGGAGATAGGCAAGGCTGGCGCCTATCGCGTGCTGGCGCGCAAGTACCGTCCGGCGAATTTCTCCGAACTGGTCGGCCAGGAGCCGATGGTGCGCACGCTCACCAACGCTTTCGCCACCGGCCGCATCGCCCAGGCCTGGATGTTGACCGGCGTGCGCGGCGTCGGCAAGACCACGACGGCGCGCATTCTCGCGCGGGCCCTGAATTATAAAACGGCAACAATCGACCAGCCTTCCGTCGACCTTGCCGTGCTCGGCGAGCATTGCCAGGCGATCATGGAAGGCCGCCATGTCGACGTCATCGAGATGGATGCCGCCTCGCACACCGGTATCGACGACATCAGGGACATCATCGAACGGGTGCGCTACGCGCCGGTCTCGGCCCGCTACAAGGTCTACATCATCGACGAAGTGCACATGCTGTCGACGCAGGCCTTCAACGGCCTGTTGAAGACGCTGGAAGAGCCGCCGCCGCACGTCAAGTTCATCTTCGCCACCACCGAAATCCGCAAGGTGCCGATCACCGTGCTGTCGCGCTGCCAGCGCTTTGACCTGAGGCGCATCGATGCGGCTGTGGTGAAGGCTGATCTCGCCCGGATAGCGGGCCTGGAAGGCATCGAGGCGGAAGACGACGCGCTGGCGATGATCGCGCGCGCGGCCGAGGGGTCGATGCGCGATGCTCAATCGATTTTCGACCAGGCCATCGCGCATGGCGGCGGTGCGGTCAGCGCCGAAGCCGTGCGCGCGATGCTGGGTCTCGCCGATCGCGCCCGCGTCGTCGATTTGTTCGAACATGTCATGAAAGGTGACGTTGCCGCGGCACTGGCGGAATTGCGCGCGCAATACGACACCGGCGCCGATCCGGCCGCCGTGCTGACCGACCTTGCCGAATTCAACCATCTCGTCACCCGGCTGCGTTTCGTGCCGGCCGCCGCCGACGACGCGGCGCTGTCGCAGGACGAGCGCGAGCGCGGCGCAGATTTCGCGCGGACGCTCTCGATCAAGGTGCTGTCGCGGACGTGGCAGATGCTGCTCAAGGGCATCCCGGAGGTGCAGTCCTCCAACCGCCCGGTAAGTGCTGCCGAGATGGTGCTGATCCGGCTGGCGCACGCGGCCGACTTGCCGACGCTGGACGAAGCATTGAGATCGCTGGAGAACGGCCTGCCGGCGCCGGGCGCGGCGCCGCGTTCGAACGGCGCGCCGGCGAGCCCCGGTAATGGCGGCGCTCCTGGTGGCAACGGCGCCAGCGCAGTGGCGCAGGCGCGCATGCCCGGCGGGTCGGGCGGCGCGCAGACCATGCGGCTGGTGGAAGCCGCTCCGGCCGCCTTCATTGCGCCTGTGCAGCCGGCGCCGGAGGCGCAGCCAATACCGCTGAAATCGCTGGCCGATATTGTCGCCCTTGCCGACGCGCAGCGCGACATCGCCTTCAAGGTGCTGGTCAAGCGCTGCATCCGCCTCGTGCGCATCGAGCCCGGCCGCATCGACGTCAGCCTGACCGACGATGCGCCCAAAATGCTGCTCAACGATTTGACGACCAAGCTGCGCGCCTGGACCGGCCGCAACTGGCTGGTGTCGCTGTCGAAGGAAGAGGGCGGCCAGACGCTGGCCGAAATGGAATCGACCAGGCGCGAGAACGCTTTGCTCGATGCCAAGAGCGATCCGACGGTCGCCGCCATCCTGGCGCGTTTTCCCGGCGCCAGGATCATCGACGTGCGCATTCCCGACGCGCCGGAAGCCGACGCGGTCGAAGCCGAAGTGCCGGTCGAGCCGCCGGCGGACGACGACGAACCCTGACGAAACCACGACTTTGCAAAGGATCGGACCATGAAAGATCTTCTCGGCCTCATGGGCAAGGCGAAGGAAATGCAAGCCAAGTTCCAGGCTATGCAGGACGAGATCGCCACGGTCGAAGCCGTCGGCCAGGCCGGCGGCGGCCTGGTCATTGTCACGTTGACCGGCAAGTTTGAGATGAAGTCGCTGAAGATCGACCCGTCTCTGTTCAAGGAGGATGAGGTCGAGATCCTCGAAGACCTGCTTCTGGCCGCTCACAATGACGCCAAGGCCAAGGTCGAGCAGATCATGCAGGAAAAGACCAAGGCGCTGACCGCCGGCCTGCCGATTCCGCCGGGAATGAAACTGCCGTTCTAGATGCATGTCGCCCAAGAGTGTGCGACGGTTTTGGGGATAACGACATGCATAAAGCCAAAGACTAGTTGGCCATGGCCGAAGAGCCGTCCGAAAGGCTGATCGAGCAGCGTATCCGCAACAGGATCTACGAGATCCTGGAAATCCTGGCCGATTCTGATGCCGGCGTCGATCTCGTCGGCATCAAGGGCTATTTCAACCTGTTCGAGGATTTCGTGCATCGCCCCTCGATCGAAGCGGGCACTTCGGCGCTCTCGAAGGAAGAACGCGCCATCGTGCTGGAGATCGCGGATTTCCTGGAGGCTGCCGGAGAGGCCAACCCCGATTTCACCAGGTCCGAGTTCATCGACAGCGACTGGCCGGGAAAGATCGCGCCGGTCGCCCGCAATGCGCGAGCATTGTTCCTGAAGCGCGGGCTGTTCTCGGAGAAATTCGAAGAAATTGAGCCAGGACGGCCGGCAGCGATTTCAGCCGAGCGATAATGCATGTCGTCCAAAAGCGGTCTCGGCCTGGACAAGGGCGTGCATAAAACAAAGGCTTGAAGTCCGGATCTTGCCACGTAACTGTGCCAGTTTGGCAACAGCATCTCACCAATAACGTTTTAGCCATCATTTTGCCCGAAAGTGTCTCATTCTTGCCGCAGCCTGGGGGCGGGCATCGAAGTGAGAGGGTTACCTGTTGATTGCCACGCGATGGAAGACGCCGCTGTTGCTCGGCGTCGTCACGTCTCCCCTGTTCCTGGCCGCTTGCAGCCAGACCGCGTCACACGGCATGTCCAGCCTGACCGACGCCATCACGCCGAGTTTCCTGAGCTCTCGCGGCTACCACACGCCGAAGGACAGGGAATGCCTGGAAAGGGCGATGTTCTTCGAATCCAACCGGTCGAGCCGCGATGGCATGATCGCCGTCGGCACTGTCGTGATGAACCGGCTGCGCTCCGGCAAACATGGTGACACCATCTGCGCGGTGGTGGGCGAGCGCGGCCAGTTCGCGCCCGGCGTCATGACCAGGCCGATGAATTCGCGTGCCATGCCCGATGTCGAGGAAGCCGCCGACGCCGTGCTCAAGGGCGAGCGCAAGGCCAAGCTCAAGAACACGATGTATTTCCACACCGCGGGCCTGCGCTTCCCCTACAAGAACATGCATTACACCATGGTCGCCGGCGGCAATGCGTTCTACGAGAAGCGCGGCCGCAACTGGCAGCCGCTGCCGGACGAGCCGACGGTCGCGGTCGCCTCGGCCGAGCAGCCAGCAGCCTTGCCCGGAGTTGCCGCGACTCGTGTTGCTTCCGCCGAGCCGGCGGCCAAGACATCCGATCGCACCGCTGCGGCCTACGTGACTGCCGCGGCGGAGCCGATGCGCTCCGGCAAGGCGGCCCAGCAGACCTACGTGACGGCATCGGCTGCGCCGGCCGCAAAGTCTGCGCGCGTCCAGGAAAAGCCGACGATGGTGGCGATGCAGGAGCCGATGGAGGAACCGGACGCCGCTCGTTTTGGCGGGACCTTGAACACGAAGGTCATTTCCTCGGTGCAGGGCGCGCCGCAGGAAGCGGCGATGGGATTCCAGTCGACGCCTGAGAACACCGATGCCATCGGCGCGATGATCGTCAGCCAGAGCCGTCCGCTCGAAACCAACTGAGGCGGGCCGCACTTGACGGCCTGCCGGTGCTGGTTGGAGACGCGGTCCGGACGCAAAACCGCTTCGCACTTTTCGCGGAATTGCTCTAGATCAGGGCAATGTCCAAGCGAATCGCGGGTCCCGAGATCGAACGCCTGATCCAACTCCTGGCCAAAGTGCCGGGGCTTGGTCCTCGTTCGGCCAGGCGCGCCGCGCTGCATTTGATCAAGAAGAAGGAACAGCTGCTGTCGCCGCTCGCCGCCGCCATGGGCGAGGCGGCCGACAAGGTGCGCATTTGCTCCACCTGCGGCAATGTCGACACGTCGGACCCCTGCATGATCTGCACCGATCCGCGCCGTGACGCCGGCACGCTGATCGTCGTCGAGGACGTCTCTGATCTGTGGGCGCTGGAGCGGGCGGCGGCGATGAACGTGCGCTACCACGTGCTGGGCGGCACGCTGTCGCCGCTCGACGGCATCGGCCCCGATCAGCTCAACATCCGCTCATTGGTCGACCGCGTCGCCGGCGGCGAGGTCAAGGAGATCATCCTGGCCGTCAATGCCACGGTGGAGGGCCAGACCACGGCCCATTACCTGACCGATCAATTGTCCGGTTTCGAGGTGAAGATAACGCGGCTGGCCCACGGCGTGCCGGTCGGGGGCGAACTCGATTATCTCGACGAAGGCACGCTGGCGGCAGCGCTGCGCTCCAGGACGGCGTTTTGACGCGATTGCGGGGAAGGATGCTTGTCACGATGATCCCGCATCCTCAAAAGTTGGCGTTCCGTGGCGCCCCCCTCTGTCCTGCCGGACATCTCCCCCTCAAGGGGGGAGATTGGCAATTTCGCAGCCGGCATCTCCTTTTCAACGGCGGTGTTTGGCGAAGGCAGAGACAACAGTCGATCTCCCCCCTTGAGGGGGAGATGGCCGGCAGGCCAGAGGGGGGCGCCAAGGAACGCGGCCTCCGCAAGTTCTGCTTTGCGTTTTTCCTGGCGATACTGGCTGCACTGTTCCTCTCCACCCCCGCCTCGGCCGCCAAAGTCGACAACCAGTTCCGCGCCTGGCTCCGGAGCGATCTGTGGCCTGACGCCAAGGCCAAGCGCATTTCCAAGCAGACCTTCGATGCCGCTTTCGACGGCGTCAAACCCAATCTCAAGCTGCCCGATCTTGTCATGCCCGGCGAGAAGCCGAAGACGCCGCAGAAGCAGCATCAGGCCGAGTTCGGCTCGCCCGGCGCCTATTTCGCCGAGAAGACCATCCGCGCGGTCACATCGGGCGGGCGGACGCGCGAGGCGGCCAACGCCAGGACACTCGCCGCGATCGAAAAGCGCTATGGCGTGCCGGGCGAGGTCCTTTTGGCGATCTGGGGCCGCGAAACAGGGTTCGGCGCGGCGAAGATGCCTTACGACGCCTTCGAGGTGCTCGGCACCAAGGCGTTCATGTCGACGAGGAAGGACTTCTTCCGCACCGAGCTGCTGGCGGCGCTCGAGATCGTCCAGCGCGGATTGGCCCCGGTGGATGCGATGAAATCGTCCTGGGCCGGCGCGCTCGGCCAGCCGCAATTCATGCCGACGTCGTTCCTCAAGCATGCCGTCGATTTCGATGGCGACGGGCGCGTCGACATCTGGAGCTCGACGCCTGACGTGCTCGCCTCCATCGCCAACTATCTCGTCCATTATGGCTGGGTGAGGGGACGTGGCTGGGGATTCGAAGTGACCGTTCCCGAGAGCGTCTCCTGTTCGCTCGAAGGCCCCGACCAGGGCAAGACAATCTCGCAATGGGCCGCAATGGGCATCAAGCGTGTCGGCGGCAAGGCATTCCCGGCGAGCGAGCTGAAGGCCGAGGGCTTCCTGCTGATGCCGGCCGGCCGCAGCGGCCCGGGCTTCATCGCCACGCCCAATTTCTACGTGCTGAAGCAATACAACACCAGCGACCTCTATGCCCTGTTCATAGGCCATGGCGCCGATCGCATCGCCCATGGCGATGCCAATTTTTCCGGCAACTGGGGCGCGGTCGGTGACCTCCACCGCTCCGATATCGCCGCCCTGCAGCGGGCGCTGGAGGCCAAGGGCTACGATGTCGGCAGTGCCGACGGACTGCCCGGCTTCAAGACCCGCCGCTCGATCGGCGCCTGGCAGGAAAAGAACGGCAAGCCCGCCACCTGCTTCCCCGATGCCGGCCTGGTCGCTGCTCTGAAGTAACTCCCACGTCAGGGTTTTTTCTCGAATGCGGGCCTCTGTTGGCCTTCGCATGCTCCCGCTCGCCCGCCTGCCACTATGATCCAGTGAGCCGACGCATAAATGCTCGTTGCCCGCCGCGAGGCCGCCGGATATGCTGTTGACCAACTGGACAAAAACCACGACGGTAAGTGGTCAAAGGGGGCCCTTGTCGGCCTGGAAAAACACCGCAACCCTGAGCCGGGAACTCAGGTCAACAAAACAGGGAACAATCACCATGATGATGGAAAAGCTTGCTCTACGATCCCGCATTCTGCTTGCGGGTGCCGCAATGTCGGCGCTGCTTCTGGCGGGAGCGCCGGCTGGCGCGGTCACGCCAGCCGACACGCTGGTCGAAGGCTTTGCCATCGATGACATCATCTCCATGGATCCGGGCGAGGCATTCGAGCTGTCGACCGCCGAGGTCACCGGCAACACCTATGACCTGCTGGTCCGGCTCGACCTCAGCGACACCTCCAAGGTCAAGGGCGACCTCGCCGAAAGCTGGACCGTCTCGGACGATGGCCTGACCTACACGTTCAAGCTCAAGCCCGGCCTGAAATTCGCCTCGGGCAACCCGATCACCGCGGCCGACGTCGCTTATTCGTTCGAACGCGCCGTCAAGCTGGACAAGAGCCCGGCCTTCATCATCGACCAGTTCGGGATCAGCGGCGACAATGTCGCCGAAAAAGCCAAGGCGGTCGATGACACCACCTTCCAGTTCATCGTCGACAAGGCCTATGCGCCGAGCTTCGTGTTGAACTGCCTGTCGGCCACCGTCGCCTCGGTCGTCGACGCCAAGCTGGTCAAGGAACATGTCGCGGCGGTCACGCCGAGCGCCGACTACAAATGGGACAATGATTTCGGCAATGCCTGGCTGAAGACCGGCTATGCCGGCTCGGGCGTCTACAAGCTGCGTGAGTGGCGCGCCAACGAGGCCGTCGTGCTCGAACGGAACGACAATTACTACGGCGAAAAGGCAAAGCTTGCCCGCGTCATCTACCGCAACATGAAGGAAAGCTCGGCACAGCGCCTGGCGCTTGAGGCCGGCGACATCGACGTCGCCCGCAATCTCGAGCCGAACGACCTCGACGCCATTGCCAAGAACGCCGACCTCACCACAACCAGTGCGCCGAAGGGAACTGTCTACTACATCAGCCTCAACCAGAAGAACCAGAACCTCGCCAAGCCCGAAGTCCGCCAGGCCTTCAAATATCTGGTCGACTATGACGCGCTGAGCTCGACCATCCTCAAGGGCATCGGTGAAATCCACCAGACTTTCCTGCCCAAGGGCGTGCTCGGAGAACTGGACAAGAACCCGTTCAAGCTCGACGTCGCCAAGGCCAAGGAACTGCTGGCCAAGGCAGGCCTGCCCGACGGCTTCAGCGTGACCATGGATGTGCGCACCGGCCAGCCGACAACCGGCATGGCGGAATCGATCCAGCAGACGCTCGGCCAGGCCGGTATCAAGCTGGAGATCATTCCCGGCGACGGCAAGCAGACGTTGACCAAGTACCGCGCCCGCAACCACGACATCTATATCGGTCAGTGGGGCCAGGACTATTTCGATCCGAACTCCAATGCCCAGACCTTTGCCTCGAACCCGGACAATTCGGATGAGGGCAAGTCCAAGACGCTGGCCTGGCGCAACGCCTGGGATATTCCGGACCTGACCAAGCAAACCGAAGCCGCTTTGCTGGAGAAGGATTCGGGCAAGCGCGCCGACATGTACAAGGATCTGCAGCAGAAGATCCTCGATACCAGTCCCTTCGTCATCATCCATCAGCAGCTGGAAGTCGCCGGGTTGCGCAAGAACCTCAAGGGTTTCGCGCTCGGCCCGAGCTTCGACACCAATTTCGTTGGGCCGGTTTCCAAGGAATAGCGCCGGCGGATGAGCGTAGCTGAAAATCAGGCGGCGGCAGGGCGCGGCAGCGCCCGTGCCGTCGCCATTTTCTCATCGATCGGCCGCTTCCTGGTGATCGCGATCACGACCTATCTCGGTCTGCTCGCGGTGACCTTTTTCATTGGCCGCGTCATCCCCATCGACCCGGTGTTGGCCGTGCTCGGCGACCGGGCGCCGGCCAATGTCGTGGAACGCACGCGCCGCGAGATGGGCCTCGACCTGCCGCTGGTCGAGCAGTTCTATATTTATGTCAAAAATGCCCTCAATGGTGATTTCGGCACCTCGGTGCTGACCACCAATCCGGTCATGACCGACGTCCGCCGCGCCCTTCCGGCAACGACGGAACTGGCGACGTTGGGGACACTGATCGGCGCGCTGTTCGGCGTGCCGCTGGGTGTGCTGGCTGCCGTCAGGCGCGGCAGCCTCATCGACCAGGTCGTCCGCGTCATCGGCCTGATCGGCTATTCCGTGCCGATCTTCTGGCTTGGCCTGCTCGGGCTCGTCCTGTTCTACGCCAAGCTGCAATGGGTGGCTTTCCCGGCGCGGCTCGACGTCGTCTACGAATACACCTTCACGCCGATCACTGGCTTCTACCTTCTCGATTCGGCGATGCAGGGGCAGTGGGATGTCTTCTGGGACGCGTTCCGCCACATCATCCTGCCGGCCTCGCTGCTCGGCTATTTCTCGCTCGCCTATATCAGCCGCATGACGCGCTCCTTCATGCTCAACGAACTCACCCAGGAATACATCGTTGCCGCGCGCGCCAAGGGCCTATCGGAAACCCGCATCATCTGGGCTCATGCATTGCGCAATGCCGCCGTGCCGATGGTGACCGTGATCGCGCTCTCCTATGCCGGGCTGCTGGAAGGTTCGGTGTTGACCGAGACGGTCTTCTCCTGGCCTGGCATCGGCCTCTACATCACCAATTCGCTGCAGAATGCCGACATGAACGCGGTGCTCGGCGGCACCATCGTCATCGGCTCGGTGTTCATAGCCATCAATCTTCTGTCCGACCTGCTTTACCGCGTGCTCGACCCGAGGACCAAGGTAAGATGAGCAGAGGAATCCCACTTTCAGGCTCGGCTGCGGCCCACCCCGGCCCTTCGGGCCACCTTTCCTCTCCCCCGTCGAACGAGGAAGAGATGGTCTGCGAAGCAGACCGGAGTGGGGGTCGACAGCGCCAAGAGGCATCGTCATGACCGCCTCCGACGCCGCCCCCCTCTCCCGCCGCGACTGGCTGCTCAGCGAGCGGCCGGCCTCGCGCATACAGGCGAGGCTCGGCCGCGCCTATGTCGCGTGGCGGCGTTTTTCCGCCAATCGGCTGGCCTTTCTCGGCCTGCTCATCATCATCGCACTGCTGGTCATTGCCGCCCTTGCAGGGGTACTGGCGCCTTATTCGCCGACTTTCGGCGATCTGAAGAATGCGCGCCTGCTGGCGCCAAGCGCCGAGCACTGGTTCGGCACCGACGATCTCGGCCGCGATATCCTCTCGCGCATTCTCTACGGCTCGCGCTGGACGCTCTATGTCGTTATCCTGGTCGCCATCATCGCCGCCCCCATCGGCCTCGTGGTCGGCACCGTCGCCGGCTATGCCGGCGGCTGGACCGATGCCATACTGATGCGCATCACCGACATCTTCCTCGCTTTCCCCAAGCTGATCCTGGCGCTGGCCTTTGTCGCGGCCCTCGGCCCCGGCATCGAGAACGCGGTGCTCGCCATCGCCATCACCTCCTGGCCGCCCTATGCCCGCATCGCGCGTGCCGAAACGCTGACCGTGCGCAATTCCGATTACATCAAGGCGGTGGAACTGATGGGGGCCTCGCCCTTCCGCATCGTGCTGCGCCACATCATGCCGCTCTGCATCTCCTCGCTGATCATCCGCGTGACGCTCGACATGGCCGGCATCATCCTCACCGCCGCCGGCCTCGGCTTCCTCGGGCTCGGCGCGCAGCCGCCGCTGCCCGAATGGGGCACGATGATCGCTTCGGGCCGCCGTTTCGTGCTCGACCAATGGTGGGTGGCCGGCGCGCCTGGCTTCGCCATCCTGATCGTCAGCCTCGGCTTCAACCTGCTTGGCGACGGCCTGCGCGACGCGCTCGACCCCCGGAGCGGCGACCAATGAACGCTGACAGCAAGACGCTGCTCGAAGTCGACGATCTGCGCGTCACCTTCCCGACGCGCACCGGGCTGATCGAGGCCGTGCGCGGCGTCTCTTTCTCGCTCGGCCGCGAAAGGCTGGGCATTGTCGGCGAGAGCGGCTCGGGCAAGTCGCAGACCGGCCGTGCCATCATGGGGCTGACGCCGCCACAGGCGCGGATATCAGCCAATAAATTGGCCTTCGACGGCATCGACCTGCTCGGCGTCTCGGCGCGCGAGCGCCGCGCGCTGCGGGGCAATCGCATCGCCATGATCCTGCAGGATCCGAAATATTCGCTCGACCCGGTGATGAGCATCGGCCGCCAGATCGTCGAGACGCTGCGCACGCATGAGAAGGTCTCCAAGGCCGAGGCGCGGGAGCGCGCGCTGGCCATGCTGGAAGCCGTGCAGATCCGCGACCCCCGGCGTGTCTTCGACCTGCATCCGCACGAGGTCTCCGGCGGCATGGGCCAGCGCGCCATGATCGCCATGATGCTGATCGCCGGGCCGGAAATGATGATCGCAGACGAGCCGACCTCGGCGCTCGACGTCACCGTGCAACTCGACGTGCTCGGCATTCTCGACCGGCTGGTCGGCGAGCGCGGCATGGGGCTGATCTTCATCTCGCACGATCTGCGCCTGGTCTCGTCCTTTTGCGACCGCGTCATCGTCATGTATGCCGGCAAGGTGGTGGAGCAGCTCAAGGCCTCCGAACTCGGTCGCGCCCAGCATCCCTACACGCGCGGCCTGCTCAACTGCATGCCCAAGATCGGCGCCGATCGTCACCCGTTGCCGGTGCTCGACCGTAAGCCGGAGTGGGCGGCATGACATCAGCAATCGCCGTCGACGGGCTGGAGGTCATCTTCGACCGCTTTCGCGCACTGAAGGGTGTCAGCCTGGACGTGCAGCCGGGCGAATCCTTCGGCCTAGTCGGTGAATCCGGCTCCGGCAAATCGACGCTGCTCAGGGCGATCGCCGGCCTTGCGCCGGTCGCTTCGGGCAGCATCGTGGTCAACGGCAAGAAGCTCGGCGCGCGCCGCGACAAGGCCTTTTACCGCGAAGTGCAGATGGTGTTCCAGGATCCGTACGGTTCGCTGCACCCGCGCCAGACCATCGACCGCCTGCTGCAGGAGCCGCTCGCCATCCATGGTTTTGGCGACGGGGAAAAGCGCATCCAGCGGGCGCTCGACGAGGTCGGTCTCGGCAACGGCTTCCGCTTCCGCTACTCGCATCAATTGTCGGGCGGCCAGCGCCAGCGCGTGGCGATCGCGCGCGCGCTCATCCTCGAACCGTCGGTCCTGCTGCTCGACGAGCCGACCTCGGCGCTCGATGCCTCCGTGCAGGCCGAGGTGCTCAACCTGCTCGAGGAGGTCCGCCGGCGGCGCAAGCTCACCTTCCTGATGGTCAGCCACGACCTCGCCATCATCACCCATATGTGCGAGCGCCTGATGGTGATGCAAAGCGGCGAGGCGGTGGAGAATTTGACGGCGGATGACCTGGTCGAACGCCGCGTGACGAAGGATTACACGCGCAATCTCTTGCGGGCCAGCGACGGGTTTGTGAGAGCTATTTGAATTCGCTTGTCTTGCGAACCGATCGTCTTAGGGGACGTCATGAAGGAATGGCAGTTTGCAGATCCTCCTAACGTCGGGGTGCTTTTGGACAGGGGCATAGTAACCCGGGGCGACTGGATCGCATATGTCTCGCATGACGATGACGACGGCAGTTGGCAATTCCACAACAGCGAAACCGGACCTGTTGAAGAAGGCGACATAATGATCGTGAGCCTGCAAAGCGTTTTGCAGCGGGATGAAAGCATCCAAATCTTGGCCGACTTGCCGGAAGGCTGGCATGCCTGGCGCAGCTCAAAATCGTCACCTTGGCAGCGGGCAAAATCGCGTCCCACACCCACCAACGACAACGAATGACTCGGCAATGTCTCAGGTCTGAGCTTGCACCGGTTCGCCGGTCTCCAGAGCGGGCGGCTCATCCCGACGCTTCGGCTCCTTGATCCTGAACCACGTCACATAAAGCGCCGGCAGGAACAGCAGCGTGATCGCAGTACCCGCGATGATGCCACCCATCATCGCGTAGGCCATCGGTCCCCAGAACACTTCGCGCGCAATCGGGATCAGCGCCAGGCTGGCGGCGGCGGCCGTCAGGGCGATCGGCCGCATGCGGTGTTCCGTCGCTTCGATGACGGCGGCCCAGCGGTCCTTGCCCTCCGCGACAAGGTCCTCGATCTGCACGATCAGGATGACCGAGTTGCGGATCAGGATGCCGATCAGGGCGAGCACGCCGAGGATGGCGACGAAGCCGAGCGGTGCGCCGCTCGGCACCAGGGCCGCCACCACGCCGATCAGCCCGAGCGGCGCCACCGCCACCACCAGGAACAGGCGCTGGAAGCTCTGCAGTTGGACCATCAGGATGGTTGCCATCACGAACAGCATCAGCGGCACGACGGCCGCGATCGGCCCCTGGCTCTTGGCGCTTTCCTCGACGGAGCCGGCGGTCTCGACGGAATAGCCCGGCGGCAGCTTGGCGATGAAGGCATCGACCGATGGCTTCAATTCGTTGACCACTGTTGCCGGCAGAACGTCGCCGACCAGGCCGGCGCGCACGGTGATAGTCGGGATGCGGTCGCGCCGCCACACCGTCGGCTGTTCGAGCTCGTATCGGAAATTGGCCACCGCCGCGAGCGGGATGGCCTCGCCGGTGCTCGTCGGCAGCTGCATGTTCTGCAAAGTCTCGATCGAGCCGCGTTCGGCCTCGCGCGAGCGCGCCACGACGTTGATCAGGTAGGTGGCGTCGCGCACCTGCGTGATGGTGGCGCCGCCGACGGTGCTGTTGAGCGCGCTCGCAATGTCGGAGGAGGTGATGCCGAGCTGGCGTGCCTTGTCCTGCAGCACGTCGACCCTGAGCACGCGCTGCGGCTCGTTCCAGTCGAAGGTCGGCGCGGCGAGCTTGGGATTGGCCGAGATGACGCCGGCGAATTGCTGCGCCAGCGCGCGCACCGTCTGGATGTCGGGCCCGCCGACGCGGTACTGCACGGGGCGGCCGACAGGCGGTCCGAGTTCGAGCAGCTTCACGAAGGCGTCGGTGCCGACGAATTCCTCGCGCAGCAGCTTTTCCAGCGCCGGCTTCACCCGGTTGCGAGCCTCGATGCTTTTGGTGACGATCACCGTCTGGCCGAAATAGGGATTGGCCGGTTGCACGTCATAGGCGAGCACGAAGCGCACCGCGCCCTGGCCGATATAGGACGAGAAATGGTCGATGTCGGGATTGCCGACCAGCGCCCGCTGCTCGAACCGCTCCATCTGCTCGCGCGTGTCGGCGATCGAGGAATTCTGCGGCAGGTTCCAGTCGACGATCAGCTCCGGCCGGTCCGATGGCGGGAAGAACTGCTGCTGCACCAGGCCGAAGCCGGCGATCGAGGCGGCAAACAACAGCACCGTGGCGATGATGGTCAGCCAGTGATGGCGCACCGAGCCGACAAGGGCACGCCGGAACAGCGAGGTGAAGCGGCCCGGCTGGTCGTGATGCTTCGTCTTCATCGCCGCCGGCAGGATGGTGACGCCGAGCAGCGGCGCGAACAGCACCGCCACGATCCACGACACCAGCAGCGACACGGCGATGACCACGAACAGGGTGAAGGTGTATTCGCCGGCGGCGCTGTTGTTGAGGCCGATCGGAATGAAGCCCGCGACGGTCACCAGCGTGCCGGTCAGCATCGGAAAGGCGGTCGATGTGTAGACATAGGTCGCCGCCTTGCGCAGGCTATCACCGACCTCCAGCCGCGCCACCATCATCTCGACCGCGATCATCGCGTCGTCGACCAGAAGCCCGAGCGCGATGATCAGCGCACCGAGCGAGATGCGCTGCAGCGAGATGCCGAGATAGGACATGACCGTAAAGGTGATGGCCAGCACCAGCGGGATCGACAGCGCCACGACGAAGCCGGCGCGCATGCCGAGACTGATGAAGGACACGGCCAGCACGATGGCCACCGCCTCGAACAAGGCGCGCGTGAAGCCCGAGACCGCTTCCTCGACGATGACCGGCTGGTCGGCGACCAGATGCACGCCGACGCCGACCGGCAGGTCTGCCAGCACCTTGTTCATCGCCTCATGCAGCGCCTCGCCGAATTTGAGCAGATTGGCGTTGGGCTTCATGCCGATGGCGAGCCCGATCGCGTCCTGGCCGTTGAAGCGGAACAGTGCCGTTGGCGGATCGACATAGCCGCGCGTGATCGTCGCCACGTCGCTCAGCCGGAAGAAGCGGTCGTTGACGCGAAGATTGATCGCGCGAAGGCTCTCTTCGGAGGTGAACTGGCCGCCGACCCGCACGCTGATGCGTTCCGGGCCGGACTGGATGACGCCCGACGGCGTGATCGCGTTCTGCGCCTGCAGGCTTGCCACGATCGCCTGCTGGTTTAGGCCGAGGGCCGCGATCTGGCGGGTCGAGAATTCAAGGTAGATCGCCTCGTCCTGGGCACCGACCAGGTCCACCTTGCCGGCATTCGGCACGGTCAGGATTTTTGTCCTGACATCTTCGACATAGTCGCGCAGCTGGCGCGGCGTCAGCCCGTCCGACGTAAAGGCATAGATGTTGCCGTAGACGTCGCCGAAACGGTCGTTGAAGAACGGTCCCTGGACGCCTTGCGGGAACTGCGCCTTGATATCGTTGACCATGTTGCGCACCTGAATCCAGTTCGGCACGACGTCGCGCGCCTTGGTGGTGTCCTTCAGGTTGACGAAGATGACGGTCTGGCCGGCTGTGGTGACGGATTTGGTGTAGTCGAGGCTGTCGAGTTCCTCGAGCTTCTTCTCGATGCGGTCGGTCACCTGCTGCACCGTCTCCTTGACCGAAGCGCCGGGCCAATTGGCCTGGATGATCATGGTCTTGATGGTGAAGGCGGGGTCTTCCTCGCGGCCGAGGTTGAGGTAGGAGAAGATGCCGGCCGCAACGAAGACCAGCATGAAATACCAGACCATCGAGCGGTGGTTGAGCGCCCAGTCGGAGAGGTTGAAGCCCTTCATGAGGCCCTTCCCGCGGGCAGTTTGACCTTCTGGCCTTCGGTCAGGCTGTGGACGCCGGCGGTGACGACGCGCATTCCCGCTTCCAGTCCCTGAGCCACCGTGAAGGTTCCGCCGTTCCTGGAGGCAACCTTGATCTCGCGCGTGCTCACGCTCGATGTCTGCGCATCGACGACCCACACCCTGTCGGAGCCGTTCCTCTGGAAGAGCGCCGACAGCGGCAGTTCGATCGTCGGCTCCACCGTGGTCATGCGCGTTGCCGTCACGGTCGAGCCGAGCCGGAAGGCCTGCGGCGGATCGGTGAGCGTCAGCCGCACGCGCCGCGTGCGCGTCGAGCCCTCGGCCTGCGGCGCGATCTCGCGCAGCTTGGCCTCGGTCCGGATCGTCGGCAGCGATTGCAGGATGACCTGGAACGGCGTGCCGGCCGTGAGATCGCCGGTTAACTGGTCGGGAATATCGACCACCGCTTCGCGCGGGTCCGAGCGCGCCACGGTGACGACCGTCTGGCCGGGGGAGACCGTCTGGCCGACCTCGGCGCCGACAGCGGTGACGACGCCGTCGAAATCCGAGAACAGCCTGGCATAGCCGAGCTGCTCCTGCGATTTGGCCAGCGAGGCCCTGGCCCGCTCGACACTGGCCTCGGCCGCCTTCCTCGCCTGCTGCGCGGCATCGAACACGGCTTGCGTGGTGTTGGCGCTGGCAAGCAATTGGCGTTGGCGCTCCTCGCTGGCGGCGGCGTTGGCAAACTGTGCCTCGGCATTGGAGAGCTCGGCCTTGGCCGCCTGGACCGACAGCTCCAATGCGGTCGGGTCCAGTGCCGCGATCGTCGTGCCCTTGCTGACGATGTCGCCGACATTGACGTCGCGGGACACGACCCGGCCGAGCAGGCGAAAGGCGAGATCGGCGCTGACCTGCGGCTCGACCGATCCGGCGAAGCCGAAGACCTCCGTGGTGCGCGGCTCGACCACCACCGACAGCACCGGCCGGATGATCTCCGGCGGCTTCTCCTCCGACTTCGAGCAGGCGGCGAGCGCGCCAAGCGCGATCACGCCAAGCAGGAGGCGCGGCAGCCGGCTCATCGGCCCGCTCCCGATATCTCGATTTTCTGACCCGCACTGAGCAGCTGTCCGCCCGCGGTGACGACGCTTTGGCCCTCCTCCAATCCCCTGGCGATGACGACGGTGCCGGAATTGAAAGCCAGCACCTCGACCGGTGCCATCGTCACCGTACCGGTCGAGGGATCGACGATCCAGACCGCCGGCTTGCCGGCGCTGGACGTCAATGCCTGCCAGGGCAGCAGGATCGCCTTGGCCGGTTTGGCGCCGACCGAGCCGATGACGGCCGCGCCCAGCGGCATGCCGGCGGGCGTATCGGCAATGCCGACCTTGACCCGGATCGAGCCCGACGCCGGATCGACCGCCGGGGAGATTTCGCGCACCTTGCCCGTTGCCCTGATCTGCGGGTCGGACAGGAGCGTGATCGTCACCGCCGGCGAGGTCGGCGTTCTGGCGACCAACGTCTCCTGGACGTTGAACACCGCGTCGCGGTCGCCGTCCTCGGCGACGGTGAAGACGGTCTGCGCAGCCTGCACCACCTGGCCGGTTTCGACTTGGCGGGCGGTGATGACGCCCGCGGCGCCAGCCTTGAGTTCGGTGAAGGACAGGTTCTGCTTGGCATTGGCGAGCGCGCTCTGCGCCGCGTCGAGGCTGCCTTGCGCCACCTTCAATGCCTGGTCGGCGGCGTCATAGTCGCGCCTGGTGGTGTAACCCTGGGCAAGCAGCGTCTTTTGCCGCTCGAAGGCGGCGGCGGACTGGGTCAACTGCGCTTGCGCCGCGTCGAGATCGGCCTGCGCCGAGCGCAAATCGGATTCCTGCTCCTGCGGGTCGATGCGGGCAAGCACCGCGCCCTTGTCGACATGCTGGCCGACATCGGCAAGCCGTTCGGCGACGCGGCCGCCGACCCGGAACGACAGATTGTTCAGCGTGCGCGCCGCGATCACCCCGGTCAGCGCGGTTCTCGGCGCATAGTCGGCCATCGCCACGGTCTCGGTGCGCACCATGATCGGCAGCTTTTTTTCCGCCGCTTCCTGTTTCTGGCAGCCGGCCAAAAGCAGGACGGCCGTGCAAGTGAAAAGCGCTACGCCGATGGAAAAAGTCGAAAAATTGGAAGGTTTGACCGATGGCGGCGAGACGGACGATGTCGCGTTCCTGCTCATGGGCTCCCTCAGCCGCAGGCCGCTCGCCGATCGCGATGCCTCGCGGATCCCGGCACGATAGTCGATCTCCCGAAAAAGGAAACCGGACTCGTACCCGTGTCAGGCATCCGACTCGGGTTTGCAAAGGCCTGACGACGGCCGGTCCCGGCCGGGCAGCTTTTCGTGATAGGAATTTTTTCCTTGACGAGGTGAAGGCAACTATGATAGATATTTGGATATGGTGCTGAGTTGCGCCAGGGACCCGCCGCACAGGCGGGTTTTTCCGTTCAATGATCCTCAACAGCGCGCCGCGAAGGCTCCGAACCCGTTAACGCAGTCCGTTGCCCTGGTACGGATATCGCCGGCTGGTCAGGCGCGATACCTCAGGCCCAATCGCCTGCCGGCGGTGCCGACTTGAGGAAAGCATGAAATAAGCCCAGAAGACATCTGATCAAGCAGAACGGGCGCCGGCCCTATGAGGGACATCATGAAGAACTCAGCCATTTCCGAACGCAAGAGCCAGTCGATCTCGCGCGGTGTCGGTATGACCACGCAGATTTACGCCGACCGGGCCGAGAACTCGGAGATCTGGGATGTCGAGGGCCGCCGCTACATCGATTTCTCCTCCGGCATCGCCGTCGTCAACACCGGCCATCGCCACCCCAAGGTCATCGAGGCGGTCAAGGCGCAGCTCGACCGCTTCACCCACACCTGCCACCAGGTGGTGCCCTATGAGAGCTATGTACGGCTGGCCGAGCGGCTGAACGGCATGCTTCCGGGCAAGTTCGAGAAGAAGACGATCTTCGTCACCACCGGCGCCGAGGCGGTCGAGAACGTCATCAAGATCGCCCGCAATGCCACCGGCCGCCAGGCCGTCATCGCCTTTGCCGGCGGCTTCCATGGCCGCACCTTCATGGGCATGGCGCTGACCGGCAAGGTCGTGCCCTACAAGGTCGGCTTCGGCGCCATGCCGGCCGACGTTTTCCACGCTCCTTTCCCGGTGCCGCTGCACGGCGTGTCGGTGGCCGATTCGCTTGCAGCGCTCGATCGCCTGTTCAAGGCCGACGTCGATCCGGCCAGGGTCGCGGCCATCATCGTCGAGCCGGTGCAGGGCGAGGGCGGTTTCTACGAGGCGCCGCGCGATTTCATGACCGCGCTGCGCAAGATCTGCGATCAGCACGGCATCCTGCTCATTGCCGACGAGGTGCAGACCGGCTTTGCCCGCACCGGCAAGATGTTTGCCATGGAGCACCATGAGGTGACCGCCGACATCACCACCATGGCCAAGGGCCTGGCCGGCGGCTTTCCGCTGGCGGCGGTCACCGGCCGCGCCGAGATCATGGATGCGCCTGGCCCCGGCGGGCTGGGCGGAACTTATGGCGGCAGCCCGATCGGCGTTGCCGCCGCGCACGCGGTGCTTGACGTGATCGAGGAAGAGAAACTGTGCGACCGCGCCAACTCGCTCGGCGCCAGGCTGAAGCAGCGTCTGGGCTCGATCCGCGACGACGTCCCCGAAATCGTCGACATCCGTGGCCCCGGTTTCATGAACGCGGTCGAGTTCAACGACGTCAGGAAGGGCTTGCCATCGGCGGAGATGGCCAATGCGGTCAGGCTGAAGGCGCTCGACAAGGGGCTGATCCTGCTCACCTGCGGCGTTCACGGCAACGTCATCCGCTTCCTGGCGCCGCTCACCATCCAGGACGGCATCATGAACGAGGCGCTCGACATTCTGGAAAGCTCGATCCGCGAGGTTCGCGCTGCCTGAAAGGGCGGCGCCCATTTCTCCTGACGGCTTACACCGGACCCGGTGAACGTGCCGTCAGGAGCTCGGATTCTGTAACCAGGCTGGAAGGTCCGCCTGGCGTGCAGCAACGCCGCATGCGAACCAGCTTCTCGCGCATAGTAATCGACAGCATCCTCGACATCCCGCAGGGCTAGTTTTCGAGGAATGATCGCCTTTATGGGCACTTACTCATTGGCCCTGCGCTCGTTTCCGCAGCGTGGCGAAATAGTTGTCGTCGACGGGAGCGCCCGGGGCGGACGATGCGCCCTCGAGGAGCAAACCGCGCAGAAGTTGACGATCCTGATCGCGGCGGATCAATTCACGCATATACTCGCTGCTCGTGCCATAGCCGCGATCGGTCACTTGCTGATCGACAAAATGCTTCAAGCTGTCCGGCAGGGAGATGTTTATGATGCTCATCCAAGCATTTTATGGACTATGGCAAAAATGGCAATCTTAGGCATTGGCCTCGGCTGACTCCTTGTTCTGGAACGCGGCCAGCGCCGCTTTCAATCCGTCCGGCCCCGCTGCCACCGTCTGCCGCCTCGGCGAGAAGCCGGCGCCGAGCATCTTGCGGCCGAGCATGTGGTCGCCGGGGCGGTTGACCGATTCGATGCCGAGCAGCCTGTCTGCGGCATAGTGGTAGATCGAGAACTTGTTGTCGGCGAGATCGCCCAGCACGACATGGCTGTCGCCGCCGGATGTCAGGCCGACCATCTGCAGCTTCATGTCGCCGATGTCGGACCAGAACCAGGGCACGGCCGAATAGGCGTCGGCATGGCCCGTTATGGTGCGCGCGGCAAGCCGCGCCTGGTCGGTGGCGTTCTGTACCGATTCCAGCCGCACGTCGCCGCCGGTGAACCAATGCCGATAGGAGGCGGCGTCGCCGATGGCGAGGATTTCCGGCACCGAGCTGCGCATCTGGTTGTCGACGCGAATGCCGTTGGCGATGGTGAGGCCGGCTTCCGCGGCCAGTTCGACATTGGGCACGGCGCCGATGCCGACGACGACCATGCGCGCCGGCAGCCTTTCGCCTGACGAGGTGATCGCGGCCGTGACATGGCCGTTTTCGCCTTCGAGCCTTGCGATCGTGGTGCCGGTGAGAATGTGCACGCCGGTCGCTTCCAGCCGTTGGCGGACATGGCCCGCCACGATCGGCGCCACGGCGCGGCCAAGCAGCCGGTCGACCGCTTCCACGACCGTTACGGTGCGGCCGGCCGCGCGCAGCGTCGCCGCGATCTCCAGCCCGATGAAGCCGCCGCCGAGGATGACGACGTCTTCGCTCCGTGCGCTCAAGTCCCGGATCAGCCGCGCATCGGCCAGCGAGCGCAACGACACCACACCGGACAGATCCGCGCCGGGCAGCGGCAGGAGGCGCGGGCGCGAGCCGGTGGCGAGGATCAGATGATCGAAGGCAAGTTCGCCGCCGCCTGATATCTCCAAACGGCGACTGCCGGCATCGATGCGGTCGATCCGAACGCCCGGCCGGTAGTCGACGGCGTTGCCGGTGTAAAATGCCTCGCCACGCAAGGGTTGCGGCTTGGCCTCGGCATCCTTGATGAAGGTCTTCGACAGCGGCGGCTTGTGATAGGGCAGTTCGTTCTCGTCGCCGACGAGGATCACCGGCCCGTCGTAACCCTCCTCGCGCAGGCTTGCCGCCGCCTGCACGCCCGCATGTCCCGCACCGACAATGACCACGCCGTTCTTCATCGCATTCCGATCCCAAGCTTGATTTTAGGATGTCTCGCCACGTGGCAATTGTCTGGCGCCGCCGCAAGAGGCCATTTGCGGGTCGCACCCGGAACGGCGGCTGTCAATCGGACAGTTCGGCGATGAAGTCGGCACACGGTGCAGGCGGCTAAAGTTGATTATCGCAGTTTAGAATAATTCTAAACTGTTGTTTCGATTGAGTTTTTCCTGTCGATTTTCGTTGACTTCCATCGGTCCTGAAGCTTTATGGGGCCTCGCGCATCGGCGCATCCCTTTGATGTCTGGGCCTTGAACCCTTTCGATTGGAGGCATTTTGGTGTCTTTCTTCTTCGACCCGCGCGACAGCGCGGCATGCCCCGCGAATGACGGCCTGCACATGGCCTGGCCTGGCGCCGGTTGTCGCGCGCGCCGTTCACAAAATTCCCGAAAAACTGGAGAGTGATAATGACGGCACGACATGGCAGCAGGCTTGCGGCGATCAGTGCCACGGCGCTGCTGACGGCGGCGGTGTTCGTGCTGCCGGCCAAGGCCGAGAGCGATCCCAAGGCGGTCATCAAGACCTATGCCGACATCGCGCTTGCCAAATACGAGGATTCGCTGACCACCGCGCAGGCGCTCGACAAGGCGGTCGATACCTTGTTGGCCAAGCCTTCGGCCGAGACGCTCAATGCCGCCCGCGAGGCCTGGAAGGCATCGCGCGTTCCCTACCAGCAGACCGAGGTCTACCGCTTCGGCAACAAGATCGTCGACGACTGGGAAGGCAAGGTGAATTCCTGGCCGCTGGACGAAGGCCTGATCGATTATGTCGCCAAGAGCTACGGCACAGAATCCGACGCGAATTCGCTCTACACGGCCAATGTGATCGCCAACAAGGAGATCGAGATCAACGGCAAGAAGGTGGACGCCTCGAACCTTTCGCCGGAATTCCTCTCCGGCACGCTGCAGGAGGCCGGCGGCGTGGAGGCCAATGTCGCCACCGGCTACCATGCCATCGAGTTCCTGCTCTGGGGTCAGGACCTGCACGGCACCGGACCGGGCGCCGGCGAGCGCCCCTACACCGACTATGATCTCAAGAACTGCACCGGCGGCAATTGCGACCGCCGCGCGGAATATCTGAAGTCAGCCAGCACGCTTTTGGTGTCCGACCTCCAGGAGATGGTCGGCGACTGGAAGGAAGGCGGCGCTGCGCGCAAGAACCTGGTCGACGGCGAGCCGAACGCCGCTATTTCGGCCATCTTCACCGGCATGGGCTCGCTCTCCTACGGAGAACTCGCCGGCGAGCGCATGAAGCTCGGCCTGCTGCTGCACGATCCGGAAGAGGAGCATGACTGCTTCTCCGACAACACCTACAATTCCCATCTTTATGACGCCGTCGGTATCCGCGCCGCCTATCACGCCAGCTACACCAGGCTGGACGGCACCGTCGTTTCAGGGCCGTCGGTGGCGGACATGGTCAAGGCGGCCGATCCGGCCATCGACAAGGAACTGTCTGACAAGCTCGATGCCACCGTCGCCAAGATGGAGGCAATCAAGGCCCGCGCCGAAGGCGGCGAGGCTTACGACCAGCAGATCGCCGAAGGCAACACCGAGGGCAACGCCACGGTGCAGGCGGCAATCGACGCACTGGTCGACCAGACCAAATCGGTCGAACGCGCCGTCGGCGCGCTGAAGCTCAACGCCATCGCCTTTGAGGGTTCAGACAGCCTCGATGCGCCGGACAAGGTGTTCCAGTAAGCGTCGAAGCCTGGAAGCCCGGGCCGAAGTCACAAAGGCTTCGGCGCGGGGAAGATAGAGTCAAGCCACACGGCGCGGAAGGCGCCGTCAGCCATCCGAGCAAGTTTATGCTAATCTGCCATTGCAACATCATCACCGAGAAGGAGATTGAGCAGACGATCGTCGGGCTGCTGGACCAGGATCCCTGGCAGCTCATCGTGCCGGCAAAAGTCTATCACGCCATGCACAAGCGCGGTCGCTGTTGCGGCTGCTTCCCAAATGTGGTCGAAACGATCATTCGGGTCACCGAGAACTACCACGCCCGCTCGCAGGCGAGCGGCGTTGACATCGTTTCACATCTGGATCGCGTCAGAGGCCTGCGCGTCCAATACGGGAGCAGAACCCATGAAAGGCGAACCACAGATCATCGAGCGGCTTAACGAGGCTCTGTTCCTGGAGCTTGGTGCCGTCAATCAGTATTGGGTCCATTTCCGTCTGCTGGAGGACTGGGGATACGCCAAGCTCGCCAAGAAGGAACGCGCCGAATCGATCGAGGAGATGCACCATGCCGACAAGCTCGTGGCCCGGATCATCTTCCTGGAAGGGCACCCCAATCTGCAGTCCGTGGCGCCGCTGCGTATCGGACAGAACGTGAAGGAAGTGCTCGAATCCGACCTTGCCGGCGAGTATGACGCTCGCACCGCCTACAAGCGCTCGCGCGAGGTCTGCAACGAAGCCGGCGACTATGTCAGCATGAAACTGTTCGAGGAACTCTTGGCCGACGAGGAGGGGCACATCGACTTCCTCGAGACGCAACTCGATCTGCTTGCCTCGATCGGCGAGGAAAAATACGGCCAGCTCAATGCCGCATCGGCGGACGAGGCGGAGTAAGGGCATGCGGGAATGCGGCGCACCCTAGCATTGCTGCGCCGCTGGCGGCGGGCCGAAGGCCTGTCGTCAAACAGAAAACCGGGAAGCGTCGTGCTTTCCGGTTCGGCCGCCATCATTCTTTTGACCTTCGCCACGGGCGGGTCCGGCTCGCAGCAGCCCGCCAATTTCGCCGCCACGCGCACCGACCTCAGCCCGAAGGATCAGGCGCGCGTCACAGCCGTTACCAGGCCGACCAAGGACTTCTCGAAACCCGAGCAGTTCGAATTGATGCAAGGCGGCGCCGGCACATCCAGGAAGGACGTCAACCGCGATTCCTTCTCGCAATCGTCGGCCAACATCACCTTCGAGGAAGAAGGCACCTTCAAGCTGGGCAACGCCCTGTTCCGCAAGAATTGGGTCTCGTCGCCGTCCTCGACGCAGGCTTCCGACGGGCTCGGACCGCTGTTCAACGAACGCGCCTGCCAGAACTGTCATCTGAAGGACGGCCGCGGCCGCCCGCCGCAAGGCACCGGCAGCACGTCGATGTTCCTGCGGCTGGCGCGCGAGGCGAGCACCGAGGAGGAGAAGGCTCGGCTTGCCGACCACAGGCTGCTTAACATCCCCGATCCGGTCTACGGTTCGCAGCTGCAGGACCTGGCCGTCCCCGGCCTGCGCGGCGAGGGCCGGATGCGCGTCGACTACAGCGAGGAAAAAGTCGGGCTCGGCGACGGCACCGTGGTTTCACTGCGCAAGCCCACTTACGCGGTCGATGATCTGGCCTACGGCCTGCTCGATCCGCGCACCACGCTGTCGCCGCGCCTGACGCCGCCGATGATCGGGCTCGGCCTCATCGAGCAGATCGCGCCTGCTGATATACTCGCCCATGCCGATCCGGACGACCGGGACGGCGACGGCATTTCCGGCAGGCCGAACATCGTGCGCGACGGCATAAGCGGCGCGCTCGCTCTTGGCCGTTTCGGCTGGAAGGCGCAGACCGCGTCGATCCGCCAGCAGGCCGCGGATGCCTTTGCCGGCGACATCGGCATCTCGACGCCGGAGGAGCCCAAACACTGGGGCGACTGCACCGCCGCCGAGAAGGATTGCCTTGCCATGCCGGACGGCGTGCAGGAGCGGCTCGGTCCGGCCGAGGCGCCGGCGCCGGTCATGGACCTCGTCACCTTCTATTCGCAGAACCTGGCCGTGCCGGCGCGCCGCGACCTCGGCGCCCCGGATGTGCTCGCCGGAAAGAAACTCTTCTACGAGATCGGCTGCGTTTCCTGCCACGCGCCGAAATTCGTAACCCGCCGCGACGCGCCCAACAAGGCGCAGGCCTTCCAGCTTATCTGGCCCTATTCCGACTTCCTGCTGCACGACATGGGCCCCGGCCTTGCCGACGGCCAGGCGGTGGGCGAGGCGACGGGCAACGAATGGCGCACGCCGCCGCTATGGGGCATAGGCCTCACCGAAACGGTCAACGGCAACAATTTTTATCTGCACGATGGCCGCGCCCGCAGCCTGGTCGAGGCGATTCTTTGGCATGGCGGCGAGGGCCAGAAATCGCGCGACCGCTTCGCCGCCGCCGGCGCCGCCGACCGCGATGCCTTGGTCAAATTCCTGGAGTCCCTGTGATGTTGAAGCGTTCCGCGCTGGTAATCCTTCTTCCTCTGGCCCTGCTGGGCGTCAGCCCCACATCGGCGGCGGTGAAGGCCACCGACGTCATCCAGCGGGCAATCGACGGCTTTGTCCGGCCAGCCTATGCCAGTCTGCACGACCGCGCGGCGGGCTTGAACAAGGCGATGCACGCGCTTTGCGAAAAACCCTCAAAGGGCGATCTCGATGCGGCACGCGCCGAATTCTCGCGCACGGTGGATGCCTGGTCGTCGGCCGAGATCATCGGGTTCGGCCCGATCAAGGAAAACAACCGGCTGGAGCGAATGCTGTTTTGGCCGGATCGCAAAAGCATCGGCCTGAAACAGGTGCAGGCCGCGCTGGCGGCCCAAGACCCGAGCGCCACCGATCCGGCACAGCTTTCCGGCAAGAGCGTCGCCATGCAGGGGCTCGGCGCCTTGGAGTTCGTGCTCCACGGTGACGGCGCCGATGCGCTTGCCGGCAAGAACGATCCCTATCGCTGCGCCTATGGCGCCGCGGTTGCCGGCAACATCGAAACCATGGCCGGCGATGTCGCCGACGCCTGGAACAAGCCGGACGGCTTTGCGGCGCTCTGGGCCAATCCGGGGCCGCAGAATCCGCTCTATCGCGACGGCACGGAAGCGGTGACGGAACTGGTCGGCATCTTCATCAACGAGCTGGACATGGTTCGCGACGTGCGCCTGAAAGGCTTCCTGGGCGGCAAGCCGGAGGCGGACAAGCCGAAACAGGCGATCTACTGGCGTTCGCAAAACACCACCAATTCGCTGGCCGGAAACCTTGCCGGCATCGACGGGCTGTTCGAGGCCTCGAAGCTCGGCGATGCGCTGCCGGCCGATGCGCGCTGGATGGCGGAATCGATCCGTATCCAGCTGGTCAACGGCGTCGCCACCGCGAAGTCGGTCCAGGGCCCGATCGACATGGCGCTCGCCGACCCGGCGCTGCGCGCAAAGCTCGAGCATCTCGCGCTGATCACCTCCAGCCTGTCGACCCTGTTCGGCACCAGGCTGACCGCCGAATTCGGCCTGACCGCCGGGTTTTCCTCGCTGGATGGGGACTGAGCGTGAAAACCTCTCTCATCGATCGCCGCGATTTCCTGAGGGCTGCCGGAGCAGGCTTCGTGGCGGCGATGACAACGCCCGCGTGGGCGAAGACGCTTGCGGCGGACGCCGTCTTCGCCACCGCCTTCGTCAAGCGCGACGGCAGCTATGGCGCCGCAATCCTGTCCGAGGCCGGCAAGCTCCTGCACGCGATCGACTTGCCCGACCGCGGCCACGACGTCACCTTCGATCCCATATCGAAGCGCTCGGTGGTCTTCGCCCGCCAGCCCGGCACCTTCGCCGTGGTCTTCGATCACGCCGGGCGCGATGAACCGCTGACCATCGCCAGCATCACCGGCCGGCATTTCTTCGGCCATGGCGTGTTCTCCCCGGACGGCGCCTTGCTTTATGCCACCGAGAACGATTTCGACAACGCGGCCGGCGTCGTCGGCGTCTACGACGCGCCGGCGAAATTCAAGCGCCTTGGTGAATTCCCGACCTATGGCATGGGACCCCACGAGCTTCTGCTCCTGGGCGACGGCAGGACGATCGCCGTTGCCAATGGCGGCATCGAGACTCATCCCGATTATGGCCGCGCCGAACTCAACATCGCCACCATGAAGCCGTCCTATGTGCTCATCGACCGTGTCACCGGCGATCTGGTCGAGAAGCACGAATTGCCGGCGGCGCTGCACCAGCTGTCGATCCGCCACATGGACACCGACCAGACCGGCACCGTCTGGTTCGGCTGCCAGTACAGGGGGCCCGGCACCGACCGTCCGCTGCTGGTCGGCCGCGCCGCGCGCGGCAAGGATTTGCAGCTCCTCGACATGCCGCAGGATGTCCTGTCCGGCTTCCGCAACTATATCGGTTCCGTCGCCGCCAATCCGGTTGCCGGCACCATTGCCGTCTCTTCGCCGGAAGGCAATTCGCTTGTGGTGATCGATGCGGCGAGCGGGCGGCTCGTCTCGTCAAGCGCACTGGTCGAGGTCTGCGGCGTGGCGCCAGACGGGACGGGTTTCATGGCTACCACCGGAGCCGGCGAAATCGTCGAGGGCAATGGCGCGACACGGTCCGAACCGGACTACGTCTGGGACAACCATATGCTGCGCATAGAGCCGGCCGCATAGACACCTTCCCGCTGCGTCGGAGCGAAGCCGCTTAAGAAATTATGCGCTTTCCCCTTGCGGTGGCGCGCTGTGGCAGGCACAGGGAATTGTTTTTCGAACCGGTCGTTTCATGAAAGTGCTCGCCATCGACTGTGCCGCCAACCTCTGCGCCGCCTGCGTCTATGATGCCGTGGCGAGGCAGGAACTCGGCCGCGCGGTGCTCGATTTAGGCAAGGGCCATGCCGAGCATCTGATGGCAGTCATCGCCGAGGCGCTGAAGGCCGGCGCAACCGCCTATGCCGGCCTTGGCGCCATCGCCGTCTCCGTCGGCCCCGGTTCCTTCACCGGTCTGCGTGTCGGGGTTTCCACGGCGCGTGGCCTGGCGCTGGCGCTCAAGGTGCCTGCAATCGGCGTGACGACGCTCGAGGCGCTGGCAGCCGAGGCGGCACGGGCATTTCCCGGGCGCGCCGTGCTGGCCGCGCTCGATGCCGGACGCGAGGAGATCCATGCCGCTCTCTATGATGAGATGTCGGTTTTGACTTACGGTCCGGCCGTGGTCACGCTGGCGGATGCCGTGGCCATGGCGAGCGAGCGGTCTTCGGTGCTCGCCGGAACCGCCGCGACGCGGATCGCGGCATCCGCCGGACGCTCCTTCGACATCGGACCCGAGACGGCGACCGCGGACATTCTCACTTACGCCCGCCTGGCGGTCGCCAAGGGCGACGGCGAGAGGCCGAAACCTCTTTATCTGCGCGGCGCCGACGCCAAGCCGCAGGCCGGGTTCATACTTTCCAGGCAAGGGAAATAATGCGCATACCTTTTCTCCAGTCGCGCCGCCGCGATTACGCGCTCGAACCGCTCAGGACCACCGACGGTCCGGCGGTCTCGCTGCTGCACCGCGAGGACTTCGTCCGCCCCTGGACCGATGGCGAGTTCGCGGCCTTGCTCGAACAGGACACCGTGTTCGGCTATGCCGCGCGCGAAACCGGGCAGGGCGCCAAGCCGCCGGTCGGCTTCGTGCTGGCCCGGCTGGCGGCCGGCGAGGGCGAGATCCTGACCGTCGCGGTGGCGCGGTCGCATCGCCGCCAGGGGCTCGGCTGGCAGTTGATGGACGCGGTGCTGCGCGAACTGCACGCGCAACGCGCCCAAGCGCTCTTCCTCGAGGTCGACGAGACCAATGTCGCCGCGATCGCCCTCTACAGGCGTCTCGGATTCCGCGAGGTCGGTAAGCGCCCCAACTATTACAGGTCGCCCGAGCATGGACCGACCGGCGCGCTTGTCATGCGCCGCGATCTTCGCTAGCCAGGTTTTCGGGGTGGAGCGATGATCGGAAAAATCAGGGTTTTCCTGGCGATAGGGCTGGTCGTCGCCGGTTCGCTGATCCTGGTGCCTTTGCAGGTCCTGTCGATGAAGACCGGCTGGTGGCCGGAAACCTTCATCCTCAAGATCTGGCACAGGCTGATCGTCAGGGCGCTCGGCATGCGCATCCATGTCAACGGCACGATGTCCGACCGCCGCCCCTTGTTGATTGCCTCAAATCACATCTCCTGGACCGACATCATGGTGCTGGGTTCTTTTGCCGATGTGAAGTTCATCGCCAGGGCCGACATGGAAGGCTGGCCGCTGATCGGCATGCTGTCGAAGCTGCAGCGCACCGTCTTCATCGAGCGTGAGCGCAAGCGCTCGTCCGGCGACCAGGCGAGCGAGATCGCCAACCGCATGGCCAAGGGCGATGCCATGGTGCTGTTTGCCGAGGGCTCGACGGGCGACGGCAACATCGTCCTGCCCTTCAAGAGCACGCTGTTCGGTGCCGCCTCGATGGCGATTTCGGAGGGCGCGGCGGAGCAGGTCTTCATCCAGCCGGTAGCGATCGCCTATACCCGGTTGCATGGCGTGCCGCTCGGCCGCCGGCACCGGCCGATCGCGGCGTGGATCGGCGACGAGGATCTGATGCCGCATCTCAAAGTGCTGATGGCGGAAGGCGCGCTCGATGTCGAGGTGCATTTCGGCGAACCGATCGCCTTCGCCAAGGGGTCGAACCGGAAGGAAACGGCGAAGCTGATGGAAAGCCGCGTGCGCGAAATGATGCAGGCGGCACTGGCCGCGCCGCGCCCGAGCCGCTGAATCCCGAAGGCCCCCAGGCAGAATCGTCTGTTTTTTGTCGCGGAAAGGCGTTAGAAGCCGCCGGATGGACTTGAACACGGTTGAAAGCGACGACATCGGCACTGCGGCTGGACAGCAGGCAGTGATTTCCGCGGCAGCGAAAAAGGTCTTCGTCAAGACTTATGGCTGCCAGATGAACGTCTATGATTCGCAGCGCATGACAGATGCGCTGGCCGCCGACGGCTACACGGCGACCCAGACCGTCGGCGAAGCCGACCTGGTGCTGCTAAACACCTGCCACATCAGGGAAAAAGCGGCTGAAAAGGTCTATTCCGAGCTCGGCCGCATTCGCGAAATGAAGGCCGAACGCGCCGCCGCCGGCCGCGAATTGCTGATCGGCGTCGCCGGTTGCGTGGCGCAGGCCGAAGGGGCCGAGATCATCCGCCGCTCGCCCGCCGTCGACCTGGTCATCGGCCCGCAGACCTATCACCGGCTGCCGGACGTACTGGCCAGGGTGCGCGGCGGCGAGAAGATCGTCGAAACCGACTACGCCATCGAGGACAAGTTCGAGCACTTGCCGCAGCCGAAGCGCGCCGAGGTGATCAAGCGCGGCGTCACCGCCTTCCTCACCGTCCAGGAGGGCTGCGACAAGTTCTGCACCTTCTGCGTCGTGCCCTACACCAGGGGGTCCGAAGTGTCGCGGCCGGTGGCACAGATCGTCGCCGAAGCCGAGCGCCTGGCGGAAGCCGGGGTGCGCGAGGTGACGCTGCTTGGCCAGAACGTCAATGCCTGGCATGGGCAGGGCGAAAACGGCGAGGAATGGGGCCTTGGCCGCCTTCTGTTCAGGCTGGCCGAAATTCCCGGGCTGGCGCGCCTGCGCTACACCACGAGCCATCCACGCGACATGGACGACGAGTTGATAGCGGCCCATCGCGACCTGCCGGCATTGATGCCGTATCTGCATCTGCCGGTGCAATCCGGGTCCGACCGCATCCTGAAGGCGATGAACCGCAGGCACACGGCGGTTGATTATCTGGCGCTGCTCGACCGCATCCGCGCCGTGCGGCCCGATATCGCGCTGTCGGGCGATTTCATCGTCGGTTTTCCCGGCGAGACCGAGACGGATTTCGAGGCGACGATGGAGCTGGTGCGTCAGGTGAACTACGCCTCGGCCTTCTCGTTCAAATATTCGCCGCGCCCCGGCACGCCGGGCGCCGAGATGGCCGGCCATGTGCCGGAAGCGGTCAAGGACGAGCGTTTGCAGCGGCTCCAGGCGCTGCTTTTGAAGCAGCAGCAGGATTTCGGCTTGAGTCTCGTCGGCCGCACCATAGATACGCTGATCGAGAAGCCAGGTCGCCAGGCCGGCCAGAAGGTCGGACGCTCACCTTGGCTTCAGCCCGTTATTGTTGATGAAAAGGCCGGCGAAATCGGTGACATTATCCAGGTGCGAATCACGAAGACGGGTTACAATAGCCTGTTCGCCGAATTGGTCTGATGACCTCGGCAGATGAGGAGAGACGGTTGAGCGCAGCGGAGCTGAAGAACCTGCCCCCGGTACCGGCATCTGGGGCTTCTGACATGGCGCACATCGTACTGACTTTCGACAACAACAAGCTTGCCAGCGCCCTCTACGGCCAGTTCGACGAGAACCTCGCCCGGCTTGAGCAGAAACTGGGCGTTGACATCCGCTCGCGCGGCAACCAGCTGACCATCAAGGGGTCGGCTTCCGCCGCCGAGCAGGCCCGCCGGGCGCTCGACAATCTCTACGGCATTCTCCAGAAGGGGGTGGATATCGGCCAGTCCGATGTCGACGGCGCCGTGCGCATGGCGGTCGCCGCCGATGACCAGCTCACGCTGCCGACGCTGGAGCGCAAGGGCAAGGTTTCGGCCGCCCAGATATCGACGCGCAAGAAGACGATCTACGCCCGCTCGCTCACGCAGGACGCCTATATGCGGGCGCTGGAGCGCTCGGAACTGGTGTTCGGCATCGGCCCGGCCGGTACCGGCAAAACCTACCTGGCGGTGGCGCATGCGGCGATGCTGCTCGAACGCGGCATGGTCGAGCGCATCGTGCTGTCGCGGCCTGCCGTCGAGGCCGGCGAGCGGCTGGGCTTCCTGCCGGGCGACATGAAGGAGAAGGTCGATCCCTACCTGCGGCCGCTCTACGACGCGCTCTATGACATGATGCCGGCCGACAAGGTCGAACGCGCCATCGCCGCCGAGGTGATCGAGATCGCACCGCTCGCCTTCATGCGCGGCCGCACGCTGGCGCATGCCGCCGTCATCCTCGACGAGGCGCAGAACACCACGCCGATGCAGATGAAGATGTTCCTGACCCGTCTGGGCGAGAATTCGCGCATGATCGTCACCGGCGACCCAACGCAGATCGATTTGCCGCAGAACACCAAGTCCGGCCTTGTCGAGGCGCTCCGGATCCTCGATGGTGTGACCGGCATGGTGACGGTCCGCTTCAATGAAGGCGACGTCGTCAGGCATCCGCTGGTCGCCGAGATCGTCAAGGCCTACGACCGTGACGGCAAGCTCGCCCGCGGTCTGGGGACCGAAGGCTGATTTGATCGAGCGACCTCATGGTTGAGCCCGAAACGCCGAACGGGCCGGCTCCGCCGCTGCCCGTCGACATCGATCTGACGATCGAGGCCGGGCATTGGCCGGACGAAGCCGAGCTTGTCCGGCTGGTCGGCGCCGCCGCCGCCGCTGCATTCGCCGAGACGAGCCCCACGGGCCATTCCGAACTCAGCGTCGTTTTTTCCGACGATGCCCATGTCCAGGCGCTCAATGCCGGCTGGCGCGGCAAGGACAAGCCGACCAACGTTTTGTCTTTTCCGGCTTTTCCTTTCCCCAAGGGCGGTCCCCTGCCGCCGATGCTCGGCGATATCGTGCTGGCCGCGGAGACGGTGGCGCGCGAGGCGGCACTGGAAGACAAGCCGCTGGAGAACCATATTTCCCATCTCGTCATCCACGGCCTGCTGCATCTCATGGGCCATGATCACGAGACCGATGCCGAGGCCGAGGAGATGGAGGCCGTCGAGCGCGCCGCGCTCGCCAGACTTGCCATTCCCGATCCCTACGCGTAACTACAAAACACCAATTGACGGACGAAGATGAACGACAAACCTGAAACTGCCGTCCGCCCCGACGCCGGCAGTGCGACCAAGGCTTCCGATACGTCGGAAGAGGGATCAAGTCCGAGTACCGTTACCCCTGGTGTTGCCAGCACCGGCAGCGTCGCCAGTGAGCCGTCGCCTGCGGGGCCTTCCCTGTTCAACCGTGTTCTGGGCCTGTTCAGGCAACGCAACGGAACCAGCCTGCGCGAGGAGATCGCCGGCGCGCTCGCCGAGACGACGAGCGATGTCGAATCCTTTTCGCCGGGCGAACGCGCCATGCTCAACAACATCCTGCGGCTGCGCGAGGTGCGCGTCGAGGACGTCATGGTGCCGCGCGCCGACATCGAGGCGGTCGAGATCACGACCACGCTTGGCGATCTGCTTGGCATGTTCGAGCAGTCCGGCCATTCCCGCATGCCGGTCTATGCCGAGACGCTCGACGACCCGCGCGGCATGGTCCATATCCGCGACGTGCTGGCCCATATCACCAAGATTGCGCGCGTCAGGAAAGGCCGGGCGACCAGGAAGACACCCGCCGCCACGGTTCTCGACCTCACCCAGGTCGACCTCTCGCGCACCATAGGCGAACTGAACCTGATCCGGCCGGTGCTGTTCGTGCCGCCGTCCATGCTGGCCTCCGATCTGATGGGCCGCATGCAGACGACCCGCACGCAGATGGCGCTGGTCATCGACGAGTATGGCGGCACCGACGGGCTCGTCTCGCTCGAGGATATCGTCGAGATGGTGGTCGGCGACATCGAGGACGAGCACGACGACGACGAGCCGATGATCACCCAGACCGGTGAAGGCGTGTTCGTCGTCGACGGCAAGGCCGAGATCGACGAGGTCGCCAAGATGATCGGCGGGGATTTCGCCGCCGGCGAACATGGCGAGTATGTCGACACCATCGGCGGCATGATCTTCAACACGCTTGGCCGGGTGCCGGCGCGCGGCGAGGTGGTGCAGGCCATCCCTGGCTTTGAGTTCCATGTGCTCGACGCCGATCCGCGCCGCGTCAAGCGCGTGCGCATCGTGCAGAACCAGAAGGGCGAACGTCGCCGCCGCGCCGCGGCGCGCACCGAGCAGGCTTAAGCGCCTGCGGATGACCGAAGACCCCTTCAAGCACGCCGCCTTGGGATCCGGCGTGTTCTACAGGGATCCGCGGGCCGCGCTGGATTGGCTGGAGGCAGCTTTCGGCTTCGAGCGCAGCATGGTGGTCAGCGATGCCGACGGCAAGCTCGTCCATTCCGAGATGCGGTTCGGCGACTGCTACATCATTGTCGATTCCGAATGGAGCGACTACGTCGCCAGCCCGGCCTCGGTCTCGGGCAAGAACACGCAGTCGGTCTATGTCAGGCTGAAAGACGGCATTGATGCACATTGCGAGCAGGCGCGGACGGCGGGTGCCGGTATAATCCAGGAGCCGGCGGACCAGTTCTACGGCGAGCGCCAGTATCGGGCGCGCGATCCCGAGGGCCATGTCTGGACCTTCACCCAGACCATCCGCTCCGTTCCGCTGGAAGAGGCCGAACGGCTCGGCGACGTGCGCATAGAAGGGTGGCACCGCTGATCCATGTCGCCCTAAGTAACTTCGGTTTTGGGAGGAGGACATGCACAAAAACAAAGATCTAAGGCGCGTCGTCTGATCAGTTCAAACGCGATGCGCTCCAGCAGTGGTGAGTGGGTTTCACGGCAGACCACCCGAAGTTTGGAGCGCAGGCCGCGGCCTGATAAATCTGCTGCCGTGATTCGCACGACTCGGAACAATGCATGAACCGCCTGGCCGGCCGGATAATTCTGTTTTGGGGTTGGCGGCGTGCGCTCGTGGCGTTCCTCGCGGGCGCCCTGGCGGTGCTCGGCCAGGCGCCGTACGATTTCTTTGCCGCTTGTTTCATTTCGTTTCCGCTGCTGGTCTGGCTGCTCGACGGGGCGACCGGTGAGGCCTCGGGCAGCCTGTTTGCGCGGCTGCGGCCGGCCTTTGCCGTCGGCTGGTGGTTCGGCTTCGGCTATTTCCTCGCCGGCCTGTGGTGGATCGGCTCGGCCCTGCTTGTAGAGGCCGACAGTTTCGCCTGGGCGCTGCCTTTCGCGGTGGTCGGCATCCCCTTTGCATTGGCCTTCTTCTACGGCTTTGCGGCCATGGTCGCCCGGCTCCTGTGGAGCAACGACATCGGCCGCATCGCGGCCCTGGCCGCCGCCTTCGGGCTGGCCGAGTGGCTGCGCGGCTTCCTGTTCACCGGCTTTCCCTGGAATGCGATCGGCTACGCGGCGATGCCGGTGCCCCTGCTGATGCAGAGCGTCTCGGTCACCGGGATGGTCGGCATGAACGTGCTCGCCGTGTTCGTCTTCTCGCTGCCGGCGCTGCTGGCGGCGCGCACGCATCTTCGTCTTGGCGTCGCGCTGCTTGTCGTGCTCGTGGCCGCTCATGCCGGCTTCGGCTATCTCAGGCTCAACGCTCCGGCCGCGCCTGAGGCCCGCACGATCGATGTGCGCATCGTCCAGCCGGCCGTCGACCTTTCGGAAAAGTGGGACGCCTCGGTGCGCGACCGTATCTTCGCCACCTTGATAGGCCTGTCGGCCAAGGCGCCGGACCCCGGCCATGAAAAGCCGCAACTGATCCTGTGGCCCGAAACCTCGGTCCCGTTCCTCCTCACCGAGCGGCCGGACGCTTTGACCGCACTGGGCGACATGCTGGACGCCGGCCAGATGCTGATCGCCGGCGTCGTGCGCGAGGAAGGCGGTGCGGCGGCCGGTGCCGGCAGCCGCTACTACAACTCCGTGGTGGCGATCAACGACAAGGGCGAAATCGCTGACGCCGTCGACAAGGTCCATCTGGTGCCGTTCGGCGAATACCTGCCTTTCGCCGACCTGCTCGATCGTTTCGGCATCGAACAACTGGTCGCTGGCCCGGTGACCTTCACGGCAGGCAATGAGCGGCACGCGATCACGCTGCCGGATGGCGTCCGCGCCTTGCCCTTCATCTGTTACGAAGTGATCTTTCCCGAACTGGTGGCGGTTGACGCAACGTCAGCGCAGCTTATTGTCAACGTTACCAACGATGCGTGGTTCGGCGATACGCCGGGTCCCTATCAGCATTTCAGGCAGGCTCAGATTCGCGCGGTGGAGAACGGGTTGCCCTTGTTGCGTGCGGCCAACAACGGCATCTCGGCGGTTGTCGACCCACGGGGGCGCATCGTCGATGCGCTGGCGATCGACGCGCGCGGGGCCATCGACGTCCGTGTGCCAATCTCGCGGCAAGCGGTCGTGTCCGCCGGCCAGCTGCGCATTAACGGAATGCTGATCATGTTGCTGTTTGCCCTGGCTGCCGTCCTGTTCAATGTAAGGCAAAGGCTACGGGTGAATTGACAGTCGACACATTAGAAACTCATACTGTAACGCCTGAAAATTTCTCGAAGCCGGTGGATCGTTCTGTTGGGGCAGTCGCCTCCGGCTTTGTTTGGGTAGGAAAAAAATCACAAAGCCGAAAAAATTCGGCGAGGAAAAAATGACAGAAGATAATAAGAAGAAACCGAATCCGATCGACATCCATGTTGGAAGTCGCATCCGGCTTCGCCGCAATATGTTGGGAATGAGCCAGGAAAAACTAGGCGAGAACCTCGGCATCACATTTCAGCAGATACAGAAATATGAAAAGGGCACCAACCGTGTCGGCGCAAGCCGCCTGCAGGCGATAGCATCCATACTCGGCGTGCCTGTCGCCTTCTTTTTCGAGGATGCGCCGGGGCAGGAGAGCCCGGCCGGCCGCGGTTTCGCGGAGGATGCTTCAATGGCTTTCGCCGTGGAATTCTGCGGCAGCCCGGAGGGCCTTCAGCTCAACCGGGCCTTCGTCAAGATCGCCGACGTCAAGGTGCGTCGCAGGATCATAGACCTGGTGAAGTCGCTGGCGTCCGAAGATTCCGACTGATCCGCAACAGGACTCGAACCGGCGGCATTCCGGCCGCTGGTGGTACAAAATATCGACATCGACATTCATGCCAGAAGGGCGGCACCGCTTGACGAGCGGCGCTTCGCCCCGCTAACACGTGGCGCGCCAAATCGGCAACCTGCCGATCGTTTTTTCAAGAGGGGACACCCGTGACGCGGCAGAACTACTTCTTTACCTCGGAATCCGTTGCCGAGGGCCATCCCGACAAAGTCTGTGACCGGATATCCGACGAGATCGTCGACCTGGTCTACCGTGAGGCCAAGAAGACGGGCATGGACCCGTGGAAAGTCCGCGTCGCCTGCGAGACGCTGGCGACCACCAACCGCGTCGTCATCGCCGGCGAGGTGCGCGTTCCCGAGACGCTGCTGAAGAAGGACAAGGAAGGCAACATCCTGAGGGATGCCGCCGGCCATCCGGTCGTCAACCCGGCGAAGTTCAAGTCGGTCGCCCGCAAGGCGATCCGCGAGATCGGCTATGAGCAGGCCGGCTTCCACTGGAAAAAGGCCAAGATCGACGTTCTGTTGCATGGCCAGTCGCCCGACATCGGCCAAGGCGTCGACAATGCCTCCGACCGCCAGGGCGAGGAGGGTGCCGGCGACCAGGGCATCATGTTTGGCTATGCCTGCCGCGAGACGCCGGACCTGATGCCGGCGCCGATCTACTACAGCCACAAGATCCTCGAACTCCTGGCCGCCGCCCGCCACCAGAACAACGGCGATGCCGGCAAGCTCGGGCCGGACGCCAAGAGCCAGGTAACGGTCCGCTATATCGACGGCAAGGCCGCCGAAGCGACGCAGATCGTGCTGTCGACCCAGCACCTCGATGCGAGCTGGGATTCCAAGAAGGTGCGCAAGGTCGTCGAGCCCTATATCCGCGAGGCATTGGGTGACCTCAAGATCGCCGACGATTGCATGTGGTACATCAATCCGACCGGCAAGTTCGTCATCGGCGGGCCTGATGGCGACGCCGGGCTGACCGGCCGCAAGATCATCGTCGACACCTATGGCGGCGCCGCACCCCATGGCGGCGGCGCCTTCTCGGGCAAGGACACCACCAAGGTCGACCGTTCGGCCGCTTATGCGGCGCGCTACCTGGCAAAGAACGTTGTGGCGGCGAAACTTGCCGACCGCTGCACCATCCAGCTTTCCTACGCCATCGGCGTCGCCCAGCCCTTGTCGGTCTATGTCGACCTGCACGGCACCGGCAAGGTCGACGAGGCAAGGCTCGAGGAGGCGCTGCGCACTGTGATGGACCTGTCGCCGTCCGGCATCCGCCGCCACCTCGACCTTAACAAGCCGATCTACGCCAAGACCTCGTCCTACGGTCATTTCGGCCGCAAGGCCGGCCGCGACGGATCTTTTTCCTGGGAAAAGACCGATCTCGCCAAGGCGCTCAAGGATGCTGTCGCTGCCTGAGGGCGGCGACAGGACCTTGATCAGCCGATGAGTTCCGGGGACAGGCCAAGCCGCGCGACAGAAGCCTTCTTCGGCCGTCGGCGCGGCAAGCCGGTTCGCCCGCAGCAGGCGGCGGCGCTGGAAAGCGGCCTCGACACCTATCGGCTCGATCTGACGAATGAGGCGCCGTCGGATCTGCGGGCTCTGTTCGAAGCCGATGTTTCCGCCGTTCGCCTCGAAATCGGCTTTGGCGGCGGCGAGCATCTCCTGCATCGCGCGACCGAAGCGCCGATGACCGGCTTTATCGGTGTCGAGCCCTTCGTCAACGGCATGGCCAAGATGATGATGGCGATGCGGGAAAAGCCGCTGGCCAACCTCAGGGTCTACGACGACGACGCCACGCGGCTGCTCGACTGGCTGCCGCAGGCCTCCCTCGATGGCATCGACCTGCTCTATCCCGATCCGTGGCCGAAGAAGAAGCACTGGAAGCGCCGTTTCGTCAGCCCGGTCAATCTCGATCGTTTCGCACGCGTTGTGAAGCGTGGCGGCGAATTCCGTTTCGCTTCCGACATCGACACCTATGTGAACTGGACCCTGCTGCATTGCCGTGCGCATGGCGGTTTCGCCTGGCAGGCTTCAGAGGCCGTCGACTGGCATCGCCCCTACGATGGCTGGCCAGGCACCCGCTACGAGGCGAAAGCCGTCCGCGAGGGCAGGCGGCCGGCCTATCTTACCTTCATCAGGACCTAGGCATCAGGTCCCAGGCATCGGGATTTGGGCATCAGGATCTGGGCCCTTCGTGAGGGAGAGATCTTCAATTGTTGCGGGGACACAGAAATCGAATGTCGCCCGTTGGCCGGAGTTCAGAAACGGCCGATCTTGTCGAAAGCCGTCGGATCCATGCCGAGGCTGCGCAGATCCTGGGCGCGCGGCTTGCGGCCGGCTTCCACCGCCCGCGACGCGGCTACGGCGCTGCCGAATGTGGTGAAGAGATCGCCTATGGCGGAAAAAACCTTGCGGCTGTTCATTGTCATGTCCTTTCGCGTGCGGTGACGCGCTATCGCTGTCGCTTTGTGCAATGCAACATAGATAGGAGCGCGGCTTGAGGACCAACAAGGGCCGTTGCCGCATGGATGGCATGCACCTGGCGCAACCCCAATGCGCCAGGACATTCGCGCAGTTGGGACGGCGGGCTTGAAACACCGGGGCGGATCGTTTATATCAGCCTCAAATTCTTGGTCGGTATGACGAAGAGTGGGTCCACCCGGTCCCGCTCTTTTTTATTACCTGCCGACGGCTAGAGAATGATCGACAGGAATCGAATGACGTCAACGGCAAGCGAGAGCGACGATCGCATCATCCGCGAAAGCGGCATCGATGCACGCATCGCGCTGATCGTCCAGCCGGTGCTGCGCGGCATCGGCTTTCGCCTTGTACGCGTGCATCTGTCCGGCCAGAACGGGCTGACGCTGCAGATCATGGCTGAGCGCGAGGACGGCACCATGACGGTCGAGGATTGCGAAGAGGTGAGCCGTGCGGTGTCGCCGGCGCTCGACGTCGACGATCCCATCGAGAAGGCGTATCATCTCGAAGTCTCATCGCCCGGCATCGACCGGCCGCTGGTGCGCAAATCGGATTTCTCGACCTGGACCGGTCATCTGGTGAAGATGGAAACATCGGTCGTTGTCGCGGATCGCAAGCGCTTCAAGGGCAAGATCGCCGAAGCCGGTGAGAACGATGTGCTGATCGAGCGCGACAAGGCGGCCTACGGTGAGGAGCCGACAGTGCGCGTGCCCTACGACGCCATTGCCGAAGCCCGGCTGATCCTGACCGACGACCTCATCCGTGATGCATTGTCGAAGGACAATAGGGCGCGCAAGGAAGCCAAGAAACGCCGCGGCGAACCGGACGACGACGTACCGGAGGGTACGGAACCGGGCGCTACGGAAGAACACGAACAGGAAAGTTGATTGAGCTGCCAGGCCCCAGGGGCCGGCAAACAGGCTCGGGAGAAAAAACATGGTTGTAAGCGCCAACAGACTTGAACTGCTGCAGATTGCCGACGCGGTCGCGCGTGAAAAGTCGATCGACAAGTCGATCGTCATCGCCGCCATGGCTGATGCGATCCAGAAGGCGGCACGCTCGCGTTATGGCCAGGAGACCAACATCCGCGCCGACATCAACCCCAACACCGGTGAGATGAAGCTGCAGCGGCTGATGGAAGTGGTCGAGAAGGTCGACGACTACGCCACGCAGATCGCCATTTCCTCGGCGCGCGAGCGCAATCCCGATGCCCAGCTCGGCGACTTCATCGCCGAACAGCTGCCGCCGATGGATTTCGGCCGCATCGCCGCCCAGTCGGCCAAGCAGGTCATCGTGCAGAAGGTGCGCGAGGCCGAGCGCGACCGCCAGTATGACGAATACAAGGACCGCATCGGCGAGATCGTCAACGGAACCGTCAAGCGCGTCGAATACGGCAATGTCATCGTCGATCTCGGTCGTGGCGAAGCAATCATCCGCCGCGACGAGCTGATCCCGCGCGAAAACTACAAATATGGCGATCGCGTCCGCGCCTATGTCTACGACGTGCGCCGTGAGCAGCGCGGCCCGCAGATCTTCCTGTCGCGCACCCATCCGCAGTTCATGGCCAAGCTCTTCACCATGGAAGTGCCGGAGATCTATGATGGCATCATCGAGATCAAGTCGGTCGCCCGCGACCCCGGTTCGCGCGCCAAGATCGCCGTCATCTCGCGCGACAGCTCGATCGATCCGGTCGGCGCCTGCGTCGGCATGCGCGGCAGCCGCGTCCAGGCGGTCGTCGCCGAATTGCAGGGCGAGAAGATCGACATCATTCCGTGGTCGCCCTCGGCCGCATCCTTCATCGTCAATGCGCTGCAGCCGGCGGAAGTCGCCAAGGTCGTGCTCGACGAGGACGCCGAGCGCATCGAAGTGGTGGTGCCGGACGACCAGCTCTCGCTGGCCATCGGCCGCCGCGGCCAGAATGTGCGCCTCGCTTCGCAGCTCACCGGCTGGGATATCGACATCCTGACCGAGGCCGAGGAATCCGAGCGCCGCCAGAAGGAATTCGTCGAGCGCTCGGCGCTGTTCATGGAAGCTCTCGACGTCGACGAGATGGTCGGCCAGGTGCTCGCCTCCGAAGGCTTCACCAGCGTCGAGGAAGTCGCCTACGTCGATGCCGGCGAAATCGCCTCGATCGACGGCTTCGATGAGGATACCGCCTCGGAGATCCAGACCCGGGCCCGCGAATATCTGGAGAAGATCGAAGCCGAGCACGACGAAAAGCGCAAGGCGCTGGGCGTCAAGGACGAGCTGCGCGAAATCCCCGGCATCACCACCGCCATGATGGTGACGCTCGGCGAGGACGGCGTGAAGACGATCGAGGATTTCGCCGGCTATGCCGCCGACGACCTCACCGGCTGGAAGGAACGCAAGGACGGCGAGACCAAGGTGTATCCGGGCGTGCTGGCCGATCATGGCGTTTCGCGCGCCGATGCCGAGCAGATGGTGCTCGCGGCCCGTCTCAAGGCCGGCTGGATTTCCGAAGACGAGCTTGCAGCCGAAGAAGCGCCGGCTGACGAAGCCGTTGGTGCGTGAGGTGAAACCGCATCGCACAGAAACCGCCCTTGGACGAGATGAACGATCGCACCTGCATCGTCACCCGCAAGCAGGCCGAACCGGATGAACTGATCCGGTTCGTCGTCGGCCCGGATTCGGCCGTCGTTCCGGATCTCAAGAGAAATCTGCCCGGCCGTGGTTGCTGGGTGAGCGCCGACCGCCTACATATCGACAAGGCGGCGGCCAAGAACCTTTTTAGCCGCGCCTTTAAGGCACAGGTGGTCGTGCCGCCCGATCTCGGCGGCATGGTCGATGGGCTGCTTTCCAGATCCGCCCTTGGCATGCTGGGTCTCGCTCGCAAGGCAGGGGCGATCGCGCTGGGCGCCACCAAGGTGGAGAGCGCGGTGCGCGGCGGATTGGCGCTTTTCGTGCTCCACGCGACCGAAGCCTCGGACGATGGCGTGCGCAAGATCAGCCAGGCGCGGCGGGCGACCGTCCATATTGGCGGCCCCTCCATCCTTGCCTACAAACTTTTCTCCGAGGCCGAGTTGAGCTTGGCATTGGGGGGTACAAATGTGATACATGCTGCCGTCCTCGCGGGAGACGCGGGTAAGGCGGTCCAGAAGCGCATGGTTGCGCTCGACCGATATCGGGGCGGTACCCCGGACGATCTGGCAATGCTTGCGGCCGTTGCTGACGAAGATGAGGCCGCAGAGGATATGGAATGAGCGATACGAAATCGGGCGACGACAAGACGTTGAGTGTTACGCCGAAGAAGACCTTGACGCTGAAGCGCCCCGGCATGGAACAGGGCACCGTGCGCCAGAACTTCTCGCACGGCCGCACCAAGTCGGTCGTGGTCGAGACCAAGAAGCGCAAATTCTCGCTGCCCGGCGACAAGCCGGAGCCGGCGGTGGCGGCACCCGTGTTCACCCCGAAGCCGGCGGTCGCGGCGGCTCCCGTCGTGCAGGAGGCACCCAAGGCGCCGCCTCCACCTCCGCCGGCACCGGTCGAGCGCAGCGGCATGGTGTTGAACGAACTGTCGCGCAGCGAAATGGAAGCGCGCCGCAGGGCGCTCGAAGGCTCCAAAGCGCGCGAGGTCGAGGACCGCCAGCGCGCCGTCGAGGAAGCCAAGCGCCGCGCCGAGGATGAGGAGCGCCGCAAGCGCGAGCGCGAGGAATCCGCACGCCGCCAGGCCGAGGAAGAAGCGCGGTTGCAGGCCGAGGCCGAATCCCGCCGCCGCGCCGAGGAAGAGGCGCGTCGCCGCGCGCCGCAGGCCGCCGAACTGGCGACCGCCGACGAGGAAGAAGAGGTCAAGCCGAAGCGGACTGGCGCCGGTGCGCCGGTGCGCCGTCTGGTGACGCCCGAAGTGGCGCGTCCGGCCAAGCCGACCAAGGGCGAGGAAGACCGCCGTCGCGGCAAGCTGACTTTGAACTCCGCGCTTTCCGACGAGGATGCGCGGGCCCGTTCGCTGTCGTCGATGCGCCGCCGCCAGGAAAAGTTCAAGCGCGCGATGCACAATGAGCCGCGCGAGAAGGTTATGCGCGAAGTGATCCTGCCCGAAACCATCACTATCCAGGAACTGGCGCAGCGCATGTCCGAGCGCGCCGTCGATGTGGTCAAGTTCTTCATGAAGCAGGGCCAGATCCTGAAGCCGGGCGACGTCATCGACGCCGACACGGCGGAACTGGTCGCCACCGAATTCGGCCACACGGTCCGCCGCGTCGCCGAGTCCGACATCGAGGAAGGCCTGTTCAACATCGCCGACCGTCCGGAAGACCTGGTGTCGCGGCCGCCTGTCGTGACCATCATGGGGCATGTCGACCACGGCAAGACCTCGCTGCTCGACGCGATCCGCAACGCCAATGTCGTCTCCGGCGAGGCCGGCGGCATCACCCAGCATATCGGCGCCTATCAGGTCGAGAAGAACGGTCAGAAGATCACCTTCATCGACACGCCCGGCCACGCCGCCTTCACGGCCATGCGCGCCCGCGGCGCCCAGGCCACCGACATTGCCATCCTGGTGGTGGCGGCCGACGACAGCGTGATGCCGCAGACGATCGAATCGATCAGCCATGCCAAGGCGGCCGGCGTTCCGATCATCGTGGCGATCAACAAGATCGACAAGCATGACGCCGATCCGCAGAAAGTGCGCTCCGAGCTGTTGCGCCACGAAGTGTTCGTGGAATCGATGGGCGGCGAGGTGCTGGACGTCGAAGTGTCGGCGACCAAGGGCACCAATCTCGACAAGCTGCTCGAAGCGATCCTGCTGCAGGCCGAAATCCTCGACCTCAAGGCCAATCCGGACCGCACCGCCGAGGGCGTCGTCATCGAGGCGCAGCTCGACAAGGGCCGTGGCCCCGTCGCCACCGTGCTGGTGCAGACCGGCACGCTGATGCCGGGCGACATCCTTGTCGCCGGCAATGAATGGGGCCGGGTGCGCGCGCTGGTCGACGATCGTGGCGAACACGTCAAGGAAGCGCCGCCGGCGATGCCGGTCGAGGTGCTCGGCCTCCAGGGCACGCCGCAGGCCGGCGACCGCTTCGCCGTGGTCAACAACGAGGCCCGCGCCCGCGAGATCACCGAGTACCGCCAGCGTCTGGCCCGCGAGAAGGCGGTTGCCCGTCATGCCGGCCAGCGCGGTTCGCTCGAACAGATGATGTCGCAGCTGCAGACGAGCGGACTGAAGGAGTTCCCGCTGGTCATCAAGGGTGACGTGCAGGGTTCGATCGAGGCGATCAACGCAGCGCTCGACAAGCTCGGCACCGACGAGGTGCGTGCGCGCATCGTCCATGCCGGCGCCGGCGCCATCACCGAAAGCGACGTGTCACTGGCGGAGACGTCGGGCGCGGCGATCATCGGCTTCAACGTCCGCGCCAATGTGCAGGCACGCGCCGCTGCCGCGGCCGCTGGCATAGAGATCCGCTACTACTCGATCATCTACAACCTCGTGGATGACGTGAAGGCGGCTCTGTCGGGTATGCTCTCGCCGGAGCGTCGCGAGACCTTCATCGGCAATGCGCAGATACTCGAGATATTCGACATCACCAAGGTCGGCAAGATCGCCGGCTGCCGTGTCACCGAAGGCAAGGTCGAGCGTGGCGCGGGCGTGCGCCTGATCCGCGACAACGTCGTCATCCACGAAGGCACGCTGAAGACGCTGAAGCGCTTCAAGGACGAGGTTTCGGAAGTCCCGGGCGGCCAGGAATGCGGCATGGCCTTCCAGAACTACGAGGACATGCGCGTCGGCGACATCATCGAGTGCTTCCGCGTCGAGATGGTAACCCGCACGCTCTGAGTTCGTGTGACGTCCGTCATGCCAGGCGGTGGCCGAGAGGCCGCCGCCTGGCAAACATTTGAGACATGAGGCACGGTCCTATCCCGCGCCCCACGCTTTCAGGATCGAGAAAAAATGCCCCGTTCGACCACATCAGGCCCATCCCAGCGCATGCTGCGCGTCGGCGAGCAGGTGCGCCATGCGCTGTCCGAAACCTTGCAGCGCGGCGAGATCATCGATCCGCTGGTCGAGAATGCCGTGGTTTCGGTGTCGGAAGTGCGCATGTCGCCCGACCTCAAGATCGCAACCGCCTTCATCTCGCCGCTCGGCGCCACGGACGCCGGCGCCGTGGTCGAGGCACTCAACAAGCATGCCAAGTTCGTCCGCGGCCGCGTCTCCGGCGCGCTGCGGCAGATGAAGTACATGCCCGAGTTTCGCTTCCGGCTCGACACCTCCTTCGACAATTTCGCCAGGATCAACGATCTCCTGAAATCGCCGGAAGTGGCGCGCGATCTGGATGCGGACGACGACAAGGACAGTGAATAATGGCGCGCCGCGGCAAGAAGAAGGGCCGGCCGATCTCGGGCTGGGTGGTGCTGGACAAGCCGGTCGGCATGGGCTCGACCGAGGCCGTCTCCAAGATCAAGTGGCTGTTTCAGGCGGAGAAGGCCGGCCACGCCGGCACGCTCGATCCGCTCGCTTCCGGCATGCTGCCGATCGCGCTCGGTGAAGCCACCAAGACCGTGCCCTACGTCCAGGACGGCGCCAAGATCTACCGCTTCACCGTCGCCTGGGGGCAGGAGCGCTCGACCGACGACCTCGAAGGTCCGGTGACGCGGGACTCCGATCGGCGCCCCGTGGAGGCCGAAGTGCAGGCGCTGCTGTCGAAATACACCGGCGTCATCATGCAGACGCCGCCGCAATTCTCGGCCATCAAGATCGCGGGCGAACGCGCCTATGATCTCGCCCGCGACGGCGAGACGGTCGACATTCCCGCGCGCGAGATCGAAATCGGCCGCCTCGACATCGTCGAGCACGGGGCCGATCACACGGTTTTCGAGGTCGAATGCGGCAAGGGTACCTATGTGCGCTCGCTGGCCCGCGACATGGGCCGCGATCTCGGCTGCTTCGGCCATATTTCTGAACTGCGCCGGATCGAGGTCGAGCCGTTCACCGCCGAGGATTTCGTCACCGTCGCCGAACTGGAGGCGGCGCGCTTCGGCGAGCAGGGTCATGGCACGCAGCAACCGTCCCCCGATTCGATAGAAGCGCCGATCGATTTTGCCGCGATCGACGCGCTGCTTGTCGACACCTCGGCGGCACTCGACTGCCTGCCGCAGATAGCCATCAGCGACGATGCGGCGACGAAGATCCGCCTCGGCAATCCCGTCATCATCCGCGGCCGCGACGCGCCGGTGGAGGCCGAGGAAGCCTGCGCGACCGCGCGCGGCAAGCTGGTGGCCATCGGCGCCATCGAGCAGGGCATGTTCAAGCCCAAACGGGTCTTTGCCGGGTGAGGGCCCTCGTCTAATCTCTATGCGATATCTATCCGAGGGGCCGCATGGCAAAGGTTGAGGCGATCAAGACGCGGGCGCCGCTCAGGGCCAGGCGGCCGCCGGTCGGTGCATCGCCCGGAACGCTGATCGCCGATCCCGCGGCGCGACGCTCGGAACTGCGGCTCACCCTGATCTCGCCGCAAAAGTCCAAAACGATCGACAATGCCAGCATCGACGACGTCAATGCCAATTGCGAAAAGTGGCCGGTCATCTGGCTGGACTGCACCGGCCTGGCCAATATCGAGCTGATCAAGGAGATCGGCCGCATCTTCAGCCTGCATCCGCTGGCGCTGGAGGACGTCGTCAACACGGGCCAGCGGCCGAAGGTGGATTTCTACGAAGACCATGCTTTCGTGGTCGTGCGGATGATCGACGACGTCGCCTCGCACCGCTACGAGCAGATCGCCGTTTTCCTTGGCAAGAATTTCGTCGTCACCTTCCAGGAGCGCGAAGGCGATCCGTTCGATCCGGTGCGCAAGCGCATCGAAAGCTCGGCGCCGAACCGGCTGCGCGCCCGTGGCGCCGACTATCTCGCCTATGCGCTGATCGACGCCATCGTCGATAGCTACTTTCCGCCGATCGAGGCGGCCGGCGAACTCGTCGACAGCATCGAGGACCAGATGCTGCACGCACCGCACAAGCATCAGATGCAGCAGCTTCATGGATTGCGGCACGACGCCAATGTGCTGAAGGGGGTGCTGTGGCCGGTGCGCGATGCGCTGGCGACGCTGATCCGCAACGACGTGTCCTATGTGAAGGCCGAAACCAAGGTCTTCCTGAACGATACGCTCGACCACGCGCTGCGGCTGATCGAGCTGGTCGAGAACCAGCGCGACATGCTGACCGGCCTGATCGAGATGCATCTGTCGCTGAGCCAGGCACGCACCAACGACGTCATTTCCTATCTGACGATCGTCTCGGTCATCTTCATGCCGCTCACGTTTCTGGTCGGCGTCTGGGGCATGAATTTCGATCCGGAGACGTCGCCTTGGAACATGCCTGAGCTGAAGGCCTATTACGGCTATCCCTTGTCGCTGCTGTTCATGGCCGTGGTCGCGGTTGGGCTGATTGCCTTCTTCAAATGGAAAAAATGGCTTTGACAGGGATAACTTGCCGTTTTGGCGTGAAAAGCCGGCTTCGTGAATTGGGCTGGTGTTTTCTTGGGAATTGCACTATATGCGCCGCAGCTTAGCGCTATGACGCTCTGCTTGCACCGGCCCCTGCTGGACGACATCCCGGCTGAGGGCGACCCGTTTCCTCGAACAGATAAGGAAAAACACGATGTCGATTACTGCCGAGCGCAAACAGGAATTGATGACTGAATTCGCAACCGCCAAGGGCGACACCGGGTCTCCGGAAGTTCAGGTAGCCATCCTTTCCGAGCGCATCAAGAACCTGACCGACCATTTCAAGGACCACAAGAAGGATAACCATTCCCGCCGTGGTCTGCTCGCTCTCGTCTCCCAGCGCCGAAGCCTGCTTGATTATCTCAAGCGCAAGGACGACACGCGCTACCAGACGCTGATCGAGAAGCTCGGCCTGCGCCGTTGACGAATTGACCGGCGGGCCTCACAAGGGCCCGCCGGTCGCGCATTTGAGCACCGGACCAATCCGATCTCGAATGCAGGTATTGGAGCGCCGCGCACCCATCCGGATGCCGGACGGACGCTCCAACAAGTTGAGTTTGCGCGTGACGCATTCCACAAGCCGCTGCTTGTGGGGTCATGCGCAGGGCCAGTCGGATCGATTGGCCAAATCCGGTTTCGAGCGTGCAGAGGGCCCCCTCGAAGCCACCCCATGGACGGTCATGGGGCAGGATTGCAGGACGCTCGCGCGGCCATCCGGCCGACATGGATCGAGCTTCCCGTTGTCTTGCCCGTGGCTGCCCGAGAAAGGAAGCCAGGGGAAAGGGCACCCGCGCACGCTGAAACGGCGCGGCCCTTTCCTCATATGAAGGACAAGACATGTTCAATCACCACAAAGTGGAAATCGAATGGGGCGGTCGCCCGCTCATCCTCGAAACCGGCAAGATCGCGCGCCAGGCCGACGGCGCCGTGCTCGCCACCTACGGCGAGACCAAGGTTCTCGCCACGGTCGTTTCGATGAAGGAGCCCAAGCCGGGCCTCGACTTCTTTCCGCTGACCGTCAACTACCAGGAAAAGACCTACGCCGCCGGCAAGATCCCGGGCGGCTATTTCAAGCGTGAAGGCCGTCCGAGCGAAAAGGAAACGCTGGTTTCGCGCCTCATCGACCGCCCAATCCGCCCACTCTTTGCCGACGGCTACAAGAACGACACGCAGATCGTAGTCACCGTCGTCCAGCATGATCTCGAGAACGATCCGGACATCCTGTCGATCGTCGCCACCTCGGCGGCCCTGACCCTGTCGGGCGTGCCCTTCATGGGCCCGATCGGCGGCGCCCGCGTCGGCTACATCAACGGCGAATACGTGCTCAACCCGCATGTCGACGAGATGCAGGAATCCAAGCTCGACCTGATCGTCGCCGGCACCGCCGACGCCGTGCTGATGGTCGAGTCCGAAGCCAAGGAGCTCGGCGAAGACCTGATGCTCGGCGCGGTCATGTTCGGCCATCGCGGTTTCCAGCCGGTGATCGACGCGATCATCAAGCTGGCCGAGGTCGCCGCCAAGGACCCGCGCGACTTCACCGCGCCGGACTATTCCGCTCTCGAAGCCGAGATGCTGAAGATCGTCGGCGACGAGCTTCGCGACGCGTACAAGATCACCGACAAGCAGAAGCGCTATGCCGCCGTGGACGCCGTCAAGGCCAAGGTCAAGGCGGCCTTCGCTCCGGCCGAAGGCGAAGAGCCGAAATATTCCTCCGAGCAGATCGGCAGTGTGTTCAAGGAGCTCCAAGCCAAGGTCGTGCGCTGGAACATTCTCGACACTGGTTCGCGCATTGACGGCCGTGACCTGAAGACCGTGCGCAAGATCGTATCCGAGGTCGGCGTCCTGCCTCGCACCCACGGTTCGGCGCTGTTCACCCGCGGCGAGACCCAGGCGCTGGTCGTCGCCACGCTGGGCACCGGCGAGGACGAGCAGTATGTCGATTCGCTGACCGGCATGTACAAGGAGAAGTTCCTCCTCCACTACAACTTCCCTCCCTATTCCGTCGGCGAGACCGGCCGCATGGGCTCGCCCGGCCGCCGAGAGATCGGCCACGGCAAGCTCGCCTGGCGCGCCATCCGCCCGATGCTGCCGACATCAGACCAGTTCCCCTACACGCTGCGCGTGGTCTCGGAGATCACCGAGTCCAACGGCTCGTCGTCGATGGCAACCGTCTGCGGCACCTCGCTGGCGCTGATGGACGCCGGCGTGCCGCTGGCCAAGCCGGTCGCCGGTATCGCCATGGGCCTGATCAAGGAAGGTGAGCGCTTCGCCGTGCTCTCCGACATCCTGGGCGACGAGGATCACCTCGGCGACATGGATTTCAAGGTCGCCGGCACCGCCAACGGCATCACCTCCTTGCAGATGGACATCAAGATCGAGGGCATCACCGAGGAGATCATGAAGATCGCTCTCGACCAGGCCAAGGACGGTCGCCAGCATATTCTCGGCGAAATGGGCCACGCGCTGTCCGGCGCGCGCGCCGAGCTCGGCGAGTTCGCACCGCGCATCGAGGTCATGCACATCCCGACCGACAAGATCCGCGACGTGATCGGTTCCGGTGGCAAGGTCATCCGCGAGATCGTCGAGAAGACCGGCGCCAAGATCAACATCGAGGATGACGGCACGGTCAAGATCGCTTCGGCGAACGCCAAGGAGATCGAGGCGGCGAAGAAGTGGATCCACACCATCGTCGCCGAGCCGGAAGTCGGCGAAATCTACGAAGGCACGGTCGTCAAGACCGCCGACTTCGGCGCTTTCGTCAACTTCTTCGGCCCGCGTGACGGCCTCGTCCACATCTCGCAGCTTGCCAACGACCGGGTCGCCAAGACTTCGGACGTCGTCAAGGAAGGCGACAAGGTGTGGGTCAAGCTGATGGGCTTCGATGAGCGCGGCAAGGTCCGCCTGTCGATGAAGGTCGTCGACCAGACCACCGGCAAGGAAATCGTTCGCGACAAGAAGGCTGAGAGCGAAGAAAACGCCGCCTGAACGGCCTGACCGAAAAATCAAAGCGGGCGCGGCTCATGTCGCGCCCGCTTTCGTTTATGGAGCAAAGGCATGTCTGCCGAACCGCTGAAGACACTTTTCCATCCATTCGAGGCCGAGGCGGTCGCTTTACCAGGCAAGGGCGAACGGGTGCTTTTTCTAGGGGCCGAATCCGGCTTGCGGACACCGCAGGACTTCGACGCCGAGCTGCACGTGGTGCAAGGCTTTCGGCCGCATTTTCGCGCGCTGCAAGCCGCGGGCTTCACTGTCACCCCGCAAACGCAAGGCGATGGCTTTGACGCCGCGCTGGTGCTCGCGGGCCGCCATCGCGGCCAGAACGAGCTGCGCATCGCGGATGCGCTGGAGCGCGTCACCGAGGGCGGATTGATCGTCATTGCCGGCGGCAAGGATGATGGCATCGCCAGCCTGCGCAAGCGCATGGACGAGCTTGTGCCGCTCGAAGGCCATCTGCCCAAATATCACGGCATCGCCTTCTGGCTTCGCCGGCCGGCCGGGACGGAGACGGCAGCAGCGCTGCGTGCCGCCAATCCCGCCGGGCTGGTCGACGGCCGCTTCAGCACGGCGCCCGGCATGTTTTCCTTCGATCGTGCCGATGCCGGTTCGAAGTTGCTGGCGGACCATCTTCCGGCCGACCTGCGCGGCCATGTCGCCGATTTCTGCGCCGGCTGGGGCTATCTGGCGGCGGAGATGGAAGCGCGTTCGCCCGGCATCTCGGCACTTGATCTCTATGAGGCGGATTTCGCTTCTCTCGAAGCCGCCAAAGCCAATCTTGCCACGGCCAGCCAGTCGGTTGCGAAAGGTTTCTTCTGGACGGACCTGCAGGGGGAGCCGGTCGAGCGTCGCTACGACGCGGTCATCATGAACCCGCCTTTTCATCGCAGCCGCGCGGCCGAACCGGAGATCGGCGCCGGCCTGATCCGGGCAGCGGCAAAGGCGCTGAAGCCGGGAGCACGACTGTACATGGTGGCGAACCGCCAGCTGCCCTACGAGCCGGTACTGGCCGCCGCCTTCTCCAGCCATGCCGAGCTCGCCCGTGACGGCATGTTCAAGGTTCTTTCCGCGCGTCGCTGACACGCAACGGCGTGACACTCAGTGCAGATTGGCGACGCGCCTCGAATCCTCGATGACATGTCCCTCGCCGGCCATGACCGCAAGCGGCGCCGGCCGACCGAACAGATAACCTTGCACCACCTCGCAACCGGCTGCCCTGAGCAGTGTCGCCTGGTCCTCTGTCTCGACACCCTCGGCAATGATACTGACGCCGAGTGCTCGCGAGAGGCCGACAATGGTCGATACGACGGCGCCGGAGCTCGAATCCGTATCGATGCGGCTGACGAAGGAGCGGTCGATCTTCAGCTTGCCGAATGAAAAATCGATCAGGTAGCTGAGATTGGAATAGCCGGTGCCGAAATCGTCGACGGCAACCGAGATGCCCATATCGGCAAGCTCTTTCAGGATGGCGGCGGCGCGGTCGCGGTCCTGCATCATGGCCGTCTCGGTGACTTCCAGCTCCAGCCGCGAGGGCTTGATGCCGGTGGTCCGCATCGTGTCGCGCACGAGGCCGATGAAGTCCTTGGTCATGAACTGGACCGGCGAGATGTTGACAGCGACGAAGCAGTCGTCGGGTAAATGGCGGGCGTCGCTGCATGCCTTGCGCAGAACCCATTCGCCGATCGGATTGATCATGCCGGTTTCCTCGGCGATCTGGATGAACTCCAGAGGTGGGATCATGCCGCGTTCTGGATGGTTCCAGCGGATCAGCGCTTCATAGCCGACGATGCGGCCGCTCGGCAGGTCCAGCTGCGGCTGATAGTGAAGGTCGAAATCACCGCGCTCGAATGCGATGTGCAGCTCGGATTCGACCCATTGGCGATGATCGGCGACCCGACCCATCTCGGTATCGAAGACCGACCAGTTGCCGACTCCCCTGGCGCGCGCATTTTGCAGCGCCAGGTTGGAGCGGCGCAGGATGAGGACCGGGTCGACGCCGTCCTTGGGCATCGCCACGATGCCCACCGACAGGCTCACCGATTGCTGGTGGCTGCTGAGCTCATAGGGCTCCATCATCTCGTCGATGAGCCTCTCCACCATAGCTTCCATCGTTCCCTGAATCTGATGATCGGGAAGCAGCACCGCGAACTCGCCGGCGCCGATGCGCCCGATCTGCACGCGCTCGGGCACGCAGGCCTGCAGCCGCTTGGTGAAGGCGCGGATCAGTTCGTCGCCCTGGCTGTAGCCGATCGCGTCGTTGATCTGCTTGAACCGGTCGATGTCGATGTCGATGAGGAACATCGGGGCCCCGGTGCGGCTCGTCGCGCAGGCTGCCTCGGCGATCTTGCCGACCATCGCCGGACGCGCCAGCAATCCGGTCAGCTTGTCGAACTGGGTTTCGTTGAAGACGAAATCGGCCGATTCATCGACGCCGGCGAAGAAAGACATCGCGGCTCCCGCCGCCGCCAATGCGCAAAGGGCAGCCATGATCGCCACCATCACGTCCGCCGGCATGCCGGCAAAGCCGTCGCCAAGCGCGTGCTTCAGCCCCCAGATGCCGAGAATGAAACTGCCAATGCCCGAACTGGCTATGGTGATCAGCCGGAACACCGGTGTGCGGTTCGGGTTGCTGACGGCAGGCATTGAAAGTCCCCAAATTGCGGGACTCTATAGCCGATAGGCCCTTAAAATGAGTTTCCGCGAATGCATCCAATTTTATTGGAAGGGAATTATTTCTTCGCAGGAGAAAAGACTATTTCGCGTAATGGCCTATTCGCTCGCGCGATCCGTCTGCTTCAGCTCCTCGAGCGTCGGCATGGAAACGATATGATAGCCGGAATCGACATAGTGGATTTCGCCGGTGACGCCGGAAGCGAGGTCGGACAGGAGATAGAGTGCCGAGCCGCCGACCTCGTCGATGGTCACGGTGCGGCGCAGCGGAGAATTGCGCTGCTGGTAAGAGAACATGTGGCGCGCATCGGAAATCCCGGCGCCGGCAAGCGTTCGCACCGGTCCGGCCGATATGCCGTTCACCCTGATGCCGCGCGGGCCGTAATCGTTGGCGAGATAGCGCACGCTGGCCTCGAGGCCGGCCTTGGCGACGCCCATGACGTTATAGTTCGGCATGACGCGCACCGAACCGGCATAGGTCAGGGTGATCATCGATCCGCCATCCTGCATCAGGGCCGCGGCGTGGCGCGCGACCTCGGTGAAGGAATAGCAGGAGATGACCATGGTGCGGATGAAATTGTCGCGGCTGGTGTCGGCGTAGAGGCCCTTGAGCTCATTCTTGTCCGAAAAGCCGATGGCATGGACCACGAAGTCGAGCCCGCCCCAGGCCTTGCCCAAGGTCTCGAAGGTGGCGCGGACCGAGGCGCTGTCCTCGACATCGCAGGGAACCACCAGCGCCGCGCCGAGCTTGTCGGCGAGCGGCTTGACCCGGCGGCCGAAGGCGTCACCCTGGTAGGTGAAGGCAAGTTCGGCCCCATGTTCGGACAGTTTCCGGGCGATGCCCCAGGCGATCGAATGATCGTTGGCGACGCCCATGACAAGCCCGCGCTTGCCCTTCATCAATCCGTCCATGATCGCCAATCCTCGTGGAAAAAACGTGGCCTTATGCGGAATAGCGCTGGAAAACCAGCGTTGCGTTGGTGCCACCAAAGCCGAAGGAATTGGACAAAACGGTGTCGATCCTGGCGTTGTCGATGCGCTTTCGCACCACCGGCATACCCTCGAATTCGGGGTCGAGAGTCTCGATATGGGCGCTTTCGCCGATGAAACCGCCTTGCATCATCAGGATCGAATAGATGGATTCCTGCACGCCGGCCGCGCCCAGCGAATGGCCCGTCAGCGATTTGGTCGAGGTGATGAAGGGCATCTTCTCCCCGAACACCTCGCGGATCGCGCCCATTTCGCGGGAATCCCCCACCGGCGTCGAGGTGCCATGGGTGTTGATGTAGTCGACCGGGGTGGTGACGGTCGCCAGCGCCTGCCGCATGCAGCGGACCGCGCCTTCGCCCGAGGGCGCAACCATGTCGAAGCCGTCCGAGGTGGCGCCGTAGCCGACGATCTCTGCATAGATCTTGGCGCCGCGCGCCTTGGCATGCTCCAGTTCCTCGAGCACCAGCACGCCGGCGCCGCCGGCGATGACGAAGCCGTCGCGATCGACGTCATAGGCGCGGGACGCGGCAGATGCCCTGTCATTGTACTTCGACGACATGGCGCCCATGGCGTCGAACAGGTCCGACATCGTCCAGTCGAGATCTTCGTGGCCGCCGGCGAACACCATGTCCTGCTTGCCCCACTGGATCAGTTCGTAGCCATTGCCGATGCAATGCGCCGAGGTCGAACAGGCCGACGAGATCGAATAGTTGACTCCGTGGATCTTGAACCAGGTGGCCAGCGTCGCCGACGCGGTCGACGACATCGCCTTCGGCACCGCGAATGGGCCGATGCGCTTGGGGCTGCCGTTCTTGAGCGTGGTTTCGGCCGCCTCGACGATGGTGCGGGTGGAAGGCCCGCCCGAGCCCATGACGATGCCGGTGCGCTCATTGGTGATGTCGCTCTCGCCAAGGCCGGCATCGGCGATCGCCTGGTCCATGGCGACATGGTTCCAGGCCGCTCCCTGGCTCAGGAAGCGCATTGCGCGGCGATCGATCATGGCGCTGGGATCGAGCGTCGGTGCGCCCCAGACCTGACAGCGGAAGCCGTGCTCGGCGAAGGAGTCGGAGAAGCTGATGCCGGATTTGGCGTCATGCAGCGAGGCTTGCACCTCGTTGGCATTGTTGCCGATCGACGACACGATGCCGAGGCCTGTGACTACGACACGTCTCATTCGCAACTCCTTCCAGGAATGCTGGCCACGAAGTCGGCCAGGGCGACGGTCAAGCGACCGCCGACTGCTTGGACAGACCGACTTTCAGGTCCGTTGCCGCGTATATGGGTTCGCCGTCCGCCTTTAGCCAACCATCGGCGATGCCCAGCACCAGCCGGCCACGCATCACACGTTTGAATTCCACGCCATACTCGACCTTTTTAACCGAGGGCGTGACCATTCCCTTGAACTTGACCTCGCCGGTCGACAGCGCCATGCCTTTGCCGGGTTCGCCCAGCCAGCCGAGATAGAAACCCGTCAGCTGCCACAGGGCATCGAGGCCCAGGCATCCAGGCATGATGGGATTGCCGATGAAATGGCAGGCAAAGAACCACAGGTCCGGCTTGATGTCGAATTCGGCGCGGATGAAGCCCTTGTCGAAAGCCCCGCCCGTTTCGCTGATCTCGGTGATGCGGTCAAACATCAGCATCGGCGGGTAAGGCAACTGGGCATTGCCCGGTCCGAACAGCTCGCCGCGGGCGCAGGCCAGCAATTCTTCGTAGTCGTAGCTGGATTTCGAACCCGCCATCAATCTCGTTCCCATATGTCCCGGGCGCTGGCGCGCCCTTGTCGTTGGTGTCCTAACACAATCTGTTTCAGGCCGGAAACCGGCGTTTGCGCTTAACCCGCCAGTCTTGCCGGGTCAATGCGCGCTATTGATCGCATCCGGACGACAGAATATATGTCGAAAGGGGTCCGGTTTCGGCAGACATCCATTTTTTTGCCATTCTGGACGTGTCTTGAGGCGGAACTGTGAGCTTGGACGACCAGATGGACCGGGGCTGCCGGAAGGAAAATGTCGCTGTGGACAAGCGGGTTCGTGAAGCCGGCCTGAGGCCGACACGGCAGCGCATTGCGCTTGCCGACCTGCTTTTCGCCAAGGGCGACCGCCATCTGTCGGCCGAGGAACTGCACGAGGAGGCCGTCGCCGCCGGCGTGCCGGTATCGCTGGCCACCGTCTACAACGCCCTTCACCAATTCACCCAGGCGGGACTCCTGCGCATTCTGGCTGTCGAGGGCGCCAAAACCTATTTCGACACCAACACCTCCGATCATCACCATTTCTATATCGAAGGCGAAAACCGGATTTTCGACATCGCCAATGGTCCGGTCACCGTCACCAACCTACCGGAACCACCCGAGGGGATGGAGATCGCCAATGTCGACATCGTGGTGAGACTGCGCCCCAAACGCGCCGAATGACCGACGGTCAGGCACGTATGCACGGCCGGGAATGAAACCCCTCGATCTGGCTGTCCGGCTGGAATGGGCCGCTGTCGCGGTGTCCGCTATCGTCTTTTATGCACTCGCCGGTGCGTCCTGGCGGTTGTTCGCCTTGTTGATCCTGGCGCCTGATCTGTCCATGTTCGGCTATCTCGCCGGGCCGCGCGTCGGCGCCGCCTGCTACAATGCTTTCCACATCTTGGTCCCACCGGTGTTTTTGGTGCTTGCCGGCAGCCTGTTCGGCAATGCAGCCGCTCTAGCGGTTGCATTGATCTGGATCGCCCACATCGCTATCGATCGCGCGCTGGGTTACGGCTTGAAGCTGTCGAGCAGCTTTCAGGATACCCATCTCGGCCGCATCGGCCGCTAAACGGTCCGGCCTGCGGTTCAAACGAGTCGCGGCAAGGCCAAAAATCAGTCCTTGACCCGTTCGCCGGGATAGGCGCCCCAGACGACGGATTGGGCGAGCCAGCCGGTGTGGCCATCGAGCGTCATTTCGCACCACTGGCCGTCGCAGGATTTGATCGTGCCCATGACGCCCGGCTCGACGATCGCCACCACGCTGGCGTCCTTTTCGGGGCTCCTGAGGAGATTGATCTGGGCGCCCTTGCCGCGCTGCCACGGCGCCACGATCGCCGTGCGCCGGCCCGAAAGCAGCGACTGGTTGATCCAACCTTCCGAACCGTCGGCGTCGCGCACGCGGCGCCATGTGTCGAACTCCTGGATGATCTCCATCGGCAGGCCGGCCTTCAGATACATCCAGTCGACCGAGTAGTTGGCGCCCGGCCCGACACGCGAATTGACGCGGCCGGATTTCAGGCTGACGAATCGTGGCAGCGGCAGGCCGCTCGGCCCGAGCGTGACGACGCTCTGGGCGGGAGCCGCTGCACCTTGCGCGCACAGTTGGGGTGAATAGAGCAGAGCGCCGAGAAATGCTGCGCTGAGGGTCAGGCGAAGCGACGCGAAACCAGACACTTTCGTTCCTTTCGGCGCTGGCCTGCCGGCCCCGGCGCCCCTTTTTCTTTGTCTTCGGCGGCACCGCTTGGTACATGGGTAAATCGGCTACCGCGACCGGCTTCCAGTTTCGCCGGTCTTGGTTAAAGAGGTCTCAACGAGGGAAGCAATGGCAGGCAAAAAGAAGCCTCTCGTGGTCATCACGCGAAAACTGCCCGACCCTGTCGAGACCCGCATGCGCGAGCTGTTCGACGCAAGGCTGAATGTCGAGGACAGGCCGATGACGCAGCCGGAACTGGTCGCGGCGGTCAAGGAGGCCGACGTGCTGGTGCCGACGGTGACCGACCGCATCGACGCGGCATTGATCGCCCAGGCCGGCGAAAACCTCAAGCTGATCGCCAATTTCGGCAATGGCGTCGACAAGATCGACGTGGCGGCCGCGGCCAAGAAAGGCATCACCGTAACCAACACGCCCAACGTGCTGACCGAGGATACGGCCGACATGACGATGGCGCTGATGCTGGCGGTGCCGCGCCGGCTGGCGGAGGGCGCCAATGTACTCACCGGCGACAAGAAATGGGCCGGCTGGTCGCCGACATGGATGCTTGGCCGGCGCATCTGGGGCAAACGGCTCGGCATTGTCGGCATGGGGCGTATCGGCACCGCCGTTGCCAGGCGTGCCAAGGCTTTCGGCCTCTCCATCCACTATCACAACCGCCATCGCGTGCTGCAGGCGGTCGAGGACGGGCTGGAGGCGACCTATTGGGAAAGCCTCGATCAGATGCTGGCCCGCATGGACATCATCTCGGTCAACTGCCCCTCGACGCCGGCGACCTTCCATCTGCTTTCGGCGCGGCGGCTGGCGCTGCTCCAGCCCACCGCCTATATCGTCAACACCGCGCGCGGTGACATCATCGACGAGGAGGCGCTGGTCAAGCTGATTCAGGATGGCAGGATCGCCGGCGCCGGACTCGACGTCTACGAGCACGAGCCCGCATTGAACGGAAAACTGCTCAAGCTCGCGACCAAGGGCAAGGTCGTGCTTTTGCCGCATATGGGGTCGGCGACGCTCGAGGGCCGCATCGACATGGGCGAGAAGGTGATCATCAACATCCGCGCCTTCGTCGACGGCCACCGCCCGCCGGATCGCGTGCTGCCGCTCAGGACCTGAGCGGCTTCGCAACATAATGTAAGTGGAAACTTACGAAACGGTCTTGCGCATGGTGACCGAAGTCGGTCGCGCATAACCTTCATGCGCCGTTCTCACGGTCTCGCGAAAACCGAGCCGGGCAAAGGCTGCCTGGTTCCCAGCCAGCTCGATTCGCGTCTGCAGCTCGATTGCGGCCTTGCCGCGGCTGCGGGCAAAATCCTGGACGGCTTGCATCAACAACCTGCCGATGCCCTGGCCCTGACAGTCCGGCGTGACGGCGAGCTTGCCGACATAGAGGTGGTCGGTTCGTTCCAGGGCGAAGATGCAGCCGACGATCCTGTTGCCGCTGAGCGCCAGCATGCCGGTCTCGCGGCGGGCTTTGTCGCGCAAGGTTTCCGCGGTGAGCAGGTGCGCCGAGGACGGCGGGTCGATGATGCCGTCCATGAAGGCGAAAGCGCGCAGGATCAGGGCGAGCACTTCGTTCCAGCGGTCGAAATCGGACGGAACCCGGGTGATGACGATATCGGCAGTGCGCTTCAACGTCAGTTTCGTCTCTTGTAGCGGATGGTCTCGAAACGCGCGGCCAGCGCGTCGTAGAGCAGCAGTCGTCCGATCAGCGGCTCGCCAATGCCGGTGATCAGCTTGATGGCTTCCATCGCCTGCAACGTGCCAATCACCCCAGTCAGCACGCCAAGCACCCCGGCCTCGGCACAGGACGGCACCAGACCCGGCGGTGGGGCCTCCGGGAAGAGGTCGCGGTAGCCGGGGTTGGAGGTGCCGTCCCTATCGGCTTGGAACGGCATCAGCACGGTCACGGAGCCATCGAAACGGCCCACGGCGGCGTGCACCAGCGGCTTTCCCTCCGCCGCGCAGGCATCGGCCACGACATAGCGCGTCTCGAAATTGTCGGACCCGTCGACGACCACGTCGTAACGGGCGACGAGGGCTTGGGCATTGTCCGCGGTCAGGCGCAATGTGTGGATTTCGACAGCGGTGTTGGGATTGATGCGGGCGATTGCCGCCTTGGCGCTGTGGGTTTTCAGCATGCCGACAGTGTCCGTGCCGTGAATCACCTGCCGCTGCAGGTTGGAGAGCGAAACCGTGTCGTCGTCGATCACGCCGAGCGTGCCGACGCCGGCTGCGGCAAGATATTCAAGCACTGGTGCGCCCAATCCGCCGGCGCCGATGACCAGCACCCGCGCGCGCTTCAGGCGCTGCTGGCCGGCGCCGCCAATTTCGGGCAGCACGATGTGGCGGGCATAGCGTTCGAGTTCTTCGTCGGTGAGGGCGGTGGCGATCATGGCTCGACCATATAGCGGGAGAAAAACCTTGTCAGGTGCTCACACAGCCATCGGCGCGACCGTGCCGTGATCCACGATCAGGAACTGCGCCCGGCCCGCCAGGCTGGAAAACAGCGCAGCATCGGTTCCCGTCATGAAAGCCTGGCAGTTCAATTCCTCCAGGATCGAGAACAGCGCCGCACGCCGGCCACCATCGAGATGTGCCGCGATCTCGTCGAGCAGCAGGATTGGCGTCAAGCCGGACATCTCGCCGGTCAATCTGGCATGCGACAGGACAATGCCGACAAGCAAGGCTTTCTGTTCGCCGGTCGAACACAGCGCCGCCGGCATCGCCTTGGGTCGGTGCCGGACCACGAGATCGGAGCGGTGCGGGCCCTCGAGCGTGCGCCCGGCGGCGAGGTCGCGGTCGCGGCCCCCGGCGAGCGTGCGGCGGAACCGCTCCTCGACGTCGACAGCCGGCATGGTGGCGATCTCGGCTTCCAGATCGCCCGACAGGCCGATATCGGCCTGCGGAAACGGGCCGCTGTCGGGCAGCCTGTCGATCATGGCGGCCAGAAGGCGCACCATTTCGGCGCGCGCCGCGGCGATCGCCACGCCCGTCTCGGCCATCTGCATCTCGATCGCCTCGAACCAGCTCAAATCCCGCGAACCTTCCGTCAGCAACCGGTTCCGGCCGCGCATCGCCTTTTCATAGTCGAGGGCGCGCTGTCCGTGGCCTGGATCGATCGCCAGCACCAGCCGGTCGAGAAAGCGCCGGCGGTCCGCGGCCGGTCCGGTGAACAGAGCATCCATGGCCGGCGTCAGCCACACGACGCGCAGCCATTCCAGCATGTCCTCGGCGGATCGCGCCGTGGCGCCGTTGATGCGCACCCGTCTGCCGCCCTCGCCAAGACTGTCGCCACCCGAAATGCCCGTCCCTATCTCGACTTGGCCGTCAGGTCCGTCGAGCCGTGCGTGCAGCGCAAAGCCGCCGTCACCGCCCTCACGCGCGACGTCCGCGTAAGGCGCGCGGCGCAGGCCGCGGCCCGGCGTCAACAGGGAAATCGCTTCCAGCAGATTGGTTTTGCCAGCGCCATTGTCACCGGAAAACACCACCGCGCCCGGCTCAAGCTCGACCGACAGCGCCGCATAGTTGCGGAAATTGGTAAGTGTAAGCTTACTTATATGGGTTTGTGCCGGCAACCGCTACTGCTCTACACCCGCATCGGCATCAGCACATAAAGCGCGGTTTCATCGGCCATGTCGTGGATCAGCGTTGGCGAACCGGCGTCGGCCAACATGAACCGGGCCTCTGAACCGGTCAATTGTGCGGCAACGTCGAGCAGGTACTTGGCGTTGAAGCCGATCTCGATCGGGTCGGCTGAATAGTCGGCGGCCAACTCCTCGGTGGCGCTGCCCGAATCCGGATTGTTGACCGCAAGCGTCACCTGGCCCTCACTGATCGAAAGCTTCACCGCGCGCCCGCGTTCGGAGGAGATGGTCGAGACGCGGTCGACGGCGGCCGCGAAGCTCTGGCGGTCGATGATCAGCTTCTTGTCGTTGCCGGTGGGAATGACCCGCTGATAATCGGGGAAGGTGCCGTCGATCAGCTTGGAAGTCAGGATGACGCTGCCGATGGTGAAGCGGATCTTGGTGTCCGACAGTTCGGTGGTGACCGCCACGTCGGGATCATCGACCAGCTTCTGCAATTCGCTGACCGTCTTGCGCGGTATGATGATGCCCGGCATGCCTTCGGAACCCGCCGGCGCATCGATCTCGGCGCGCGCCAGGCGATGGCCGTCGGTCGCCACCGAGCGCAGCTTCAGCTTGCCGCCGACCTCATGTGTGTGAAGATAGATGCCGTTGAGATAATAGCGCGTCTCCTCGGTGGAGATGGCGAACTGGGTCTTCTCGATCAGCCCCTTGAGCGCGACCGAGTCGAGCCGGAAGATATGCGAGAAGGATCCGGCCGAAAGCTCGGGGAAGTCCGATTGCGGCAGGCATTGCAGGCGGAAGCTCGAGCGGCCGGAGGTCACCGTCATGGCGTTGCCGTCCTCGTCCGTCTTCAGCATCACCTCGGCACCGTCGGAAAGCTTGCGCACGATGTCGTAGAGCAGATGCGCCGGAACCGTCGTCGCGCCACCCCGCTCGACCTTGGCCGGCGTCGCTTCCGTCACCTCCAGGTCGAGGTCGGTGGCCTTCATTTCCAGGCTGGCGCCTTCGGCGCTGAGCAGCACGTTGGACAGGATCGGTATGGTGTTGCGCCGTTCGACCACGCGGTGGACGTGGTTGAGCGACTTCAGGAGATTTGACCGTTCCAGGATAACACGCATGACGAACCAGGCTCGCTTGAATGAATGAGCGGGTCTCCGGCTGGCGGCGTCCCGCGAAAGGTCTGAACAGGCTTCAGAATCTGCGTAAACTGACAGGAAAAAACCAGCAAACGCAAGCCCGCGCGACCGGTTCGGGCCGGCTACGCGGGCTTTCTGGGGATAAAGGCGGCGAAGCACGCCGCCAGGCGTTTTCGAACGGCTCAGGCCTGGTCGTTGATCAACCGTCTCAACAGTTCCAGTTCCTGCGCCAGCGTGTTGTCGCCGCCGGAAAGATCCTCGATCTTGCGCACTGCGTGCAGCACCGTTGTGTGGTCGCGGCCGCCGAAGCGCCGCCCGATCTCGGGCAGCGAGCGCGGCGTCATCACCTTGGACAGATACATGGCGACCTGCCTCGGCTTGACGATGGTGCGCGTGCGCCTGTTGGACAGCAACTCGGTCTTCGACACATTGTAGTGCCGCGCGACGATGCGCTGAATATCCTCGATACGGACCCGCTTCGGCTCGCCGGTGCGGTAGATATGGCCGAGGATCTCGTCGATGCGATCGATGGTGATCTGCGGCTCGAACGACTGGCGGAACAGGAGTTGATTGAAGGCGCCTTCCAGTTCGCGGCCGCTGCCGGTCACCGTGCGGGCGACGTGATTGAGGATCTCGTCGGAGATGTCGAGGGAAGCGTCGTCGTGCCTGGCGGTGGCGAGGCGCAGCTTGAGCATGCCCAGGCGCATGGCGAAATCGGGGGCCGACATTTCGAGCGCGACGCCGCCATTGAGGCGCGAGCGGACCCGCGGTTCGAGGGATTCCAGTTCCGACGGGGGCCGGTCGGCGGCGACGACGACCTGCTTGGCGCTGTCGAGCAGCATGTTGATCAGATGGCAGAATTCGTGCTGGATCGACTTGCCCTGCAGGAATTGCATGTCGTCGATGATGAGCAGGTCGATATCGCGAAGCTGTTCCTTGAGCGTCAAGGCATTGTTGTCGCGGATCGCGGTGGCGAAGCGCCACATGAAATATTCCGCCGTCAGGTAGACGACGCGCGATTTCGGGTTCTGCTTCAGCGATTCCGCGGCGATAGCCTGCAACAAATGGGTCTTGCCGAGGCCGACCGTCGCATGAAGGAAGAGCGGGTTGAAGCGCACCGCGCTCGACTGCGATTCCGCCACGGCCTTGGCCGCGGCGAAGGCCACCCGGTTCGACGGCCCTTCGATGAAAGAGGCGAACGTGTAACGCGGATCGAGCGGCGATCCTAGCACATTGTGGCGGAACTCGCTCTCGGCCGGCATGCCCGGGCGCGGCGCCGGAGCCCGCTCCAGCCTGCCGGGGCTTACGGTGCCGGCGGCCAGCGCCGTCTGCGTTTGTCGCGTCATCTTGCGCGCCGGCGCCAATTCCGGTTCGGCATGGCTGCGCCCCTGGCGGGTGGCTGTGCGCACGATGATCTCGATCTTGAGGATCTCGGGATCCTCGTGCTTCCAAAGCTCGCAGATAAGGTCGAGATAATGGCCGTTGATCCACGAGCGCAGGAAGGCAGTGGGCACCGAAATGCGAACGATGCCCTTTGAAGCCTCCGCGACCTTCATGCGCCCGAACCAGCTCGAATAGACTTCGGTTCCCAACCGCGCCTTCAACTGGGCCTTGACCCGGTCGAACTTCTGTTCCGCGTCGCTGGAAGCCGCCATCTCATCAGCTCCGATCAGATTTCCTGAAAATGGGATGTCATTGGTAAGCTCCCTTTCGACGCCGCTCTGCATGATCGAGTTCCTTGTCTCTGTACCTGTTTTTCCGCCGGGGATGCGCCTCCTGCATCCGTGTTCCAGCGACTGCGCTTTGCTGCGACGCCCGCTGCCGCCGCCGGCAGATGAACGTCGCCCATTATCCAGGGAACCGGTGCCGGCCCATGGAAGCCAGTCCGTGTTGGGTATGTCAGAACAATGCAACACCGTCCGGCGAAAATCGCCGGCGCTGTCGACCTGCCATGTATAGTTACGCCAGTCCCCTACCGTATCGAAAAAGAGCAAACCAAACCTGTCCGCGGACTTGATCCGCGCCACAAACCCCGCCAATTTAAGCTGGCCCATTCAGGCTGGGTCAGGGCCACCCGGCCCATCCCTTTCGATGGACCGACATTACCGAAATCGCTGTGGATAGGGCAAGGCCACGTCTAACGGATTTTTAAGGAATCTGGTTAGGTCCGGCGCGCCGAAGCGCCATGCGGCAGCACTATAGTTTGACAAAGCCATTGTGATTCAAACCCTTTTCCGGCGAATATGAAAAAGCCGGGCTGGCGCGAAATTTTGTGAAATAAATCGCTTGACAGCCAGTTGTTCTCCTGGCGCTTCGCCGCGCTGTGGACAACGTGTGGATGACTATCTGTAACTAGCTGGGAAATATTGATTATTTCTGCGGAGGGAGAATTTTTTAGCCGACACTTTTCAAGTATCTGGACCATCAGCCGACACGCATATGCCGGCAAAGCATTTCGGACCGCAAACTCCGCTTTCGACGCCGTTTCCGAGTATTCTTTTTAAGTGCTTGCCGGCAAACGAAAAAACCCGGCACTATCGGCCGGGTTCTCAGAAGATCAGTCCGGAAAGGGACGTCAGGCCGACAGCACCTTGAGGCGCTGGGCCAGCCGCGAAACCTTGCGGGCCGCGGTGTTCTTGTGGATCACGCCCTTTGTCGCGGCGCGCATCAATTCCGGCTCAGCGGCCTTGAAAGCCGCCTGCGCGGCGGCCTTGTCGCCGGAGGCGAGCGCCTCCTCGACCTGGCGCACATAAGTGCGGACGCGCGAGCGGCGGTTTTTGTTGATCGCCGCGCGGCGGACGATCTTGCGCGTTGCCTTTTTGGCCGAGGATGTATTGGCCATGATGCCTCTCTTCTGATCTGGTCGGCGCATGCGGCATGCCGCAGGGCACAAAAAACAAACGGGCAGCCACAGGGCCGCCTCGGTTGGTGCGGCTTATAGTTCAGCTTTCCCGGCGCGTCAACGCTGGCTGGCGTTCTTTTTGGCTGTCGTCGCGCCGGAGCATTTTTTTAGCCACGCCGAAGCACTTGGCCCCCGGAGGTGCGCTGTCAGCGATTGGTGAAATTCGGCTTGCGCTTCTCGGCGAAGGCCGCCATGCCTTCCTTCTGGTCGTCGAGCGCAAACAGCGAATGGAACAGTCGACGTTCGAACCGCAGCCCCTCAGCGAGCGTCGTTTCATAGGTTCGGTTGACGGCTTCCTTTGCCATCATCACCGACGGCAGCGAAAAATCGGCGATCTTGGCCGCCGCCTTGACGGCCTCCTCGACAAGCTCGCCGGCAGGCACGACGCGCGAGACCAGGCCGGAACGCTCGGCCTCCGCGGCATCCATCATCCGCCCGGTCAGGCACATGTCCATCGCCTTCGACTTGCCGACGAACCGGGTCAGGCGTTGTGAGCCGCCCATGCCGGGAATGACGCCGAGCGTGATTTCGGGCTGGCCGAATTTTGCCGTGTCGGCGGCGATGATGAAGTCGCACATCATCGCCAGTTCGCAGCCGCCGCCCAGCGCATAGCCGGCCACCGCCGCGATGATCGGCTTGCGCGCCCGGGTCAACTCTTCCCAGCCGACGAAAAAGTCCTTGATGTAGGCATCGACGTAGGAAATCGACTGCATTTCCTTGATGTCGGCGCCTGCGGCGAAGGCCTTCTCGGAACCGGTGACGACCATCGCGCCGATGCCGTCATCTGCCCCGAACACGTTTACCGCGGCCACCAATTCCGCCATGACCTGGGAATTCAGCGCATTGAGCGCCTTCGGCCGGTTCAAGGTGATCAGCCCGACCTTGCCCCTGGTTTCAACGACGATCGTTTCATAGGCCATGGCTTCGGCTCCTCTTCCAGGCAATTGAAGATCGATCTAGCTCACCGCTGACAGGTCCGGCAATAGAAGGTCGAGCGGCCGCTCTGCGTGATGCGCTCGATATGGCCGCCGCAGCCAGGCTTGGAGCAGGATTCGCCCTCCCGGTCATACACCGCGAAGGAGTGCTGGAAATAGCCCAGCGAACCGTCGGTCTGCATGTAGTCGCGCAGCGACGATCCGCCGGCCGCAATGGCATCTGCGATGACCGAGCGGACCGCCACGGCAAGCCCCCGGCTTTGCTCACCCGCTTTCTTGCCGGCTTTGGCTATCGTGCCCGCCTCGCGCAGCGGCGACAGCCCGGCGCGCCATAGCGCCTCCGAGACATAGATGTTGCCGAGCCCGGCTATCAATCTCTGGTCGAGAAGAGCGGCCTTCAGCGGCGATTTCCGGCCCTTCAGCAGTGAGGCCAGCAGCACTCCGTCAAGCGCATTGCCGGTGGGTTCGACGCCGAGCCCCGCCAGCATCGGATGGGTGTCCGGCGGCCCTTCGCAAAACAGCATGAAGCCGAAGCGACGCGGATCGTTGAAAACCACGCGCGAGCGGGTGCCGTCCCGAGAGGCGACGTCGAAGATGACATGGTCGTGCGTCGAACTCTTCGACCGCTCGTGATGGAACACGCCGGGCATTTCGGCAGCGTCGGCCGTCTCGATGCGAAACGAGCCCGACATGCCGAGATGGCAGATCAGGGCGGGACCGCCTTCGAGATCCATCGTCAGATATTTGGCTCGGCGTCCGAGCGCCGTGATCGTCTTGCCGGTCAGCCGCTCGGCGAATTTTTCGGGGAATGGAAAACGCAGGTCCGGCCGGCGTGCCTCGGCGCGGATGATGCGGGCACCCTCCAGAACCGGCTCCAGCCCGCGCCGGACCGTCTCGACCTCGGGCAATTCAGGCATGGCCGCCCATATCCGGGTAAAAGGAAGTGCCGTAGCGGCCGTGCGCCAACCCGAGATGTTCGGCCACGGTTTCACCAATGTCGCAGAATGTCGTTCTCAGCCCGATGTCGCCGCCCGTCAGACCTGGTCCGATGCCGATCACCGGAATGCGTTCGCGTGTGTGGTCGGTGCCGCGCCAGGTCGGGTCGTTGCCATGGTCGGCCGTCAGGATCAGCAGATCGCCCTGTCGCAATCTCGCGAATGCTTCCGGCAGTCGCCGGTCGAAGGCCTCGAGCGCGGCGGCATAACCTGCAACATCGCGGCGATGGCCGAACTCGGTGTCGAAATCGACGAAATTGGCGAAGACGAGATCGCCGTCGCGGGCCGCATCCATTGCATCAAGCGCCTGGTCGAACATGGCCATGTTGCCCGCGGCCTTGCGCACTTCCGAAATCCCCCGATGGGCAAAGATGTCGCCGATCTTGCCGACGGCGATGACGCGGCTGCCACGCGCCGTCAGCCGGTCGAGCAATGTCGGCTCGGGTGGCGGCACGGCGTAGTCGTGTCGATTGTAGGTCCGCTCGAAAGTGGCTGCCGTCTCGCCGACGAACGGTCGCGCGATCACCCTTCCGATCCTCAACGGATCAACCAGGCGACGCACCACCTTGCAGAATTCGTAGAGCCGCTCCAGGCCGAAATGGACCTCGTGCGCGGCGACTTGCAGGACTGAGTCCACGGAGGTGTAGCAGATTGGCTTGCCCGTGCGGACGTGCTCCTCGCCGAACCGTTCGATGATCTCGGTACCAGGCGCATGGCAGTTGCCGAGAATGCCCGGCACCTTGCCTTCGCGGATGATGGCCTCGGTCAGTTCGGAGGGAAAGGCCGGGACCGTGTCGGGAAAGTAGCCCCAGTCGAAACGTACCGGCAGGCCTGCTATCTCCCAATGGCCGGATGGCGTGTCCTTGCCGCTCGAAACCTCCTGGGCGGCACCGTGGAAGGCATTGGCGACGAGATCCGTCCCGAAAGAGGCAAAGCCCAGCCCCGTCGCGGTCTCGGCAGCCTTGCCAAGTCCGAGCGACGCCATGTTGGGAACAAACAACGGTCCCTGGCGAAGTCCTTCACGATCGGCGCGGCCTTCCGCACAGGCCTCGGTGATATGGGCGAAGGTGTTGGCACCGGCATCGCCGTAGCGTTCGGCGTCGGCGGCGCCGCCTATGCCGAAGGAATCCAGGACGAAGAGGAAAGCACGCGCCATGAGAACATTGTTGCCGGTTTGAGCATCCAGACATAGGGTTCCACGGCGGCATTGGCAATTCGGAAACCAAACGGCAACCGCTCGGCGCGATAGTCCGGAACCAATTCACTGACGGATCGCAGGACCGGGTCTCCCATGAAAGCTGCCCTGAAGGCATGCGCCGCTCTCATGATCGCGCAAGGCGCGGTCTGGTCCGGCTCGGCGCGCGCCGACTGGCGTGACGATATCGGCACGTTTCGCATCGGCATCGTCGCCGAACCCGGCGCAGCCAACACCGTTCCAGGCCTGGCGCGGTTGACCGAGGCCTTTACCAACGCGCTGGGCATGAAGGTGGAGTTCGTCGTTGCCCGCGACTATGCCGCGCTGATCGATGCGCAGGCCAATGCCCGCATCGAATATGCCGTCTACTCGGCGACCGCCTACGCAACGGCGTCAAGACGCTGCGAGTGCGTCGAACCGCTCGTGGCTCCGGTCGATTCCGATGGCGCGGTCGGCATCCGCGCCGTGCTGCTGACGAAGGAAGGCAAGGTGCCCAGCCTGGCGGCGATGGAAACCCACCGGATCGCCATGCCGCCGGCGGACAGCATTGGTTCTCTTTTGCCATTGGCCGGACTGGCCGCCGAGCACGTCAAGATCGCAGAGGATGCATCGTTTCTGGTTCGCGCCGATTCCGCCTCGGCCGCGGAAGGAATGCTGGTCGATGGCCAGGCCGATGCCTTGTTCGGCTGGGCGACGGCGGCGGCCGACGGCGAGCCAAGACTATCGGGCACGCAGGCAAGGCTCGAAGCCGCCGGGCTTTCGGCGACCGCCCTTCAAGTCGTATGGACGTCGGGTTTGCTGAGATACGGTCCTCACGCGGTGCGTAGCGATCTCGACCCGGAAGCCAAGCGCCGGTTGGCGGTTTTCCTGACCAATCTCAAATCGACGACGCCCGACATCTACGACCTGCTGGAATCGAGGCATTCCGGCGGTTTCGCCACCGTGGTTCCCAAGGATTACGAGATGGCGCACGCCATCGTGCGTCTGGTGTCGGACGGTGGCGTGCGGCGATAGGGTCGTCAGCAGTCGCCGCAGGGGATCGTCAGGCTTCTGCGCGGACGCAGATAATAGGTCTCGCCCATCGATATGTTGTTGAAGACCGTCGTCAATCCGGCCGTCTGTGAGCTGTCTGCGGACCAGGTGATGATCGGTTTGTAACCAAGTTTGCTTTCGACACGAATGAGAAAGGTGCCTGCGACCCTGAGCGTTGCCGGAACCGTAGTGGTTGCGGGCAGGGCGGTGCCGATACTGTAAGCACCATTGACCACCTTGCGCGACCACACCACGTTCACCCTGGGCGGCGTGTCGGTTGTGACCTGTATTGCCGTGATGGTGATATCCGGCTTCGAGCGATTGTACGGCTGCAAGGTGGAGGTGCCGATCTTCATGATGGCATCCAGATCCGCCTTGACGATGGTCGGCTGCTGCGTGACCAGATCCGCGACCATGCTGCCGATGCGGCTGACCTTCTTGCTGGTCTCGATGGCCTGCGAAGCCTCCATGGTGATGAAATACATGATCAGCAGGATTGGCACGATGAGAGCGAACTCGACCGCCGCGATGCCACGGCGATCGCGTATGAAACCGACCCACTTCCCCCAGCGTCCTGCAATTTCTGGATGTGCCCCCGCACGCATCATGCCCGTCCCTTTTTCTTGGCTTTGCTTTCGCCGCGAACTCAGTTGTCGAATGGCTCGTTCTGCCAGGTCACCGATGCAAAATGCAGTGTCTTGTTACCGCCCATCGACTGAGCCAGAAGATCGGTCATGACGGGCCATTTGTAGAAGACCCGCAGCATGTTCTTCGATTCTGCCAGGCCCGGCGTGGTCGCGAAGGGCTGCGAGTTGGCGCCTTGCATCAAGATGATCTCGCCATTCTCGATCTTGAAGCTGGCCGTGGCCGCGTCGGCGAACGTGGTATATGCGCGAAGGTCCACGTCCAGCTGATTTGGGCAATCCTGCGAGACGATGATCTTCAGTTTGTCGCAGATCATGGTCTTCAACTTGTCCCCGGCGACGTCGGCCGGTCTCAACTGCCCGGTGCGCAATTTGCGCGCGATGTCGTCGGTGATGTTGGCCATAACTTCCTGGCCGGCAAATGAGATGCAGCTTTCCAGGATGGCGAAGACAAGAACCGCGAACGGCAATGCGAGCAGCGCGAATTCCAGTGCCGTACTGCCGCGGCGGTCGCCGGCGAAGCGTGCGAAAAGCCGTGCCCGTCTTGCCTTGCGGTCGCTTGTCGAGACGAATTCGATGCTCATGCTCTGATCCTGCCCATCCCCAGACGGTCTCGGCAGGTGTACTAGTGCAAACCAGTTGAAGTCCGGTTTGAATGATCGTTAAAGTCGCCGCGGGCGCCTTAACCACCCGCTAACCTGGACCGCGTGCCTACCGGCTGACGCTCATCTCGGCTTCTGAGGATTTTTCGGCTTCGCTCTTGTAGGAGCTTTCGCAATAGGGCGTGCAGGACATGGTCTGAACTTCAGCGCGCCGGTAGATGCGCACCGACGAGGCCGCCTGCCGCACGACGGTGATCTGTTCATCGATGATCGGGCTGCCATCCTGGTCGAGGACGACGAGGTTGGTGACGCCGAAGCCCTTGCCAGTCAGCACGATCGTCGAGGCGTCCTGCACGGACGCGTCGGCGATTGCCGGGTTGCCGACCACGATCGTGTCGGCGGGGCGCGACAGTTTGACGATCTTGGCCTGGTTCATGGTGACCTCGATGCCGGTGTCGGCCCTGGCGGGCATGACAAAGCTCACGGCGGCAAGAAGCACGGCAATCAGGATCGACGATTTCGGCTCGGCCATTGACGCGCTCCAGGCGGGCGGACTGTTCAACGGAACATGAACGAGATTGGTGAACCAACGGTTAAGCAGGCCCGGGCGCCATATGCCGCGATCGTCATACGCGCCGCGGAGCTGTTTCTTTTGCGGCTGCTTGCCTGGGAATTGCGCCTCGGCCGGCGCTTAGCCCATAGTTAACCACGCAATATGTTCCAACCGGGAAAGGAATCGGTAAGGCTGTTTATTAAGTCGATCGAAAGAGCTTCTCCCTAGATTGGCAGCATCCGATCAACCATCACAGAAGTTGACGGAAGTGCTGTAACACGTGGAGTAGGAGCTCTCGAATGTCTAATCTCATTGCACGTTTCGTAAAGGACGAATCCGGCGCGACCGCTATCGAATATGGTCTGATCGCCGCCCTCATCGCGCTCGCCATCATCGTCGGCGCCGGCGCGCTTGGCAACGCCATCAACGCCAAGTTCGAAGCTATCGGAACGTCCCTGAACAACGTCCCGACGCCCTGAACGACGTCAAGTATATTGAGCGCTCGGATTGCGTTCTGGACAAGGGCCGCCACCTGGCGGCCCTTGTTCTATTCAATGTCTTTTTGCCCTGGGCCTCATCAATCGTTAATCGAACATGCTTAGATTGAGTGCGGCTTAATCCGATAATAGGCATAGCGCCGATGCTTGAAGCCCTGATCTTCGTCGTCTTCCCGTTCTGCATGCTGTTCGCCGCGATCTCCGACATGCTGTCGATGACGATCGCCAATCGCGTGCCGGTGCTGCTCGTCGTCGTCTTCGCGCTGGTTGCGCCGCTGACCGGCATGGAATGGGCGGCCTATGGCTGGCATTTCGCCGCCGGCGCGCTGGTTCTTGCCGCAACGTTCGGCCTCTTTGCAATGGGCGGCATGGGCGGCGGTGATGCCAAGCTGCTGGCCGCGACCGCCGTGTGGATGGGACTCAACATCCAGCTCGTCGAGTATCTCGTGGTCTCGACCTTCATAGGCGGCTTGCTGACGCTTGCCATTCTCGTCTACCGGAAGTCGCCGCTTGCGGTTTTTACCGGCCGCAATCCGTTCCTGCGTCACTTCGCGGACGAGACGACCGGGGTTCCCTACGGCATCGCGCTCGGTTTGGGCGGATTGCTGACCTACCCGGATTCGCCCCTGATGGTCTGGGCGCTGGCCAGGCTGGCGGCCTGACCTTACCGATCATTCCTTGGCTGTGTTGCGGCTGGCTCCGCGGAGCGGGGCTGGCTGTTTGTCCGTGGCTGCGCAATACAGCTAATTTATGTAAACCTTAAATTAATCACGATCGTAAGCATTACATTAACCTTGTTTTGACGATTGCCGCTGCAAAGTCCGGCCTGGCTAGGTGGTTTGCCAAGGCGAGGGTTCGGACAGATGCCAGCATCCCGATTGATTATTCTGAGCGTGGCGGTCGCCGCGGCGGGTGGTGCTGGCTATGTCGCGAAGAACATGGTCGCCGCGCCGCCACCGCAGATCGTCGAGTCCGGTCCAGCGGCTCCCGCCGTGGCATTGCAGGACGTGCTTGTCCTGTCGGGTGATGTCACCATGGGCAGCCAGCTCGAGAACAACATTGCCTGGCAATCCTGGCCGGTCGACGGCATCAACGCCAATTTCATCACCAAGGCCACTGCTCCCGACGCCCTGGAGAAACTGAAGGGGTCCATAGCCCGTGTGCCGATGTACGCGGGCGAGCCGGTGCGGCGTTCCAAGCTGATCGGCGAGGGGCAAAGCTTCATGTCGTCGATCCTGCCCTCCGGCATGCGGGCGGTCGCCACGACGATATCGGCCGACACCTCTGCCGGCGGCTTCATCCTTCCGAATGATTTCGTCGACGTCATTATGACCCGCCGGGCCGATGCCAACAGCGGCGGCTCCGGCTTCAACACCGAAACCATCCTCAAGAACATCCGCGTCCTGGCGATCGACCAGACCATCCAGGAGGACGAGGAAGGCAAGAAGACCAGGGTGGGCCAGACCGCCACGCTGGAACTGACGCCCAAGCAGGCGGAGATCATCACCGTCGCCCAGCAGATGGCGGATCGCCTGACGCTCGCGCTGCGCGCGATCACGGACACCCAGGAAAAGAATTTGGATGAGGCCGACTATCTCGTTTCCGGCAATGGCCGCAAGGGAACGGTCAGGCTGATCAAGTCGGGCGAAGTTTCCGAAGTGGGGGCAAGGAAATGAGGCTAAGCGGTAAACTGCCGGCGATCATGGCAGCGGCTTTCGGCCTGCTGCTCATTGGGACAAACGTGCAGAGCGTTGTCGAGGCCAAGAGTGCACAGGTTTCGGCTTCGGCGGCCACCCAGCGCGTCAAGCTCGGCCTCAACAAGTCGGTGGTCATCGACCTGCCGAGTGATGCCTACGACATTCTTGTCGCCAATCCGACCGTCGCCGATGCGGTGACCCGCACCGCGAGGCGCATCTACCTGTTCGGCAAGGCGGTTGGCGAGACCAACATCTTTGTGTTCGGGCCGAATGGCGAACAGATCGTCAGCCTCGATCTGGCCGTCGAACGCGACGTCGCAGGCCTGGAGGATTATATCAAGCGCTTCATCCCGACATCGTCCATCAAGGTCGAACTGCTGAACGACAACGTCGTCCTGACGGGAACCGTCGACACGCCGCTGGACGCCAAACGCGCCGTCGACCTGGCGACGATCTTCGTCTCGGGCGGTGAAGCGACGACGGGACAATATTCGCAGACCGCGGCCGGCGGCTCGGCCCAGAGTGGTGTCGACATCAACAATCCGGACCAGGAACGCCGCGTCTCGAAAATCGTCAATCTTTTGCAGATCATCGGCGACGACCAGGTCACGCTCAAGGTGACGGTCGCCGAAGTCAGCCGCTCCGTGATGAAGCAGCTTGGCGTCAACATGGTGGGCAGCGGCGGTAGCAACGGCATCAGCTATGACGCGATGAGCACCCCGGCATACGGGCTTGGGAAACCGCTCTCGCAATTCTCGGGAGCTTCGGTCGGCACCTCGGCGCTTCAGGCGTATCTAAACGCAATGGAGCAAGGTGGCGTCATGAAGACGCTGGCGGAGCCGACCCTCACCGCCGTGTCGGGTGAGAAGGCAACATTCAGGGTCGGTGGCGAGTTCAATCTCATCACCAGCCGTACGAACAATGTTTCGGACGAGAACAAGACAGGGCAGGTCACATACACCAACGACAAACTTGAATACGGCATCGGCCTGGAGTTCCAACCGGTTGTGCTGTCGGCCGGTCGGATCAGCCTCAAGGTCCGGACGTCCGTGTCGGAGCCTACTGCCGAAGGCGCCACCACGCTGGAAGCTGCAGGCAGGTTGCCCGGAACCACGCTGTTGTCTATCCGCAAGAGACTTGCCGACACGACCGTCGAATTGCCGTCAGGTGGTTCGATGATGATCGCCGGCCTCGTCCGCGATGACGTCAGGCAGGCTGTCGCCGGCCTGCCCGGGCTGACAAAGATCCCGGTGCTCGGCACACTGTTCCGAAGCAGAGACTTCGTGCGCAACGAGACCGAACTGGTGATCATCATCACGCCCTATCTGGTGAAACCGGTGGCACGAAACGACCTCGCCAAACCTGACGACAATTTCAACGCCGCCAGCGATGGCGCCGGTATGTTCCTGGGCCGAGTCAATCGTGTCTACGGCACAATGCAGACGGACAAGCCCAGCGGCCGTTATCACGGCGTCGTCGGCTTCATCTACAAGTGAACGGGGAAGCGGACATGTCTCAGTCAGCATTGCAGGCAAGGACCATCGCCATGACCACGCGCTCCGGCCGTTCGCGAATTCTCCGGCGCGCCATTCCTGCCCTGGCGGTGGCGGTGGCGGCATTGCTGGCCGGCTGCGCCCAGCGCGACAGTGTCACCGTCGGCGCCATTCCAGACGACTACCGCACCAACCATCCGATCGTGATCGCCGAGAAGAACCAAAAGATAGATCTACCTGTCGGTGCAGGTGACCGCGGCATGACCGGCTCGCAGCGCGATACGCTCCTGGGTTTCCTCGACGGCTATGACAAGAGTGCTGCCCCGACGCTGACGATCCAGGTTCCGAGCGGCTCGGCCAACGAGATCGCCGCCGCCGCCGCTGCGCGCGATTTCGCCCGGCTCGCGATTGCCGCGGGCGTCAAGCGCAACCGGATCGTGGTCGTCTCCTATCAGGCTGCCTCGAGCGAGACATCCGCCCCGATCCGGGTCGCCTATATCGCCGTGAAGGCCCAGACCGACAAATGCGGACGATGGCCAGATGACCTGCTGGAGACGTCTGAGAACAAACACTATGCCGATTTCGGCTGCTCCTATCAAAACAATCTCGCCGCCCAGATGGCCAATCCGGCCGACCTGATCGGGCCGCGCAAGCAGACCACCATCGACGCGGAAAATCGTGGCGCGGTGATCGATGTCTACCGCAGCAGGGGTATTTCGGACGAGTTCCTCGGCAATTCTGAAGTGACGTACTGAGCCGCGCCCTAAGGAAAAGAGAAGTCACGGAAAGATGACCATGAGCAACCTTGCCTATGACACCCCCGTGGACGGCGGTGAGACCTCGCCGCAGGACATCGCCGCGATGCAGGCGCTGCGGCCGGTTCCCCGCATCTCGATCCAGGCATTCTGCGAGACCGAGGGTGTCGCCAATCCAGTCGAGCGCGCCGGCGAGGACCGCCGCATGACCAAGGCCCATCTCAAGGTCCATATGGGCGGCGTCCCCACGGCCATCGAATTCTACCAGTCGGCGCCGACGCCGAACCTGATCCTGCTGGAGTCGCGCAGCGAACCCAAACAGCTGCTGGAACAGCTCGCGCAGCTCTCGGAATATTGCGACCCGTCTTCCAAAGTGGTCGTGATCGGCCACTACAACGATGTCGGCCTCTATCGCGAGCTCATCCGCTCCGGCATTTCCGAATATGTCATCGCGCCGGTGTCGATGGCCGACATCGTCAGCGTCATATCGTCGATCTTTGTCGATCCGGAAGCCGAGCCGCTCGGCCGCTCGATCGCCTTCGTCGGCGCCAAGGGTGGCGTCGGCTCTTCCACCATCGCCCATAACGTGGCTTGGGCGATGTCCTCCCTGTTCAAATCCGAGGTGGTCGTCGCAGACCTCGACCTCGCTTTCGGCACCGCCAACATCAATTTCGACCAGGATCCCGCGCAAGGCATCGCCGAAGCGGTGTTTTCGCCCGAGCGCATCGATGAAGTCTATCTCGACCGGCTGCTGACCCAGTGCGCCGAACACCTTTCGCTGCTCGCCGCGCCCTCGACGCTCGAACGCGTCTATGATTTCGATCCCGACGCCTTTACGCAGCTTGTCGACACCGCGCAGCGCACCGTGCCGCTCCTGGTGCTCGACGTTCCCCATGTCTGGACGGGTTGGACCAAGAACACCCTGATCAAGGCCGATGAAATCGTCATCACGGCGACGCCGGAACTGGCCAATTTGCGCAATACCAAGAATTTGGTCGACATGCTCAAACGGCTTCGTCCCAACGACTCGCCGCCCAAACTCATCATCAATCAGGCCGGCGTGCCCAAACGTCCGGAGATTTCCCCGTCCGATTTCGCCGAGCCGCTCGGCCTGGCCGCGATGGCGATCATCGGCTTTGACCCGCTGCTGTTCGGCAATGCCGCCAACAACGGACGTATGCTTGGTGAAATGGACGCCAAGAACCCGGTTGTCGCCACGATCAACGAAATTGCCCATGTGCTGACCGGTCGCAGCGAAATCCGGGTGAAGAAAAAAGCGGGTCTCGGAAATCTGCTCGGCAAGCTTTCGCGCAACAAGAAATGATGCTTCTTCAGTGGAATCGGTAATGGATCATGTTTGGTAAGAGAGGCAGCGACGACGGCAACCGGTTCAAGCCGGAATTCCGCCAGCCGGCACCGGCGCCGACCGCGCCAGCCGTCGCGGATTCGGCCGATACGGCGGTTCTTGCGAGGCCGGCGGCCGCACCTGCGTCGAGCGCTCCTGTTGCACCGCCGGCCCGCCGCGCGGTCGAGGCGCCGCCGATAGCTCCGGAGCCGAAGCGGGCGGCGCGCGAAAAGAGCGAAACCTATTACGACACCAAGAGCCAGGTCTTCGCCGCCCTGATCGACACGATCGACCTGTCGCAACTCGCCAAGCTCGATCCCGAAAGCGCGCGCGAGGAAATCCGCGACATCGTCAACGACATCATCGCGATCAAGAATTTCGCGATGTCGATCGCCGAACAGGAAGAACTGCTCGAGGATATCTGCAACGACGTGCTTGGCTATGGGCCGCTCGAGCCATTGCTCGCCCGCGACGACATCGCCGACATCATGGTCAACGGCTCCAAGAACGTCTACATCGAAGTCAACGGCAAGGTCGAACAGACCGGCATTCGTTTTCGTGACAACCAGCAGCTTCTCAACATCTGCCAGCGCATCGTCAGCCAGGTCGGCCGCCGCGTCGATGAATCCAGCCCGATCTGCGATGCGCGTCTTCCCGACGGCTCCCGCGTCAACGTCATCGCGCCGCCGCTCGCCATCGACGGCACCGCGCTCACCATCCGCAAATTCAAGAAGGACAAGCTGACGCTCGATCAGCTGGTGAAGTTCGGCGCCATCTCGCCGCAAGGAGCCGAGGTTCTCAAGATCATCGGCCGTGTTCGCTGCAACATCGTCATCTCCGGCGGCACCGGCTCGGGCAAGACGACGCTGCTCAACTGCCTGACCAACTACATCGATCGCGAGGAACGCGTCATCACCTGCGAGGACTCGGCCGAACTGCAACTACAGCAGCCGCATGTTGTCCGTCTGGAAACCCGCCCGCCCAACCTCGAAGGCGAAGGCGAGGTGACGATGCGGGATCTGGTCAAGAACTGCCTGCGCATGCGGCCCGAGCGCATCATCGTCGGCGAAGTGCGCGGACCCGAAGTGTTCGACCTTCTGCAGGCGATGAACACCGGCCATGACGGCTCGATGGGAACGATCCACTCGAACAGCCCGCGCGAATGCCTGAATCGTATCGAATCCATGATCGCAATGGGCGGTTTTTCGCTGCCGCAGAAGACCGTGCGCGAAATCGTCGTCGGCTCCATCGACGTGATTATCCAGGCGGCACGCCTGCGCGACGGGTCGCGCCGCATCACTCACATCACCGAGGTGATCGGAATGGAAGGCGACGTCATCATCACGCAGGACATCGTCCTCTACAACATCAAGGGCGAGGACGCGAATGGGCGGCTGCTGGGAGAGCATGTATCGACCGGCATCGGTCGCCCCCATTTCTGGGACCGCGCCCGTTACTATGGCGAGGAGCAGCGCCTCGCAATAGCGCTTGAGGCGATGGAGAAACGCGCTGACTGACGCTGCTGCAGGCGTAAGGGTTCTGGTCGATGTTTGGAATTGACGGCACCGTATTGGCGTTTGTCGTGCTCGCCGGCTTCAGCGCCGGCGCGGTCGCCTATGCATTCCTGTTCACCCGGATCAGCAACGAAAAGCAGGCCGGCAAGCGGCTGGAAACGATCAAGACCGCGGAGACGGATCGCTCCGTCGTCAAGGCCTCGCGCGATCGCGTGGCGGAGGCGGCCAAAAGACGCAAGTCGGTCCAGGATTCCTTGAAGGAACTCGACGAGAAGCAGAAATCCAAGGACAGCGCGGTCAAGAAACCGCCGCTGAAAGCCCAACTGCGCCAAGCCGGCCTGAAGGTTTCCATCGAACGCTTCTACATCTATTCCGCCATTTGCGGCCTAGCCCTGACGATCATCGCCTTTGTGGTGGGGGCGCCGCTTTTTGTTTTGCCTGGCGTGCTGCTGGCCGGTGCGCTCGGCCTGCCGCGCTGGTTCGTCTCATTTCGCCGCGCGCGGCGGGTCAAGGCATTCCTCAACGAATTTCCCAACGCGCTCGACATCATCGTGCGCGCGGTCAAATCCGGCCTGCCGCTGAACGATGCGGTGCGCCTGATCGCCAATGAATCCCCCGAGCCCGTCAAGGCCGAGTTTCGCCGCATCGTCGATTCGCAGCAGATGGGCCTGTCGATCCCGGATGCCACCTTGCGTATGCCCGAGACCATGCCATGCACCGAGGCGAGCTTTTTCGGCATCGTCATTCAGATCCAGTCGCAGGCCGGCGGCAATCTCTCCGAGGCGCTGGGCAATCTTTCGCGCGTGCTTCGCGACCGCAAGAAGATGAAGGCCAAGGTCCAGGCGCTGTCGATGGAAGCCAAGGCGTCCGCCGCCATCATCGGCGCGCTGCCTTTCATCGTCGCATTTCTCGTCTATCTCTCCAGCCCCAACTACCTGATGCCGCTGTTCACCACGAGCATCGGTAACCTGATCCTGGGGGTTTCGGCCGTCTGGATGTCGATCGGCATCTTCGTGATGCGCAAGATGATGAACTTCGAAGTCTAGGGCCGCGGCATGACCGAACAAGTCGTCAAATCACTGACGGATCCCGGCCTCCTGATCGCGCTGCTGGTCGGCATTGCCGTGTTCGCGACGGTCTTCACCTTGCTGCCGGCATTTGGCGGAAACCAGCTCAAGGCGCGCATGAAGTCGGTCGCGCTGGAACGCGACGAATTGCGCGCCAAGCAGCGCGCGCGGCTTGCAAGCGAGGCGGATCGCCGCCGCAAGGGCCTGCGCGAAGAACAGTCGATCGGCATGCGCAACATCGTCGACAGGCTCGACCTGCGGCGCGCCCTCGCGGACGAGGGTACCTTGCAGAAGCTCAAGGTTGCCGGTTTCCGTGGACAGAACCCGCTGACGCGGTTTCTCTTCTTCCGCCTCGTGCTTCCGTTTGTCGGCTTCGCACTGGGCGTGATCTACATATTCGTGCTCGGAGGACTGCCGCAGCAGCCATTGTTCATCCGGCTGTTCGTCTGCGTCCTCGTTGCCTATGGCGGCTTCTACGCACCGGTCGTCTATGTCAACAACCGCGCCACCAAGCGCAAGCAATCGATCCAGATGGCATGGCCGGACGCGCTTGACCTGATGCTGATCTGCGTCGAGTCGGGCATGTCGGTGGAAGCGGCATTGCGCAAGGTCGCCGACGAGATCGGCGCCCAATCCGTGGCCCTTGCGGAAGAATTCATCCTGACGAACGCCGAGCTCTCCTATCTGCAGGAGCGCAAGCAGGCCTATGAGAATCTCGCCAGCCGCACCGGCCTGGAATCCGTCAAGTCGGTGTCGCAGGCACTCGTCCAGGCCGAGCGTTACGGCACCCCTGTGGCGCATGCGTTGCGCGTGCTCGCGGGTGAAAGCCGGGACCAACGCATGAACGCTGCCGAGAAGAAGGCCGCCGCCTTGCCGCCCAAGCTCACCGTGCCGATGATCCTGTTTTTCCTGCCGGTGCTGTTCGCCATCATCCTCGGCCCTGCCGGCATCCAGGTCAGCCAGCGCGGCATCTTCGGCCAGGCGCACGAAACCAGCAGCCAGTAGGTGAATCTGACCGATCCAAAGAAAAACCGCGCGGCTGACGCAGCGCGGTTCTCTTATGCAGGGGTTCGGTGGCCGCGTGCCGCTCAGTTGGTTGCGGCTTTCGCCTTGTCCTGGTCCTTGAGCTGGCTCCAGGCATTTTGCTGAGCCAGCATCTGCCTGAGATAAGCGACATTGGCCTGCGCCTGTTCAGGTGACAGCTCCTGCGAGGCGATCTTCTCGGCTTCGTCGAAGCGGCCCTGCAGGCCGACGACCAGCGCCAGGTTCTGGCGCACGCGGCTGTCGGCATTCGGCTGCTCTGCGGCCGAGCGCATATAGGTTTCGGCGGTGCGCAGGTCGCCTCCCAGCACATAGGACATGCCAAGGTTGGAAAGCACCGAAGGTTCGTTCGGCTTGAGCTCCAGCGCCTTGCGGTAGAGCTGGCGCGCGTCGTCCTTCTGGCCGAGCTGGTCGAGAATGGCCGCTTCCGCCGACACCAGCCTCCAGTCGGGATATTCCGGCGTCTGCGCCCGGCGCACGGCATCAAGCGCCGCCTCGAACTGGCCGTTGGCGGCCAGCGCCTTGCCGTAGGCGGCAAGCACGTCGCGATCCTTGGGATAGGCGATCGCCAGCTTGCGCATCACGGCAAGCGACTGGTCGGCATCGCCATCCATCTGCAGCGCCGCAGCGAAGTTGGTCGCTATCCGCTTATCGTTGGGATTCCTGGAATAGGACTGGCCAAGCGCTGCCGTCGCATTGTGCAGTTCTCCCGCCGACATCGTCTCCAGCGGCTTGCCGCTGGTGCGTCCGATCGAGCCTGTGCTGATCTTGTCGGTTCCGCAGCCGGCAACGCCTGCGGAAAGGGCGAGCATGAAGGCCGTGGTGATGAGCCGCTTTCCGCTGGCGTTCATCGTGCGGTTCGTCGACATCGGCACCCTGGGCCTCCATTCGTGCGCGTGGCCATTGCGTGGCCATCTTCCCTCTCGAAGAAATATTCTGTTAACCCTAACGGACAGTTAAGAAGCGCCGAATCGACGGACGTCGGCAGGAGAACATCGAATGTCAGTGGAACTGGTCGAGAACAAGCTGAACAACCCGCTTCCTGTCCATCTAGTGGCTAAGGACGGTCTGGAGACGGCCGGTCTGGCGTCATCAGCCGTGGCGTGGGCCAGGGCCAACGGCTTCTCCGGCGAAGCGGGCAGGACGCTCATCGTGCCTGCGGAAAACGGCGCGCTCGGCGGTGCCTTGTTCGGCATTGGCGACGGCGAGGGCGCGCTGGCCGTCGGCGCGCTGGCGAAAAGCCTGGCGGAGGGCGACTGGCATTTCACCTCCGCGCCGGCCGAGCCGGAGCTGGCGGCGATCGCGCTGGCCCTCGGCGGCTATGTCTTTACCCGCTATGGCAAGAAACCGGGCAAGGCGCTGCGCTTCGAATTGCCGGCCGGCGTAGAGGCAAAACGCGTTCGCCGCATCGTCGAAGGCGTCTTCCTGACGCGCGATCTTGTCAACACGCCGACCAGCGACATGGGGCCGGACGAACTGGAGAAGGCGGTTCGAGCCCTGGCCGAAATTCACAAGGCCGAGGTGTCGGTCATCAAGGGCGACGATCTCATCAAGCAGAATTTCCCGATGATCCATGCCGTCGGCCGGGCTTCGTCCAGCGCACCGCGTCTTATCGGCATGGGCTGGGGGCCAAGGAGCGCGCCGAAAGTGACGCTGGTCGGCAAGGGCGTCTGTTTCGACACTGGCGGCCTCGATATCAAGCCGTCGTCCGGCATGCTGTTGATGAAGAAGGACATGGGGGGCGCCGCCAATGTGCTGGGTCTGGCCTCGATGATCATGGCCTCCGGATTGAACGTGCGGCTGCGCGTGCTGATCCCGGCCGTCGAGAATTCGATCGCCGGCAACGCCTTCAGGCCTGGCGACGTGTTGGCGAGCCGCAAGGGCATGTCAGTCGAGATTGGCAACACCGATGCCGAGGGAAGACTGGTTCTGGGTGATGCGCTGGCGCTGGCCGACGAGGAGGAGCCGCAATTGCTTGTCGACATGGCGACGCTCACCGGGGCTGCTCGTGTCGCGCTAGGTCCGGACCTGCCGCCCTTCTACACCAGCGACGAGGCACTAGCCTCGGAACTGACGACAGCCTCGCTGGCGGTCGAGGATCCGCTGTGGCGCATGCCGCTGTGGCGGCCCTATGATGCGAAGCTATCGTCGAAGATCGCCGACATCAACAATGTCACCACGGATGGGTTCGCCGGTTCGATCACCGCGGCGCTGTTCCTCAAGCGTTTTGTCGAGAAGACGGCAAGCTGGGCGCATTTCGACATCTTCGCCTGGAACCCCGCCGATCGTCCGCACGGACCTGCCGGCGGCGAGGCGCAAGGCATCCGGGCACTGGAGCACGTCATCTCGAAGCGTTTTGGCTGATGTGGCGGCGACTTTCAGGGCCGGCAGATTGCCGAAACTGAAACGGAACCGAAACAATTTGCCGTCATTCTCGTGCGATGTCGATTTCGATGCGCCCGAGCCAGGCCTTGCGATTGTGGCAGCAAGTGATGCTGTCGCAGGTGCGCGACGACGCGCCCGACCTCACCATGCGCCAGACGGCTATCCTGTTCACCATCTATCTCGATCCGCCGCCGCACACGGTGCGCGGGCTGGCGGCCCGTCTCAACGTCACCAAGCCGGTCATCACCAGGGCGCTCGACACGATGGGCGCGCTCAAACTGGTGTCGCGCCATCGTGACGAGCTCGACAAGCGCAACGTGCTGATCAAGCGCACGGTCGAGGGCGCCCTCTTTGTCGAGCGCTTCGGCGATGGTATCATCGCCAAGGCACAAGAGCTGCCCATCTGACGACCAGCCGCTTCAATGGATGACTGATTTGACCGCCAGGGATGCCCGCCTCCACGCCTTTCGGCCCGATCTTGCCGATGCGAGATTGAAAGGAGAGGTCGCTGCCGACCGCTTTGTCGCCGGCCGGCCGGCGCGGATTTCGATCCCAGTTGCCGATATCCGCAAGGCTCCGCGTCCAGACGCTGGTGTCAACACGCAAGCGCTATTCGGCGATGACGTGCTCGTTTTCGAGGACAGAGAGGGCTGGGCCTGGATCCAGGCCGAACGGGACGGTTATGTCGGCTATGTCGCCGACGCCATGTTGGGCGGGCGGGATCATGCGCTCACCCATATCGTCTCCGTGCCCCGAACTTTCCTCTATCCCGGCCCGGATCTGCGCCTTCCGATCGCGGGACAGCTGTCGATGGGGTCCACCGTCACGGTGACCGGGTCCGCCGAAACGCGCGGCACCCACTATGCCGTCCTGCCCTCCGGTGAGGCAATCATAGCGGGTCACCTGCGGCCGCTCAGTAATGTGGCCGCCGACTATGTTTCGGTGGCCGAGACGTTCCTTGGCACCCCTTATCTCTGGGGCGGTGTCTCCGGCTTCGGCATCGATTGCTCCGGCCTCGTGCAACTGGCGATGCGCATGGCCGGCGCCGATGTCCTGCGCGATTCCGGCATGCAGGCGCAGAGCATCGGCGAGCCGCTCGATCCGGGCCCCGATTATTCCGGCCTGCGCCGCGGCGATCTCGTTTTCTGGAAAGGCCATGTCGCCATCATGACCGATGCCGAGACCATGATCCACGCCAACGGCCACACCATGCTGGTATCGCGCGAAGGTCTGAAGGAAGCCGTCGCCCGCATCGGCTATCTCTACGGCGGGCCGACGGAGTTCCGGCGGCCATAGCGCCGATCCTCCCTTCTTCCGGGGGAGAGAAAAACTGCTCGATCACCTTTTGTTCCGATTGTTCTTGGCGTTCGCACGCCGTCGCGCTACCTCTGACGCGTGACAGAGAAGCCGCGCCTTGCCGTCCAGAATGCCGCCGTTGTCCTGCCCGAGCCATTCCTGAGATGGTTTGGCGAGAAAGGCTGGTCGCCGCGCGCCCACCAGATCGAATTGCTGGCGAGGGCTCAAGCAGGGCAGTCGGTGCTGCTGATTGCACCGACCGGCGCCGGCAAGACGCTGGCCGGGTTCCTGCCTTCGCTGACCGAACTGGCCGTCAGGGCCAGGCGAAAACCGGGACAGGCCCGCCGCGGCATCCACACGCTCTACATCTCGCCGCTGAAGGCGCTGGCTGTCGACATCGAGCGCAACCTCGGCAAACCGGTGGAAGAGATCGGGCTCTCCCTCACCATCGAGACCCGCACCGGCGACACGCCGGCGCACAAGCGCCAGCGGCAGAAGCTGGTGCCGCCCGACATCCTGCTCACCACGCCCGAGCAGCTTGCGCTGCTGATCGCGGCACCCGATGCCAGGCGTTTCTTCGAAGACCTGCGCTATGTCGTGCTCGACGAGTTGCATTCGCTGGTGATTTCGAAGCGGGGTCATCTCCTGGCGCTTGGTCTGGCGCGCCTGCGCCAGTTCATGCCCGAGCTTCAGACCGTTGGACTGTCCGCCACTGTGGCCGAACCGGACGAATTGCGCCGCTGGCTGGTCGGCCAGAATCCGCCCAAAAATACGGCAAGTCCCGAAATGGCCGAACTGATCGTCGTTACCGGCGGCGCAAAGCCCGAAATATCCATCTTGGATTCGGAGGAGCGCGTGCCCTGGGCCGGGCATTCGGCCCGCTACGCGACGCCCGAGATCTACCGCGAGATCAAGCGCCACAAGACGACCCTGCTGTTCGTCAATACGCGCAGCCAAGCGGAGTTGCTGTTCCAGGAACTGTGGCGCGTCAACGAAGATACCTTGCCGATCGCCTTGCATCATGGGTCGCTCGATGTCGCGCAGCGGCGGCGGGTCGAGAAGGCGATGGGCCACAATGCGCTGCGCGCCATCGTCGCCACCTCGACGCTCGACCTCGGCATCGACTGGGGCGACGTCGACCTCGTCGTGCATGTCGGCGCACCCAAGGGAGCGAGCCGGCTGGCGCAGCGCATCGGCCGCGCCAACCACCGCATGGACGAACCATCCAAAGCCGTCCTCATCCCGGCCAACCGCTTCGAGGTGCTCGAATGCCGGGCAGCGCTGGATGCCAACTACCTCGGCGCGCAGGATACGCCTCCACTGGTCGATGGCGGGCTCGACGTGCTGGCGCAACATGTCCTTGGCTGTGCTTGCGGCGCACCTTTCCGCGCGGACGATCTTTACGAGGAGGTGCGGTCGGCGGCCCCGTATGCCGGGCTGGATCGGCCGACATTCGACCGCGTCGTCGATTTCGTCGCCACGGGTGGCTACGCCTTGAAGAGCTATGAGCGATACGCCCGCATCCGCCTCAACAAGGAGGGATTGTGGCGGGTATCCAATCCGCGCGTGGCCCAGCAATACAGGCTGAACGTCGGCACTATCATCGAGGTGCCGGCGCTCAACGTGCGTTATGTCCAGGCCGGCAGCAAGGGTTCCGTGTCGCGCGGCGGCAGGGTTTTAGGCAAGATCGAGGAGGCTTTCCTCGAGACGCTGACGCATGGCGACACCTTCATGTTCGCCGGCAAAGTTCTTCGCTTCGAAGGCATTCGCGAGAATGAGTGCTTCGTCTCGAACGCGCCCGGCAGCGATGCGAAGGTGCCTTACTATGGCGGCGGCAAGTTCCCGCTTTCGACCTATCTCGCCGAACAGGTCCGCGCCATGCTGGACGATCCGCAGCGGTGGAAGAAACTGCCCGAGCAGGTGGCCGACTGGCTGCGCTTCCAGGCCGACAAATCGGTGCTGCCCAAACGCGATGACCTGCTGATCGAGACCTTTCCGCGCGGCAACCGCCACTATCTGGTCGCCTACCCCTTCGAGGGCAGGCTGGCCCACCAGACGCTCGGCATGCTGCTTACCCGCCGTCTGGACAGGACGGGCGCCAGGCCGCTTGGCTTCGTCGCCACCGACTATGCCTTGGCCATTTGGTCGCTGGGCGACATGGGGGCGATGTTCAAAGCCGGAAAACCCTCGCTCGGCGCGCTTTTCGATGAGGACATGCTTGGCGACGATCTCGAGGCCTGGCTGGCAGACAGCTGGCTTCTCAAACGCACTTTTCGCAATTGCGCGCTGATTTCAGGGCTGATCGAAAAGCGTCATCCCGGCAAGGAGAAGAGTGGCCGTCAGGTGACTGTCTCGACAGACCTTATTTATGACGTCCTGCGCAGCCATGAGCCGGATCACATATTGCTCCAGGCGACGCGCGCGGACGCGGCGGCGGGCCTGCTCGATGTCAGCAGACTTGCGGACATGCTCTCGCGCATTCAAGGTCGAATCATGCATAAGAACCTCGAACAGATATCGCCGCTCGCCGTGCCGATCATGCTCGAGATCGGCAAGATGCCGGTGCACGGCGAAGCCGATGAAACGCTGCTGATGGATGCGGCCACGCTGGTTGAGGAAGCCATGGGGCCGGAGATGGCTGAGGAATGAATTTTTCGCTGGCGCGCGCATCGTTGATCGCCGACGCCGATCTGGTCGGCATCGCCGGCGAACGTGCGGTCTGCGATCCGCGCGGCGTGCTCTACTTTCCCGAGCTCAAGCTTCTGGCCGTTTCCGATCTGCATCTGGAAAAAGGCTCATCGCTGGCAAGGCGCGGCATGCTGCTCCCGCCCTATGACACCGGCGCGACCTTGCTGCGATTGCAGGCCGTCATCTCGGACTACCAGCCGGCAATCGTCATCAGCCTGGGCGATTCCTTCCATGATGGCGGCGGCGCCGAGCGCATGCATCGAAGTTTCCGCGAACGGCTGGAGGCGCTGATGGCGGGCCGCGACTGGTTCTGGGTGGCCGGCAACCATGACCCGGAGGCGCCGGCCGACCTGCCGGGCGATACGGTGCGCGAACTCGCCATCGGCTCGTTGCTGTTCCGGCACGAGCCGTCGAAGCTGCGCGTCGAGGGCGAGATATCGGGCCATCTCCATCCCTGCGCCCGCATCGTCCAGCAGGGCCGTTCAGTGCGGCGGCGCTGCTTCGCCGGCGATGGCGGCCGCATGATCATGCCCGCCTTCGGCGCCTATACCGGCTCACTCAACGTGCTCGACCGCGCCTATGCCGGCCTGTTCCGCCTGGAATCGCTGATGGCCTATATGCTCGGCACGGACCGCATCTTTGCGATTTCAGGCTCGATGCTGCGACCCGGCTGAAGCCGCTATTTCCCGTAGTAGAGAGTGACCGTGTGCTTCGCTTCGGCGAAGAACAGCCAACGTTCGACCAGCATGCCGACAAACTGTGCGACCGCGGCGAACACCGATGCGAGCGCCGCGAAAGGTGACGGCAAGGCGAAGGCCGTAATCAGCAGCAAGGCGGGTAGCGCGAAACCCAGGAGCTGGATGATCCGCCGCAGCTTTGCGCTGTGCTTGCGCGCGATGCGAAAACCCATTTCCTTGAGCAAATAATTTTCCTCGGTATGCGGCCATTCCAGCGATCTAACCGTCCCCCCGGCAAGCCCGGTTGCGGTGTTGGCGTTGGTGGGGATTTCCAATTGGTCGTTGTACCGCCAGGTCGCAAGCTTCCAGGCCCAACCGAGCAGGGTCAGCAGTACGCAGGCTGCCAGAAGCATTTTGGAACCGACGGCAAAGCCTTGGCATAGCGCGGCCAGAAGCACACTGCCGCTCATAGCCGAGAAAATGAGATAGCCGGGCAAGGTGTAAGGGCTGTGCCACTGAGCGATGGGTTTCAGCGAGGCATAGATCATGCCGGTCATGCAGACGGTGATGACGGCGCCGATCGTTGCCAGAAGTCCGGCGGCGGCGACCCAGCCATCGGTGCGGCCAAGAATGACCCAGCCAATGCCGAACAGTCCGGCCGGGACGAAGGTGGCGACCGAGGCGACGCCTTCGCGCGACAGCCAGGAACTGCGCCATTGCGAGAACGCACGCCAGGCGCGTTCGGGGCGGCCGAGATGTCCGGTCGAGGACAACAGGCCGGCGGTGATCAGCCCGAGCGCCAGTCCCATGCCGATGAAGCCCAGCCAGAAATCGGGTGCGATGACGCCAAGTGGCGCCAGCACGCCGAGCAGCGCCAGCAGGCCGTAGCCGGCGCCGGCGGCGGTGGTGAAGAAGACGACCGAGAAGGCTGGATGCATGGGGTTTAGTTCGAGAGCATGCGGTCGACCCAGCCGAGGAACCCACCCTCGGCCCTCACCGGCTCCAGGGTTGGCGCAGAAATCTTTGCGGCGCGTTCGGTATGCGCGCGCGGCGGCAGGTATTTGTTGGTCGGGCGGTAGCCGAGTTCCGGCATCAGGTCGACGCCGCCACGCTCCTCAACCAGTTGCGACACCGCCGAGGCGGGGTCGCCGAGATCGCCGAAATGCCGTGCGCTGGTCGGACAGGCCGCGACGCAGGCCGGCACGCGGTCCTCCTCGGCCAGATTGTCATTGTAGATGCGGTCGACGCAGAGCGTGCATTTCTTCATCACGCCGACATCGGTGTCGAATTCGCGCGCGCCATAGGGGCAGGCCCAACTGCATAGCTTGCAGCCGATGCACTTGTCCTCATCGACCAGCACGATGCCGTCCGAGGCTCGTTTGTAGGAGGCGCCGGTCGGACACACAGTGACGCAGGCCGGCGTCTCGCAATGCAGGCACGAGCGCGGGAAGTTCACCGTGCGGCCGCCCATCGCGGTGGTGTGCTCGTAGCTGTGCACGCGATTGAACCAGACGCCGTCGACATGGCCGCCATAGGGGTCGATGTCGGTCAGCGGCGCCATGTGGCCGCCGGTGTTCCATTCCTTGCAGGCGGTGACGCAGGCCTGACAACCGACGCAGGTGTCGAGGTCTATGACCAGGCCTAGTTTTTTGCCCGTGTGGGCGGGGACGCAGGTCATTTGGCGGCTTCCCTGTTCATGCGGAATTCGGCGCCAAAGCGAAGTGTGTCCGGCGATGGCTGGAATTGCGGCGGCTGGTGGAAACGCTCGAATTGCGGCTCGGTGAAACCGGCTTCCTCCGCCGCGCATTTGACGATGCGCACCTTGAGATCGAACCATGCCGCCTGGCCGGTCACCGGATCGGAATTCGAATACCGCCTGCCGTTGGTGTCTGCCGTGGTCTGGTCGCCGATGATGTGGTTGAGCAGGAAGCCGCGATTGCTCTCGGCGGCATCGTCCTTCAGCCCCCAGCTGCCGCGCCTTTTGCCGATGGCGTTCCAGGTCCAGACCGTGCTTTCGTTCACGCCCTCGACCAGCTTGATCTGTCCCTTGACCTTGCCATTGATGCTTTCGATCCACACCCAGTCGTCGTCGGCAAGGCCGAGACCTGCGGCGGTCCTCTCATGCACGAACAGCCGGTTTTGGCTGGTGATCTGCCTCAGCCACGCATTCTGCGAACCCCAGGAATGGTACATGTGCATCGGCCGCTGCGTCAGCGCATGCAACGGATATTTCTGCTGGTCGACGGCCGCTTCCTCGAACGGCACGTACCAGAAGGGTAGCGGGTCCATGTAGGTCTCGATGCGCTGGCGTTCGCTCTCGGGCGGCACGGCCCGACCATGGCCGCGCGCGGCAAGACGAAAGCGCTGCAAGGGTTCGGAATAGAGCTGGAAGACGACTGGTTCGGCCTTCGGGATGAAGCCCATCTGCACCGCGAAATCGAGATAGGACCGGTTGGCCATCTTGTAGTAGCGCTGGTCCTCAGCGAAATCGTGGTGCCAGAAGCCGCCATTGTCGATGTAGCGCTGCAACTGGTCCGGGTTTGGCTCGCCCTTGCCGGTCGAATTGCCGTCCTTGCCGCGCCAGCCGGCAAGCGGGCCGATACCGGGCGTGCGCTCGTGATTGACGATGTAGTCGGCATAGTCGGCATATTTGGCCGCCCCGTCTTCTCTGACGAAACCCGGCAGGCCGAGGCGCGCGCCGAGCTCGATCAGCACCGATTGGAACGGGCGCACGTCCCGGTCCGGCTCGACCACGGGATGGCGTATAGCATCGCCCGGTCCGTCGGCATGGCTGATCGGCCGGTCGAGCAGGCTGATGCAGTCGTGCCGTTCGAGATAGGTTGTGTCGGGCAGCACGAGGTCAGCGAACGGCACGGTCTCGGAATAATAGGCGTCGGAATAGATGATGAAAGGGATCTTGTAATTGCCCGCCTCGTCGAGGTCGGTCAGCATACGAATCGTCTCGACGGTGTTCATCGAGGAATTCCAGGCCATGTTCGACATGTACATCATCAGCGTGTCGATCTTGTATGGATCGCCGGCCCAGGCGTTGCGGATGACGGTGTGCATCAAGCCGTGCGCAGCGAGCGGCGCCTCCCAGGAATAGGCCTTGTCTATGCGGATCGGCACCCCTGCCTCATCGACCAGAAGGTCGTCAGGCCCGCAGACGAAGCCGAGCGGAATGCCGTCCAGTGGCGTCATCGGCCGGACGTTCTTGCCGGCAGGCTTCGGTCCTGGCGGCGCGCAACGCGGATAAGGCGGTTTGAAGCGGAAGCCGCCCGGGACGTCCACCGTTCCGAGCAGCACCTGCAGCAGATGAATGGCTCGGCAAGAATGAAAACCGTTGGAATGGGCTGAGATGCCGCGCATCGCGTGCATCGACACGGGCCGTCCCCTAATCGTCTCGTGGCGGCGGCCGGCCCAGTCGGTCCACGCCACCGGCAGTTCGATCGTCTGCTCAAAGGCGACATGTGCGAGCTCGGCGGCGATCCTGCGGATCGTGCCGGCGGCAATGCCGCAGCGCTCCGCGACCGCATCGGGCGAATAGCTCTCATCGAGGTATCGATCGGCGATCAGCTGGAACGCCGGAACGCAGCGACGGCCGTCGATGGTGAAGCTGCCGGTCAGTGCCGGTTTGGCGCTGGCGTCGGTGGCGCGGACAGGCACCTTCGCCACTCTGTCCCAGGCGAGCAGGTTGCCGGCGCCATCGCGGACAAACAGCCCGTCATCGGCCGCACCCGGATCCTGGATGACGAGCACATGGGCGTTGGTGTAGCGCAGGAGATAGTCGAGATCCACGCGGCCTGCCTTCAAGAGCTCGTGGATGAGGGCAAACACGAATAGGCCGTCGGTGCCCGGCCGGATGCCGATCCAGTCGTCGGCGATGGCGTTGTAGCCAGTGCGGCATGGATTGATCGACACCACCTTGGCGCCGCGCGCCTTCAGCTTGCCGAGGCCGATCTTGATCGGGTTGGAATCATGGTCCTCGGCGACGCCGAAAAGCATGAAATACCGGGTATTGTCCCAGTCGGGTTCGCCGAACTCCCAGAACGAGCCGCCGATCGTATAAAGCCCGCCTGCGGCCATGTTCACCGAACAGAAACCGCCATGCGCGGCGAAGTTCGGCGTGCCGAACTGGCTTGCCCACCAGCCGGTCAGGGATTGCGATTGGTCGCGGCCGGTAAAGAAGGCGAGTTTCTTCGGGTCGCTGCGGCGGATGGACGAAAGCCGCTCCGCGGCGATCGTCAGCGCTTCTTCCCACTCGATCTCGCGGAATTCTCCCGAGCCGCGCGAGCCGGTGCGTAGCAGCGGCTTTTTCAGCCGGGCAGGGCTGTAATGCTGCATGATGCCGGAGCTGCCCTTACCGCAGATCACGCCGCGATTGACCGGATGATCCTTGTTGCCGTTGATGTAGCGGACCTTGCCGTCCTTGATGTGCACGTCGATGCCGCAGCGGCAGGCGCACATATAGCATGTGGTCTTGGCGATGCGGTCGGAGACGGCGGGCGAGGTGTCGACGCCATCGTTCTCGTCGGGTGCGTTCGTGTCGGCGAGCGGGCGTTGGGACGGGGCGGAATTCGCGCCGCGCAGAGATCCTTGGGTCATGATCCCCGAGCGCTTCTGCGGTTCGCGGCTTTAGCCCTGGTTTTCGGCCCGGGACCGCGCATGTAATGCTCTTCCGGATGATAGCGATCGCCGGCCAGCCGCCGCCGCAGGCCGCGGGTCCAGTGCGCGAACAGGGACTTGAACCGCCCGATCATTTCATTCTCTGTCAATCGGTAGCGAATTTTTTCTAACTTCGATTGAAAACTTAGAATAAAGCTATCAACCCGTCTAATCAGTTGTTCTTGTAAATTCGATCGATATTGGTTCTTAATGCCTTATGACACTTGACCAGTTGCGGATATTTGTCGCCGTCGCCGAGCGCGGCCACATGACCAAGGCGGCGGAGCTGCTGGGCATCTCCCAATCGGCCGCGTCGGCCGCCATCCGCGCGCTTGAGGAGCAGCATGGCGTCCATCTGTTCAACCGCGTCGGCCGCAGCATCGAGCTTGCCCAGACCGGTCACCGGTTCCTGCCAGAAGCCAAGGCCGTACTGGAACGAGCCGCCGCCGCACGCAATGTGCTGGAACATGTCTCGCAGACGGTTGCCGGCAGCCTCTCCATCGCCGCCAGCCTGACGATCGCCAGCTATTGGCTGCCGCGCCGGCTGGCGTCCTTCCACGAAGCCTATCCTGCGGTCAGGCTGAGCGTCAGCATAGGCAACACCAGGCAGGTCGAAGCCAGCGTGCTGGATGGAACCGCCGATCTCGGCTTGGTCGAGGGGCGCACCGAGTCCGACATATTGCGCCGCGCCAAGGTCGATATCGACCGGTTGATGCTGGTGGTTGCCGGTTCTCATCCCGAGATCGCCGAAATCGCGCCGGGCCGCCCCGACATAAAAGGGCTGCGCTGGATCATCCGCGAGGGCGGTTCCGGCACGCGGGAGGTGCTGGAGGATCTGGCGCGCCGCGAAGGGATTTCGCTTGACGACCTGCAGATATTTCTGGTGCTGCCGAGCAACGAGGCGGTTCGCCAGGCGGTCGAGGCCGGTGCAGGCGCCACCATCATTTCGGAGCTCGTCGTTGGGCGCGCCGTCGCCGAAGGCAGCCTGCGGTCTGTGCCGCTAGAACTGCCGAAACGCGACTTCGCCATGATCACACATCGCGACCGCCAGGCAAGCCTGGCCCAGATGGCGCTCAAGGCGCATTTGGGGGCCGACGAGAAGGCGTCCGCGCGTTCGTGAATTGTCCGGGTGGTCAGCCGAACTTTCGCTGCGCGTCCAGCGCAAGGCCAAGCCCGACCGAGCCGAACATGTCGCCCTCGATGACCGAAGCCTGAGGCACCAGCGACAGAATTTTTTGTCTCGCCAGCGGGATCGCGGTGGATCCTCCGGTCAGGAACACGGCGGTGATGTCGGACGGCCTGACCCCGGCGTCGCCGATGGTCTGGCCGACCGTGGCGGCAACGCGCTCGATGTCCCTGGCGATCGTGGCGTTCAGCGCCTTTCGGGTGATCTCGGCGGCGAACTGGACTTCCGGCAGCCTCACCTCGACATCGGCCGAGACCTTGTCGGTCAGCTCGATCTTGGCCCTTTCGACAAGAGCGGCCAGCGCGTGCCCGTACCGGTGCTCGACGATATGGATGAAGCGGTCAACGAGATCGGCGCGCTCGGCCTCGTAGCGGATCTGGCGCAGATGCGTCATCGCCTTGGCCGTGTAGACCAGGTTGATGCGTTGCCATGTGGCAAGATCGATGAAGTAGCTGGCCGGCAGGTTGCGCTTGCCGTCTTTGGTCGGGCTGAGATAGCCGAGTTCCGGCATCACATGCGCGATGCTGAGCAATCGGTCGAAGTCGGTGCCGCCGATATGGATGCCGCGGCTGGCCAGGATATCGTCCTTGCGGTCAAGCGAGCGGGCACGCTGCGGCGAGACCCTTACGATCGAGAAGTCCGACGTGCCGCCTCCCATGTCGATGATCAGCGCCAGTTCCTCGCGCGTCACCTTCTGCTCGTAGTCGAGGGCCGCCGCGATCGGTTCGAACTGGAAGGCGATATGCTTGAAGCCTTGGGCGCGGGCGGCTCCTTCGAGCTCGCTTTGTGCCCTGGCATCGGCCTCGGCGTCGTCGTCGACGAACTGCACCGGCCGGCCGAGTACCACGCTCTCGACGGCGCCGCCGGCATCGTCCTCCAGTCTTTTTCGCAGATGGCCGAGGAACAGGCCGACGATCTCCATGAAGCCGATCGATCGCGCCTTGATGCGCGTCTTTTCCTGCGCGAGCGCGCTGCCGAGCACGCTCTTCAGCGAGCGCATCAGCCGACCTTCGACGCTGTCGGTGTAATTGGCGATTGCGTGGCGGCCGAAACAGGTACGGTTGTCCTCGAAGTTGAAGAACACGGCGCTTGGCAGCGTGACCTCGCCGCCTTCCAGCGCGACGAGGTGCGGCTGGCCGCTCCTGACCACGCCCACGGTGGAGTTGGAAGTGCCAAAATCGATGCCGGCGAATGCTGGTCGCATCGCAGCCTCCTGTCATCTCTGCTAAAGCAGCGGTTCGGCGCCGTCTGTGAAGCGTGCGCTCTCTGTCGTCCGGGGTGATCGGACCGCTCTGCCGAATTGAATTGTGCGTGTTGCCCGGTAGACCGGGAGGTGGCGGTCTATAGCATGATCCGGGAAAGGAAAACCCCTTTGTAGCCGCTTTAGTCCTTGCGGAAGATCAACCTTCCGAGCCAGCCCGTCACCATGGCCAGCGATATGGCGAAGACGCCGTAGAGGAAGGAATAGTCGTGGGCGACACGGAAGATCGACTGTTCGAAACCGGATTTGCGGATCTCGAGCTGGGCCGAGCTCTCCTTGATGAACAGGCCGCTCTTGAACAGGAACGCGCGCGCCTTGTGGGTGCCGACCGGAACGTTCGGCGCCAGCCGCACCGTGGCGCGGAACAGGTTCTGTGACAGGAACTGCACGCCGCCGACATTCTCGCTGTAGAGACCGGTCGCGGCCTTGCGTTCGCGCAACGCCGCGGTGAATTCCTCGATCGTGGCCGGGCTGTCGCCGGCATCGGCCGGCTGCATGTAGAGATTGGAGGCGCCGAGCGACAATTGCCTGTAGCTGTTCGGCTCGGTGATGTCCTGCAACGGCCGCGTCGTCGCCACCGAATAGGACACCGGCACGTTTTCGAAGGTCTCGGATTCCAGGTTGACCCAGACGCCGAGCACCCGGTCCTTGCGGCGCACCACCACCGGCTTGGGTGGACCTTCGAGCACGACGATGATGTCGTAGCGGCCTTGGCGCGCCACCAGCGGATCAGGATTTTCCAGCGAGCCGAAAATGGTCAGGTCGGCCCCGGAAAAGCCGGCGGTGATCGAGACTTTGTCGGTGGAAAGGCCGATCTGGATGCTTTCGGTCGGCGGCGTCTGCGCCTTCGCGGGTGCGGCGGCGATCAATGACAGAAGAGCGGCGGTTGCGAGCGCTTTCAGGCCATTCATCAGTTGAAGCCCGCGCCGGACAGCGAATAAAGATTGGGCGGCGTGACGAAGAGGTCGATGGCAAGCCTTATCGCCACCGCCAGCACCAGCATCGCCAGCAGCGCTCTCAACTGCTCGCCGCGCAGCCGCTGGCCGGCCTTGGCGCCATATTGCGCGCCGGCGACACCACCGGCCATCAAAAGAAAGGCCAGCATCACGTCGACCGTCTGATTGGTGGTGGCGTGGACCAGAGTGGTGTAGGCCGAGGTAAAGATGATCTGGAACAGCGAGGTGCCGATGACGACGTTGGTCGGCACTTTCAGGAGATAGATCAGAGCCGGCACCATGATGAAGCCGCCGCCGACACCCATGATAGACGACAGGAAGCCGATGGCCGCGCCCAGCCCAAGCACTGGGATGACGCTGACAAACAGCTTCGAGGCCCTGAATCGCATCTTCAGCGGCAGGCGGTGGATCCAGTTGTGCTGGCCGGATTTCTTCAGCACCGGTGCCGCGCCGCTGCGCGTGGCGCGCAGCGCATTGATGCTTTCGACCAGCATCAGCCCGCCGACGGTGCCCAGAAGCACGACATAGAGCAGCGAGATGAACAGGTCGAGCTGTCCCAGCCTGCGCAGGAAAGCGAAGACGTAGATGCCGCCGGTGGAGCCGACGATGCCGCCGGCAAGCAGCACCCCGCCGAGCTTGAAGTCGAGCGTGCCGCGCTTCATATGCGACAGCGCGCCGGAGAAGGATGAGGCGATGACCTGGTTGGCGCCGGTCGCCACCGCGATTGCCGGTGGGATGTTGTAGAAGATCAGGAGCGGCGTGATGAGAAAACCGCCGCCGACGCCGAACATGCCCGACAGAAAGCCCACCGCAGCGCCCATGGCCAGCAGCACGAAGACGTTGACGGAAATTTCCGCAATCGGGAGATAGATGCCCACCCGTCGGTCTCGATCAGTTTGCCAGTCGGCGAATACCGCCGTTGCGGATAGTATCGCACCGAAAAGCCAATTTTTCCTTGCGCCGAAGCGGGGGGGGGGGTTGACCC
>NZ_JAIUHZ010000006.1:0-345058 GCF_020165355.1 Mesorhizobium sp. BR1-1-6 | reverse complement strand
CGGGCGGGTCGCGCTGGTGATGATCGGCTTCACTGAAGCCGACCTTGCCCGGAACGGATTGTCAAAAGCCCTCGGCTCCGATCCCGTGATCTTTTGCCCGGGCGGACATGACGTCCACGGAGATCCGCGTGAGCTGGTGCTCGACGCTCTCGTGGCTGCGCTGCCGTTTCTCGCCGACACAGTTTCAGGCGTCGCCGTGGCCTCCTATTTTGCCGTTCGCAATCCCGAACACGAAATCGCGGTACGTGACGTCATCCGCGAGCGCACCGGGCTCCCGGTGACCTGTTCGCATGAATTGTCGTCGAAACTCGGCGGCCCGCGTCGGGCGCTGACCACGCTTCTCAACGCCCGGTTGATCTCGATGATCGATCGCCTTGTCGACGCCACCGAGAGCTTTCTGGCAAGACGCGGGATCGTCGCTCCGCTCATGGTCGTGCGCGGCGACGGCGCGCTCATTACCGCAGAATTCGCCCGCGCTCGGCCAATCGAGACCATTCTGTCAGGACCAGCGGCAAGCCTGGTGGGGGCGCGGTACATGACCGGCATCGATGATGCGGTGGTGTCCGACATCGGCGGCACCACCACCGACATCGCAGTTCTGGACGGCGGCCGCCTGCGGCTCGATCCGGAAGGCGCCACCGTCGGCGGAATGCGAACCATGGTGGAAGCCGTCGCCATGCGCACCTTTGGCCTTGGTGGGGATTCGGAAGTTTCGCTTCATGAGCAGTCGTTGGCTTCGACGATCGTGCTCGGGCCCCGGCGGCTGGTACCGCTCGCGCTCGCTGCGGTGAAACACGGCGATGCCATATACCAAGGTCTCAAGCGGCAATTGCTCAGTCCCAACACCAGCCGGCTGGACGGCCGCTTCGCATTGCGCACAGGTGTGCCCGAACGTCTAGCCGCAGGCCTGACGGTTACCGAGACGCGGCTCTATCCTGACATTTCGGCAATTCCCGCCGCGCTCGACCGGTTGCTCGTATCGACGTCACAGGTCGCGACGCTCAATCGCCTCGTCGCACGTGGCCTGGTGCATATCGTCGGCTTCACGCCATCCGATGCAGCCCATGTGCTCGGCCGGCAAGGGAACTGGGATCCTGTCGCGGCTCGACTGGGCGCCGAATTGTTCTCACGCAAGCGCGACGGCCAGGGGCATCGTGTCGCCAAAGGCGCAGAAGCGTTTTCCGAGATGGTTCTTGCCGCCGTCACCCGGCGTTCTGCCGAAGTAATTCTTGAATCGGTATTTGCCGAGGACGGGCTGGAGGGCGGCGTCTCCGTTGCCAACCCGCTGGTTCAGCGGGCGGTTGGCGGGCGAGGCGGCATGGCGCGGCTGTCGATCGCGCTCGACCGGCCGGTGATCGGCCTCGGGGCGTCGGCTTCGCTGCACTTTGCCGGGCTGCCGCAATTGATCGGCAATGAATGCAGCATTGCCGAACACGCCGATATCGCAAATGCGTTGGGCGCCGTGGTTGGGCAGGTGCGAATGTCAGCGGAAGCGCGTGTCAGCCAACCGGAGATCGGGCTTTTCCGTCTCAATTCCGGCGAGCGGCTGGACGACTATGACACCGAGGACGAGGCGATGGCCGCAGCCGAAGCCCACATTCGAGTCTTGGCGGCAGGTCTTGCCGAGCGCGCCGGGGCCGATCAGGCTCGGATCGAGATCGCACGCGACATAAGAGTTGCTACAATCGAAGGCGAGCGCAGTTTCGTGGAAGCCATCGTCGTCGCGACAGCCACCGGGCGGCCGCGAATCGCGTCGTGACATGCACGCGTTGTTGTGAGTGAAGCGTTGTCGGGTGACAATGCTCTGACAGTATTTTTTCCTGAGGCGGCGATCGCCTCGTCGAGATCGCGACCTTGCCAATGTTCGTCCGCAGCCGTCCGTTCCGCACCTGCTGGACGATCTCGCTCAACTGGCCACGACCGGACTCGACGACGAAATCGACCGCCAACCCATCCGCGGGCTGCGCCTCGGCTGGTCCGACGACGGTCACCAGCATACCTCGCCCCGGATCAGGGCTGCAGACCGCTTCTGGATGTCGCCACCGATGACGTCGAACACCAGATCGATGCTGCCTATGTCTTATCTCTCACGCGAATTGGTCATCGGTTCGGTGCCTTCCACGACAATATCGGTATTGAATTGCTTTGTGATTTGCACGGCCGCGGTGTGCGCCTGCAGTTACAAGTCTATCGACACCGCTCCCATGGGATGTGTGCAGCAGGCGAGCACATATCCGGCGTCCTTCTCCTGTGCGCTGAGTCCGCCGAAATCAGCCATTTCCACGTCGCCGCTGACCTTCAGCACACGACAGGTCCCACAAATCCCTTGCTGGCAAGCGCTTGGCAGGTACAGACCAACGCTCCGAGCGATTTCGAGCAGGGTCTGTGTCGAACGGCATTGGTGGGTGACACCTGTGCGAGCAAAACGCACGGAAGCGGCCTGGGCTGTTTGCAACACCGGTGCAGGCTTCAGCAGGCCGCCAAAGCTCTCCTCATGATACCGACCAGGATCCAAGCCGATGCTGTTGAGGGCGTTCCGGACTGCGTTCATGTAAGGCTCGGGCCCACAGGCATAAACGGTGCGCTCCCTAATGTCGGGAGCAAACTTCAGCAACATGGACTCACCAACCAATCCAGTTGGACCGGCCCAATTATGCACAGCTTCGGCGCAGACGACATGGACGTGAAAATTGCGATGGTCCCGTGCCAGGTTGTCAAGCTCGTCACCGAAGATGATGTCCTTCGGCGAGCGTGCGCTATGAATGAAGCAGACATCCTTGTCGGAGCCACTGTCGGCGAGCGTGCGCAGCATCGACATCACCGGTGTTATGCCGCTGCCGCCGGAGAGGAAAAGCGGCCGGTCGCTCCGCAGGTCATCCCAGTTGAAGCTGCCGGACGGGCCGTCGATCTCTATTTCGCTTCCCTGTTCGAGATTGTCATGCAGCCAATTGGAAGCGAGGCCGCCGGGGACGCGCTTGACGGTTATCCTGACGTCTCCCACCCGGGTTGGCGGCGAAGAGATCGAGTAAGTCCGGACGGCCGGAGCGCCGTCGATCACGAGGTTCAGAGTGATAAACTGCCCGGCTTTGAACTGGCCGGCCTGTCCGCGCTTTGGACAAAAGACGAAGGTCTTCACGTCGTGCGTCTCCTGAACGATGCCGCGACAGATCAGCGTGTGACGTCCGCTGACGCGGTCGGATCGGCAGGAGGGAGCGAAAGAAACGAGGGCGTTCATCATCTGGCTCCCATTAAGGGGCCAAGAATGCCAGCAGGCCTACGTTCGATACAGGAGGAACCTCAAGCATCTATGATCGACAATATCGATCAACCTTCCAGCGACATGACCGCAAGATGAAGCGCGCGAATGCCTTTCTTTATGATTGGCTCATGCCGGCGTCGCGCGAGAATTGCGGTGTAGACGGGCTGATGCAGAGTTGGAGCACCTTCCACAATGTGGGAGGGTTGCTCGGCGGCGAAGCGACGCGCATCGTCGGCGCGCATGTAGCAGGTGCCGCCTGCGCGTCTCAGCATATTGTCGGCCAGCGTTTCGGAGCCCATCGAAAGCCGGCACGCAGTCAGATTTGGCAACGCCTCGGCATGAGCCTTCTCGAGCGCAACGGTGTAACCCGGCCGGATGTAATTGTCCGGGCTTACATCGCTAAGCCGGCGTGCCTTGGTCGAGACCATTGTATATTCCTCGACCATCAGTTGGTCATATGTGATCTCGGGCAGGTAGCGTGGAGCATAAATAACAGCAATATCGAGGTTTCCCAGGCTCAGATCAGATATCATCTGCGGCGAGTAGTCGGATTCGACATGGATCGAGGACCGCGGCAAGACTTGCAGCAGCATTTCCAACCAACCCGGCAGGATCGAGCGGGTCATTCCAACCTGGGCAGCGACCCGAAGGCTGCCTTCGAATCTGTTAAAGGCGCGCACGTCGTGACGGGCCTGGGACCAGGTCGACAGCATTGACCGCGCGTAAACCTCAAACCGCCGCCCTGCCGCGGTCGGCTCGGCACCGGCGCGGCCGCGATGGAAGAGCTCGGATCCCACGGCGGCCTCCAGGTTCTTGACACGGGTGCTGACCGTCGATTGCGTCAGTCCGAGGCGCTCCGCCGACCGGTTGAAGTTTCGCGATTCAATGATGTCGAGAAACGTCTCTATTTGTTCCAACTGCATAGGCGAGCCATCGATTTTTGCGATCGTATCTAGCTGTTCATACGCTTGATCCGAGCACTATCAAAGCGGAAGTTCGGTGCAGAAGCCACGGTCTGTGACGGCCGCATCAAAGGGAGAGGGAAAAGTGTTCATAGTCGATTGCGATTGCCACAACTATTGGTCCAACGCGACGGTGCTGGAGCCCTACCTGTCCGGTGTCTGGAAAGACATGTTCATCGAGGGCGAGAAGACCGGCCCGGTCGGCGCTTTTCCGCACGGCCATCGCCCCTGGTTTCATCCGCAGGATTTCTCCCGCAAGGATGTGCGACCGAAGGTGGAGGCGGACAACTACCTGATCATGAAGGAGAAGCACCTCGATAAATACAATGTCGGAGTGGCAATCCTAACTGGCGACGAGCCCATCGAAGCGTCGACACTGGCAAATCCCTATTACGCTAGCGCGCTGGTAAGCGCCTACAACGACTACCAGATCAATGAATGGCTGCCGAAAGACAGCCGCTTCATGGGCTCCATCATCATCGCACCGCAAGACCCGCGCCTTGCGGCGGCGGAGATCCGGCGCCTCGGCGCGCATCCCCGGATGGCGCAAGTTCTGGCCTCCCAAGGCTCTGTGCGGCCGTATGGCGACCCGTTCTATCACCCGATCTTCGAGGCCTGTGCCGAGGTCGGTTTGCCGTTCGCCATACATCTTGGTGGACATGGCGGCATCAACTGGAACGCTGTCGCGCCAGCGCCCACCACTTTCTTCTGGGAAACCCATGCGATCCTGCACATGTCGGCCATGTCGCATGTGGCAAGCATGATTGCCCATGGCGTTTTTGAGAAATGGCCGGACCTCTACTTCGTGATCATCGAGTGCGGCGTCGCCTGGGTCCCGTCGGTCCTGTGGCGCCTGGATGCCGACTACAAAGCACTGCGAAAAGAGACGCCATGGCTGAAAATGCTGCCGTCGGAATATTGCCGGCGTAACATACGTTTCTCCACCCAACCGCTGGAGCAGCCTTCGAATGTCAACCACCTCTGGGCGATCCTGGAGGCCATGGACGGGGAGCACACGCTGCTGTTTGCGTCCGACTACCCCCATTGGGACTACGATGACGTCAACACTTTGCACATCCCGCCGGAATGGCGCCGCAAGGTGCTCGGCCAGAATGCGCTGGACGTTTACAAGCGCATTCCCCGCCCGCAAGCCGCTGCTGCAGCGTGACGACCTGACATGGCTGAGAAGACGTATATTTGTCGCGCCGACGAGATCCAGGTCGGAACGCCGTTCATCGCCAAGGTGCGCAGCCTGTCGATCGGCGTGTTCCGGATCGGCGATAGTTTCCATGCGCTGCTGAATGTATGCCCGCATCGAGGGGCCCCCCTTTGTGAGGGACCGCAATGCGGAACGACTGCTCCCGTCGAGCGAGCCGAATTCATCTATCACCGTGAGAATGAAATCGTTCGCTGTGCCTGGCACGGGTGGGAATTCGACATCAGGTCGGGCGCAGCATTGGTCAACCCGTCCGTTCGCGCGAGGACGTTCCCAGTCTCCGTCGAGGCAGGGAGCATATACGTGACGGCCTGAGCATGGAGACACCCTCTGCCTACAGAGCGGGTATCGGAATCTCAACGACCGCCTTATGCGCTTCATCGTTTTTGCTAATGCGGCACAATTTGGGATGGATTGCCTGCACGTTTCGCTAACTTGACCAATAAGCTGAGAAAAACCAGCGCAACTCAACTGGGGAACGATATGAAAAACCGACTTCTTGCACCATCTCTGGGCGTTCTATTGTTGGCGCCGGTATCGTCGGCGTTCGGTGCAGACGTGACTATGCCGGATCCAAACTATGCTACCGCAACGGCGGTCATGAACGTCATCAAGAACGCGGCCGAACAGGAGCTTGGGCTCGACGTTTCCACCGTCACCACCACCGCAGTCCCAGTCATTTGGGAAGCCATGGATCGCAACAAAGGGGAGGTCGACATCTGGCCAGATGTCTGGCTGCCGAACCAGCAGGGCCTGGTAGACAAATATGTCAAAAGCGCCGGCACGGTGAAACTCGCGCAGAACGGCTACGAAGCCAAGCAAGGCTACTGCGTCACCCAGGTCACGATCGACAAATATGGCATCAAGGATGTCGCGGATCTCACCAATCCGGACAACGCCAAGATCTTCGATACCAATGGCGACGGCAAGGGGGAAATCTGGATCGGCGCGTCAGGCTGGCAGTCGACAAACATCGAAAAGGTGCGGGCCCGCGACTATGGATTCGCCGATTTCTTCGATCTCCAGGTGACCGACGAAGCGGTGGCCGCGGCATCGCTCGACCGGGCCGCGAAGGCAGACAAGCCATGGGTCGGCTACTGCTACGGCCCACACCAGAATTTCGCCCGCTACAAGCTTGCCTTTCTCACCGAACCGAAACACGACCCAGCCAAGTTCATGATGCTGCAGCCGAGCGAGGATCCTCAATGGTTCGAAAAATCGAAAGTGTCGTCGGCATATGCTGACACCACCGTGCACATCGCCTATGCTGGTTCGCTGGCCCAGCGGCAACCGGAACTGACCGCCGCTTTGGATCGGATTACTTTCAATCCGGACGACATCAGCAAATGGGCCTATGCAATCATCGTCGACAAGAAGCCGGCAGGCGATGTGGCGAAGGAATGGATCAAAGCCCACCCCGACGACGTGGCGAAGTGGTTCGGTCATTGAAGGCCAGGGCCGGCATTGCAGGCTCTGAACCGGCCTGCACTGTTGCCCGGCCGCTCAAATCCGTGATCGGACGGGAGCGGTAGCCGGTGGACACCGCACCGATCATTGCGCCGGGAGGACCCGGCCTGGCGGACCGCGGAGACGCGGCAAGCCACGGTGCCGCCATCATTTTGAAGGGCGTCTGGAAAATCTTTGGCGCCCGCGCGCCAGTGGCGATGATGGCGATTTTGCGCGACCGCCTGGACAAGGACGAAGTGGCCAGGCGCTTCGGATGTGTCGTGGGCGTCGCCAACGTCAACATTTCGGTTCGGCCGGGTGAAATCTTCTGCGTCATGGGCCTGTCGGGCAGTGGCAAATCGACATTGATCCGCCATATAAACCGCCTACTCGAGCCGTCCGCCGGCGAGATTTTCGTCGACGGTGAAAACGTCATGGCCAAGTCGCCCGCTGAGTTGAGGGCATTGCGGTCTCGCAGGATCGCCATGGTGTTCCAGAGCTTCGGTCTGCTTCCGCATCGCACCGTACGCGACAACGTCGCGCTCCCGCTGGAGATCCAAGCCGCGACCAAGCAGCGGAGATTTGACGCCGCCGAGACGGCACTTGCCAAGGTGAACCTGTCGGGCTGGGGGGATCGCTACTGCCATGAGCTCTCAGGCGGGATGCAGCAGCGCGTCGGCCTCGCCCGCGCTTTGGCTGCCGATCCAGCGATCCTGCTCATGGACGAGCCATTCAGCGCGCTCGATCCCTTGATAAGGCGGCAACTTCAAGACGAGTTCCTGGCCCTCTCACGCTCGATGGGAAAGACAGTGATCTTCATCACCCATGACCTCGACGAGGCGATCCGGATCGGCGATCGCATCGCGATCATGAAAGATGGCGTCATCGTCCAGACCGACACGCCCGAGGAGATCGTCACATCTCCGAAGCACGACTATGTCGCGAAATTCGTCGCCGACATCTCGCGCCTGAACGTGATCACCGCCGGGCGCATCATGGAGTCGGTCGAGAGTTTCAAGAGCCGGTCTCATCCGGAATTGGACGTCGAGCGGTTGCACAGGGTGGATTCTCGAGAATCCCTGGCCGAACTCGTCGAACTCGCGGCACGGGATGCCGCACCGCTTGCTGTGACAGATCCCGGTGGGTCTGTCGTCGGCATCGTCGACAGGCAGATCCTGCTCCACGGTCTGCGAAAGGGCGAAACCCGTGAACGCCCATGATCCTGTCGCTGTGCAATCGCAACCGGCAGAGGAAGGACTCGTTCGGGAATTCGTCCTCCGCAACCCCGATTACTATATCGATGTGTTCGCCCGCATCCGGCGGGCGTCCGGTGCCGTCTGGCCGTTCAACCTGGCGGCCGCACTGCTTGGGCCGGTCTGGGCCGCTGCCCGAGGCATCACACTTCTGTTCTGGCTCATCTTCTTCCTGGAGACGCTTGCGGTGGTTCAGATCGGCGTCGGCGCGGCTGGTAACCTCGGCGCCGCAGAGCAAGCACGAGCCGAACGCGTGACCAAGCAGGCACAGGCGCGCGCGGAACAGGCAAAAGCCGCCGAGGCAGCGGGGGCGGACAATGCAGCTGGCCTGAGATCATCAGCGGCCGCTCTGGAGAAAGCTGCCAACACGGCCAGAATGCGGGCCGACGCCGCAAAGGCGAAGGCGCCGGTTGTAATTGGGTCCGGTATTGTCACTTTGCTCTTCGCCAGGCTGATCGCCGGTTTCCTCGCCAACCGGATGCTGGAGCGGCGCTTCGCGCGCTGGCGTTCGAATCCGACGCTTCAGCGCGGGCTCAATCATCCGCTGGCGCTATGCGCCCTTGCCTTCTGCATCGCAGCCTATGGGCTTTCGGTCTATCGCTTCGCCGCGCCGACACCAGCCGTCTGGCTGATTGCCGCGCCCTCGAATCGCGAGTGGCAGGCCGCGTTGTCATCGGGTCTGGACAGCCTGATGGGAGCGGTGTCGCATCTCGGGGAGGGCTTTTTCGGCGGCATCACAGGCGCAATATCGTTGGTGCTCGATGCCTTGGCCTATGGACTGACGGGCATGCCCTGGCCAGTGACAATGGCGATCATTCTAGCCCTGGCCTGGCAACTGGCGGGGCCGCGCGTCGCCATCTTCACCGTGGCTGCGCTCGCCTATCTTGCCGTGCTTGGCTTTTGGGAAAAGAGCCTGGAAACAGTCGCCCTGTTGGGCACATCGGCCATTATCTGCCTCGCGATAGGAGTTCCGCTTGGGATATGGTGCGGACGCCGACCGCGCGTCTATGCCGCCGTGCGGCCGGTGCTCGACTTCATGCAGACCATGCCGGCATTTGTCTATTTGATCCCGGTGATCGCATTGTTCGGCATCGGCAAGCCGCCCGGCGTCATCGCCACGCTGATTTTCGGTACTCCGCCAGTGGTGCGCCTGACTGCGCTCGGTTTGCAGGGTGTCCCGCCGGCCATTAGAGAGGCCGCGCAAGCCTATGGTGCAACAAGATGGTTTCTCCTGACCCGGGTCGATCTCCCGCTAGCGATGCCTTCCATCATGGCCGGCATAAACCAGACCATTTTGATGTGCCTTTCAATGGTGGTCATCGCTTCCCTGATCGGCGCCAAAGGGTTGGGAGAAGATGTCCTCAATGCGCTTCAATACGCAGCTGTCGGGCAGGGACTGCTCGCGGGCTTCGCCATACTTCTCTGCGCCATGATCATCGACCGTATCGTGCAAGGACGAACCAGATAAAGCCGTTTGGGAACGATCTTCTCGTGGAGCTCGGCCGGTCAACATTCCACGAACGGGCCATCAAAGATGCGGTACCGGCTCTAGAAATAAGCCTGGTCCGGCTCGCTGGCCTTGCGGTTGGCGATGAAGGCCTGGAGCGCTTCGTCGATCGCCGGATCGAGCCCCGGATCCTGGTAGTCGTCGAGCAGCCTCTTCCATTGCCGGTTGGCGCGTTGCGCGGCGTCGAGCCGGCCGTCCTCGTTCCATTGCTCGAAGGAATTGTTGTCGCTGCTGGTGGAGCGATAGAAGGCCGAGAGGAAATTGGACTGCGTATGCGCACTGCCCAGGAAATGCGATCCCGGCCCGACCGCTTCGATCGCCTCCATCGCCTGCGCATTGAGCGACAGATCGATGCCTTCGAACAGGCTGGCGACCTTGCCGCAGAGATCGGCGTCGATGACCGTCTTTTCGAAACCGGTGACCAGTCCGCCCTCGAGCCAGCCGGTGGCGTGGTTGATCACGTTGGCGCCGGCAAACATCGACATCAATATGCCCCATGTCGCTTCCTGCTCGGCCTGTGCGTCGGGAAGCTTTGAGGCCGACAGCGAACCGACGGTGTGGAACGGAACGCCGACGCGACGCGCCAACTGCCCGCAGGCGAGCACCATCTTGCCCGCTTCCGGCGTCCCGAAGGTCGGCGCTCCACTCTGCATCGAGATCGTGCTGGCAAAGCTTCCCATCAGGCAGGGCGCGCCGGGGTTGATCAGCTGTACGAGGCTGAGACAGGCGAGCGCCTCGGCCAGCACCTGCGCCAGCGTGCCGGCGACCGTGCACGGGCTCATCGCGCCGGCCAGCGTCCATGGCGTGCAGGCGACCGGCTGATTGTTGCGGGCGCAGACCTTCAGCGAACCCGACATGTTGGCGTCGAGCACCAGCGGCGCATTGGTGTTGGAGACGTTGTAGAGCACAGCGTTGTTGGCGACGAACTCCTCGCCGAAGACGATCTTGGCCATGTCAACCGCGTCCTGTGCTCGCCTCGAACCGATGAACGCGCCCATGAAGGCACGGTCCGAATGGCGGATGTGGGTGTAGAGCATGTCGAGATGACGCTTGTTGGCCGGCAGGTCGACAGGCTCGCAAACGACGCCGCCCGAATGATGCAGATGCGGGATCATCTGATGGATCTTCACCAGATCGCGGAAGTCCGCGATCGTGGCGTAGCGCCGTCCGCGATCGAGATCGTGGACGAAGGGCGGCCCCCACGACGGACACAGCACGGTGTTGTCGCCGCCGATCACCACCGTGTTGGCCGGGTTGCGGGCGTGCTGCTTGAATTGCGAAGGCGCGGTGGCGCGGACGATCTTGCGGCACATGCCGGGCTCGAAGCGGACTCTGGTGCCCTGCACGTCGGCGCCCGCATCGCGAAAGATGTCGAGGATCTCGGGATCGTCATGGAACTCCATGCCGACCTCCTTGAGCAGCCGGTCGGCGTTCGCCTCGATCAGGCTCAGGCCTTCTTCGTCGAGGATATTGAACGTGCCGATCCGCCGGCTGATGTAGGGACGCCGCGGCGCCTGCTGGGCCAGGCGCTGGCCTTGCCTTCCCGCTCGGCCCCCGCTTCGTGGCGCTGGAGCGTCGATCATCGCGTCCTTGTCCATTTTCGTCTCCGTGATCAGGCAGGCATGAAGGCGGCCGGCGCATCGGCCTGAAGGCCGCGCAGCCGCAGATTGTCCGGATCGTAAGGCGCTTTCTTCAGCTCCCGCGCCGTCAGTTCCCTGCCGAGGATCGAGACGGTCAGGCCTTCCGCCGCAACACCGGGTCGCAGATAGGCGAGCGCAACGGTCTTGCCGGTGCGGAAGCCGTGGCTGCCGGAGGAAACGATCCCGACCGGGCGCCCCGCCTGCATCACGGCATGGGCGTAAAACGGCAGTCGCTCGCCGTCGTCGTCGATTTCGAGCAGCAGCATGGACCAGGCGTTTTCGCCGACCCGCTCCAGCATCGCCTCACGACCGACGAACATCCGGTTGTCAGTCTTGACCAAGGCACCCAGTCCGGCCTCCAGCGGCGTGCGCTCCGTGGTCAGGTCGGCGCCCCAGGCGCGGTAGCCCTTTTCCAGCCGCATTGCGTTGAGCGCGTAGATGCCGAACGGACGCAAATCGAACTGCGCTCCGGCCTTGGTGATCGCTTCGTAGAGCTTGCCGAACTGCGCCAACTGAACGTGCAGTTCCCAACCGAACTCACCGGCATAAGAGACCCGGAGCGCTGCCGTCTTGATGCCGGCCACGCGGATGATCTGCGCCGAAAGCCAGGGGAATGCCGCGTTCGACAGATCGGCCTCACAGATCTTTTGCAGCAGGTCGCGAGCACGCGGTCCCATTACGCCGAGCACGCCGCGCCTTTCGGTGACGTTGTCGATCGTCACACCTGGAAAGGCTGCGGCGCGCGAGCGTAGCAGACCTTCGTCATGTCGCTCCGCAAGTGCTGCGCTGGTCAGGTAGAACCCATCGTCGCCGAGTCGGGTCACGGTAAATTCCGACGCCACGCCGCCCTTTGCCGTCAGCGCGTGAATGAGCCCGATGCGGCCGTGACGTTCCGGTGGTCGGTTGGCGCCGAGCGAAGCCATGAAGGCGCTGGCGCCTGGTCCGCCGATCTCGAATTTGGAGAAGGCCGAAAGGTCGATGGCGCCGACGCTGGCCTGCACGTCACGGCACTCGCCGCGCACCGCGTCGAACCAGCCGGGCTTGCGGAAGGTCAGTGGCGGGTCACGGTCGGCGCCGTTGGCAGCGAACCAGTTCGGCCGCTCCCAGCCATAGGCGGCGCCCAACACTGCCCCCTGGCTTCTCTGAAGTTCGAGCGCCGGCGTCGTGCGGCGCGGGCGGCCGGCCTCGCGTTCCTCGTTGGGATAGTGGATGCCGAATTGCAGGCCGAACCCTTCCACCGCCTTGTCGATGCGATAGTCGCGGTCGGCATAATTGCCGAAGCGGCGTGGGTCGATGGCAAGCGCATCCATTGGCGGTGATCCGTCGACGATCCAGTCGGCGAGGAAGCGACCGGCGCCGCCGCCTTCCATCACGCCCATGCTTGAGCCGGTGAGCAGCCAGGCATTGCCGAGGCCGAATGCCGGACCGACCAGCGGATTGGCATCCGGCGTGAAGGTGATCGGCCCGTTGACCACCGTCTTGATGCCGGCATTGGCGAGTGCCGGGACACGCTCCATCGCCAGCGCGATGATGTGCTCGACCCGATCCAGGTCGGGCGGCAGCAAGTCCATGCCGAATTCTGGTGGCACGCCATCGACCGCCCAGGGGTGAGCCGACTTTTCATAGGGACCGACGATAAAGCCGTCGCGCTCCTGGCGCAGATACCAGCTTTCTTCCGGATCGCGGATGATCGGCAGTTCCTTGGCGCCGGCGGCGATCCGGTCGGCAATCTCGGGGACGGTATCGGTCACGACATATTGGTGCAGCATCGGCACCACGGGCAGGTCGAGCCCCATCATGGCGCCAATCTCGCGGCACCATGTGCCGGCCGCGTTCACCACATGCTCCGCGACAATGTCACCCTGTTGTGTGCGGACCAGCCACTCGCCCGATGGCTTGCGCTCGATTGCCAGGACCGGATTGTGGCGCACGATCTCGGCGCCGCGCGAGCGCGCGCCGCTGGCCATTGCGTTGGTCGCCAGCGTCGGATCGACATGACCGTCATTGGGCTCGTAGATCGCGCCTATGATGCCGTCGGTATGGCAGAGCGGATAGATCTGCTTGAGCTCATCGGGACTGAGAATGTGGAAGTCATGGCCGACGAACCGGCCAAGCCCCTGCACATGGCGGAATTCGTCCATGCGCTCCGGCGAGCGCGTAATGCGCAATGCGCCGCTTGGGTGGAAACCTGTCGGCAACCCGGTCTCGGCGGTCAGGATTTCGCGATAGAGCCGCACCGAATGCGCGCGCATCTCCATGATCGTCGCATTGTGGGCGAAATGCGTGCAGAGCCCGGCGGCGTGCCAGGTCGAGCCTGCTGTCAGCTCCTGCCTCTCGACGAGCATGACATCGCTCCAGCCGCGCTTGGCCAGGTGATAGAGCAGCGACACGCCCATGGCGCCGCCGCCGATAACGACCACGCGGGCCTGTTGTCTCATGAATTTTCCTCCGCGCTTACGCGCATGCGCGATCCGGTTGGGTCATAGGGTGGCTTGTCGAGTGGGCGCAGCCTGTAGCGCGCACCGGCCACCGCGATCTGGTAGTCGCAGGCAAGCAGCTGCGTTTTCGTCTCGCCTGGATCACAGGCAACGTAGCCCAGGCAAAGGCTGAGCCCCGTGCGAACGCCGAGGCCACCTGACGTCGTCAACCCGGCAAGTTTGCCGTCGCGATAGATCGGTTCGTCATGCAGCAGAAGCGGATTGTCGCCGTCGACGGCGAAATGCATGAGCCGGCGCTTCAGGCCATCGGCCTTCTGCTTCAGCAGGGCATCGCGGCCGATGAAATCATCCCTCTTCCAGAACACCGCGAAGGACAGGCCCGCCTCCAGCGGCGTGTCCTTCGGCCCGATATCATGGCCCCAATGGCGATAGCCCTTTTCCAACCGGCAGCCATCCAGCGCGTAGTGGCCACAAAAGGTCAGGCCATGGGCGCCGCCCGCTGAGACGATCGTGGCAAGCAGGCTCTCGGCGTGTTCGACCGGCACATAAAGCTCGAAGCCGAGCTCGCCGACAAAGCTGACTCGGGTCGCCCGCACATTCGCGGTGCCGATGTCGATGCGGCGCGAAGTCGAGAACGGGAAGGCTGCGTCCGAAAGATCGACGTCAGTCAGGCTCTGCAGCAGCGCCCGCGAATTCGGCCCCATGACCCCGAGAACGGCCTCCGCGGACGTGGCGTCGAAGACCGAGACGTTGAGACCAAGATCCTCAGCATGGCGCGCGATCCAGGCAAAATCTTTCTGTCTGGTCGCGGCACCTGAAATAACCCGGAAGCCGTGCTCGTCGACTCGCGTGACCGTCACATCGGCCTCGATGCCGCCGCGTGCGTTGAGCATCTGCGTATAGACGGCGCGGCCTTCGGGCCTGTCGACGTCCCCCGCGCACAGGCTTTGCATCAGCTGGATCGCGTCGCGTCCACGCACATCGATCTTGGTGAAAGGCGAAAGCTCGAACAGGCCAACGCCTTGCGCCATTCGCTCGGCTTCGGCCTTGGCCGGGCTCCACCATTTCTGAGCGCCGACGGAATAGCCGCGCGTCTCCGTGCCGCCGAACCAGAGCGGTCGCTCCCAGCCGGTCGGCGCGCCGAACACAGCACCCGCTTCGGCGAACGTACGGTGAAAGGCGGAACACCGCACCTCGCGCCCGGCGGCGGCCTGCTTGTAAGGCCAATGCATGCGGAAGAGGTCGGCAACCGCTTCCTCCATCCTGGCGCCGACGAAAGAGCGCGCCGCGGCGGCGCGGTCGAAGCGGGCGATGTCAAGCGCCCACAGATCGAGGCTGGGCTCGCCGTCGACGATCCATTCGGCCATGGCCTTGCCGGCGCCGGCCGACGACATCATGCCTGTCGAGTTGAAGCCGGCGGCGACATAGAAGCCGCGCAGATAGGGCGACTCGCCTATCAGCGGCCGCGTGTCGGGGGTAAAACTCTCCGGGCCATTCATGAAGTGCCTGATGCCGGTCTGCGACAGCGCCGGCAGGAGTTTCAGCCCGGCCGACATGAAAGGCTCGAACTGCTCCCAATCCTCGGGCAGTTCGAGGAATGGCCTGTCGCCAACCGGTCCGCGAACGTCGAAGAGCTTGGCGTTCGGCTCGAAGCCGCCCAGCACCAGCTTGCCCGAATCACCCTTGATGTAGATGCCTTCGTCGAGGTCGCGCAGGATGGGAAACGGATCCTGCAGGCCGGCGATCGGCTCCGTCACGACATACATGTGCTCGACGGCCTGCAGCGGCACAGGAACGCCGGCGAGCGCGCCGATATCGCGCGCCCAGGCGCCGGCACAGTTGACGACGGTCTCGCAATCGATGGTGGCGCCGGAGGCCAGCTTGACGCCAGCGACCCGGCCGTTGCGGGTCACGATGCCCGAACAGGCTAACCCCTCGAGGATGCGGATACCGGCGGCGCGGGCCCGTTTTGCATAGGCCGCACAGATATCAACTGGATTGGCCTGGCCGTCTTCCTCGACCCACAGCGCGCCCTCGACGCCATCGGTGACGATGCCGCGCACGTGCTCGGCCACGCCCGCCTGATCGACGATCCCAACCGTCAAGCCGCAGACATCACCCATATGCGCGATGCGCTTCAGTTCGTCCATGCGCTCCGCACGTCGCGCCAGCCACAGGCCGCCGGTGCGGCGGTAGCCGGACGCCTGGCCCGTCAGGTCCTCGAGGCGTGGAAACAGCTCGGTCGCATATTGCGCCAGCCTTGTTAGGTTGAGGCTGGCGCGTAACGGACCGACGATTCCGGCGGCGTGCCAGGATGTGCCGCTGGTCAGTTGGTGGCGCTCCAGAAGGACGACATCGCTCACGCCCAGTTCGGCAAGGTGATAGGCTATGCCGAGGCCAATGACACCGCCGCCAATGATCACGATGCGTGCGCTGCCATTCACCTTGTGGGATACCTTCGCTGGATTGGAACAGCGCGATCTTCTCCCGCTAAACCACTTGCGCTCAACCCAAATTTCGCAACATTAGGAAAACTTATGATGCTTCACGGGCGGAGTTGCGGGTGAAGAGCGGCAGTTTCGATTTCAACCTTTTCCGATCGATCGAGGTTTTCGTCGCCATCGTCGAGACCAGGCACGTCACCCAGGCGGCACAGATGCTGGGCATGACGCAATCGGCCGCTTCGCAGCATCTGAAGAACCTGGAAAGCGCGCTCGGCGTCAGCCTGATCGATCGCAATTTGCGGCCGATCGAGCTCACCAAAGCCGGCATCGCGCTGCATCGCCGCGCCGTTGCCATACTGGCCGAGGTCGAGGGCCTGCGCACCGACGCGCGGCGCGTCAATGCAGCACCGCTGCCGCTGTTGCGCATCGCGCTTCTGGCGTCGATCGCGACAACGCTGGCGCCGGCGCTTTCGGTCCTTGCCCGCAAGGGTTTCGGCATTCCCGAGCTCAGCCTGTTCGCGGGTTTGGCGACCGACCACGTCGCCTTGCTGCGGGCCCGCCGCGCCGACCTCGCCGTCACCTCCGGCGAGCTGTTCGAGATCGAGGGACTGACACGTTATCCTGTGATGACCGAAAAATTCCTGCTGGTGACGCCAAAGGGTTTTGCCGGCGATGTCGGTGACATCGTCAAGCTCTCCAAGAAGCTCGCCTTCGTGCGCTTCTCGCGCGAGACGCCGGTTGGCCTGCGCGTCGACCAGCATCTGAGCCGCCTGCGCATCGAGATCCCGCGTGCCATGGAAGGTGACCGCTCCAGCGTGGTGATGGCGCCGGTCGCGGCCGGCATGGGCTTTGCGATCCTGACGCCGACCCTGCTCATCGACGGGCTGGCGGAGGGTATGGAGATTGACGTCCATCCCTTGCCGTTCACCGGGCTGTCGCGCAACATCCTTCTGGTCGCGCGCGAGCGGGAGCTCGGAAACCTCCCCGAGGCTTTCGCCACGCGTACCGCGGAAGTGCTGACCAACGCGATCAGCACCCGCCTGCCTGGCCTTCCCGCCGACTGCTATGCCGTCGATCGCCCCTCGTCGCATGACTAATCAACTCCATCAGTTATCCTGATAAGGAGGTTTGGCGGTGTGCGCGCCGCGCATTCCGTGTTTTCAATCCAGGAGTTCGCAACACGGGAGACACGGCATGAACGCTCCGCACGTCCATTCCAATCTGGACATCGACTGGTCGACCGAGGCCATCGTCGATCGGCGGAACCGCTTCTATTCGGCCACGCAGCGCAAGTTCGTTCCTTACAAGGACCCGCTGATCCTCAAGCGCGGCAAGGGCCAGTATGTCTGGGACGAGAAGGATCGTAAATACATCGACCTGCTCGGCATGAACCTTTGCATCTCGGTCGGCCACGCGCATCCGCAGGTGGTCAAGGCGGCCACCGAGCAACTGGCGGAACTGACGCATTGCACGACGATGTTCTACCACCCGGTTCCGGCTCAGTACGCGGAGGAACTGGTGGCAACGATGCCGGCCGGTCACGATTGGGTCGTACATTTCACCAACAGCGGGGCCGAAGCGATCGATCTTGCGCTGCTGATGGCGCGCTCGCATACCGGCAACATCGACATGCTGGCGCTTGCCTCGAGCTATCACGGCGCCACTTTCGGCGCGCAGTCGGTGACCGGGATAGCGGGTTTTCGCCATCCCGTGCCCCAGCTTGGCGGGGTCACTTTCGTGGCCGAGCCCAACCAGTATCGCGGCATTCATGGCGAAGGCTTGCAGCCCTATCTCGACGAGGTCGAGCGCGCCATAGCGAGTTCAACCAGCGGCGGGCTGGCCGGCATGATTATCGAGCCGGTGCAGGGCTATGGCGGCATCGTGCCGATGCCGCCGGGCTACATTGCCGGCGCTGTCGAGCGTGTCCGCGCGGCCGGCGGTCTCTGTATCATTGATGAAGTGCAATCCGGTGTCGCCCGAACCGGCGATGCCTTCTGGGCGTTTGAATCCCATGGCATTGTGCCCGATATCGTCGTCATCGCCAAAGGTGTGGGCAACGGCATCCCGCTCGGCGCGGTCATCGCCAAGCGAGATGTCGCTGAATCCATGGCCGATAAATTTCTGTTCCACACCTATGGCGCCAATCCGGTGGCATGCGCGGCCGGCCGAGCCGTGCTAAAGGTCATAAAAGAGGAACGACTCCAGGAGAACGCCCGGGATGTTGGCGCGGTGCTCAAGGGTCGCCTTAACGACATGAAGGAGCGCTTTCCAATCATCGGCGATATCAGGGGCCGTGGGCTTATGCTTGCGATCGAACTCGTCAAGGACGGCGCGACGAAAGAGCCGGCGCCGGAGGAGACGCTCGCCATTTTCGAGGAAACGCGCCGCAACGGGCTCGTCGCCAGCCGCTCGGGACCGTACCGCAATGTCATCCGCATGTGTCCGCCGCTTTGCTTGGCAATGTCCGATATCGAGGATGTCGTCGACCGCTTCGAAAAAAGCTTTGCGGCATTCAGCGGTCAATAACGGTTCCTGTGCTCGGAGGGGCACAAACCTTTGGCGGCGGCTGAGCAGCAGAGAGAATCATTCGGAAAGGACCGGGCCCGCCCAAACCGGCTCTGTCGACGTGCGGAGGCTGAGCTGTCAGAAACATGCTTGTTGGATTGAGGTCAGTTATCCTCTGGGAGCCATCCAGTCTTTGCTCGGTCATAGCAAGATCGTGAACACGGTCCGCTATCTGGGAGTCGATGTAGAAGATGCTCTCGAACTTGCCGAGGCAACTGAGGTGTGATCAAGAGCGGCTCCACTTCACGAGTGGAGCCGTGAACAATTTGCGCGTGCATCTCGGCCATTTGGTGAACGCTGCCAGTGGCTGAAAGCTGGCATTCGACGCATGCAGAGAAGGCTTTCTGCTCATCGTTCGTCATGTGATAGGGTGATTTCAATTCGATAGGAAGATCATCCTTATGGCTGCGTCGCCGCTCGTGAGGTCCCGCCGTAGCCGGTGAACAGACATGCACGCTTTCAACTATCCCAGCTGGAACAGGATCGTCTTCGACCGCAGCCGTGGCACGCCGTTGAACGAGCAACTTTTCGAGCAGTTGCGCCGCTGGATACGGGATGGCATCATGGCGCCAGGAGCGCGCCTGCCGCCAAGCCGCGTCATGGCCGAGGAACTCGGGCTCTCGCGCAACACCGTTGTCCTCGCCTATGAGCGACTTGCCACGGAGGGCTATGTCGCACGTCGGATCGGCGCCGGCACCTTCGTCGAAACCATGCTGCCGGAAGACAATCACCCCCGAGCCGAGACGGCGGTCATACCGGTGTCAGGTCCAAATGCGCTCCCGGCACCCTCGCGCCGCGGCCAGGCGCTGCTCGACATGAACCTGCCAGCCGAACGCATCGAGACCTACGATCTCAGCGCCGGCGTGCCGGCGCTGAACGAGTTCCCCTATGACGAGTTCGCTCAGATCGCTAGCCGCCGCTGGCGCGAGCACGCCAGCGCCCACACCGGCTATGACTATTCGCGCGGCGCGCCACTGCTGGCCACCCGCATCGCGGGCTATCTGGCGGAGGCTAAAGCGATCAACTGTCGTCCCGAACAGATCATCGTCATCGGCAATACGCTGCAAGCGGCCGCTCTCGCGTCTCATGTTCTGCTCGACCGCGGCGACACCGTTCTGGTCGAGGATCCTTGCCACATGCCCGAGATCGCCACGCTGGAAGCCTTCGGCCTTGTCACCGTTCCCGCCCCGCTCGACAGGCAAGGCTTCGATACAGAAGCCGCCGGCGTGATGGTCCGAGAGGCGCGTATGGCCGTTGTCTCCCCGACCGAGCAATGGCCGTTCGGCTGCACGATGACGTCGGATCGCCGGCAAAAGCTGCTTGATTGGGCGGCGGACCGGCCCGGCTGGATATTCGAGGATGATTCCAATAGCGAGATCCGCTGGTCGGGCGAAGCGCAGACGACGCTCTACGCGCGCGATCCGCGGCGGGTCATCTATGCCGGCTCGTTCAACCGCATGCTGGCGCCCGGCCTGCGGCTCGCCTATTTGATCGCGCCGATGCCGCTGGTCGAGGCGTTCGCCCTCGCCCAGCGTATTTTCTCCTTCTACGCACCGCTACCGGACCAGGCGCTGGTCGCCGACTTCATGGACCAGGGGCGGCTCGCCTCGCACCTTCGGCGTATGCGCACCATCTACCGCGATCGCGCCGCCTGCCTGACACAATGCCTGCGCGCAAAGCTGCGAGACGGCTTCGACGTTCCCGACGTTCACGCCGGCCTGCACCTGACCGTCCACGCACGCGAACCGTTTGACGACGTGGCCGTATCGCGAACACTGCTCCAGAAGGGGCTGGACTGCCCACCACTCTCGCGCTACGCACGCCGGGAAACCAAGCCGAGGGGTCTTGTGCTGGGCTTCGGCAACACGTCGGTCCGCCGCATCCCGCGTTGCGTCGACATCCTCGCGCAGACTATCCTCGAACACGGTTGACGACGCATTCACAGCCCACGGGACTGGAATTGGTCCGCTGCCCGTCGGCGAAATTGGCTCTTTGGGCAGCCGCGCTTCCGGGACAATCTCCGTGTCCAGCCGATCGGGAGGCAAGGGCACCAAGTGGACATGGACCAAAACACCGTCCTGCGGGCAAATAACATCCGTAAGAGCTTCGGCGCTCTGGAAGTCTTGAAAGGCGTCGACCTGGTCGCCCATGCCCATGACGTGATCACCATGATCGGCGCCAGCGGGTCGGGCAAGAGCACCTTCCTGCGCTGCATGAATCTTCTGGAAATTCCCGACGCCGGCACGATCGCGGTGGAAGGCGAGGAATTGACGCTGGATCGCAGTTCGGGGCGCGCGAAGCTGAATGCGCGCCAGATCAATCGCATCCGCAGCCGCATCGGCATGGTCTTCCAGAGCTTCAATCTGTGGAGCCAGCGCACCGTGCTCGACAACGTGATGCTTGCACCGATGAAGGTGCTCGGCCTGTCCAAACAGGAGGCCCGGCAGCGAGCCGGGGCCTATCTCGCCAAGGTCGGGCTGTTCGAGAAGCGCGACCACTACCCCGCGCATATTTCCGGCGGCCAGCAGCAGCGCGTCGGCATCGCCCGCGCGCTGGCGATGGAGCCGAAGCTGATGCTGTTCGACGAGCCGACCTCCGCGCTCGACCCGGAACTGGTCGGCGAGGTGCTCTCGGTCATGCGCACGCTCGCCGAAGAAGGACGCACGATGATCGTCGTCACCCATGAAATAGGTTTCGCGCGCGAGATCTCGCGCGAGGTGCTCTTTCTCCACCAGGGCATGGTGGAGGAGCGCGGCCCGCCGGGACAGGTTCTCGGCGATCCGCAATCGGCGCGCTGCCGGGCCTTCCTGCAGCGCGTTCTTTGAACAGGACAAACAACAGGGGAACATGATGAAAAAACTTGTCTTGATGCTTGCGGCCGGCCTCGCCGCCTTCGCCGCGCAGGTCTCGGCGCGCGACCTGCGCGTCGGCAGTGAATGCACATACCCGCCGTTCAACTACAAGGACGCGAACGGCGAGTTGCGCGGCTTCGACATCGATGTCGCGAAGGAAGTTGTCAAGCGCCTCGGCGCCGACGCCTCCTTTGTCTGCATGCCTTTCGATTCGCTTATTCCGGGCCTTGTCGCCGGCAAGTTCGATCTTCTCGCCGCGTCGATGTCGATCACCGACGAGCGCAAGAAGAGCATCGACTTTTCGATCCCGTACCGCTCCTCCACCGCCCGGTTCGTCGGTCCGGACGGAAGCGATGCCAAGCCGCTGACGGACGACGGCAAGCCCAACCCCGATGGTCTCAAGGGCAAGACCATCGGGATCGAGCGTGCCTCAACTTACGAGAACTACATGCGAGACAACTTTCCTGAGGCCACGATCCAGCTCTACGACACGGCCGACAACATGCTGCTCGACCTGACCTCCAAGCGGACCGATCTCGTCTTCGCCGGCCCGATCAAGCTCGCCAACGACTTCCTCAACAAGGACCGAGGCAAGGGTTACAAATTCATCGGTCCGGAGATCAAGGACGTGAAGTATTTCGGGCCAGGCGTGGGCATCGGCATGCGCAAGGACGATGCCGGCCTTCGCGACGAGCTCGACAAGGCGATGAAGGCCATGATCGACGACGGCACGTTCAAGACCATCAACGACAAGTACTGGTCGTTCAGCGTGCTGCCGGCATCGAACTAGGCCGAGCCGTACGGTTCATCGCCGGCCATTTCACCCGATGGCCGGCGTCTTTCTTCTTGCCACCGCAGGAGCGGCAGATGGACATTTTCCAGGGATGGGGTTTGGAGGTCGCGAGCGGGCTCATGACCACCGTCGAGGTCGCGCTGCTGTCGCTGGCGGTCGGCCTCGTTTGGGGCATTCTCGGCGCGCTGGCACAGCTCTCCTCGAACTGTGTGCTGCGCGCCATCGGCCGGGGCTTCACTCTGGTCGTGCGCGGCACGCCCGAACTCCTCATCATCCTCATCGCCTATTTCGGCGGCACGGTGGCCCTGACCGGCTTGGCGAAGATGATTGACCCCAGCATCCACTTTCTCGAAGTGCCGGCGATGCCGGCCGGCGTCTTCGCGCTCAGCCTGGTCTTCGGCGGCTACGCGGCCGAGGTGCTGCGCGGCGCCTATCTCGCCATTCCCAAGGGCGAGATCGAGGCGGCAGATGCCTTCGGCATGTCGGCCGCGACCAGCTTCATCCACATCCGCCTGCCGCTGATGTGGCGCTACGCGCTGCCCGGCCTCGGCAACAACTGGATCTCGCTCATCAAGGACACGTCGCTTATCTCCATCGTCGGGCTGGAGGAGCTGATGCGCATCTCCACCATGGCGACGCAGGTCAATGGCGAACCCTTCCGCTTCTACCTCGCCGCGGCGCTGATCTACCTCCTGCTCACCATACTGAACACCTCGATTGTCGACGCGCTGGAACGGCGTGCGACGCGCGGCGAGAGGAAGCTGGCGCGATGAACTTCGAGCTTATGGTCGAGAGCTTGCCGGCGCTGCTGTCGGCCACCGTCACGACGATCGAACTGCTCGTCGCCTCACTCTTCTGCGGCATGGCGGTGGCACTTCCCGTCGCCATCCTGCGCGTCAGCGGCCCGGCGCCGGTGCGCCTCCTGCTGCACTGGTACATTTACTTCTTCCGCGGCACGCCGCTCCTGGTCCAGATATTCCTTGTCTATTACGGTCTCGCCCAGCTCGAGGTCGTTCGCGACAGCTTTCTGTGGCCATATCTGCGCCAGGCCTGGGTGTGCGCCATTCTGACCTTCAGCCTGAACACGGCCGCCTACACCGCCTACATCCTGCGCGGCGCCATCGAGGCGGTGCCAGCCGGTGAGATCGAGGCGGCGCGTGCCTGCGGCATGTCGACGGCGTTGACCTACCGCACGATCATCCTGCCGGGCGCCTTCCGCATCGCCCTGCCGGCTTACGGCAACGAGGTGGTCAGCATGCTGAAATCCACATCACTCGCCTCGACCATCACCGTCATGGAGCTGACCGGCGCCGCCAACACGATCGTCGCCCGCACCTTCGCGCCCTATGAGCTCTTCATCACCGCGGCGCTTATCTACCTCACCATTACCTACGTGCTCACCACGGCGTTGCGCGCCCTCGAATACAGGCTTTCACGACACACGCGTCCTCTGGACGAACCCGCAACCCCACTCATAGAGGGAGCCGACAATGCCGGCATCTGACCCCAAGACCTTTACGGCTTTCGCCGGTTCGCTGGCAGACGTCAGCCGGGCGACAATCCAGGAAGCGCTCAGCGAGCAACACGGCTTCGTTTCCAAGGGCGATGCAAGCCCTGTCACCGCGGTAGACCGGGAGGTCGAGGAGAGGCTGCGCGCGCGCATCCAGGAGGCGTATCCCGACCACGGCATCCTCGGCGAGGAATTTGGGTCCGTCGGCCTCGACGCGGAATGGGTCTGGGTCATCGATCCGATCGACGGCACCAAAGCCTTCATCACCGGCATTCCGACCTTCGGCACGCTGATCGCGCTGGCCCGCAACGGCGTTCCCATGCTCGGGGTCATCGACAATCCCGTCACCAACGAGCGCTGGCTGGGCGCCGACGGTTCGCCGACCACCCTCAACGGCAAGCCCGTACGCACGCGCGCCTGCCAGGACCTTAGCGAGGCCCTTGTCGGCAACGGCAACCCGGAATCCTTCGACGACAAGGATACGGCCGCCTACAAGAGGCTGCGCCGCCAGGTGCGCTGGAGCGTCTATGGCGGCGGTTGCCATGCCTATGGCCGCGTCGCCGACGGCGCGCTGGACATCAATGTGGACGGGGGGCTGGACGCCTTCGATTATTGCGCACTGATCCCGATCGTGCGTAACGCCGGTGGCGTCATGACCGACTGGCAGGGCGGCGAGCTGACGATCCGTTCCGGCCGCCGTTCCGTCGTGGCCAGCGCCACACCTGAGTTGCACAGAACTGTGCTAGGCATCCTGGCCAACGCGACCTCACCGGCCCGCGCGGCTTCCTGAAGAAGAGGAATCGTACACACATGCAGATCGAAGAATTCACCCTCGAACGCATCCAGTCGCTCTACGAGAACATCGTCGAGTACAACCTCTCCGATAGCGGGGTACACCCCTATTCGCTCAACGAACTGCTGAGCCCGGAGGAACGCGAAAAGGTGCTTGCCGCCGAACTCGGTTACGGCTGGACGAACGGTGCCGTCGTCCTTCGCGAGGCGATCGCGGCCACATACAAGAATCGTACGGCCGACGAGGTGATGGTCACCAACGGCTCGGCCGAAGCCAATTTTCTGATGGCGATGACGCTGCTGGAGCCGGGCGACGAGATCATCGTCGTCGTCCCCAACTACCTGCAGATCAGGGGATGGGCGAAGGCGCTCGGCGCGGTGGTACGTGATGTGCCGCTGCGCGAGGAACTGGGCTGGCTGCCCGATCCGGCCGACATCCGCGCGGCGATTTCGCCCCGCACCAAGGTCATCACGCTCTGCACGCCCAACAATCCGACCGGACGCGTGGTGCCGGCGGACCTGCTCGGGGAAATTGTGGCCATCGCACGCACCAACGGCATCTGGCTACATACGGACGAGGTCTACAAGGGAGCCGAATACGGTACCCTCGAGCCGCCGAGCAGCGTCGACCTTTATGAGAAAGCCATCGTCACCAGCGGCTTGTCGAAGGCGATGGCGATGCCGGGCCTGCGCATCGGCTGGCTGGTCGGCCCCGCTGCCGAGATCTATGCCTCCTGGCAGCGCAAGGACTATACCTCCATCACTACCGGCGCGGTCAGCGAACTGGTCGCGTCGATGGTGTTGCAGCCGGCGCGCCGCAAGGCGATCCTCGACCGCAGCCGGGACCTCCTGTCACGCAATGTCGACATGATGGTGCGCTGGGTCCGCGCCAACGAGGGGCTGGTCTCGCTGGCGCCGCCGCAGGCAGGCGGCATGGCATTCGTGCGCTATCACTTGCCGATAAATTCGACCGAGCTGGCGCATCGCGTCAAGGACGAGCAGGGCGTGCTTGTCGCGCCGGGCGACGTCTACGGCATGGACGGCTATTTCCGCGTCGGCATCGGCGCGCCGGCGCATGTCCTGGAAGGCGGGTTGGAACGTGTGCAGCTCTTCCTGCGCGGCCTTGCCCGCTCGGCGGCCTGAACGGAACGACCATGGCTAGGCCAGCCGCAAACATGCCGCTCATCTTCGACCGGGCGGAGATCCTGCGGCGGCTCGACCACGCCGCCGGTATTGCGGCCGTTCGCGAAAGCCTCGTCGCCTACAGCGCCGGGGCAGTCCAGCAGCCGCCCGTCGTCCACATGGGATTCGCGGCGGCGAACGGCGATTGCCATGTGAAATGCGCCCATGTATCGGGCGCGTCGATCTTCGTCGTCAAAGTCGCGACTGGGTTCTACGACAATCCGACCAAGGGCCTTCCAAGCGGCAACGGCATGATGGTGGCGCTGTCGGCCACGACAGGCGAACCGGTAGCGCTGCTGTTCGACCAAGGCATGCTGACCGACTGGCGCACTGGCTATGCCGGCGCGCTGGCGACCCGGCTGTGCTGGCCCAAGGGCGCGACGCGCCTCGGCATCGTCGGCACCGGAACCCAGGCACGCATGCAGTTACGCGCGCTGCGAGCGCTGGCTCACGGCGAGCCGCTTTCGGTCGCGGTATGGGGCCGCTCGCCAGCGGCGGCGGGACGCTTCGCCGCCGACGTGGCCGACCTTGGCCTCCAGGTATCGCCAGTCGGCTCGCTCGCCGACCTTTGTTCCGATTCACAAGTGATTGTCACCACGACGCCCGCGACCGCGCCGCTGGTGCGCGCTGAATGGATCGCGCCCGGCACGCACATTACAGCCATCGGAGCCGATGCGCCCGGCAAACAGGAATTGGAGAATACGCTGGTCGCGCGCGCCAACACGTTGCTCGCCGATTCGGCCCTGCAGAGCATCGACCATGGCGAGTTCGCTCATGCCATCGCGGCCGGCCTCGTCGAGCCAGAGCGGATCGGTGAGATCGGCGTATCGCTGCGGACTGGCTCATTGACGCGCAAGCCTGGTGACATCAGCATCGCCGACCTGACCGGCCTCGGCGCAGAGGACGCGGCAATCGCCAGCGCCATCCTCGCGAGCGCCGGCACAGCCGCAAACTCTTGACCCAGGACAGAACCATGTCGAACGAAGGTGACATCGCCGCCGCTGCCGCGCGGTCCGTGCGGGCGCATGCCCGCATCCGCGGCCACATCGCGAAGACGCCGCTGCTGGGCGCGTCCGCCGTCGGCGACGCGATCGGTAGCACCGTTTTGTTCAAATGCGAAAATTTCCAGTTCACCAACTCCTTCAAGGCGCGAGGCGCCTTCTCGAAGCTGACCGCGATGGACGATGCGACCGGGGGCCGGCCGTTCGTCACCGCCTCGTCCGGCAACCACGGCATAGCCTCCAGCTTCGCGGCGTCGCGCCTGTTCCGAAAATTGTCGGTCGTGCTTCCGCACAATGTCACGAAGGCCAAACTGGCGCGCATACGGTCCTTTGGCGTCGACGTGATCCTGCATGGCGACGAAAGCGGCCAGTCCGAGGCGCACGCGCGCCGCCTGGGCGAGGAGAAGGGACTCGTCTACGTATCTCCGTACAACGATCCCGACGTTGTTGCTGGCCAGGGCACGATCGGGCTCGAACTGCTGGAAGAGCATTCGCGTATCGACAATGTCTTCATCGCCATGGGCGGCGGCGGGTTGATCGGCGGCATCGGCGCCGTGATGAAGGCCTTCAGTCCGCGCACGCGGATCATCGGCTGCGCGGCCGCCAACAGCATGGCGCTGGCAGCGTCGATGGAAGCGGGCAAGGTGATCGATGTCGAGCACTTGCCGACGTTGGCCGACGGCGTCGCCGGCGGCATGGATGAGGATTCAGTCACGCTCGGCCGCGCCCGGTCGGTCGTTGACGATGTGGTCATCTGTTCCGAAGCCGAGATCGCCGGCGCGCTCGCCCGTCTCGCGATCGAAGAGCATCTATTGGTCGAGGGTGCAGCCGGCCTAGCGCTGGCAGGGCTGATGAAGCACCCGGAACGGTACCGCGGCCAAGTCAATGCGATCGTGCTGTGCGGCGGGAATTTCGACTACGACGAACTGACGGCCGCGATCGCGGCGGTGCGACCGACCTGAAAGGGAATTCCATGACGACTGGACGATGGGACATCGAGGCGGTGCGCGGGGCCTTCCCGGCGCTGGCGATCACCGACGACGGCAAGCCACGTATCTATCTCGACGCGCCGGGCGGCTCGCAAGTACCGGCACGCGTGGTCGAGCGCATGAGCGAGGTGATGCTGCGAAGCTGCGCCAACGAGGGCGGTGCCTTCCACACCTCGCGTGATAGCGACCGCATCTTGGTGGGAGCGCATGCAGCGGCGGCCGCCTTGCTCGGTGCACAGCCGGACGAGATCGTCTTCGGCCTCAACAGCACCTCGCTGATCTTCCATTTTTCGCGCATGGTGGCACGCGACTGGAAACCGGGCGACGAGATCGTGCTTACCCGCATGGATCATGATGGCAATGTCGGCCCGTGGATCATCGCAGCCGAGGAACGTGGCGTCACCGTCCGCTGGCTCGAGTTCGATACCGAAACCTTCGAATATCGCTACGACATGCTGGACGAACTGATCGGCCCGCGCACGCGTCTGGTTGCCTGCAATCACGCGAGCAACATCTTCGGCACCGTCAACGACGTTGCCCGTATCGTGGCTGCTGGTAAAGCTGCCGGCGCCGTCACCATGGTCGATGCCGTGCAGTCGGCGCCGCATTTGGCCCTCGACGTGTCGGCGATCGGCTGCGACCTGCTCGCATGCTCTGCCTACAAGTTCTTCGGTCCGCACGCCGGGGTCATGTATATACGGCCGGAGCTGCGCGACCGGCTCACGCCGCTCAAGGTGCGGCCCGCCTCCTTCGACATGCCGTGGCGCCACACCCCCGGCACTCCCTCCTTCGAGGCGCAGGCCGGCACGCAGGCGGCGATCGAGCACATCGCTTGGCTCGGCGAGCAGTGCGCCGGCGTCGACGTTGCCGCGCCGCTGCGCCAGCGCATCGTGGCGGGATTGGAGGCGGCGACCGACTACGAAGCCGGACTGATGGACCGGTTCCTGGCGGGTGTTGCCGGCATTCCCGGTTTCAAGCTCTGCGGCATCGCCAGCCGCAACCGGCTGGACGCCCGTGTGCCCACCTTCAGCTTCCGGCTGGCCAAGAGGTCGCCGCAGGAGATCGCAGCCGCGCTGGCGGGCGAAAACATCTTCGGCTGGGCCGGCGATTTCTACGCTTATGAAGCCTCCGGCCTGCTCGGTCTGCGCGAGCAAGGCGGAGTCGCTCGGCTCGGCCTATCGCATTACACCACAGCAGACGAGGTCGACCAGGCCGTTTTGGCCGTCGCCCGGCTGGCAGCCTGACGGGGGAAAGCATGGACTACGCACGCATGGTGATCGAGAAGGAATCACCGGAGGAATACGGCTATGACCGCATTCGCTTCAACCTGTCGGAAAGCTCCGTACGAGACCGTAAGCTGTCCGATTTCCATCTCTCCGTCCCTGACCTGCTGCTGCCCTATGGCGAGCATCGCGGCGACCCTGAGCTTCGGGCGTTGATAGCCGCGCAGGGCAAGGGCCTCGGCCCCAACGACGTTTTGGTGGCCGCCGGCGCCGCTGGCGCGCTGTTCATCATCGCCACCACGCTTCTATCGCGCGACGACCATCTTGTCGTGGTGCGGCCGAACTATGCCACTAACATCGAGACGCCGCGCGCCATCGGCTGCGGCATCACCTTTATCGACCTCAAATTCGACGATCGGTTCGGCCTCGACATCGATGCCGTCGCCAGCGCTCTGCGCCCGAACACCCGCTATGTCAGCATCACCTGCCCGCATAACCCAACCGGCACGATGATCGGCCGCCCTCAACTGGAGGCGCTGATCGCCTTGGTCGAAAAGGCGGGATGCAGGCTACTGGTGGACGAAACCTACCGCGACCTGACCCATGGCGAGATGCTGCCCCCCGCCGCCTCGCTCAGCCCCGCCGCGATCAGTGTGGCTTCGCTGTCCAAGGCTTACGGCGCGCCGGGCATCCGCATGGGCTGGATCATGACGCGCGACGTGCACTTGATGGAGCGCTTCCTGGCGGCGAAGGAGCAGATCGGCATCTGCGGCAGCGTCGTCGACGAGTGGATCGGCGCCCGCATCCTGGAAGGCCGCGACGCCTTCCTCGCCGCGCAGGCGCCAGTGCTGGCCGGACGCCTTGCCATCATGCGCGATTGGATTGAGAGCGACGAGCTGATCGAATGGGTCGAGCCCCAGGGCGGCGTGGTCTGCTTCCCCCGTTTCCGTCATGGTCCGGGATTCGATTTCGACGACTTTTACGCCGACCTGCTGGAAAGCTATGGCACCTATGTCGGTCCGGGCCACTGGTTCGAGATGCCGCGCAACCACATGCGTATCGGCTTCCTCTATCCTCTTGAGGACGAACTGCGGGGTGGCCTGGCGGCGATCTCCGCAGCGATTCGCAAGCATTCTTCCCGGCAAAGGTCGTGACATATACGGCGATGTCCTGCCGCCGAAGGCGGATGTAGTCCCGCCTCTGGGACGTGGCACGCTTTTCAGAGCCCTTTGGAAACTCGATCCAAGGCTTGTCGGCCTACCAGCCGCTCCAACGCTGCGATCCGCGCTCATACGTCTGCATCGTGTCAGCCGCCGCCACGTCTCGTCGAAGGAGCCGGCCTCGTAATTCAGGACCCAGATGCGGATCAGGTTTACGCGGCAGTTCGTGCCGCCTGGCGAGACCATGCAGCGTCTCGCCAGAGAGGAACTCCTGCACTACTTGACGTTTGAACTCGATGCTGTGCGTGCGATAAGTCACCATCGCTTCCATCCTTCGAAAGCCCGGCTTCCAAGTCAATTCTGCTTGTTCAATTTGTCCGGTCCCAGGGGCGAACTCCAGATGGAACGCGAATTTCCGCAGCCTTGGGTGCGATTCAGTCAGCTCGTGACATTCGTGAACGCGCGCAGCAAAGAGAGCGTTTATTCTCGGGGCATCCCGAAACGGTCGCGAATTTTCCTTAACGGGTACCGCTTTTGACGATCTATCTACTCGCCATCCAGGGGCATAGATTGCAGGAACAGCAGATACTCTCGGATCCGCCACTCTGCGTGGGCGGCTCTACGCACGGGCGAGATCATTTTGGGTCACTTAGTCAGGGTGCAGCGTGGGCTATTGCGTGAGTTTTCGAACCCCAAGTCGGTCAGGGGCGAAAGGAAAATACGCTATGGGCTGTGGCACAAAGAGAATGGATCGGCCACCTAAGAAGGCCGGGCGAGGGCCGTCCAGTGTGCGTGGCCCAAAATGTTAGTGAGCCGGACAACAGCCGTTTAGCAGTACATGCAGAGCTCAGAGGCCGGGTGACAGTGAAGGGAAGTGGCCGCACCAAGGGGAGTTGTTCTACGAGCAACTCACAATGTCCTACTCACGCATTCGTGGCTGTCATTATCCCTGCCTACAACGCAGAACAATTTATCGAACGCACCTTGGCGTCGGTGATAAACCAGACATACAGAAACATCGAAATAATAGTCGTTGACGACGGTTCGATTGATGAAACTGCATCAATTGTCCGCCGACTATCCAATGACGATCCGCGTATCAAGTTGCTACAACAGAAGAACAGTGGCGTCGCGTCGGCGCGGAATACGGGGATACGTGCAAGCAAAGGCATCTATATAGCTCCTATAGACGCCGACGATCTCTGGCACCCAACCAAACTCGAAAAGCAGCTGCGTGTTTTCGCTGCAGCAGGCAATGATGTTGGGCTTGTCTATACGCTTTACCGGACGATCGATGCCGATGATAAGGCGATCATTACGCCTAAGCGCATGCACCCGCACGGATGGGTATTCATGCAGCATCTCGGACAGAACTTTATCGGTCACGGAAGTTCGGCAATGTTCCGGCGCGATGTCTTACTCGAAATGGGTGGCTATTCCTCGCGACTGCGCGAAAACGGTGCGGAGGGTTGTGAGGACTTCTTCCTCCAATTGAGTATCGCCTCGAAATACCGATTCGATGTCGTCAAGGAGCACTTGGTCGGATACCGCCGAACGCCAGGAGCCATGTCGCAAGATTTCGTCCGAATGCTCATCTCGCGTCGGATGGTGCTCGAGAGCCTCTTTGCTCGCTGCAGCGAGATGGTGAGCCCGATCCTATCGGATGTGATGTTCCGTAACGATGTCGAGATCGCCAGGCTCGGGCTTAAAAGGCGCCGCTTTGCTGCCGTCGGCATGAACTTCGCCAGAGTGCTCTGGCGATCGCCCTCGCAGTTCGCGAAAGTCGTCGGTGCGACGCTTGCCATTTTCCGGCGCAAGGCGAAGCAAGGAACCAAACTGGAACGCGAAGGCCGCAGCTCGGGGATCGGGAAACCGTTCTGGGACTACGCTGTCGATGAGCTTTTCGATCGCGGCGAGAATACCGATTACCGTGCCTTGCTCAACAATCTGGCTGCAATGGACAGCAAACTTGGACCCTGCGGAGGCTATTTGGCGCAGCATCCCGAACGAGGAACCTTTGCAATGCCCCAAGAGGGCAGCGGCTCAGACAGCCCGTTTCTCCTTAGAGGCTTGGAATGAAGAAGCTGCTGCTGTCGGAAGAGCAGATGTCGTCGGGCCGCAATTTGGCTCAGAGGGCAGAATGCACTTTTGAGCGGACAGTGAATGAACCGACGGTCAGTGTGACCGTGCTCATTGTCACCTACAATCACGCTCGCTACGTAGCGGCAGCGATCGACAGCGTTCTCATGCAAGATACGGAATCCGGTGTCGAGATCCTGATCAGCGAAGATTTTTCGACCGACGGTACCCGGGAGATCGTGGAGCGGTATGTATCCGATTATCCCGAAAGACTATCGGCGATCTATTCTGGCAGCAATTTGAGATCCAACGAGGTCGTTGCGAGAGGACTCCGGGTTGCGCGCGGGCGCTATGTCTCGATCCTTGATGGCGACGACCTGTGGACATCCAAGACCAAGCTGCGAGATCAGGTGGCCCATCTTGACGCGCATCCTGAGCTCTCGGCCATATTTTACAATGCGCTCGTGGCGCACGGCGACGAGATCACGTCGCGGCGGTGGACGCCACGGGATCAGAAGCCCTTAATCACACAAAGGGAAATTTGGGAAGGCAATCCCTTCGCCACTTGCGGCGGTATGATGCGAACCGCGTGCGTTCGGGATGTACCGTCTTGGTATGCAGATTTCTTTCCGATTACTGATTGGCCGCTGTATGTGCATTGCGCAAAGACAGCAGACCTCGCCTTTGTCGACGAGGTGGCAGGTATCTATCGTCTGCACCCGGGTGGGCTTGTATCGGCGCTGCCAAGCCCGCTCAGGCTTGATGCGATCGAGGGATTCTACCGGCGAATGGCGAATGTCATGGATGCCCGTGGGGCACAGTTTGCCCGTGGCGGCTGTTCCCGCTACTTTTACGAATGGTCGAAGCAGTATCTGAACGGAGGTGACTTGCCGTCGGCCAGATCGTGCTTCCTACGATTGCTGCGAAGCGGCACTGGCGGAAACAACGTGCCGAAACGCGATATCGCGCGGTTGGCACTGCTCCTGCTGAAATCCTCGGTGCTCGGGAGATGACGGCTTTCCGCAACTTCGAGAATCGCGATCCGGTCCCGTCATTGCCACAGGCGGCTGTTCGTCCGAAGTGGTCGGTGATGATCCCCGTCTATAATAGCGCCCGCTTTCTTGCCTCAACGCTGCAAAGCGTGCTCGCGCAAGCCCCTGACCCGGCTCATATGCAGATCGAAGTGGTTGACGATTGTTCGTCCGACGATCCGCAAAAAGTCGTGAACGAAATCGGGGGAAGGCGTGTCGGCTTTTTCCGCCAGCCGCAAAACCTCGGCCACATCGGCAACTTCCATACCTGTCTGAGCCGAGCCCAGGGGGAACTTGTCCATCTCCTGCACGGCGACGATGCCGTCCGACCAGAATTTTACGAATTGCTCGGTCGGGGTTTCGATGCGGATCCGAGAGTAGGAGCGGCGTTCTGCCGGACGGTCTTCATGGACGCCCACGGACAGGAGTTGTCAATCGAACCTGCAATGCAGTCAATCTCCGGAAGGCTTGAGAATGCGGTGGTCCGATTGGCGCTCGAACAGCGCATCATGACGCCGTCCATCGCGGTCCGACGCGCGGTCTACGAAGAACTCGGCGGCTTCGACCGGCGGCTGAAATGCAGCGAAGACTGGGAGATGTGGATACGCATCGCTTCTCGTTTTCCTGTCTGGTACGAACCGCAAGCCCTTGCGCTTTATCGGATGCACCCGCAATCGAACACAGGGCGCCATATCCGGAATGCCGCGGACATGGCCTACACGCGAATGGCGATTGATATTTTCAAGAGCTATCTTCCAAGCGAACTCGCGGACGATGTCGCCGCATCGGCTCGGCGGACTTATTCGCAAAGCGCTCTCGAAACCGGACGGCGGCTGCTTGGCTCTGGTGATTGGGCTGGATGCCTCGCGCAAATGAGTGAAGCCTTCCACCTCGATCCGTCGCTCAAGACAATTGGACGTATGCTGTGGCTCGTTGCGAAGCAGGGAGGCGAGATTGTCCGCCCAAATTGAAACTGTGCAACGGCAGCCGGCACGGCTGCGGCAAGGTGAGCCTGTCCGTCTCGTTTTGGCCGGATGTGGCGCCGTCACGAAGCTCTACTATGCGGAAGCGCTGTCGCGCCTTCAAGGCAGAGGCCAGATCGCAGTCGCAGCCATCTTTGATCCCGAAGCGAAATCCGCCGCGGTCGTACAGGCGCGGCTGCCCGGAGCGAAGGTTGCAGCCAGTTTCGACGGCCTTCTGGCTGTGGGCGCCGATGTGGCGATCATCGCTTCCCCGCCTCGATACCATCTTGATCAGTCGATGCAGGCGTTGCGGGCCGGCATGCATGTTCTATGCGAGAAGCCGATGGCCACGAGCAGCTCCGACGCAGAACTTATCCTGGCGGTAGCGGCAGCCAACAATCTGCATGTGGCAACAGGCCTCGTCAGAAGGCAGTTCCCTGCCACCCGATCGATAAAGGCCATGGTCGAGGGCGGATTGATCGGAAAAATTCAAGGTGTCTGTTGTTTTGAGGGTGGCCCTTTCCAGTGGCCTGTCGCTTCGACGAGCTATTTCAGCCGCGCGGAATCCGGCGGTGGCGTGCTTCAGGACATAGGCACGCATTGCCTTGACCTCCTGACCTGGTGGTTCGGAGAGCCCCATGAAATCCACTACGCCGATGACGCAATGGGCGGCGTCGAGGCGAACTGCCTTGTCCGGTTAGGTTTTGGCGGCTTCGAGGCAACGGTCCGGCTGAGCCGTGATTGGGCTCGTCCGAACCTTTACCGTCTTGAGGGCGAACGTGGCTCGATTTCTTGGGCAGTCAATGAGACTGAGCTTGTAGAGATCGCCTTGAAAGGATGCCGCACGGCAGCCACCGCCTCCTTCACCAACACCGACGACCGGTCGCGCGATTTCGTCGATGCGTTCTGCGATCAGATTTCGGACTTGGTCGACACGGTCCGAAATGGAACCCTCCTTTCCGGGTCAGCCACAGCGGGGCGCAACGTGCTCAAGCGAATCGAGGAATGCTATGCCAGACGGAAACGGCTGGACATGCCTTGGCTCGGAGCAGAAGACTTTCGCCACGTCATTGCTTCCGCCGAGACCAGACAATGACCGGCACTGTTGCCGTGCTTGGCGCCAACGGCTTCATAGGTTGCCGGACAGTGGAGTTGCTGCATCTTTCCGGCTGGGCTGAGGTGAGGCCGATCGTTCGCAGGCCGAGTGCTTTCGCCAGCCTGTCCCGCTTTGCGATCGATGGAAGGGTGGCGGACGCGCATGACGTTCCGGCTCTTACTGCGGCCCTTCTTGGCTGTCAGTCCGTTGTTCATGCAGTTGCCGGTGATAGTCGCACGATCGTCGATGCCGTCGAGCCTGTCTATCGTGCCGCCGCCGCTGCGGGCGTCGTTCGCCTGGTCTACCTCAGTAGCGCATCCGTTCATGGCCAATCGCCGCCGCCCGGAACGGACGAAACGAGCGCGCTGCACGACGGCCAGACGGTCGAGTACAACAATGCCAAGGTTCGTGCTGAACGTCGTCTCGGGGAATTGTCACGGGACGGTGCAGTCCAGGTGGTGGTACTGCGGCCCGGAATTGTCTTTGGCCCGCGCTCCAGCTGGACGGGGGGCTTCGCCAACGATCTCCTCGACGGCTCTGCCTATCTGGTGGATGGCGGCCATGGCATCTGCAACAGCGCTTATGTCGACAATGTCGTTCATGCGATCAAGCTTGCCATCGAAGTGCCCGAGGCGGCTGGGCGAACCTATCTGGTCGGGGACCGCGAAAGGATAAGTTGGGCAGATCTTTGCCGCCCGATCGCCGAGGCATTGGGCTTCGACCTGGCTGCGATTTCGGTTTCCGCGCCATTGTCATTCGCGCCGAACTGGACACAATGGCTGAGAGATGGCGACCTTTACCGGCGGCTTGTCCGAAGCCTCCCGAGACCCGTTCGTAGCGGACTAAAGGTAGGCTATGCCGAGTGGCGGAAATCAGGGCTCGATCAGAGGCCGCCTATGGCTCCAAAGATCAAGGTATCTGAAGAACGTGCGCTGTTGCACCGGTGTCGGGTGAAACTCCCGTCGGCCAAGGCCGAGCGCGAGCTCGGATACCAGCCGGTGGTCGGCTTCGAGGAGGCATGTCGGCGCTCAGTCGCATGGCTAACCTTTGCCGGCTACCCGACTGCGCAGAGCCAAGTGGGCGAAAGATGACCGTCAGACCCGCCGCAGCCTGTGTCTCGGTTGTCATTACGACCTATAACCATGCTCGATTTCTCGCGGAAGCGATCGACAGTGTCCGGAACCAGAGCGTGCGGCCCGATGAGATCATCGTTGTGGACGATGGTTCGTTCGACAATCCCGAAAATGTTGTTCGCCGGTATGTCGACGTCCACTACATCCGCCAAGAAAACCAGGGTTTAGCCGCTGCCCGCAATACGGGAATGAAGGCAGCACGTGGCGAATTCATCGCGTTCCTGGATGCCGATGACAGGCTGCGCCCGACGGCGCTCGCTACCAATCTTGCTTTGTTCCATGACAGTCCGGATTGCGCCTTGGTCTATGGAGCCTATTGCTACATCGATGAGGCCGGCGCAGTCAGGAATTCAGTTCCGCTGAGGCCGGTGGGAGAGGACCCGTATGCCGGATTCTTGACCGGCAACCTGATTGGAATGCATGCGACAGTGCTCTATCGGCGTAGCACATTGGATGCCGCTGGCGGATTTGACCGATCCCTGCGGGCTTGCGAGGACTACGACGTCTACCTTCGCCTGTCTCGGGCAAACAAGGCCGCATGCACCCCGGAGTGTCTCGCAGATTACCGCAGGCACGCAACGAATATGTCCAACAGCAATCCGATGATGTTGCGCGCGGCGCTAAAAGTCCTTGGCCGGCAGAGGAATCGTGCGCGGACCAATCCAGACTGGACGGCCGCCTACCATCAGGGCGTCGAAAATTGGAAACGCTATTATGCGCACATGCAACTGGGACAGCTTAGTACAGCGGTTCGATCCCGTTCTTCGCTCGGCGGTCAGTTCCTGAACACCATTGCCGTTTCGCTCGCAGCACCATTGCAGACCACCATGATGCTGCGGCAGCGTTTCAAGGGTTGGTCAAGTCGGCGCCGCTCAGGCGTCCGGTTCGGTGACCTCAGCCGCCCGCTGCCCTTCAGTACAAATTTCGGTTTTGATCGCGGCAAGCCAGTGGACCGCCGCTATGTCGAGACTTTCCTCGCATCATGTTCGCTGAACATATCCGGCAGGGTTCTGGAGATCGGGGACAACGCCTATACGACCCGCTTCGGAGGCAGTCGAGTTGCCAGGAGCGACGTTCTAAACCGATATGAAGGTCACCCGCTGACAACCTTCGTGGGCGATCTGGCCAACGGCGACGACCTGCCGCCCGAGACATTTGACTGCATCGTGCTCACCCAGACACTGCACCTCCTTTTCAACATGCCTGTCGCGGTTGCAACCCTATGGCGGATGCTGAAACCGGGAGGCGTGCTTCTGGTCACGGTCCCTTGGGTAAGCCCGATTGACCGAGGAGAATGGGGCGAGAGCTGGTTCTGGTCGATAACCCCGGCGGCACTGGGCCGGCTTCTCTCAGACAGGTTCGGGGTGGAGAATGTCGAAGTCCGCCACTATGGAAACGCCTATTCGGCTACCGGGTTTCTCTATGGCTTGGCGGAGCATGAGCTGAATTCGGCAATGCTCGATGTGCATGACCCATGTTGCCCGGTGATTGTCGCCGCGCGCGCTTTCAGGCGATGAGCGGCGTGACAGTGCGTCAAGCTCTTAGCAAGCTCCTGCGACGGGGCCGATTGCTTGCCGGTTACAACCGGCCGCTCGTGCTGATGTATCATCGCGTCGGAGAACCACGCGTCGATCCTTGGGAACTCTCGGTCTCGCCACAAAATTTCGCACGCCAAATCGAAATCCTGACAAAGGCGCGCGATATTGTTCCCTTGCAATGGCTGGCACAACGGCTTCGGGACGGAAAGCCAGCGAGAAATGCCGTGGCAGTTACCTTTGACGACGGTTATGCGGATGTCGTGCAAAATGCCGTGCCGGTCATGCTACGCATGAACGCTCCTGTGACCGTCTTCGTCACTACCCACGCGCTCAGCGACCCCTCAGTGTTCTGGTGGGATATTCTGTCGCGCATCACTTTGGAAACGCCTGCTCTCCCGGAGAGGCTCGCGATCCAGATCGCAGGCCGAAACTATGATTGGCTGGTGACGGAGGACGCCACGCGCGCGAAATCGAATCTCGTCATCAGCCGCACGGCGCTCCATTTCGGCTTGCACGCACTGCTGAAGCCGTTGAGAGTACACGAACGGAGGAGGGCGCTGCAGCAGCTGGCAAGATGGGCAGGAACCGACGCCAGCCCCCGAAGGCGTGACCGCGCCATGACTCATTCGGAGCTGCGGCATCTCGCCGACACCGATGGCGTTTCGATCGGTGCCCACACCTGCACGCATCCATCCCTGCCGTTGCTGAAACGGGACAGTCTTGAACGCGAGATCTCCGCTAGCCGCAAACAATGCGAAGAGATTACAGGGCGGAGGGTGGCGGGATTCGCATACCCCTTCGGAGACTTCGACGACAGCACCGCCGAAGCGGTAAGATCTGCTGGCATGGACTATGCAGTAACCACCCTGCCGCGTGAAGCTGGGCTCAGGGTCGACCCTTTCCGACTGCCGCGGGTCACGGTCGCTGATTGGGGTGAGATAGAGTTCCGGCGCGCGGTCCTTTGCCATGGCTGACCATGCATGCCGAGAACCGCGCGTCACGGGAATCATCGTCGTGTTCAACGGCGAGAGATATCTCCGGGAAGCTATTGACAGCGTTGTAGGTCAAAGCTTCACCGACTGGGAACTCCTCGTCGTCGACGATGGCTCGACGGACCGTTCATCTGTCATCGTGCGCGACTATGCGCAGCGCTTGCCAGGCAAGGTGCGACTACTCTCCCATCCCGACAAGGGCAATCATGGTATCAGCGCGTCGCGCAACCGCGGGCTGGCCGAGGCGCGGGGCGCCTATGTCGCGTTTCTCGATGCAGACGATACATGGCTGCCCGAAAAGCTGTCCGAACAAGTCTCCATCATGGAAAACGATCCGGCGCTCGGTCTAATCTACGGCCGGACGTTGATCTGGCATAGCTGGGCAAAGCTTGCTGGTCGTGCGGACTACTATTACCCGCTCGGAGTCGAACCGAACGCCCGATACGATCCGCCCGTGCTGCTGGAACTGCTGCTGCAGAACCAAGCCCAGACGCCGACAACTTGCAACGCCCTGATGCGTTCAAGTTTGTTGGCAACGCTCGGGGGATTCGAGAACAGCTTCCGCCTGATGTTCGAAGACCAGACCTTCTTTGCGAAGGCGCTCGCATTCGCGCCCGTCTACGTGTCCGGCCAGACCTGGGCGAGATACCGCCAGCACGTCGAAAGCTGCTCTGCCGCTTCTGCCAGGGCAGGCGCTGACGAAGCCGCGCGTATCACGTTTCTCAGATGGCTGAATGGGGTGATGGCGGATCAGGGCGCCTCCTTCCGCATTCGTTCCGCAATCTGGAAAGTGCTCGCGCGCGAAACCTGGAAGACGAGCAAGCGAAGCATCGTAAGACGGCTGCAGCGATGACTTCCGTGCCGCGGGTGACGATCATAACCCCCTTCCTCAATGCGGCGTCAAATCTGGGTGAAGCGATCGCCAGCGTCCGGGCCCAGACGATTGCAGATTGGGAGCTCTTGCTGGTTGACGACAATTCGACGGACGACAGTATCAGGATCGCCAATGATGCCGCGGCAATCGATCCTCGAATTAAGGTGCTGCGCAGGCCTCCCGGATCCAAGCGTGGCGCCGCGGCAGCGAGAAACGCCGGAATAGCGGCCAGCTGCGGCGATTTGCTTGCCTTCCTGGATGCAGATGATTTGTACGAGCCGCATATGCTGCAGACGGTCCTGGCGGCAGCCGATGCCAACCCGGATGCCGCAATGATTTTCGGGCCGACCAAATGGTGGTACCCGGATGGAGCGCGCTCCGACTGGGTCGAGCCGACGGATGGACTTGCCGCACGCTTACATCAGCCCGCCCGGCTTTTGGGTCGGCTGCTGCTGATGCAGGACGGCCACGTTCCGTGTACCTGTTCCGTGCTCTTGCGGAGAAGCGCGGTTAGCACGGTTGGTGGCTTTGAGGAGCACTTTGAGCTCTATGAAGACCAGGCTCTGTGGGCGAAGCTGTTCCTGCGATTCCCAGCCTTTATCACTCCTGTAACTCTCGCACGCTACCGGCAGCATTCCAGTTCGGCCTCGGCGATTGCCACTCAGCGAGGGCTCTATGATCGGATGGGGAAACACCCCGCCCGCGCCGCTTTTCTGGACTGGATCGCGGAGCATATGATGGAAAGTGGAACGCGGGATTTCCGCCTCCAATTGGCGCTGCGGCTGGCACGCGCGCCCTATGTCACGCCTGCAACGATCGGAAGCAAAGCCGAACGGCTTGCCCTGAAGATCATGATGTGGACAGCAAAGCAGCGGCGCAGGATTCGGCGACAGCTTGCGCACGTGGCTAGGTGAAAACAGGCGTCACTTCCTGACCACCCATCGATGCGGGAAGCTGACATTGCCAAAGCCAGGCTGGGCGCTGACCGGTCGATCGTCGAGCAAACCGGGCATGACATCGAACACAGCGGCCGTCTCGACATGGTCTTCGACCACCCTGTCGTCCGCCACCAGCGCTACGTCAATCCTGTAGCGCCCTGGTCTCAGCATAAGGCTGTCCACATGTACCGTGTAGACTTCGCCCTGACGGTCATGCAGGGAATGCTCCCGGCTATCAAATGAGGTCACAGGATCCCCGAGATCATCAATGATAGTCACAAGGCACTGCAATGTTTCGCGCGGCCCATCAACCTGAAGCCGAAAAGTTGCCGGCTGCCCGGACGCGACGGGACCCATTTCATTGAAGACTTCGATGCCGACCACACGGAGGCGGCCGCGCCCGGTGCGCGTGGATCGCACACTCAGATCGGTTCCTGCGCGGGCCTCAAGCGTCTGGAGATAATCCCGGACCACGTCCTGAGTCGGACCGTCCGCCTGGATCATCCCGCCGTCGATAAGGATTGCGCGGGTGCAAAGTCGCTGCAGAACCGGCATCTGGTGACTGACGATCAGCACGGTGCGGCCTGTCCCGGCGATGCTCGCTGCCTTGGCAATGCATTTCTTTTGGAACGTGGCATCGCCGACTGCCAAGACCTCATCGACCACCAGAATGTCGGGATTGACGTGGGCGGCAATCGCGAAGGCCAGACGCAAGTACATGCCGCTTGAGTATCGTTTGACAGGCGTATCGAGAAACGGCTCGACCCCGGAGAAATCCACGATCTCGTCAAGCTTGGAATTGATCTCGATGCGCCGCATGCCGAGTATGGCCCCGTTGAGATAAATGTTCTCACGGCCGGTCAGTTCGGCATGGAACCCCGTGCCGACCTCCAGCAAAGCTCCCAGCCGTCCATGTATCGTCGCGCGGCCGGAAGTCGGCTCCACGATCTTCGCCAGTATCTTGAGAATGGTGCTCTTTCCTGCACCGTTGGGACCGATCACGGCAAGGACTTCGCCTGCGTGCACCTCGAAGGAGACGTTTTTCAACGCCCAGAACGGCTCGTCCGCACCTTTGCGGTGGCTTGTATCGGCCTCCCCGCGAAGACCCCGCCTTTTGCTGGCGAGCGCGTCTCGCAGCGTGGGGAAGCTGTTGTTCGCCACACCAAGTCTATACGCCTTGGAGAGATTGGCAGCTTGGATCACGATGTCGGTCATCACTCAGATCAGGTCCGGAAACGCGCGTTCGGATTTTGAGAAGATAGTCAGTCCGGCAACGAGAAGGGCTAGCGAGGAGAGCGTTGATATCGAGATCATGAGCCAGTCCGCAGGCGTGCCCAGCACGCTCCAGCGGATGGCCTCGACTGTCCCAACCATTGGGTTCAGACTATAGAGCGGCCGCCACAATTGAGGGACGAGATTGGCTGGATACACGATCGGGGTCATGAACAGAAGTATCTGAAGGCTGAACGGCAACAGATAGCCCACATCGCGAAAGCGAACGTTGATCGCCGACAATGCCACGCCCACTCCAGTCGCTGACGCAGCCATTACGAGCACGAGCAGCGGCAAGAAGACTGCTTGTGGTGCCGGCCAGCTTCCGAATGCCAGCATGGCGGCGAACAAAAGAGCGAAGCCGACGAGCATATCGGTCAGGCATGAGGCCATCGTGGAGATGGGAATGATCAGACGCGGGAAATAGACGCGTTTCACCAGCTCCTGGTTTCTGACGAGGCTGCCCGTCATGCTGGCGACGGCTCGCGAAAAAAAACTCCATGGCACAAGCCCACACAGAACAAATAGCGGGTATGGCGCGCCGTTGGACGAAATGCCTGCGAGCTTGCCGAAGAAGATGCTGAAGACCGACATAGCAACGAGCGGCTGCAGCATTGCCCAAAGGATGCCCAGATAAGTCTGCCGGTATTTGACCTTGAAATCACGCCAGGCCAGGAAGAACACAACTTCCCGATATCGCCAAAGCTCGGAAGGTTCGAACAGTCCTCGCTTGCGGGACGGATCGATGATTGTCACGACAGCTGATTGCGCGCCTGTCTGGTCCGACACGATGATGGCGTCCGCCTCCCTTGACAGCCCCATTGAGGCTTACATTTCCGCGCAGTGCAATCAGCACTTTTGATGGTGCCTGCCGTTCACGAGCCTCACCATTCGAGAGCGCATAGCAGCCGCCCTCAATGCTCGACCAGATCCTCCGGAGGCGCGAGATCGCGCCGCATATCCCCGTTGTTCGATAAGTCCAATCGGACGGAGGGCATTTTTCGCACACGGACTTTATATTCGACCCGGATGCGAACGAACACCTGCCCGGGCCGTCTGAGTTTCTACCGCTATTCTCCTACCTGTGCTGGGTTGTCGAGGATACATTTCCCTATTGAACTTGTGGTGATGTTATGCCCATCGAAGATAGTCAGGCTACAGGAATCTTTCGTTTTTACAGTGTAGTGTATGCACTGCACCGCTGGTGACAGGGTCCTTAAGATGTGCCATTGTCCAATGGGGTGGTACTATTTGCGCGGATTTGGGTTGTTCGGGCGATGCGCGTTGCGCGAACCATCATTGCGTGGAGGGAGTGACATCTCATTGGCAATTCAGACGGCTTGACGAGTCAGCGTTCATAGCTCCTGAGCAAGCTGCAAAGCTTTGGGTCGGAAATGAAAAGTGTTCTTGTCGCGGGAGCAGCCGGGTTCATCGGATCCCACCTGGTTGATCGACTGTTGTTAAGGCAAGAAATCAATCGAATTGTTGCTGTTGACAATTTCTGGACTGGTACTCGTGCCAATCTGGATCATATCGCCGACCCTCGCTTGGTCGTGGTAGATGTGGCTGTTGAAGATTTTCAGCAGGGGAGCCTTTTTGACGAGATCTATCATCTCGCCTCGCCTGCTTCGCCTCCCTGGTATATGCAAGATCCGGTACGAACCATCTCGGCCAACGTAATAGGAACTATGCGGCTTCTGACCCTTCTTCGCGCCGGGGGCCGTTTCTGTTTCACGTCCACGTCTGAGGTTTACGGCGATCCGCTGGTAACGCCGCAACCGGAAACTTACAGGGGCTCCGTTGATTGCACGGGGCCGCGTTCATCGTATGATGAAGGTAAGCGTTGCGCCGAGGCCCTGCTTTTTGAGAGTAACCGATTGAGCGGGCTCGACATTCGAGTTGCAAGATTGTTCAACGTCTACGGACCTAGGACACGACCTGACGATGGACGTGCAGTATCAAATTTCATCACGAATGCGCTGTTCGGCAAACCTATAATCGTTTTTGGCGACGGCTTGCAGTCGCGGAGTTGGGGATACGTCAGCGATATCGTGGACGGCCTAGAACAATTCTTCTGGGGGGAGGAGCATGGTTATATTGGTCCCCTGAACATCGGAAACGATCGTGAGATTTCCGTTATCGATGTTGCCCGTTACGTCGCAGGCTTGGTGCCAGGCACCAAAATCGTGCATGTTGATCCGATCCCCCAAGATCCGACGAACCGCTGCCCGGACTTAACTCTAGCGCGGAGGATCATCCCCGGCTGGGCCTGTCAAATACCTCTTGAAGAGGGTGTGCGCCTCACCCTGGACTGGTTTCGCCGCCAGCAACAGAACGACTTGTCCAGTGTTTCCTCGGACTCGATGGTTGCCGCATCGGTGTGAGTGGGATCCGCCCCGATAAAATGTGACCGAAAAAGGGGAGAAATGTGCTCGCCGCAATCCGGATTCTTCGACCAACGTCGCGGTATGCTCAACCGGCCAGTTCGATGCTGTGAACGCGCGCTTCCGCGCATCGTTCAGGGCCCACCGAAGGCGACATACAAGTGCGGAAGGCTCCTCCGCGGCAATGCATGCTCCCCCAGCAACTCCTCCAACGCGTGGTCGGCAACCTTATGGGTGTTCGAGCGGCGCGGATGGCCTGCACGCTCTCGCTCGGCGACGATCCGTGATGGTCACTCACATCTTGCGCTGGCAGGTAATAAAGCCCGTACGACCGGACGGCTGGGCGATCAGAGGCAGTGGCATGTCTTGATCAGGAAGATTACTCCCACGGAGTAAGGCAGGGCTAAAAGCCCCAAGGCGATCCAGAAGCCGGGTTCGGCCATTGCGGCGAGATCTGACAGAAGTTGCTTCATGTCGCCTCAGTCCACGCCCCTGATCGCTCCGCATCGATCCACAAGGAAAGAGCCCGCTCTTGAGGGAGGGGGAAGCGGGCTCTTGGCTGGAGCTTATGACCCAGCAGCACGGCGGACTTGAATTTGTACTGCGCCGGCTGCTGTCCAAACCATAATCGGGCAGCTTTGTTCCCCTGTCGGCTATGGTCCTGGGCACAGCCCGTGATCCCGCCGAGGCGGCGGTCTATCTCAAAGCATAGAGATAGGCGGCGATGTCACGCGCTTGCTGCTCGGTGATGCCGGTGGAGGGCATGGCGGTGTGCGGATTAACGTCCCTTGCTGATCGTATCCAGCGGATCATGTTCTCCGGATTGTTAGCCAGCACGCCGCCAACATAGATCCTGTCAGATAGACTGGCGTCTAAGCGCGGGCCGACGTGGCCTACCGCACCGGGTACACCGGTGATGGTGTGGCAGCCGGCGCAGCCATTCGCCAGCATGATCGGTACCGCACGTGCACCGACGCCGCCGGTAGCGGCGTCCGCCTCTTGCTGCACCCGATGGGCTCGGTCGGCCCACAATGCGAGCGCGCCGCCCGCGACGACCAGCAGAATGCACACGGCGATGATCAATTTAGATGGGCCAGGGCGCATGCGCGACCTTCCTGGTTCCGCTCGTCGTTATCCAGAGGCCGGCCAGCAATAGCGCTGCCCCGCCATAGATAAGGCCGGCCGGGACCCACATAACGAGCCCGGCAAGCTGCTGGTCTTCGATCGGGCTTAAATTCCACACTGCCGCCCCGGCAGCATTCTCCGGGTACCAGAGCTTCGGCGATAGAAGAAGCAGGACGCCGAGCAGGCCGGTGTGCAGGGAGGTGAAGAAAAGATGCATCACGGCACTTCCATAGGCCTGCTGTTGGCCTTGGCGCGGCAGCAACGCCCACCAGAAGAGCAGGCCGGTGCCGAGGAAGCTCGCATGTTGCGCATAATGCAGCACGCCATGCTCGAGCGCTGCCTCAAACAGGACCGGAATGTGCCACACCCATATCGCGATCCCGTGAACAATCGTTGCGGTGACAGGCCGGCTCGCAAAGGTCCAGAGCGCTCGCAGCGATTTGCCATGCCCAACCATACCCAGGGCACGCCGAAACGTTACGGGAAATGCCCACAGCAGAGCAGGGGCGGGGCAGGCGATGACCAGCAGCGGCGCCGCCACTGCCATCAGCAACTCGTGCTCGATCATGTGCGCGACAAACAGCCGCTCGCCGAGAGCATGGATCGGACTGACCAACGCTGCCGTCAGTACGCTCCAGCCGGCGGCAAACAGCAGCGCCTGACGCATCCGTAGCGGACGGCCGCGAGTGCTGCGGCGCCACAGCCGCATCGCACCGGCCATGTAGATGAGCGCGACGGCCGTCAGCGGGGCCGTGATGGGAAGCGCAAGTGTCCATCCGGCCTCGGGCGCGCCGGAGCCATAGCAGATCGAGGTGGAGAAGAGCGTGGCCAGGTTCATCGCAGACACTCGTCCAGGATAAGTGCGGCGCTTCCCTGCATGATGATGACCAGTGCAAACAGGAGAGCCGCCAGCATGCCGAGATCGGCGACGAAATGCTCGGTACCGCGCGTGCGTTCTGCTTTGAAAGCAGCGCCGCCTTGCCGCTTTGCCTGCCAGGACAGAGCACCGCCCAGAAGCGAGAACAAGGCGAGCAGCAACGCTAAGGGAAGCACGACCGGCACCTGGTGATTGCATTGCCAGGGAACCAGCGAGTAGTTCAGTTGCGTCGAGACCGCCCAAGCCAACGGGCCCGACAAAAGCCCACCCCAGGAAGTTCCCAACCGGACCGCGCGCATGTCAGCCGAGCCTCGGTACCCAGTAGATCAGCAGATAGATCGGAAGCCAGGTTGCGACCACGAAATCCCAATAGAAAACATTGTCGCCGACGTCGCCGAAGCGTCGCCCGCTATAGCCATGGCGCGTGAACATCAGCACCGTCAGCACGATCGTATCGCCGACATCTGTTATCAGATGCGTGGTGTGGAGCCCGAGCAGCACCCAAAGCATCGAGCCGTAGGCGTTCGTATCCCAGTAAACGTTCAAGGCCGGAAACTCGAACCAGCGCACAAGGAGCGGGGCGAGGCCGAGCAGCGACATGACAACCAGTCCGATCCGCACCGGCACGATGGCGCATTGCTTGGCATAGCGATCGAGGATGTGGTTCGGCACCAGGCTGGCGATCAGCAGCAGCGTGACGATCGTTCCTGGCCAATGGTTCGGCTGCGGTGCACTCAACGGCCATTCAGGCCAAGAGACCGCCAAGTAGAGATAGGCGGCTGCGGCGAGCGCAAAGCCGGTGCCCTCCAGAGCCATGAAAGCGAGCGTGCCCCACCAGGTCGGGCTGCGCGGACCATGCCCAAAGGTGGGGAGACCGGAAACATCTGTGACGGGACGCTCGTTCATTCCTCGTCCTCCGGATCACCTTTTGGCCAGAACCAGCCGATCAAGGTGACGGCGATTGGCAGGGCGCCCCACACGATGGCCCAGGGGGTGAAGATCGAATAGAGAAACGTGCCGCCTACGGCGAACGCTGCAAAGAGCGGCCAGATCGACGGTGTCGCCGATTTCTCGCGAATGTCGGGATGGGCTTCAGCGACTGTCGAGACCAGCAGCTCGCGCGCGTCGACGCGAAGCCCGGTCGCTACGGGAAGAGCGTCGCGCTCGGCCCAGAGTGGCTCCGCGTTGGTGACGACCGGAATGCGCGCGAAATTATAGCTCGGCGGCGGCGAGGGCGTTGCCCATTCCAGGGTGCCGGCCTCCCAGGGATTGTTGCCTGCCGCTGCGCCTTTCAACGCGCCATGCACAAGATTGAAGGTGAACAGGACGAAACTCAGGAAGAAGACCACCGCGCCTGCTGTTATGAACAGGTTGATGTTCCCCCAGCCAAGCTCGGCCGGATAGGTGTAGACCCGTCGCGGCATGCCCCACAGCCCCACAATGTGCATCGGGAAAAAGGCGGCGTTGAAGCCAATGAAGGCCAGCCAGAAATGCAAGCGGCCCAGGCGCTCGCTCATCATTCGGCCGGTGACTTTAGGAAACCAGAAATAGGCCGCACCCAGCAGCGGGAATACCGATCCGCCGATCAGCACATAGTGGAAATGCGCGACGACGAAGTAGGTGTCGTGCACCTGCAGATCCAGCGGTACGGAGGCCAGCATGACGCCGGTGAGACCGCCGATGACGAAGATGAAGAAGAAGCCGAACACGAACAACATTGGCGTGCGGATCACCGGTCTGCCGTCCCACATCGTTGCCAGCCAGCAGAAGATCTGTACGCCGTTGGGAATAGCGATCATCATGCTGGAAGCGGTGAAGAAGCTGGCGCCGAGCTTGGGCAGGCCTGTCGCGAACATATGGTGGACCCACAGGCCGAAGGACAGGAAGCCGACCGCGATCAACGACAGAACCATGCCGAGATGGCCGAACACCGGTCGCCGGGCGAAAGCCGGGATGATCGAGGAGACCATGCCGGTCGCCGGCAGGAAGATGATGTAGACCTCGGGGTGACCGAAGAACCAGAACAGATGCTGGAACAGCAAGGCATCACCGCCTTCGGCCGGGTTGAAGATGTGTGTGCCGACCAGCCTGTCGAGGATCAGGAATGTCGAGGTGATCATCACCGCCGGCATTGCGAAGACGATGACAAAGGAGGTGACCAGCATCGCCCAGACGTATAGCGGGATCTTGTCCAGCGACATGCCGGGAGCACGCTGCTTCAAGATCGTGACGATCGTCGCCACTGCCACAGCCAGTGAAGACACCTCGGTATAGGTAATCATCTGCGCCCAGACGTCGGCGCGCTTGCCAGGGGCGAATTCGGGACCGGACAGCGGCACATAGGCGAACCAGCCGACGTCCGGCGCCATGTTGAGAGCGAAAGACACCCAGGCGAACAGGCCGCCCGAAACATAGACCCAATAACTGAACGCATTCAGCCGCGGAAACGCGATGTTGCGGGTGCCGACCATCAGCGGCACGAGATAAATGCCGGTCGCCTGCACGATCGGTACCGCGAACAGGAACATCATCGTGACGCCGTGCATGGTAAACAGCTGGTTGTAGAGGTCCGGCCCGATCAGCCCACGCTGTGGTCCCGAGAGCTGAACACGCATAGCCACTGCGTTGAGCCCGCCCAGACACAGAAAGACAAAGGCAGTGATCAGATAGCGCCTGGCGATCACCTTGTGGTCGACGCTCGACAGCGCGCCGATGATGCCCGGGGGCGTACGCCAGGTGCGCTCCAGCCACCGCTGGAGATCGGCTTGCTCCATGCCGGTATCGCGCGGTCCGTCATGCTCGGGAGCGAGATCTCCCTTTGCTTGCGCCTCCGCCCGCAGGTCACGTCCGCTCGTCAGGTCGGCGCTGGTCATTTCAGCCCCTCGAGGTAGGCAATGATGGCATTGAGCTCGTCGCCATTGAGAGCCGTTACAGGCATGTGGGAGCCGGGCTTGATGCCTTGCGGGTCGGCGATCCAAGCGGCGAGATTGCCGCGGCTCATCGTCAGCGTTCCGGCTGCGAGAGTTTGCCGGCTGGCTATATGGGTAAGATCGGGCGCTACCGTGCCACCTGCGGGTGTGCCGCCGATCCTGTGGCACATCACGCAGGGCCGCTGGAGGAAAAGATCCGCGCCGGCCTTGGCTTCGGCATTGGTCGGAGCGGCGGCAGGCCGCAACTGGTCGTCCAGCCAGGCATCGAACTGCGGCCGCGGCTCGGCAATGATGAAGGTGCCCATGTTGGCGTGCTGCGCGCCGCAGAACTCAGCACATTGACCACGATAGACGCCTGGCTTGTCAGCCCTGATGTCCAGCACATTCATATGTCCGGGGATGAGGTCGAGCTTGCCGGCAAGGCTCGGCACCCAGAAGGAGTGGATTACGTCTGTTGAAGTCAAAAGAAGCCGAACCGGCTCGCCGGCCGGAATATGGATCTCGTTCGCCGTCGTCAGGATGCGGCTTGGCTGAGCATTCTCGTAGCGCACTTCCCACCACCATTGGTGGCCGGTCACGCGGACCGTCAGCGCCTCGTCCGATCCGATCCCGGCAAGGGTCCGGTTGGCGAAGAAGCTCAGCAGGGTCAGCCCAATTAGGATCGCCGCAGTCACCCCAACCGCGGTCAAGACCACGCGCATTTTGCGATGTTCGGAAGCGAGGTCGAGCACGAGCGGATCTTTTCCTGTTCGAACTCGCTGGAACAGGGTGGCGACCAGCACGACCATCACCAGCATCCACACGGCCGCGCACAGGGCAGTGAAAAACCAGATCAACCAGGCGAGCTCGCCCGCGGCCGGGCCTTTCGGATCGAGAGCGGACTGCCAGCCGCTGCAACCTGAAAGCGCCAGGAGAGCGGCTGCGCAACTCGCTTTGGGAAAAAATCGTTTCACGGCGATTTCCCCAGCGTCGCGGCATCGGGGAGGCGATTTTCCGACGGATGGACCATCATGTCGTCGTTACGCTGCGGTGCGGCGGAGGAGGGGGCGTTGCCGCTCAGCGAACGTACGAAGGCTGCAAGCTCCCAAATCTGATCATCGGGTATCTTGTTTCGGAAGCTAGGCATGCCGTTAGGCCGCCCGTCCCGGATCGTTGCGTGGATACTCTCGATCGAGCTGCCGTAAACCCACTTCTCATCCATCAGCGCCGGTCCCATGCCGCCGCCGCCATTGGCATGGCACCCCGAGCAATTGAACCAGCTGAACAGGCGCTTGCCCTCGCTGAGATGAAAGGCGTTGGCCTCGAAGCTGGCAGCCTTGTTGTCGCTCGGGAGCGGCCTTTGGCCGCCTGGCTCCAGCGCAGTCACCGGCGTTGGCTGTTGGCCGGACCCAAGGGCCGATTGCGGACGTGTGTCGCGCTCTTCCCGCTGGCAAGCGGCAAGGGCCAGCATCGCCGACAAGAGCACGGTGAGGTTCCGCCTCATCGGTCCGCGCTCCCGCCGATATCAAGGCGCGGCACACCGTATCGGGCCAGGGTCGCGTCGATCTCAGCCTTGTGCTTGGCAAGGGCTGCATCCACTTCGTCGCGCAGCGCGTCGTCCCCGCGTCGGACGCCCATGGAGATGTCGTAGACCATTGGCAATTGAGGCCCGTCGATTCGAGGTGTCACGGGCGTGATGCGCAGCGGTGTCTTCTGCTTGGCGGCGAAATAACCGGCGAGCGGGCCCCAGACGACGGCAACATCGATCTCGCCGCTGGCCACCGCCTCGACAATGCGCGCGGGCGGGTTGGGAGCCGAATAGTCGCCATAGACTGGATAGCCGACGAGATGACCGACAATGCCGCGGCGGCCGAGTGCCTGGGCCGGTGGGGAGTTGGCCCCGTCATCGCCGATGAGCTGCACGCCGATGCGCAGAGTGCGCAGGCGTGGATCGTTGAAAGACGTGATCTCGGGACTGTCCCGCCGCGTCACGAAGACATAGGTCGAGCGGTAATAGGGAGCGGTGGCGCGGAGAATTTCGAGATTGGCGGGAGTGCCAGGTATGAGATCGCACAGGCCTGCCTTGAGCGTGTTGCGAACGAAACCGCGGCGTTGGGCCCACCAGGTATAGGAAAGTCTTGCATCCAGCTCTTTGGCGATGATCTGGGCAATCTTGTTTTCGAAGCCCTGTCCAGCGGCGTTGGAAAACGGCATGTTGTTAGGGTCGGCACATACCTTGAGTTCACGTGCGTCGGCGGCAACCGCGAAGAGCAGCGAGGCAAACGCTACCACCGCGACCACAAGACGCCCGTTCGCCTCGCGTCTTCGAACTGCCTTCAACTCGAAAGCATCAGGGGAGCCGGAACACATAGAGCGTGCCTCCCGCCGTGGTCGCGTTCTTCAGGTCTTTCATCGCATTGACGAAGCCGAGCGCGGCGGTAGCGTCGCGCGGGTCGAGGTCGCCCGATACGATCGCGCCGGCCCAACCGCCGACGCCCGACAGGATCGCGACGTATTGGTGCCCGTCGGGGCCGCGATAGGTGACCGGCTGGCCGATGATCCCGGACGAGGTCTTGAACTGCCAAAGCAATTCCCCTGTCCTTGCGCTCACAGCTTTGAACCAGCCCTCCATTGTGCCGTAGAACACGACGTTGCCGGCGGTGGCGACCGCGCCACTCCACACCGGAAAATTCTCTTTAAGGTTCCAAGCCGGCTTTGCGGCCGCGATGTCCCAGGCGGTGAAGGCACCGCGGTTGCCACCCGGGCCCGGGATCATGCGCACATTCATGCCGACATAGGGGGTGCCGGCGATGTAGTTCACCTCGAGGCCTTCTTCGTCCATGCACAGATTGTTGTGTGGGATGTAGAGCAGTCCTGTCTTCGGCGAGAACGCAGATGGCTGCCAATCCTTGAGCCCGGATGCTGTCGGGCAGATATCCCGGATCACCCTGCCGGTGCCGGTTTTCTTGTCCGGGTTTTCGATCAGGCGCCCGGTTTTCAGATCGACGCCCTTGCTGGAATTGACGACCCCATAGGGTGTCGCTGACAGGACTTCCCCGGTGGTCCGATCCAGAATGTAGAGATAGCCGTTGCGCTCCGGGCGGACGAGCACTTTGCGCGGCTTACCCTGCCAATTCATATCGAGCAGGATCTGCTCGTTGATGCCGTCGTAGTCGTGCAGGTCGTGCGGGCTCCATTGGTAGAACCATTTCGCGGCTCCGGTATCGGGATCGCGCGCGAAAATCCCGGAGGTCCATTTGTTGTCGCCGGGCCGAAGGTCCGGATTCCACGGCCCTGGATTGCCGGTCCCGTGATAGATCAAGTTGAGGTCCGGATCGTAAGAGATCCAGCCCCACATGTTGCCGCCGCCGATCTTCCAGGCTTCCGGCGGCCATGTGGTCACGCCAAGGTCCTTGCCCTTGTCCATGTCGTAATGCGGCTTGAAATCCGGCCCGATCAGCACGTCCTTGTCCGGTCCGGTGCCGTAAGCCGTCCAGACGACATGTCCGTCGCCCGCGTCCAGCGCCTTGACCCAGCCGCGCACACCCATCTCGCCGCCGGAATTGCCGACCAGCACTTTGCCCTTCACCACAAGCGGCGCCATGGTTATGGTCTCGCCGATATTGATGTTGCCGACATGCGCGTTCCACACCGGTTGGCCAGTGGCGGCATCCAGCGCGATCGTGTGACCATCCAGCGTGTTGAAGAAGAGGCGCCCGTCGGCGAAGACCGCACCGCGGTTGACCACGTCGCAGCAGGCAACGCCCTGCGCGGCAGGCTCAGGATTTGGCTCGTACTTCCATTTCATCGGCGCGCCCGGTTTGGAAAGATCGAGCGCGTAGACGATGTTTGGAAAAGGTGTCACGATATACATCGTGTTGCCGACGACGAGTGGCGCCGCTTCCTGACCCTTGTTCACTCCGGTCGAAAAAGTGAAGGCAACTTGAAGGTTCTTGACATTGTCCTCGTTAATGTCCGCCAGTTCGCTGTAGCGCGTCGAGGCATAATTCTTAGCCGGCATTGTCCATTGGCCGTCATCAGGTGGCGCGGCCGCGGCGGGCGGTGTGATGGCGGGTGTCACCGCGGACTGCGCGGCCGCGGCGTTCAGCAATGAGCAGCCTGCGGCCAGCACCAGCCACTTCAACGGCCTAAAGTCGAAACGGCGGCCCCTTTCCGCTCCTCGGCCGTCTGGTGTCGCAGATGCGTATTTCCCCGCCACTTTCAGAGATCCCCTCATTTGCGGATCGAACCTCCCACTCCGGCGCCGAGTTCCGCCGCGACGTCCGCCTCGGTTCCTGCGCACAACGGATGACCCCAACCGGAGGCGCTCTTTCCGCCAGGATCGAGATCGTAGACGATGGCGTCCTTGGCGTTGGGGTTGACGCCCGCCGGAACCTTGTCCAGGCCCAGGGCCGCACGCAGCCGCCAAGCGACATTGTGATCGGCGCACGAGGAGTCGCCGCTGACGCCAAGCCCGCCGACAATCGTTTTGCCGTCGTAGAGAGCCAGGCCGCCGCCAAATGCCACGACGCCGCCGATCGGCTTGCCAACCAGCGGATCGCTTGCACTCCCAAAGGTCTTGCTATCGCCGGCATAAGCGGCTGCCTGGTTGACAGGATTGGTAAGCTGCAAGCCGAACAAGGGGCCACCCGGCTGAACAGAAGCATATAGATTCGCCGTCGAGAGAGCCAGCTGGGCAACGCTGAGCCCGTTGGCCGTGCTGGCCTTTTCGGCTGCGATCAGCCGGCTGCCGGGCCACTGCGCATCGCTGGTGGGGCCGCTGAAAGCAACGGCGCAAACTGTCCCGTCACGCGTAACGATCGCCGCCCATTCATTGGTCTCGAAGCCGCCATTGGCGGGGCCTCCGCTTGCTTTGACGTTTGCCTTGAGGGCAGCCAGGAGCTTGGCGTGGTCGGCGGGGCAGGGTAGCTGTGCCCAGGCCCTGCTTTGCAGCAATGCACAATTAACGAGTACCAGGAGGCTGAAAGCCAGGGAGGAAAGCTGTGGGCGACCCATGATCCGGAGCATTCGTTGAACACAATGTGGAAAGTGGGAGCGCTCACAGAGCAAGGAATCCTCGCCCGATCCCTTGGCAAACTGAGCTATGTTCCCACACTTTCAATGGAACTCGGACGAGGCCCCTATGTTCCTAGTTCCTGAAATTATGATGGAAGGCACAGACGTTGCGACCATGGGCAGCAGCTCATTCTGCCGCCGACCGTGAGCGGGCCGATATAGACATTGCCGGGCCAAACAGCTCGACCAGCTCCTCACCGCTCTCCGCACCTATGGATTTTCGACGCCTGAAAGTGCAGACGCTATGCGCAAGGTAACCGAACCGACGGACAGGCGGTTTTGCGCCCAGGCCACAGACCTGGAACCGCATTATGGCATCATGTGAGCCTGATGCGCATCCATCGCTCCCATGTTCTGGCTGAGATGGTTCATGATCCACACCGAGCCCAAAACGACCAAGGTCACGATCAGCACACCGAAAGCGAGCGCGAGCACGTTGTTGGTGTTGTCAGGTCCTGTCGTCAGGTGCAGGAAGAAGACGAGATGTACGCCCATTTGTGCGATGGCAAGCACCGTCAGGGCCGAGATCACGGCCGGCTGGTAAATTAGATCGGTTTGTGCCGCAATGAAGGACGCCACTGACAACAACATTGCCAGGCCAAAGCCCAGCAGATAGCCGGAAAGGCCTCCCGCCACCTCGTGTTCCTCGCTGCGTTCTTCGCCTGGTGCGGAATCGCGGCGGTCAAGCATGTCCTCGTTCCGGCTGTCCATTTCGCTCATGATGACGCTCCCAGCAGATAGACCAGGGTGAAGATGGCGATCCAGATAATGTCCAGCGCGTGCCAGAACAGGCTGAAGCAGTGAAGCCGGCGCAATATGTCGGGACGAAAGCCTTTTATCCAGAGCTGCGCCATCATGGTGCCGAGCCAAAGCAGGCCAAGTCCAACATGGGTTCCGTGGCAGCCCACAAGGGCGAAGAACGCGGACAGGAAGGCGCTGCGTGATGGGCCCGCCTGCTCATTCACCATGGCCGCGAATTCCTGCACCTCCAGGAACAGGAAGGCTGCACCAAGCAGGCCGGTCACCAGCAACCAGAACTGGGCGGCGGCCATTGACCGGCGGTGGGTCGCGAGCATCGCAAGGCCGCCGGTGAAGCTCGAGGTGAGCAGCAGCGCCGTCTGTGCCGCGACGCGCGTCAACTCAAACAGCTCCTTGCCTGTTGGCCCGCCCGCCGCCGAATTGGACAGGACGGCATACGCGGCGAAGAAAGCCGAGAACATTATGATGTCCGACAACAGGAAGATCCAAAAGCCGTAGGCAACCGTGACGAACTTCGAGGCCGGGCCTCCCTCGCCGTGGCCGGTCGCCGAGAACACGTGATGGCCATGCCCTGCGGTGCGGCCCAGCCGGTAGGGATCGCGCGTTGCGGTGCCGGCGGGGATGTCGCTCATGCCCCACGCTCGCGTCTATGCATCCAGGCAAGTTGGGCTGCCTTGCGGTCAAGATCGATGCGGCCGACCTCCTCGGCAGGGATCTCGTAATCGCCATGCTCGCGCCAGGCGAATACAACGAAGGTGGCATAGGCCCCGATGAAGCCGACAATCGCCAACCACCAGATGTGCCAGATGAGCGCGAAGCCAATCAGAGTGCTGAAGAAGGCGGTGACGAAGCCTGTGGGGCTATTGCGCGGCATCTCGATCGCCTCGTAGTCCTCTTCGGTCTCCTGACTCTGCTCGTCCATTGCCCTTTGCTTGACGGTCCAGTAGGGCTCCTCGTTTTCGACATGCGGCAGCCGCGCGTAGTTGAAGATGGGCGGCGGCGAGGATGTCGACCATTCCAGCGAGCGCCCGTCCCAAGGGTCGCCGGTCTCGTCGCGCAACTCGTCGCGATGCCTGATCGAGACGACAAGCTGCGTGACCTGGCATGCGGCGCCGACGATCATCACCACGATTCCGAAGGCCGCCACGACAAGCCACGGCGCCCACATATCCATGTCGATATGCTGAAGGCGGCGGGTCATGCCGAGAAGGCCGACGATATAGAGCGGCACGAACACCAGAATGTAGCCGGCAAGCGTGACCCAGAACGCCGCCTTGCCCCAACCTTCATGCAGCCGGAAGCCGAAGGCTTTCGGGAACCAATAGGTGAAGCCGGCAAAGGCCGCGAACAGCACGCCCGAGATGATGACGTTGTGAAAATGCGCCACGAGAAAGAGCGAATTGTGCAGCATGAAATCGGCCGGCGGAACGGCGAGCAGCACGCCGGTCATGCCGCCGATGATGAAAGTGGTGACAAAGCCTAGCGCCCACAGCATTGGCGTTTCGAAGCGCACGCGCCCGCCATACATGGTGAAGAGCCAGTTGTAGATCTTGACCCCGGTGCCGACGGCGATAACCGAGGTGGCGATGCCGAAAGCCGCATTGACATCAGCGCCGGCGCCCATGGTGAAGAAGTGGTGCAGCCAGACCATGAAGGAGACGATGCAGATGAACATCGTCGCCGCAACCATCGAACGATAGCCGAACAGCGGTTTCGACGAGAAGGTCGAGAAGATCTCCGAATAGATCCCGAAGGCGGGAAGCACGAGGATGTAGACCTCGGGGTGACCCCAGGCCCAGATGAGATTGACGAACATCATCTGGTTACCGCCGGCTTCGTTGGTGAAAAAATGGAAGCCGAGATAACGGTCGAGGGTTAGCATGGCCAGGGTTGCGGTAAGGATAGGGAATGCGGCGACGATGAGCATGTTGGAGGCAAGCGAGGTCCAGCAGAACATCGGCATGCGCAGATAGCCCATGCCTGGCGCACGCATCTTGAGGATGGTGGTCGCCAGGTTGACGCCCGTGAGCAGGGTGCCGACGCCGGAGATCTGGATCGACCACAAATAGTAGTCGACGCCGACGCCTGGCGAGTAGGTCGTCTCCGACAGCGGCGCATAAGGCAGCCACCCGGTGCGCGCGAACTCGCCGACGACGAGCGAAATGTTGACAAGCAGCGCGCCGGTCGCGGTCAGCCAGAAGCTGACTGAGTTCAGCGTCGGGAAGGCGACGTCGCGGATGCCGAGCTGCAGCGGGATGACGAAATTCATCAGCCCAATGACAAAGGGCATCGCGGCGAAGAAGATCATGATCGTGCCGTGGGCCGAAAAGACCTGGTCGTAGTGCTCCGGCGGCAGGTATCCCGGCCCGTGGATGGCGAGCACCTGCTGGGTGCGCATCATGACGGCGTCAACGAAGCCGCGCAGAAGCATCAGCGCCGCCAGCACGATATACATGACGCCGATCCGCTTGTGGTCGACGGAGGTTATCCACTCATGCCAAAAATAAGGCCAGTAGCCTTTGATCGTTACCCAGGTCAGAACGGCGGCGGCGGCCAGGAAGACGATCAGGGCCGCGCCGAGCGGAATAGGCTGGTCAAAGGGAACGGCCGACCAGTCGAGCTTGCCGAGCATCGTCATCCTCCTTCATCGTGCTGGTGAGCCATGGGCGGCGCTCCCGCCTTGGGCTCAGCTTTCGGGCTCACCTGCGGCTCTCCGGCGGCGGTTCCAGCAGGTCCCGGCCCCGGAGGTAGCGTCTGGTGCACGACCGCATCGAACAAGCCCGGCTGCACATGGCCGAACGAGGATGCCGGCGCGTTGATGCTTTGCCTGGCAAGCTGGCGATAGGCGCTGGCGTTGAGCACGCCGCCTCCGCCATGCAAGGAGGAGGCCCAACTGGCGAAGGCGTCAGCCGAGACTGCCCTGACACGGAAATTCATGTCCGAAAAGCCATCGCCACTGAAATGCGCCGACAGGCCGAAATACTCGCCCTCGCGATCAGCCTGCAGGTTGACCTCGGTCTGCATGCCGTTCATGGCATAGACCATGCTGCCGAGCTGGGGCACAAAGAAGGTGTTCATGACGCTGGCCGAGGTCAATCTGAAACGCACCGGCATGCCGGTTGGAATAACCAGCTGGTTGACCGTTCCGACACCTTGATCGGGATAGAGGAACAGCCACTTCCAGTCGAGCGCCACCACTTGGATTTCGAGTGGCGGCCGGCTGGAGTCGATCGGCTTGCGAGGATCGAGATGGTACGATCCATAATAGATCAAGCCACCGAGGAAGAGGATGGTCAGCGTCGGAATCGACCAGACGATGAGCTCGATCCGGCCGGAATAGGTGAACTCTGGATCATACCGAGCCCTGCGGTTCGAGGCACGGAATATCCAGGCGAAGGCAAGCAGCGCGACCAGCGTCGGAATGACGATGACCAGCATGACGGCCAGTGAGTTCAGGAGGATCGTGCGGTTCCCCGCGCCGACCGGTCCCTGCGGGTCGAGCACGCCTCCCGCGCAACCCGACAGGGTTACCGCCGCGAAAATCCAGAGAAGCGATAGGCCTCGACTACAACGGTGTAACACTGGAAAACATCTTAGCCAGCCGCCGTCCCGGGGATGAGTACCTGCATAACTGAGGCGCGGGCTGCTTGTTCCGCAAAGATGCGCTTTTGTCTCCAACGGCGAAGGGCGCTACGTCGAGATGACGGAGCGTCTCGCGCGCCCCATGCTCCGATCTCAACTTGTTCTACGTCAGCGTTACGGCAAGCTGGCGCCCGTGTGGTCGGCCTGCCTTGTCGGCCACGCAATTCGCCTCAACATTTCGCGAAAAGAGACTGCGCCTAACGTGCTGCAGGCTGGATGCTCTTCCTGCGGAAACGGACAGCAAATGTCCAACTCGGGGGTACCGCCGGTGCTACGGCGAACGCGAGCCCTACAAGATGCAACCCAACCTCGGGCGAGACGCCGTTGCGCGCTGGGACGTTTCGCGATCACGCAATATCGGTTGGCTTGGCTCTTAAAGGTTCCGCCCCCGTGTGCTCCTCCCCGGCGAGCTGTTGAGCCCGCGGCTCGCGATCCGCGTCGGCACGTCTCCGATTGCCTGCTATGTAGGTGCGATTTCAGGCAACCAACTCGAGCTGCCAGCATTGATTTGGGTAGTCTCGGGAGAAATGCCATGCTGCAATTCAACCTGCCTCGAGAAGTTGCAATCGGTGATGAAGTTGCCCTGACGAGTACGGTCATGGACATGCTTCCCAGTGGGCGCGCCAGGGTGAGCATCCCCTCCTATGATCGTCCTTATGCGATCGATGCGCCCCCCAGAACTCACGTCGGAGACAAAGTCGTTCTTGTTGGGGACGTCACTCGGGTCGATCCTGAAACCAACAAGCTGAGCGTACGGATTGACTGTGGCGGGGTGGTTACCGTCCACAAATCGGCGATCATAAGGCTCAAGAAAAATTGCGCGGCCCGAAATGGCTGACGCATCACCCCGCGACGCAAAGCTCGCCAACGAGGCCGAGCTCGCGGGATGGGATTATCCACGCCATCTCGCCGCGCCGGCCCTACCGACGGGCTGCGCTTGATGAAGCTTGACCTCATCGGCGAGGTGGCCGAACTCGCGCGTTATATCGGCTACTGGAAGCCCTATGCGACGAGCCATGAAGGGCTTGACGCCAACCGCGCAATCCAGACCGGGGTCCGCAACGCGGTGTTGGCACTGGCGGAAGCGGCCAAAGAACGGCGTGCAGGGCAGTTTCCACCGATCGTGACATCAATCGGGACAGGCCACGACGCTCCGCGTCCGATATGGCGTGACGGATGAGGGAGATGCCACACTGGGTTCGCGGTACCTGGATTCTCTTGAAGGACGCCGTCACCGGCTTCATCGACGATAATGCGTTGAGCCACGGGGCAGCGGTGGCTTTCTACGCCACGACATCGCTGGCGCCGATCCTTCTGATCGTCGTGGCGATCGCCGGTCTGGCCGTGGGCAAGGATGCGGCCCAGCTCGCCCTGTCAGCGGAGATATCCGGCGCGATGGGCGCGCAGAGTGCCGATCTGCTCAAGGCGACGATCGAGACGGCTTCGCACAGATGGTCCGGGACGCTTGCCACGCTCATCGGATTGGTGACGCTCTTCTTCACTGCCTCCGGTGTTTTCGGTGAGATGCAACAGTCGTTGAACGAGATCTGGAAGGTAAAAGCCGACGGCCTGTCGCTTTCGCGCCTGGTGCGGGCGCGGGCGGCAAGCCTCGGCCTGGTTGCCGCGTTGGGCTTCATGCTGCTGGTATCGCTGGCGGCAAGCGCAGCGATCACCGCGCTGAGCGATGTCATCAATCACCACCTGCCGTTCGGCGAACTGGTGCTCGGCACCGTCAACACCGTTGTCTCTTTCTTGCTAATTGGGCTGCTCTTCGCCGCGATCTACAAGGTCTTGCCGGATCGCACGCTCAAATGGCGCGATGTTGCCGTCGGTTCGGTGGTTACTGCGTTGCTGTTCACCATCGGCAAGTCGCTGATCGGCTGGTATATCGGCACCAGCGCGATAGCGACTTCCTACGGAGCGGCAGGCGCGCTTATGGTGGTGCTGCTTTGGGTCTATTATTCAGCGCAGATATTCCTCTTCGGTGCAGAAATTACGCGCGCTTACTCGGTCAGGCGCGGAAGCCGGCCAGACCTTGCGCCGGCAGTGGCGTTGAGCGGCGACAAGATAGACACGCCGCGCCGGCCTGAGGTGCATGACGGCGAGATCGCCGCATGGATTGTGGTAAGCAGCCTGATCACCGCGCTGCTCTCGCATTTGTCGCGGCGAAAGCAGGATTGACGCCGCGCGGGGGCACCGTTGGCATGGAAAGCCGCACCATCCGTGATGCGATCGCGTGCGTCGATGCTGATCAGGCGGGCGGAACGGAACGATCCGGCTGACGTTTGTGCCAAGGATCGGCGCGACAGGAGGACTGCATGGCGGCCCCACGAGCAGTTTGGAAAGGGTTTCTGAAAGTCGGGTCCGTGTCGTGCGGAGTGAAGCTTGTGGGTGCAACCAGTGAGGCATCGAAAATCCACTTCAAGATTTTGAATCGGAAAGATGGATTGCCCGTCAAGGCTGCCTATGTTGACGAAGAGACGGGCGATGTCGTCGATAGCGAAAACCAAGTCAAAGGCTACGAGGCAGACGCGGGCGATTTCATCAAGGTCGAACCGGACGAGATCAAAAAGCTAAAGATGACGTCTGAGCACACGCTTGAGGTCGACGAGTTTGTCGCCATCAAGGATATCGATACGCGCTACCTGGAAAAGCCTTATTACCTGATCCCTGCCGACGGTGCTTCCACCGAGGCCTTCTCCGTGCTGCGCGAAGCGATGGCCAAGAAGGGCGTGGCGGCGCGGTCCTGCGTGGTGCTGTACCAACGCGGGCGCGAAGTCGTGATACAGCCATATGGCAAGGGAATGCTGCTTACCGAGTTGCGGACCCATGACGAGATGATCTCGGAAGAGACCGTATTCAAAGACCTGGAAAGCCATGAATATGACCAGGAACTGCTCGAAATCGCAGGCCTGCTGATCGACAAAAAAGTGACCAAGTTTGATCCGTCGAAATTTGAAGACACCTACGAGGATGCGCTCATCGCGTTGATCGACGCAAAACGCAAGGGCAAGCAGCCGCCCAAACCGGTGCCCCCGCCCAAGGAGAACGTTATCGATCTGGCGTCGGTTCTCCGCAAGAGTCTCGCCAAGGAAGGCATCAAGGACCGCCCCAAAGCCAAAGCCGGACGCAAATCGGCATAGTCGCGGATCTGGTTGTCTGCTTTCTTCGAATTATGACCGAAAACGATCCTGTGCCGGGATCAGAAAAGATCGATTGGTCGCTCGGGCTCGGGGCTTCCGCCCGAGTCATTCGCGCGGTGCAGGGGCGCGTCGCCTTTAACCCCAAGATGCACGTCCCATCGACTGCGAAAAGGCGGGCTTTGCAGACAGGCGGTGACGGCTGCCGCCCCTCCAGTCAATAATGTGCTTCTTTTCACATGGAGATACTCACCGAAAGATACATTGATCAAATCATATTGTTCGATTTTGGGGTCGAAAGGGGAATCGCCAACATATGCACGTCGCAATAAGGAGAATTGGACGAGATGCAATTCATTGGGATAAATTGCACATAACGCAATGACTCGATGAATTGTAGGTTGAGCGGGCAACAAAGGCATTGCGAACATCTGTCGTCTTGTCTGTGATTTAACCATAGCTGGTACACGAAAAGGCAATTGGTGATCGCCGGGCCGGGCTAGCGCTATTCCTCCGCGGTTTGGAGATGGTGCGTCCGCTCCCGAATGTGCCCAGCGTCGCGATACAAGCGGCGTGAGTTGGATGTCCAAGAGAGGGCTTGCAGTGCACCAACGTGCATATCTCGACGAGTGTTGGTGTTGCCGGAACCGTGGTCGACCAGGCAGGGAGAACTCAGATGTACACTCATATCCTCGTGAGCACGGATGGCTCCGACGTCGCCAGGAAGGGCGTTGAGCAGGGGATAGCCCTGGCGAAAGCCTTGGCTGCCAAGGCGACAGTTGTCACGGTCACGGAGCCAATGCTGATTGACTATGGAACCGGATTTACCTCCGGGTCTATTCCTTCGCAGGAGGAGGTTGATAGTTTTGAGGCCGCGAGCAAGGAATTCGCAGGGCAAGTCCTCGATCAAGTCAGGGAGGCAGCCGACCGGATGGGGGTTTCCGCAGAATTTCTACATGTCCCGGATACCTACCCGGCCAAGGCGATTATCGACACCGCCAAGTCACGAGGCTGCGACCTGATTGTGATGGCTTCCCATGGCCGTCGTGGCATCAGAAAGCTTTTGCTGGGAAGCCAGACGTCGGAGGTTCTCGCGGATGGAAGTGTGCCTGTCTTGGTCGTGCGGTAGCCAAACGAAACCGGAGAAGCGCCGGCTTCCTCTGCGCTCAAGCTTCCGGAGAGACGGTGTCCTGTGACGAGGATGTCTCCACGCGTCGGCCTCGGCATTTAGAGGTGCCGCGCAATGGCATTCATGATTGCCGCAGGCTAGACAACGATAACGCGGGCACCGTTGCGCACCGTTCCGAAGAGTTCAAAAATATGCTCGTTCAACATCCTGATGCAGCCGGATGATGCAGCTTTTCCAATGGTCCACGGCTCATTGGTCCCATGAATGCGATACAGCGTGTCCTGGCCATTGCGATACAGATACAGTGCCCGGGCGCCGAGAGGATTGTTTGGGCCTCCCGGAACGCGCTGCGGCAAGGTCGGATTACGGCGTCGCATCTTGGCGGTGGGGGTCCAGATCGGCCATCGGGCTCTTCGTTCAACGATGGCCTCTCCACCCCATCTCTGTCCGTCCCGACCGACTGCGATGCCGAAACGGATCGCCCTGCCGGCGTCTTCGACATAGTACAGGAAGCGCTCCTGCTTGTTGATTAGGATTGTTCCGGCGGTTTCCCTACCCAAGTAAGGCACCGTTTGCCGACGGAATTGCTGGGGGATGCGCGTCTTGTCTACGAGAGGGATGTCAAAAGGGTTTATCCGGAATTCTCCCGATATACCAACTCTTTTGGGAAGCTTCCGCATGCAGCGCCAGAAATGATATTCCCCCAACGATCACGGATCGTCTGCTCAAAGAATTCACCAAATGAACCTCCGAAATTTAATGACTTCTTGGCTGGTATTTTATGAGCTTCGATGAGCCTGCGCTATCGGGACCAACATTTCTGACATCGGCCTCTCCGCTGAGGGTGCAATCTCATGCCATACGAGCGCCTCGTCAGACTGCGGGGTGTTCCCGGCGGGCAGTTCGAACCGGCGTCCAATCTCCAGCTTCGCCAAGGAATGGGTTCACTCTTGTCTTCGACAAGATTACCTCAGCCGAAGACTCCAATCACGTAGTCGAAAGCTGATGGCTGAGAAGGCAATTGTTGGCCAGGAGGCTGTTCAGAGAAGGTTTGCCGTTGTTCGACCGCTCCGCCAACGGAGGGTGCTTGAGGCCCAGCCAGCCCGCCTCCCGCGCCTCTTTGGGCGAGATTCCGAACTCGCGCCTGAATGTCCGGCTATATGTCGAGGGATCCATGAAGCCCCACTCCTCCGCAATGCTCGAAATCGGGCGTCCATCCGCGATGTTTCCGAGCGCGTCCCTCGTTTTCAGCAGCCGCTGTCGCCGGATATAGTGCGAGATTCCTCCGGCTGGTTCGAAAATCCGATAAAGTCGAGAGCGTGAAATGCCGAGGTCTTGCGAGAGCTTTCCCGGTGTCAGATTCCGGTCGGCCAGATTGGCTATTATGATCTTGTTCGCGCGGGCCATGATGACCGCGTCGATCGGCTCCTGTGCTTCGAAAAAGTGATCCCGGGACGGGGAAATGCACGCGGCAAGCAGGCTGGTGGTCGCCGATGCGACATACGGGACGTCGCTTTCCGTGCGATGGGGGAAGGAATGATAGAGCAGCAGAACATAGTCGGCGACGAATGCGGCCATCTCGGGCCGGATATCGAGCGTGAAGGGTTGCGAGAAGGCGAAATCCCGCGGAAGGAATAGCGCAAGGACACCGTCATCCTCACCCTGGTCTTCATGGGGTGCACCCAGGCATTGCCAGCGCAGCTGTCCCATTCTTGGCGTGCCGCCGCCCGCGGGGATTGTCTGGGGCACCGAAAGAGCCCAGTGGTCGAACACCGGATTCTTTCTGCTGCGCCACCGCCGACGGTACCCCATCCCGGGGTATTCGATGAAAGCCAGCACGAGGCTCTCCAACCGCCACGCCCGCTCGCGCGCAGAGAACGAGCCGAACTCGTCTCGCAGCAATTCGACGTCGGCTATATTTGAGTGCCAACTCCGGAAAAGGTCGAATTGCTCGGGCGGTGGCGCCTGCGAGGTATCAACGTCTACGACGCATCTTAGAGGTTCTGGGGTCCCGATCGTTTCGCTTTCGCTGACAATTGATGGCTTGTCTTGCATTGAGGCAAACTCATTGCTTGAAAGAGGGTGACGGCAACCCCATGGAATTCTCGATCAAGAGACCAGACGTATCGGGCTCATCCCCGGCGGATGTAGCCGCGGCGAGATCGAGGTTATGGGACTTGAAATCCTGACACCCGCACCTGCTTGGGTGGTATAGAACCAGTCGACAAGAACATCTCGCCCAGCCAGCAGAATCGATGATGTGCGGATGTCGGCAGCGTGTATGGCAACTGCTCCAGCGATCGGCTCGCCAAGAGTATCGCTTCGTACTGTTACCTCCATCACAAGCTCCTATCGAGCTAGCAGATCAACAATGAACGATGTGCTTTTCGCAAGGAGACGGTCCTGACAATTAAAAATCCAGAGTGGAGTTATCGAAAATCGTGATGCTAATGACGAGGACACGGCCGAGCTTAAACGGTCATCGATTTTTGAAAAATATGCGAGGAATCCATAATATGGGTTTGACGTATATTTCTTGTAGCTTGTGGGATGATCTGCAGGCGCCCCGACCTCTGCCAGGAATCCGTCACTGTCTTGAAGAAAGGGACAATCCCAATGAATTGTTGATCAGAAGGTTGCTCAGGATGCCAGCATCCGCGAGGGGCTCATCCACAGTCAGCCAGGTCGAATGCTTGACGCCCTGCCACCCGAGTTCGCGCGCTTCCCTTGGAGAGATGCCGAACTCTGTTTTGAACATCCGGCTGTAGGTAGACGGATCTTGGAAGCCCCATACTTCGGCAATGCTGGAGATCGTTCGCCTGTCCGAACTGTCCGCTAGAGCGTCGCGCGTTTTCAGCAGCCGCTTGCGCCGCACATAGTTGGACACACCGCCCACCGGCTCGAAAATCCGGTAGAGACGGGAGCGTGAGACACCGACCGCGCGGCAGAGTTTGTTGGGCGTCAAGTCGGGATCGCTCAACCTCTCTGCGATACGCTTGGCAATCCGAGCGGCAGACACCGCGTTCACAGGCCCTTGCGCCTCTGCCAGATGATCTTTTGTCGGCATAAGAGCAGCCGCGGAAATGTTGGCAGTCGCGGTGACGATATGGGGCAGATCCGCTTCTCTCAAATGAGGAAGTGAGCGGTGCAGCAGAACGGCGTAGTGCGCAAGAAAATCCAGTGCCTCGTCGCTGGCTTCGATTTTCGATGATCTGGTTGCCGGCCATGTGCGGGGCAGAAACAGTGTGATGAACAGATCATCGTTGCTCACTCCAACATCGGGCAAGGCCAGACACCTCATGCGGGGCCGACGAGATATCATCTCGCCGGCAGCAGACTGCGAGAACGGCACGGACAGCATCCAGTGATCCAACAGGGACCGTCTGCGATGTTCCCATTGTATCTCGTAGCCGGAGCCTGGGATTTCGATGGAACTCAACGCCAGATCGCCCAACTGCCATACCTGATGACGAGCCGGGAACACGGCGTGCTCGGCCCGAAGAAGCTGTATTTCGGCAACCCCGGCAAACCATGATCGATAGAAATCAAACTGTTCGGCTGGGGGTGCCGACAAGCTATTTACGTCGATGGCGCATCTTAGAGGCTCATCCGCAAAAGGGTCGGTGGGAATGCCGGCAGCGGTTACTCTCGCGTCCATAACAAACTCCTGTCGTACATGAGACGCCGAAGTATAGGCAGATCAAGAGGTCGGCAGGCCGTTTCCCGCAAGGAAACCGACAATAAAACACCCCTCAACCTGCCGCCGCGGATGAGATTGATTTTGAGGCAATCTTAAGCCGGAGATGCTCCCCTAGAGTGGGCTAGGAATCCCAAACGTAGACAATGCGTTTATTTCTCGTGAAAGCTGGGACAGCGTTTTCGCATCGTATTTACCCTTGCGACTATGGCCATTCTCATCGGCGCCGAGCGCGCCATGTGGAGTGACCTTGCGTTTCTCTTGCTTGCGACCAACCGGTCGGAAGGTTTGTTGCGGCCCCACTGAGGTCGCGCCATCAGAATCTCCTGACGGCCAACCAATTTCTATCCACTTTCCGACGGAGTGCCCGAAAGCTCTCGGAAAGGGGTGGTTCAGTAGGCAACTAGGCCGAATGCGGGCTGCACATAGCTGTGATGAGGCCCTACGCGTAGGTGTGTCGTTGGCTTTAGGATTCGCCGACCGCGGGGGATCCGGCATTTCTGCCGACTGCCTCCGTCCACAGGAGCCGACGGCTTCATCGTCTTCCCATCCTGATCAAAATGCCTGAGGCACCGCGTTAACCAGCCTCGGATCGGCAGGTTTGAGCATCCCATCAGTCTGGTGCTGCGTGTCTCCAGAAGCGCCGACGCGCCTCACTGGGGGAGCATCCGAAGATTGACGTATAGGCTCCAGCGAAACGGCCCAGGTGCCAGAAACCAAAGCTCATGGCGATGTCGGTGATCGAGAGGCGATCGCCCTGCGTCAGGATAAGGCCGTGCGCGGCCCGAAGCCGCCGCTCCCGCTCGTAAGCTCGAGGGCTGACTCCCAGACGTTCCTGAAAGGCGCGCTCCAACATTCGCTCGCCAATGCCCAGTACCTCGCAGACTGCACTGATGGAAACAGGGCTATGAGGCCTTGCCTCCAGAATGGCCAGGGTGGCATCAACGATATCGCGCCGATCGCTGGAGCCGAGGGCGCGGGGGGATGGTTGCTCCGTGAGGGAAAGCACCCGCGCGAGCGCGGCGCCCGCTTCGCTCGCCGCAACAGCCAGGCCGGCACTTAGGTCATAGCCACGCTGTGCTGCAGCTTCCGCGAACCCGACGGTTCGCAGCAGCCTCTGCTGAAGCTCCAGCTCGGCTCCTGCCGTGAGGCGTTGCTCATGTATCCCTGGCATCAGCGCGGTCCTCTGGCCCAGGTGGGAGGCTGATGCCGTGCGCAGAGACTCGAGCGCGGACCCACGCAGACCGATCCGCATGAGGCGATAGCTTCCTGGCATCTCCAGCTTGAATTCTGTTCCCGGGCCGATGATCCGCAACTGCGGTACTTCACTCCGTTGTCCGTTGAAGGTCGTGCCTTCGCCCCAGAGGAACACCGCCGTCAACGCATCGTCATTGATCGCCCCGGACATGGCGATGCCACCCTTGTCCCGCAAATCGAGGACGAACGCGTCGCCATAGTCTATCGTTGCAAGGCTCGATGCATGGCGCTGCTCGCCAATCTGCTGGATATGGAATTCCGCGTCGGGATCGGACTCGCGGGTGCGCGCGACCACGGAATTATACTGGCGGGCGTACCAGTTAGGAGCCTCCAACAACGAGGGCCTCTCCAAGTCTTTTGTCCGGACTGGAGTTGGACGCGATCGCTTTCGTCCAACTCGATAAGTCAAGCAACCGAGTCCGGCTTGTTTCTGCGGGCGATCTTTATAATCAGAAGAATGATTCCGATAGCAAAGAGAAGACAGCCAACCATGATGCTCGATGGAGAGCCATAGCGATAGCCCGATGCAAAAATGAGAAAGCCTATGAGCAAGAGGCCGATAGCTATCAATTTGTTTGCCAACAAGGCCTTGGTGTTTCCTTCCATTGTAGCAGCTCCTTAAAATTTGACGTTTCGAGGTGGTGTCGAGGGTCTTTCTGGCTTTCGCTCTATTCGGTCTTTTCTTCCGGCTCCCAGGAAGCCGACTGAACATTCGAGTCGAGCGCGAGGTGAGCGACGACGCGTTCGACTGATTGCGCATCATCACGGTTGCTGAACAACGTTGCTTCTATTCTCATGGCGTCGCCCTCATTGATGGGATGGCTGTTAAGGGAGCGTAGGCGGAGGAGGTTTGTATTGATGGTCTGAAGCAGAATCGATCTGAGCAAATAAACATTATCTCGTGAGCATACGATCTCTATAGTGTACGTGTATTCGATGGCAGGTTGTTCCTGAGAGTGCCTTCGAAAGAATCTTGAGAAATTAGGAAGAAGCGAATTGAGTATAATAATGAGCATTGCGGTTTCCGCGGCCAGCAGCAGAAAGCCAAAGCCTACGAAGACCCCGACAGAGCCAGTGCTCCAGATCGTCGCGGACGTACTCAACCCTCTTATGTTGGAACCGTCCCTGATGATCAGGCCGGCGCCAAGGAAGCCAATGCCGGTTACGACCTGAGCCCCCATTCTAAGATCGAGACCTGAGCCAAGAGCGCCCGGCAGCGAGGAGTATGCCGCCGCGCCCAGTGCGACCAGCGCGTGCGTCACAAGTCCTGTATATTGTTGCCGGTACTGGCGTTCCGCACCGATCAGCGCGCCGAGCAGCAACGCAAGCACAAGCTTCAGCAGGATTGATTGAGTTATCGCGACTTCAGCTTCCAAATGTTCATTCCGTCTGATTCAAAATGCAGGGGCTTTCATCACATGGCGCCGAGCTCGGACGCCGGCTGCTGGGACACGGATTGCCGGGATGCCGACCGCTTCAGGATTGTGAGCGGCAGATGGAGAACGAGGGAGGCGTTATCGAAGATGATCTGCCGGGTCTCTTCGGCTTTGTCTTCGACCGGCATATCTTCGTTCACGATGAGACGGCGCAGCAGGGGCCCGGACCTCAACAGCTTCATCAGTGTTTCCGACGTTGCAAAGCCGCTGTGGCCGCCGCCGTCCACGTCGGAAATGTCGATAACCTGAATGTCCTTTTTCTGGAGGAGCGGGATATCGAAGCCACTGCCGACTCGTGGCTGGCCACCTGCAATGCGCCGCGACAGGCTCAAGGCGCGATCTCGCCGAGAGACAACGATCGTGAAGGGGTGCGGCAGTTGGGGTATGTCCCTGACTTGGCTGCTGAAGACATCTGGATCGATATCGGGCGCGGCAAGCAAGACGCCGCGGATTCTTGAGGTAACCGCCGCCTTACCTTGCAATACAAGGGTGCGAAGCGCCTCCATTACGACATACGCGCCCATGGAATGGCCGACGATGAAAACACCGCTAGCGTTCGATCGAGCTGCGATTTCGATCGTTTCGGCCAAGCCGTCCCGCGCCTGGAGAGCGCTATCGCGATCGAAAAGATAGGCGCCGATAGATCCCGCCGACGCCCAGGAGAAATGAACCGGAACCGAGGAGATGCGGTAGTCGTGGACGACTTGGGCATTACGAAACAGGCCTTCGGCAAAATTGTTGTTGTAGCCGTGCACGAAGATAAACACCTCGCGCTCCGAAGGCGGACGCTTCGCCAGCATCCCGTTCAACCGACCTGCGAAGGATGCTCTGTTCTCGAAGCGGACAAGATCACGAGCGGAAAAATGGCGCTTCGGATCGGGTGATGTCGATGACGTCTCGACGACGCCCGGCCAGTGTGTGGCCGGCACGACGACAGTCAACTGCGAAAAACTCAACGTCGGGGAACGATCCCGCGAATAGGGCGGTTCGGAGGTGGGGAACCTTGTGCGCGTGGTGGCGATCAGGAAGGAAATAGCCGACATTTCGTTGCTAATTTGTACAGGCGAGGCAAGGCCCGTCACGGCTCTTGGACCGGCGCAGCTTTGCACCAGCAATGCCAGCGAGATAACCAACACAAATCGTCCTGCGGGGTTCTGCATGCTGCTGGCCGCGCCGGCTTATCTTCGTAAACTCACCAGCCTTTGGCCATCCTTGTCCAACAGTTGCACTCGTCCTGTCTGTGGGGCTTCAAAGCGACGGACGGACCCGAGTGCCTCCAGAAGATTGCGCTCTTGATCCATGAGGGGCTGATCGCAGATCATCCTGGACGAGCCGGTTTCCGAGATCGTCAGCGCTTCTCCGGTCAAGGCGAAGCCGCCAAAGAACCGATTGCACGAACCATTCCCATGGATGCGTCCATCCGGCTCGAAGGCAAGGGTGGGTTTCGAACCCGCGACCGTGGTTTCTTCTCGAATCTCGTCCACGAGCCAATCTCCGTGAAGGAGGTCGCCCGGCTCTCCGGCGCAGCCTTCAAATTTCCGGTCGCCAAGGATGACGGTCGCGGTTTGGGGGTATGGCATTCCGCTCATGGTATCGACGCATATTTTGGCAGCGATGGTCAGCGCGAGTTGCCGGCCGTCTACCGTCGCCAGATAGGTGTCGGCGTCGCCTTGCCTTGTGGGACGCGGAGCCGGCTGAGCTGTGAAGGTCTCGCCCCCTAAGGCGTTAAAGCTGAGCGCGGTGTCCGAGATGCTGATTTGCCAGCCGGGTTCGTTGCCGCGTGCAGCCAACGAGGCAGCCTCCGCATTGCTCGTTGCGGTGGCGTACAGCGACAACACCGCGAGCAAAGCGGCCAACGCCAAGGATGAGCAGGACTTTGGACTCACGGTTGCAGCCTCCAGACGATGCGTCACTGAATTCGAAGGCCGCCCGGAAACCGGCCTCTGGGGGCAACTTCGCCAAATATTGCGCCGAATGTACCTACATCCGGTCTTCAGTCCATCGTCGCGTTTCGGAGAAGGAGTCCGTTCGGCGAAAAAATGGACGCAAAGCCAAGAATTGAGATTCCAAGAATATAAATGGTTGCCGCGGGCCATTTCGACCGCCCTTTGGCGAGGACGAACCTCAATGTGATGGTTCGATCGTATCGAGGCGTTCCGTACGATCTCCCCGACGCCGGGACGACAGATACTCGGTTGCTTTCTGGACGACAAAATAGACGGAGGGGATGATCAACAGGCCAATAGTCGTAGCCGCGGCCATGCCCCCGAAAATTGTGACGCCAACAGCCCGCCGCGCGCCCGCACCGGCACCAGTCGACACGACAAGAGGAATGATCCCGAGGATGAAGGAAACCGCGGTCATCATGACGGCCCGGAAGCGCTGCTCGGCCCCGATCCGCGCCGCCTTCATTATGCTTAGTCCCTCATCGCGCCGCTCCTTGGCGAATTCCACGATCAGGATGGCATTCTTCGCCGCCAGCCCGATCAGCAGCACGATGGCGATCTGCACGTAGAGGCTGTTCTGCAACCCGAAGACCTTCAATGCCGCTATGGCGCCGAAGAGAGCCGCTCCGAGCGAAAGGATGACGATCAACGGAAGCGACCAGCTCTCGTATTGGGCGACAAGGAAGAGATAGGCAAAGAGGAACGCCAGCGCAAAGACCAGCCCCTCCTGGCCACTGCCGCGGCGCTCTTGAAACGACAGGCCTGACCACTCGAAGCCATAGCCATTCGGCAACAGCTGGGCCACTGTCTTCTCCATCGCGTCCATGGCGCCGCCGCTGCTGCTTCCAGGTGCGGTAATGGCGTTTATGGGAGCGGCGACCGAGAGATTGTAACGCTGGATGGCGAATGGCGACAGGATCGTCGTCAACGACGCCAGATTGTTCAAGGGCACCATGGTGCCGTTCCGGCTACGCACATGCAGGTTCAAGATGTCTTCCGCATGGGCACGGAAATCGGCATCGGCCTGCAGATTGACCTGGAACACGCGGCCATTGAGCGTAAAATCATTTACGTAGCGCGATCCGAAGGCCGCGCCGATGGTGGAATAGACGTCCGACACGCTTACCCCAAGCGCTTCGGCGCGCGTTCTGTCGACGTCGACATAGACCTGCGGGACATTGGCGCTGAAGGTGGTGGCGGCCCCGCCGAGCTCCGGCAGATGATTGAAGGCGCCAAGCAGGGCGCCGACGACCTGCGCGATCTCTTGTGGCGGCTGTCCTTCAAGCGCTTGCAGGCGGAAGTCCAGGCCACCGACCGAGCCGATGCCGGCAATCGCCGGCGGCGCGAACACGGCGACGTTCGCGCCCGGAATTTGGGAGAACTTCATCCGCAGCGCCTGCAGGATGCCGGCGAGCTGCAGTTCGCTGGACCTGCGCTCGTCCCAGGGCTTCAGCGCCGCGACCGCCATTGCGCCGCTCGGCGAACTCGTCGACTGAAGGATGCTGAACCCCGCAACCGTGATGACGTCTTGCACGCCTCCGGTGTCGGTCAGAATCTTGCGCACGTCCTCCACGATGGCTTTCGTGCGGTCGAGCGAAGCGGCATTGGGCAACTGGATGTCGACGAACAGCGCGCCTTGGTCCTCGTCGGGCAGGAAAGTCGACGGTAGCCCGGTGAAGATCAGATAGGCGGCGGCAAAACAGGCAAGCAATCCCGCCACCGGCACGTACCAATGCCGCACCAGAAACCCGACGAGGCGTCCATAGCCGTCGCGCGTCTTGTTCATGAATGCCGTGAACCAGGCCAGCGGGCCACGCTTGAAATGGCCCACATCGCGCCGCAAAAGCAGTGCGGCCAGCGCCGGGCTTAGAGTCAATCCGACAAAGGAGGAAATCACCAGCGCCGAAGACAGCGTCACGGCGAACTGCCGGTAGAGCTGGCCGCCTATGCCGCCGAGAAACGCAGTCGGCGTCACCACGGCAAGCAGCACCAAGGTCGTGGAAATGATCGGCCCAGTGATCTGGTGCATCGCCTTGCGCGTGGCGTCGGCGACCGCGATGTCAGGGGTATCCTCCAGCACATGCTTGACGTTCTCGACGACAAGGATGGCATCGTCCACCACCAGGCCGATCGCCAGCACCAGCGCCAAAAGAGAAATCATGTTCAGCGAATAGCCGGCGGCAAACAGCACCGCCAAGGCGCCGAGCATGGAAACCGGGATGGCAAGCGCCGAGATGAACATGGCGCGCCAATCCTGCAGGAAGACGTAGGTGACTGCGAGAACGATCAGGAACGCCTCAAGCAGGGTTCTGGCCGTCAGCGAGATGCTGGCATTCACGAAGCGGGTCGCGTCGTAGACGATGTGATACTGCATGCCTTTGGGAAAGCGTGACGAGAGGCGCTCCAGTTCGGCGCGGACCGACGCCGCGGTCTGGATGGCGTTGGCGCCGGGCGACTGGTTGATCTGCATCATCGCCGAGGCGTGTCCGGCGAAGCTGGCGCTCGAAGCATAGCTTAGCGCGCCAAGCTCGAGCCGCGCGATATCGCGCAGGTAGACCTTGGCCCCCGCCGAGCCCGTGCGCACGACGATGTCCCCGAATTCCTCGACGCTTCTCAGCCGCCCCTGCGCGACCAGAGTGTATTGCAGCTCCGAGCCCTGCGCCTGCGGGGGGGCGCCGGCCTGTCCGAGCGTCGCCTGGATGTTTTGCCGCTGGATGGCGGCCGAGACATCGTCGGGCGTCAGGCTAAGCGCGTCCATGCGCTGCGGGTTGAGCCACACCCTCATCGAGTATTCCGAAGCCCCGGCGACCGAAGCCTCGCCGACGCCCCGCACGCGCGATATCGTGTCGGCGACGGTCGTGGTGATGAAATTAGTGATCGCCAGCGCATCGAGGCTGTCGTCCGGCGAATAGAAAGCGATGCCGAGGATAAAATCCGGCGAGCGGGCACGCACGGAGACACCTTGCTGCGCGACCGCTGCCGGCAGGCGCGAGATCGCCAGCTGAGCGCGGTTCTGCACGTTGATCTGTGCTGTCTCGGGATCGGTTCCGACCTCGAAGGTCACCGATAGCGTGTATTGGCCGGCATTGGAGCTGGTGGACGACATGTACATCATGTGGTCCACGCCATTGATGGCCGTCTCCAGCGGGCCGCCCACCACGTCGGCGATGACTTCCGCGCTTGCTCCCGGATAGGAGGCCGACACCGTCACCGTTGGAGGGGTGATCTGCGGATACTGCTGTATGGGAAGGGAAAACACCGCGATCCCGCCGGCGATCGAAATGATGATCGAGACGACGATCGCGAGCCGGGTGCGGCTGATGAAGAGGTCCGAGATCATTGCGTACCCTCCGCTTCGCGGGGGGTGACCTGCTGACCATCGGAAACGCGTTGCAGGCCCTCGACGACGATCGTTTCGCCGCCTTCCAATCCGCTCGTCGCCGCCCAGCGATTGTCGATGCGCGCACCGGTCGTGATCGCCTGCCTGGTCACGGTATTGTTGTCGTTGAGCACGAAGACGAACTTGCCCTGGCGGTCCTGAAGAACGGACGCCATCGGCACCATCGGCAATTTCCGGGCTTCTTCGTCGACGATTGTTAGCCGGACGAACTGGCCAGGCGCCAAAATGTGGTCGGGGTTGGGGAACAGCGCGCGGACAGCGACGGTACCGGTCTGCTGATTGACCTCGTTGTCGATGAACTGCACCCGCCCCGGCAAAGCAAATTGTGTGCCGTTGGCGAGAGACAGACTCAGGTGGAATTTGTTCGCATCGATCTTCTGGCCACCGGCAAGTTTCTGCCTGATGTCGACCAAAGTGCTGTCAGCGATCGAGAATGCGACGCGGATAGGATCGAGTTGTACGATGCGCGCCAATGATCCGGAGCCGGGCCCCACGAGATTACCGCGCGTCGCCAGGGAGCGGCCGATGGTGCCATTGATGGGAGACCTGATCTGAGCATAGGAAAGATTGAGTTCGGCCGTATTGAGGGCTGCATTGGCGCTTTGAACATCCGCCGCGGCGACATCGAATGCAGCCTGCGCGTCATCCAACGTGGCCTGAGAAATAGTCCTGCGGCTGAGCAGGTCCCTGGCGCGTGAGAGGCTTTGTCGCGCGGCGTTGCGGGTGGCTTCGGTCCTGGCCACCTGCGCCTGTGCGGACATTACCGCCGCCGACAGTTGATCCGGCTCGATTTCGAAAAGCAGATCGCCCTCCTTCACGTGCTGGCCTTCGGAGAACCTGATCTCCTTGAGCAGGCCGGACGCGCGCGCCTGAATGTCGACCGCATCGATCGCCTCGACCTGCGCGTTGTATGTCAGCGGCGCGTTTGCCGGACCGGACTGGACCTTCTGCACGACCACTGGCACCGTCGCCGCGGTCTGCGCACGTGCCGCTCCCGCGAAGCCGCCCACGCTGACTAGCAATGCGGCCGCCACGACCCTGGCTCGAAAGTCAAAATTGCTTTTCATCATCGTCGGATCCTGCTCTCAAGACAAAATCTTCGTCCTGCGCACGCTCAGGGCAATGACGAGATACGCCAGTCCAGCAATCATCATGGAAAATCCGGCCACCAAGCCAGTCGGCATCTCTCTGACGATCGGCCACTTCAGCAGTATGGAGAAAGCAGCGAATATGGCCACGATTCCGGAAACGGCGAACCAATACCAGCCGCCGATTTTCCTGACTTCAGCGGCGATGATTAATTGAAGAACACCGTGGACAAATAGTACAAACGCTATGAACAGTGATATTGCGGCCGATGCTTTGATAGGATTGAAGTAAATCATGATGCCGCCGATGAGCTCGAAGAAGCCGGTCAGTTCCTGCCACACGAAGCCCACCCAACTTTTGATCCAGAGCGATTGGATGACCTTGATGACGCCGACTGCCATCAGGGCCACGGCGAACACGACGTTGGATGCGAAATTGGAAACGCTGGGAACTGCGACTGAAAACACGCCGCCCGCAAGCAGGAGGAGCCCAAAGAGCAGAAACCTGCGCCACTTGCCCTGCTCGATTTCGGCCCGTTCATATGGCGTTGCAGGTGGGTGATCCGATTTTTCTGGCATGTCCCCGTTCCATGCAGGTTCTAAATATCGATCTCGCACCCTGCGGGCAGAGAAGAGAGCCGAGAGCGCTCAATGGAAAGTATCAGGAAGAAGTCTGCCGGACGGAGCGTCAGGAGCCTGTCTGGTTGCCTCGCGGCGAGATTTCCCGATGACGACGACTGCCTAGTCGAGATTTTCTCGCGGCCTTGCTTCGTCAGGACCATGAGGCCGTGTCGGATTAACTGATTGCTGGGAAGTGAAGGCGGCATACGGTTTTCCGCTGACTCTCAAAGGGTGCTCTTGTGAAGCCGGCCGTCCTTCATGATGACGACGAAGTTCTTATTTGGATCCTCGATCAGCCGGATGTCGTCGAGCGGGTTGCCGTCCACGACTAAGAGGTCCGCGAAAGCTCCTTCTTCGATGACGCCGAGCTTGCCCGGATAAGGGTTGCGCAGATTGGAGAGTGCGAGCAGTTCGGCATTGCCGGAGGTGGCCATCTGCAGGACTTCGGCGTTCTTGTACCAGTTGGCCAAATGCGTGAGCATCATGCTCTGGCGCGGACCCAACGCAGGCGAGAACAGCACGTCGGAACCCCAGGCCGTCTTGATGCCATGCTTGCGAGCAAAGGCATATATCCTCGGCGTCCCTGAGAAAAGCTCCTGGGCGCGGTCGGCGCTAGGTCCCGTCAGCGGGCCGGTGTCCTCCGCCGTCAGGAAGGGCTGGGTGCTTAGCCATGTGCCCTTCTCGGCGATCATCGCCGCCGTGTCCTCGTCCATCAGATGCGCGTGCTCGATCGACTGCACCCCAGCTGCCAGCGCGCGTCGTATCGCGCGAGACGTATAGGCGTGCACGGTAACGTAGGTGCTCCAATCCTGTGCCACCTCGACGCCTGCCCGCAGCTCTTCTTCGCTGAAGGTGACGATGTCCAGCGGACTGCGGGGCGATGATACGCCACCGCCGCCCACCAACTTTATCTGTGACGCGCCTTGGAGAAGCTGCTCCCGGATCCGCATCTTCAGGTCGCCGATATCGTCGACGATGGCCGCTCCCCCCAGGAGTTCACCTTTGCTGAGCTTGCCGCCGTCGCGCGGAATCTCGCTTGGCAGGCGAAGATCGGCGTGGCCCCCGGAGGTCGTGATCATCGCGCCGGAGGGATAGATGCGCGGGCCAGGGATCAGCCCGGTGTCGATAGCCTGCTTGAAGGAGAAGGAGGGACCTCCCAGATCGCGTATGGTGGTGAAGCCGCGACTGAGCGTGCGATCCGCCTCGGCGGTGGACGCTGCGAAGATAATCCCCGGGTCGCCGTTAAGCAGGATGTTGACCGGGACCGCCGCGAAGATCGCATGCCAATGCGCGTCGATGAGCCCTGGCATGAGGACGCCATTGCGGCATTTGATGACGGTGGCGTCCTCCGGGGGAGGGGCGTTCGTCATATCGATTCCGGAAATCCTGCCGCCCTCCACCAGGATTTGCGCTCCGTCCTTCACCGTACCCGACTTGCCGTCGAATAGCCGGACTTCGCGAAACAGGATCTTGGAAGGGGGCGCGGCCGTCTGCGCGAAGGACGGCTTTGTCAGCACCCCGGCGATGGCGGCAGCCCCGAAACCGGAGAGAAAACTACGCCTGGAAAAGGCCTCCAGACGACGAGAGACTCGTTGAAGATCGGGATTGAGACAACCGCAACCAGAACTGTGAACGAGGTGACCGTACTTCGAGCCTAGCCGCAGCATGTCTTTTGCTTTCGGTTGAGCGACACTGACACCTGCCGGACGGCGCTTCGTGTCGCGGTTCTTGTCATTTCAGGTCCCGTTACTCGACCAACACATCGCCGCCGACAGGATTGGCGCTGTCAAAGATGAGGAATACGATCGGAGTCCCCGACTCCGCTGTTGCATCGGTCCGCCTGGCGCCGACTTCGCCGCCGAGAGGCACGGAGTATTCCGCGACGATTTCCCCGAAGGTGTTCCTTTGGACTGCAACTTTCTGTCCGGGCCGAACGGTCTCATTGAGTTCGACCAACAATTCGATGAAACCGCCATGCGTCGCGGTGACGGGAAACATGCCGTCCGCGACGAAAACGCTCGAATCCTTGCTGGTTCTGCCGATAGGGCCTGAAATTATTCCGTGGTGCTTGATGACGTTCATCGTTCCTTCGACGAACAGGGCGATCATGTCGTGATCGAAGATCCGCGGCTTGCCGATCTCGGGCGTGAAGGCGGGAATGCCGGCATCGATGAGGGCATTGGCGAGAAGACCTCGCTCGCCAAAGTTGTCGAAAATCTGATCGACCGGATAGAGTTCCGCCATCGCCCGCACTTCGGGGAGATCCATGCGCGCAAGGTGGAACGCCGTCGCGTCCATGCCCGTGGCGGCTGTATGAAAATCGATCCCGTAGTCGAGGTTTGACCGCAGAAGCCGGTTGAATATCAGGCCGGCGTGGCGCGTCGGCGCGTCGGGAGCGTCCTCGTTGCCAGGGAACAACCGATTGATGTCGATCAGGTCGATCCCGCGCCCCGAATTCGGCCATCTCCGTTCCATGCCTTCCATTGCGGGGCGCGAAATGTCGAGTACCGCCATCACCGATCCCGACATCGCGGCCGGATCGAGCTCACGCATTACGGATTGCACGGTTTGAATGGGGCTCATTTCATCGCCATGCACGCCGCTCATCAGCCCCAGTCGTTTGCCTGGGGCTGCCCCCTTGGCGACCATCACCGAGACGTACCAGTGCTGGCCCGTCGGCATCTGTACGCCCTGGAAATAAAGGCTGTGCTTGCCTGGTTTCAGATCCGAGATGTCAAGCGAACTGATGACCTTTTTTCCGTCGATGACATCGCCGGTATAGACGGTCCCCGACGTCCCTGCGGGAGACGCGCTTGCAGGTGCCGAGCCCGTTTGCGCCTGCGCCGGCCCGGCCATGAGCGCAGCGGCAGCGCCGATGGTAGCGACCGATGCGATCATGAAGTCGCGACGTCCGAGGCCCTCGCTGGTTTCATGCGCCATGGCTGTGTGGTCCCTGCCGATGAGGATCATGCTGCAGATCTCGCGGTGACGCCTGCGAGGGCGGCTAGATCGTCCTTACCTATTCCCGTTGTGCGCGTGGTATCCGGGCATTAGTCCCACAAGACATTTCAGGGAGTACAGCCTCCAACAAGAAAAATGGACTGGTGGTCTATGATTGGGATGCCTTGCATACTGAGTTGAGAGCCACCACAACCGGTCTGATAAGCCTCGGATATCACGCAGCCACCTCCACAACTTCCGTCGGGTACAATTAAGCCCAGTTCACGAATTCCTGGTGGATACCTCAAATGGGCCAGATGGCATGTTAACGATTGATTAACATGCTTCTATGCTGGTAGTAGACAGGGTATTACATCCACCTTCAACATTGCTTGCCGGAGTTGTATATATTAGAATGAACTAATGTTCTTGCAATAACCCGTGTTGCACCAACAAAGACGGATAGTTGCTATGGATGCTATGGTTCATGCCGCCGGGCTATCTGGAGGAGCAGGTGCCGAGAAGTCCCTGCAATGCGCCGTCGACATCGATACCTCCACGGCACCACCTGCTAAGCAATTCGACCTGTTTCGAACCTGGTATCAAGGCGTTGCCGACACTGAACTTATGCAAGAACGGAGCCATTCGTTTCCAGCACATGAAACAGTGTGGGATCTGGGAACGTTGGCTGTCATGTTCCTCGAATTGCCTGGCAGTGGCTACCGCTGTCGCTGGCGGCATTTGAAAAACCCTTCGGTGGACAATTGGTATTTGAGCCTGCCCTTGTCCAAGGGCAGGCTTCCTGGAAGTTGGCAGGTCGTGAGAACGACCCTGCAATCTTTTGCAGAGCCCTACGAATGCGTGATGGAGAACGACGCCCTCCTTGCCGTTTTCCTGCCACGCGACCTGCCTTTCATCCAATCGTCCAGGATTGAAATACGTGAGGAGTCGAAAAGACTCCTGGCAGACTACATGCTTCTGCTGCACCGTTCCTTTTCCGATCTGAGGGCCGTGGATGTGTCGCACATTGCCACTGCCACCACCAATCTGCTGGCTGCGTGCGTGTCGCCATCACATGACCGCATCACCGAGGCGAAGCGTGTGATCGACGCCGTGATCGCCGAGCGCGCTGCCAAAATCATTGCACAAAGTTTGAATGATCAGTCCTTGGCATCCGACAGGCTTTGCCGCGCACTCGGTGTGTCCCGCTCTCGCCTCTACCGGATATTCGAACCGGCCGGAGGTGTTTCGAATTATATTCGCCACAAACGCCTGCTCAAGACACGCGATATACTTTCCGACAGCTTGGATGGGCGCCCGATCTCCGCCATTGCTGGGGATTGGGGCTTCACGGATCCATCGGCGTATAGCCGGATGTTCAGGAAGGAATTCGGCATTACGCCAAAGGAGGCACGCGTGGAAGGCTGGCAAGGCGCCCAGGCTACGAGCTCGCAGCAGATCAGCCAGCCTGACAGCAGGGCGCACACGCTGAGTAGTCTTCTGCTGCGAAACAGCTTTGGGCCCTAGACTGCGATGGCGCCGGCAAGGATGCCGTAGATTGCCGCGACCGCGCCAAGTGCGGCGACGACGAACATCCCCATCTCGGCGGGAGTAAACACCCTCTGCCCCCGCTCCTTCCGAGCCATGACGAAGAGGATCGTGCCCGGTCCGTAGATGACGGCCGAAAGCAGCAGGTGCTTGGCGCTGGCGGCATAGATGAGACCGGCCGTATAGATCAATGCTATCGCCGCCCTTGCGAAGTCGACACGCCGCGCTACGGGGTCGTTCTCGTAGCTCTCGCCGCCCCATGCGAGCTTGACCCCGTAAGCGGCGACAAGAAGATATGGGATGAGGATCATGGAACTGGTCAGCTCAAGAGCGAGCCTGAAGGCCTGTTGAGCAAAAAGCGTCAGGACCAGAAAAACCTGCACGACCGTATTGGTCAGCCAGAGCGCCCGCGACGGCACGCCATGCTTGTTTTTATACGCAAGAAAGCGCGGCATTGTCTGGTGATGTGATGCGGTGAACAGGATTTCAGCGGCCAGCAGCACCCAGGACAGATAGGCACCGGCAACGGAGATCAGCAGGCCGAAGCTGACGAACTTGGCGCCCCATGGCCCGACCACCGCTTCCAATACGCCGGCCATGGAGGGATTGCGCAGCGCTGTCAGTTCAGGACGAAGCATGATCCCGTAGGAGGGAATGGTGACCAGCACAAGCAGACAGAGCACGCCGAGAAAACCAAGGAGCGTCGCGACCCCGACATCCCCGCGGTTGCGTGCGTAACGCGAATAGACGCTCGCGCCTTCGATTCCGACAAAGACGAATACGGTCACCAACATGGTCCCGCGAACCTGGCTCGCGATGCTGCCAACGCTGATTTCTTCCCCGCCCCAGAAATTGGCCGTGAAGACATCGGCGCTGAAGCCGTAGATAACGAAGATGATAAAGAGAAAGATCGGAATGATCTTGGCGTAAGTGACAATGGTGTTGATCGCCGCCGCTTCCTTGACGCCCCGCAGGATCAGCGAATGTACGATCCACAGAAGCATCGAGGAAATGACGATCGCCGTGATGGTATTGCCATCGCCGAACACAGGAAAGAAAAGCCCCAGCGTCGACTTTATCAGCACGAAATAGGAAACGTTGCCGAGAACGGCGGCAGACCAGTAACCGAGGGCCGAGAGGAAGCCGAGATAGTTGCCAAAGCCGGCCTTGGCATAGGCATACACGCCCGCATCGAGGTCCGGCTTGCGAACCGACAAGGTCTGGAAGACGAAGGCCAACATCAGCATTCCGACGCCAGCGATGGCCCAAGCGATCATGGCCCCGAACGGACCGGTCTCGCGACCAAAAGCCTGCGGCAAAGAGAAGATGCCCGCGCCGACCATCGAACCGACGACCATAGCCGTCAGGGTCCATATCGAGAATTTTTGCTGAACGGTCGAGTTCATTGAATTTGGATCAACAATTCCTTGGCGGACGGCGGTCCAGCGGCCTCATTGTTACGCCTGCAACCTATCTCGAATCTGGCGCCCACGTGATTGGCATAAAATCCCACTAGTATACCTGACGTCCAAAACCTTTGCCTTGGCTCGTTTAACCGGTTGCCGATATTCGCATTTACTGCTTCTGATCAGACATAACCTTGCTGGACCGAGACGTGTCGGCGAGGCGTCTGATCGCGAACTCTGGTTCGCGCAGCCAGGAGAGCGGTTTATGACTTCAAACGAAAATCAGAAGCTTTCGCTGTTTGCGCTGACCAGCATGGTTGTGGGATCGATGGTCGGCGCGGGCATCTTCAATCTGCCTGGCCGGTTCGCGACTGCGACAGGTCCGTTCGGCGCAATCATCGCCTGGGCAATTGCGGGAACCGGCATGTACATGCTGGCGCGGGTGTTCCAGGCGTTGGCCGAGAAGAGGCCAGACATCGACTCGGGCGTCTTCGCCTATGCCAAGGCCGGCTTCGGCAACTACATGGGCTTCCTGTCCGCCTTCGGCTACTGGCTCGGTAGTTGCCTGGGCAACGTCTTCTATTGGGTGCTCATCGGCTCGACGCTGGGGCGGTTCTTTCCCGGGATCTTTGGGGACGGCAGCAGCGCCATCGCCATCATCGTCTCGTTGATCGGCATCTGGGCTTTCCACTTCATGATCCTGCGCGGCGTCGAGCAGGCGACCTTCATCAATACTGTCGTGACGATTGCCAAGATCGTGCCGATCCTGGTCTTCATCCTGCTCCTGATCTTCTTCTTTCATTTCGGGCAGTTCCGCGAGAATTTCTTCGGCGGCTTGGACATGCCGCCGAAGTCCCTGATCGCCCAGGTGCGCGACACAATGCTGATCACGGTCTTCGTCTTCCTCGGCATCGAGGGCGCCAGCGTCTATTCCCGCTTTGCCAAGGTGCGTTCCGACGTCGGTACGGCGACGATTCTCGGTTTCGTCGGCGTCACAGGCCTGATGGTAGCGGTCACGCTGCTGCCCTACGCGGCTCTGCCGCAATCGGCTGTCGCCGGTGTCCAGCAGCCGTCGATGGCCGGCGTTCTCGAAGCGGTCGTCGGTCACTGGGGTGCGGTCTTCATCTCGATCGGCGTTCTGATCTCGGTGCTCGGCGCCTATCTCGCCTGGTCCCTAATCTGCGCCGAGGTGCTGTTCGCGGCGGCGAAGTCGGAGGACATGCCAAGGCTCTTCGCAGCGCAGAATGGCAACAAGGTTCCCGCTAACGCACTCTGGCTCACCAACATCGTCGTATCGCTCTTCGTGATCTCCACCTACTGGTCGCGGGACGCGTTCAACTTCATGCTCGACATGACGAGCGTCACCGCGTTGCTGCCCTACCTGCTCGTGGCTGGCTACGGCATCCTGCTCGCTCGTAGCGGCGTTGGCTATGAAAAGACGCCGGATCAGCGCGGCCGCGACCAGATCTTCGCCTGGATCGCGGCGATTTACACGGTCTTCATGTTCGTCGCCGCCGGGCTCAAATACGTGCTGCTTGTTGCCGTCCTCTTCGCGCCCGGAACTATCCTCTACGTCTGGGCGCGGCGCGAGCAGAAATTGCAGCTGTTCACGCTCGCCGAACTCTTCGTGTTCGCCGTCACGCTCATCGCTGGCCTGATCGGAGCCTACGGGCTGCTGACGGGCGCCATCGCACCTTGAACAGAAAGAAGGAAGGTCATGACAAACAATACTTCATTCGGCGTTCATTCAGAGGTTGGTCAGTTGCGCAAGGTCATGGTGTGCGCTCCCGGCCGCGCCCACCAGCGGCTGACACCCAGCAATTGTGACGCACTCCTCTTCGACGACGTGCTCTGGGTAGACAATGCCAAGCGCGATCATTTCGACTTCATGACCAAGATGCGCGACAGGGGCGTCGAGGTGGTCGAGATGCACAATCTGCTCGCCGAGACGGTCGCCATTCCGGAAGCCAAGAAGTGGATCCTCGACCAGCAGATCGTACCGAACCAGGTCGGCCTCGGCCTCATCGACGAGGTCCGCTCCTATCTCGACGGCCTCTCTAATCGCGACCTCGCTGAAACACTGATCGGCGGGCTGTCGACCTTCGAATTCCCGGAAAGCATCGGCGGCGAACAACTGGCGCTGATCCGTGACGCGGCCGGCGTCAACGAATATCTGCTGCCGCCTTTGCCCAACACGCTCTACACCCGGGACACCACCTGCTGGATCTATGGCGGCGTGACGCTGAACGCCCTTTATTGGCCTGCGCGCCACGAGGAGACCATCCTCACCACATCGATATACAAGTTCCACCCGGACTTCGCCGGCAAGGTCAATGTCTGGTGGGGTGACCCGACCAGGGATTGGGGGCTTGCCACATTCGAGGGTGGGGACGTCATGCCTATCGGCAAGGGCAATGTGCTTATCGGCATGAGCGAGCGCACTTCGCGCCAGGCTATCAGCCAAGTGGCGGCGGCCCTGTTTGAGAAAGGAGTTGCCGAACGTGTGATCGTCGCCGCAATGCCTAAGCTGCGCGCGGCGATGCATCTCGACACGGTATTCACGTTTGCCGATCGTGACTGCGTGCTGATGTATCCGGACATCGTCAACGGCATTGACGCATTCTCCTATCGCCCTGACGGCAAGGGGGGCGTCGAACTCCACAAGGACAAAGGCAGTTTCATTGAGACGGTGCGTGACTCGCTTGGTCTCAAGAAGATGCGCGTCGTTGAAACCGGCGGCAACGACTACATGCGCGAGCGCACCCAGTGGGACAGCGGCGCCAACTTGGTTTGCGCCTCGCCTGGTGTCGTCTTTGCCTACGATCGCAACACATACACAAATACGCTGCTGCGCAAGGAAGGCATAGAAGTCATCACTATCTCAGGCGCGGAGCTCGGCCGTGGCCGAGGCGGGGGTCATTGCATGACATGTCCCATCATTCGTGATGCGGTCGACTATTGATAGCGATCCGGCCAGGCTCGGTACAGGCGGCCGGTCGGCCCCCCAAATAGTCTGAAGGCCATGCCTGCCGGACGGCCTCCAGCACATAAAGACCGTCTACCCCAGAATTGCTCATAGAGCGTTGGAGTCGCTCCCAATCCTTTAGGAACAATCGGCATTGTTTGGACGGAATGCTCGTTGTTGGCGAGCGGATGTAAATGTACCCAGGAGATGAAATCATGAGAAGTATTATATTTGTTTCTGCTTTGGCTCTGATGGCTGCGGGTTGTACTGCCACGGAACAGCGAACAGCAGGCACGGCGCTGGCAGGAGCCGGAACGGGTGCGGTCATCGGCGGCCTTGCAAACGGCAGTCGAGGTGCCCTTGTAGGCGCGGCGGTCGGTGGCGGCACAGGGGCTGTGGTCGGCGCTGCGACGGCACCGCGCGCGCATCATCGCGAATGCTGGGTTCGTGATCGCTGGGGCCACACGGTTCGCGATCGTCAGGGTCGACCCATCACAGAACGGTGCTAGGCGCGATGCGTAAGATCAGCTTTATTCAGCATGAATCGAGCTGGTAAAGCGATATCGATGAACATTGGTCTGGGCGCTGAGCAAGCTTCCGGACCAATTTCGGAGTTGTCTGTAACGTCATCCAGCCGGCCGGGAACAGACTATACCATGGCGAAGCGAACGCTCTTTGCGCCTACGTATATTCTGGCGGTTATCGCCGGCATATGGGCGCTGCAGGCCGCTGCCTCAATTTTCGCGCCAGTCGTGTGCGCTCTTTTCCTCATCGCGCTGGTGTGGCCATTGCAGCGCAACCTGCAGCGGCTTCTTCCAAAGCTGATCGCACTGGCGATAGTCGTCTGTGTCGTCGTCCTGGCATTCTTCGCCTTTGCATCGATCGCGAGTTGGGGTTTTGGCCGCATTGGCCGATCGGTCCTCGCCGACAGCGCCCGCTTTCAAGGACTCTACAGTCAACTCGCCGAGTGGTTGGAAGGGCACGGTGTCGTGATGGCCGGCGCCTGGGCCGAGCATTTCAATGTCGGCTGGTTCGTGCGGATAGCTCAAGGCGTGACCGCAAGGCTGAACACCGTGATCTCGTTCTGGATCGTTGTCGTCGTTTACGTGCTTCTGGGTCTTCTCGACGCTGAAGCGGCGGCTCGCAATGCTCGTGTAGCGCTGAGCGCCCAGGCGGCGGCCGCACTGATCAACGGCAGCAGTCAGACGGCATCGAAATGGCGACGTTACATGCTGGTTCGGACATTGATGAGCCTTGCGACCGGTTCGATGGTCTGGGCGCTTTCGGCGGCTTTCGGACTGCGGTTTGCCGCCGAGTGGGGCGTTATCGCCTTCACCTTGAACTATATTCCGTTTATCGGGCCGTTCGTCGCGACATTCTTGCCGACGCTTTACGCGCTCGCGCAGTTCGGATCGCCACAGGCCGCCGTCTCGATTTTTGCCGGCCTCAACATCATTCAGTTCGTCATCGGCAGCTACATAGAACCGCGGGTTGCCGGTTACGTGTTGGCGATGTCGCCTTTTGTGGTGCTGTTTTCGGTCTTTTTCTGGTCGTTTCTTTGGGGTGTGTTCGGCGCGTTCATAGGTGTGCCCATCACCATCGCGCTGGTTACTTTTTGCTCGCAATCGTCGGCGACCCTTTGGATCGCTCAGTTGCTTGGGTCCGCCGATCGGGGAAACGCGTGATTGCCGCCAGGAAATTCGATTGGCCGCGCCCCTAGCGACGTCCGGATCCCGCGCCCCGGACGAGGCCGATGATACAAACCGACAGGATGCCGCCAAGAAGGCCGGCAATGCCGACGCCAATCAGCACGCCGGGCGTGAGGGTGCCGCCACCACGAGCGGTGGCATCGATAGCATTTTCGACGTTGCCGACGAAGTTTGCCAAGGCGGGAATCCGACCGGCCAGCCCTGTCAGGGCCAGTCCCCCCACGACGCCAGCCGCCGCGACAGATTTCCAACCCAGCGCAGCCATGCGCCAAAACCAGGTCGTAGCGAAAGCTCCGCCCGCGCCGCAGATGGCTTCAATCAAAAGCAGGGCCGCTGTCTCAAGGCCGGACATGCTTGCATCGCCCACTTGCTATCCGGCCATCCATCGCCCTTGCCGACCAGCAGAGTTCCGATTCCGGGATGTTCCGTGACCGCGGTCAGGCGGTCGCGGCCGCGCCTTGGCCGGCCATCGCCGAAGCGCGTTGAAGCGCATCGCGCAGAACCTGCTCCTTCGTCTCATCCAGCGACGTCTTAAGCACCACACCGCCAAAGGCCTGGATCTCCTTGAGCACCTTGTCCGCTGTCATCTCGTGCGCGAGCACGAACAGGGCAGCGTCCCCAGGCTGGATGCTGGCTGACAGATCGCGCATGAACGCATCGTTGATACCCACGTCCGTCAAAGCGCCGCCAAGGGCTCCGGAGGTGGCGCCGACCGCAAGCCCGATCAGCGGATTCAGGAAGAGAACACCGATAAGCAAGCCCCAGAAGCTACCGGATACAGCGCCTGCCGCCGTCGTATTCACAAGTTGATTGAGCTTAATCGCACCCGCCTCGGTCTTCGTGGCAATAACCGCGTCGCCAAGTTTAATAACGTATTCCTTTTGAAGTCCTATGAGCCGTTGACGTACCTCTTCAGCCTTGGCCTCGTTTGGATAGACGATGACGATCAGATCGGACATGGGGCCCTCCTAGGCTAAGACTTTCCAAGGGGACGTAATACACATCCTAGAAGGTGAAAGATTGAGCCGGAAATCCGAATAGTGTGCAGCACGTCTCATTTTGCTTGCCTGTCCGACTGGCAAGCCTGCGGTCTCGACATTGGTTGTCGGCCGCTTCGTCCGTTGCGCTCGGCTTTGTCGCGACGAATTCTCGTCCGGGCCGCCCGAACTTCTCCTATGTGATCAGAGAGGCCGCGCTGCTGGTCGCGAGGGGTGGCTGATCCCGGTCATGCGGATCGACGGCCGTTCGCGACGTCCAGGACAAAATGAAACCCTACGCAAAAAGCTTGCCGCGCTTGAGAACCGTCGCGGCAGGACAGGAGCCAATGCCGCAAAGCGGTAACGGTCACGATGAAAATGGTTGGATCATCGGGTCGTATCCGTTGGCCGAAAGCCTGTAACGAGCCAGCCCAGGCCGTGAAGAACTAGGTCGATACCCACGAACGCCCCAATCAACCAAAGCCCGGTCGATGGCCATCCGATGAGTATCAAGAAGCCAGCCGCGAGACCGAACAGGCCGGAAACAAGCATCATCCATCGGTCGGTGGACAGGTAGCGCAGGCTCAAAGACATTCTTCCGAGCCCAGATATCACGAGCACGACACCGAGCACCCATGTGAGGATGATAGATCCCAGCACCGGCAAGCTGATGAGCAGGCAGCCAAAAACGACGTACAGGATGCCGAGCATCGTCTGCCAGAGAAAACCACGCCACCCGCCGGCCCAGATGGCGAGGGCGATCTCGACAAAGCCGGCGCATACGATCGCAATTCCCAGGACAAGCGCGCTGATCGTCGTGGCCAGCGCCAGATCGCCCAACACGAAGATCCCTGCCAGGATAAAGACGATTCCGATCGCCGAGTTCGTCCACGCAGATCGTCTGGGTTGCTGGGTCTCGGACAACTGCGTCATTCCCTTGCCTCCCTGAGTCATCTACGAATACGGTGGAAATCCACCACGCGGCCAGTACGGGCATTCAGCACTATTTCGAAAGTGCTGCCGCCAATGCGACGCGCGTGATAAACAAAATTGCGTCCCCGGCAGTCCACGCGACGCACGTCCCTGAAGCCTCTGCTCTGAATCAATCGCTGGCCTTGAGCGCAAGTAATCGCGCGGCCGTTGTTAAGGTTTGATCCGATATTTATATTTACGGTCACAGCTCCCGCTGGGGACACAGCGGCAAGAGGAATACCAAAGCCGAGTGCGGCACTTAACAGGGCAGCTAGTGCATATCTCCGCATATCTTTCGTCCTCTTTGGTGAATTAAGCCGACATCACGCGCATGCGAACACGTTGTCAATAATTCTGCATGGTGGCTCGGATATTTGGAGACACAATGCCTAGTTTCTGGATTCTTTGCATTTTATGCACTGCCGTCAGAGCGCGTGCGTTTTCGGTATTATTGTCGAAGCGCATCTCTTGGGATTAAAGCGTGTCGCGTCGAAACAGATTCAGGCGACTCGCTTTAAGTCTTTGTTTTGATGCATATCGTTGTCCCAGAACCGCTGCGCACTTCTGGGCGACATGCATTAACCGCTGGTTTGACGGATGGAGATTGTCATGGGTGCCATTGTTCCTGCCGCCGGCCGCGCCGAGGCACCAGGCGTCCAGAAACACTGCAATGCACGAGGAGCCGACGCGTATCTGGATCTCGAAAGCTGCGATGAAGTGCGCGACCGAACTGGATAGTCTTCATCAGTTTTCCTGAGGTGGGAGGCTCAACCGCCGGCGCATAGAGATGGCACAGCTCGGCCAACACCCCAGGACAGGCGTCCCTGTATGATGGTCAGCGTCCACTGACCGTTCGAATACGTCGTTCCTTCCGGTCCCTTGGAGGGCAGATCGACCTCGGCCGCGTCGTTGACGGATACAGAAGCGCGATCCCCGAGGAGACGCACTGCCAGACGCGTGCCGTCCTGGCACTCGTAGTGACTGACCGGGTAGGGATTGCCCACGCCGATCGACGTGCCAAACGCGGAATGCTTGAAGCTTACAATCATGATGGCGCTGATTGCCGCGATCGATAGATTTTTTAGCACAATAGTCCTCCCAACTGGCGCATCGACGTGGATGAAAACAGAGAACCATGTCTTCCCTGCGGACCTGCGACTTTCGGACCGAGATTCGTCGCATCGACCAGAACGCCGGACATGTATCAATTGATCGGCAAACGCCTTCGCGGAGATGCTCTTTGAACAGGCGGGATACTTCCGCTGGCTCACGCCAATGGCCCCGCCGGCCTTTGCCAGGCTCGCTTTTGCTCCCGTCCAAGCTTGCATTCAGCCGTTTCAACAAATCCCAGTAGGCTTCCTAGCACCAGCGAGCCCAGAGCGCACTCAGAAGGGCGAGATGCACTGCCGGCGTGGGCCATTGTAGGGCTGCCAGCTATTGTCCGAGACCCGGTAGGAGCGGTACCGCTGCGAGCACCAGTTCACATGGTTGTTCCAAGCGCTGTGATTGTGCTGGCGGGCAGCCGAGATCGCCATCCCGCCGAGCAGCATTCCGCCAATGAGGCCCGCGGCGACGGCGCCGCTATTGTTCCTCGAATGCCGGTGATGGCGTGGCGGACGCGAGGGCCGATAATGGGGCGGCCTGTGGTGCGGTGGCCGTACTCCATGTCCCGGTCGATGGCGGGAAGGCCTCCTTAGGTCGATGTTCGTGACCGTATCGGAAACCGACGGCCTTAGCGCTCCGACGGGCATTGCCCAGGTGGGGGCTGCCATGCTTGCGATGATCGCAGCGACGATGATGCGCCTCATATGCTTCTCCGTGGACTTCATCCCGCCGTGCGACCTGCTGCTGCGGATGGCATCAAAGCCAAGTAATTTAAGGCAGTACCTGGTTTTCTTGGAATATGCGGTGAATCCCAAACGTGGATCGAGCGTTTATTTCTTGCTTGCGGTATGAATGAGGCTAGTCGAACAGCATGTCTTTCCGCCAATGACGCCCGTCGCGACAGGCGCCACCAGTGTTGCTCGAATGCCGGTGGCGATGCGGGACGGAGGGCCAGTGGTATGGTAGCGGTGCGCCGGTCTTTAGCGAGCTAGCGACAGACCCTCTCGACGCCTCGCTTGGACGATAATCACCTCCTGGGGAGGCTCTCACCCTGCGGAAAATCACCGCCCGGAGCGGCCTCTTGGCGTCCCGGCGACAAAGGCGCGCCCAATGCCATGCGCGCTACCTTCAAATGGCCTGCCATGCAATCAACACATAGAGAACTCGCGATGAAATTCGATCTGAAATCGCCGCCCGGCAAGCCCCGGCCCAATGTCGCGTAAACTCCGAATAAATCGGAAGGCACATTCACTTTTTCTAGTGTCGATTTAGATTGTCGTGACATCGCAAATCCACCGAATTCGATGTCACAGAATTGAATAATAATCGAACGTGCAAGTTACAAGTTTGCAATATTAGTGAAAATAACTATACATATCGTCTTTATAAATACTATGGAATGAAAATGACAAAACTTTCATGATATGGCAATGATGCCGTAATGTAGGTTCTTCTAACCATCCTGGCCAAGGATGCTCAGTGCATCTCACTCAAAAGGATGGAACCCCATGAATATTGTCCCCAATTCGCATTCCGGAACTCGTCGGCGCCTGGCGGCGGCTGTAGTGTCGCTGAGCGCTGTAGGCGCTGTAGGCGTCGGAGCTGTTGTTTCCGGCACTGCCCCCGTGCTGGCCGACGCGGTGCATGTCCAGGCGCCGCAGATGCCGAGCTTCGCCGATGTCGTCGAGCAGGTTTCGCCGGCGGTCGTCAGCGTCAAGGTCAAGTCCACGGTCCAGCCGGTCGCCGACGACGGTTCCGACGATCAGGATGGTTTCGAGAACCTGCCCGACAACCGGCAGCAGGGCGGCTTCAAACATGGTGACGGCAAGCCGCGCCCGGTGGCACAGGGTTCAGGCTTCTTCATCTCGGAGGACGGATATCTCGTCACCAACAATCACGTCGTCTCGGAAGGCTCGTCCTTCACCATCGTCACCAGTGACGGTAAGGAACTCGACGCCAAGCTGGTCGGCACCGATCCGCGGACGGACCTGGCTGTGCTGAAGGTCGATGGCGGCGGCAAGTTCACCTATGTCGACTTCGCCGACGACTCCAAGATCCGCATCGGTGATTGGGTGGTGGCAGTCGGCAACCCGTTCGGCCTCGGCGGCACCGTCACTTCCGGCATTGTATCCGCTCGGGGCCGCGATATCGGCGCCGGCCCCTATGACGACTTCATCCAGATCGATGCTCCGGTCAATCATGGCAATTCGGGGGGCCCGACTTTCAATCTCAATGGCCAGGTGATCGGTATCAACACAGCCATCTTCTCGCCGTCGGGCGGCAGTGTCGGCATTGGTTTCGACATCCCGGCCTCGACCGCCAAGCAGGTCGTGGAAGACCTGATGAAGGAAGGCTCCATCAAGCGAGGTTGGCTCGGCGTCCAGATCCAGCCGGTCACCGCTGAAATTGCTGAATCCCTTGGTCTGAAATCCGACAAGGGCACACTGGTCTCGAACGCCCAGGACGCTGGTCCCGGCAACAAGGCAGGCATTGCCGCCGGTGACGTCATCACCCAGGTCGACGGCAAGGATGTCGCCTCGCCGAAGGAACTCGCCCGCACGATCGGCGCCTATGCGCCGGGAAAATCGGTCGATCTTACCGTATTTCGTGACGGCAAAAGCCGGACGATCAAGGTCGATCTCGGCACACTGCCGTCCAGCGACAAGCGGGCCTCCGGCGATGACGGCAAGCAGGTCGCGCCTGCCAAGGCCGACGCATTGGCCGATCTTGGCCTGACCATCACCAAGTCAGACGATGGCAAAGGACTGGTCGTCACCGATGTGGATCCCAACAGCGATGCGGCTGATCGTGGCATCCAGCCGGGCGATGTCATCACCGCCGTCAGTTCGGCCAAGGTGAACACCACTGATGACGTCTCCAAGGCCATGGCCGAGGCAGCCAAGGCTGGCCGCAAGGCCGTACTGATGCAGATCACCCGCGACGACTCGAGCCGGTTCGTCGCGCTGCCCGTGGGCAAGGCCTGACAGAAGGCGGCCTGGAGCCTGGCGGTTTCAGGGCGCCCGCCCCAAATGCCGCCGCGATAGCCGCGGAACATCCAGCAATTTCCCGCGGCGATGTCTGCCGCCAAGCCGCTGCGGGAACAAGGAGCCGAGCACGTCAGTCCGTCGTCGTGCCTCGCTCCTGGCGGCAGCGGGCTCCCTTACGCCCGCTGCCGTTTTCCGCCATTTACATCAGTGGCAAATCGACTGCGGCGTGAACCTAAACAGATGTCGGGGCTCGCGGTGTTTCTTCTGCTCACCATGTTCGTCAGCACGCCCACGCTCGGCACGGGCCGCACGACGAGACTCCAGGGAGTGGTCCATCTCGGCATACTCGCCATGTTCCTGCTGATTTCGGCCGTGCCCTGAAGCCCCAGCTAGCCGCCTCTGTCGGCCTGTGCTGCAACCTTGCTGGCAAGATGGGTTTTGAGGGCGGCGAGGTGCTGTCGCGACCAGTCCTTCACGCCCAACACCGCACTCCAGGCTTCCACATAGTCCTGCGGCGCGTAGACATGGCCGTAGCCGATCGGCGTGGTTGTCGCCACGGCCATATCGAGACCGAGCTGCAGCATGGTCACCACCGGGTACCAGCTCAGTTGCGGCGAGACGTCCGGCCCGCGCGGCGCCTTCATCCAATCCGGCTGCCGGTAGGCGTCGCGATAATCGAAGAATACGATCGGGTCGCTGGCATATTGCAGGTAGACGATCCTCAGCGGGCCCCAGGGCGTGTCGGGCGCCACCGCCGGGCCGCTTTGGTTCATGAACCGGACCAGGCTGCTATTGCGGAAGATCGGCAGCCACTGCGGCGAGCCGTTGTTGCGCGTATCGCTCACCGAGCGCCAGATGCGGCTTTCGAAGGGCGGGCCGCTCCAGAGTGCGCCGCTGATCGGATCGCTGAATATCTCGAACAGCCCGGCCGATCTTTCGGAGTTCATGGCGCCAAGGCTGAGCCCGTGCAGGTAAAGCCTCGGCCGCCACTGCTTCGGCAGGGTGGTCCAGTAGCCGTAGATTTCGAGGAACAGCGCCCGGGCCGTCTCGGCGCCGTATTCCGGCTGCGCCAGCAGCGACAGCGGACTGCTCAGATAGGAATATTGCGCGGCGACGCTGGCGACATCGCCGCGGCACAGATATTCGAGCGCATCCATCGAGGCCGGATCGATCCATCCGGTCCCGGTCGGCGTGATGACCACAAGCGTGGATTTGCTGAAGCCGCCCGCCCGCTTCAGCTCCTCCAGCGCGAGTTTCGCGCGGGCTTGCGCACTGTTCGCCGCTCCCAGCCCGACATAGACCCGGACCGGCTGTTGCGCCGGCCGGCCGGTGAAGGTCCCTATCTCGGCGGCGGCGGGACCGTCCGCGATGAACTCGCGGCCGGCGCGGCCGAGCTCGTCCCACCTGACCAGCGAGGCGGGGCTTCCGGTCCTGGAGGGTTCGCTCGGCTGCTGGCGCTCCGGTTCCATGAGTGCGTCGAACTTGGCGAACGAGGAATCGAGCGCGCCGAAGATCGCGCGGATCGCAACGTCGCTCACCAGCAACCAGATGAGCAGCACGGCGACAGCGGCGCCGGCGACATTCGCCAGGCGCCGGGGTATGTAGCGTCTCAGTGCCCCGGCGATGGCGCACACCAGCCAAGCGACAAGGCGCGCCAGCGCGAGCACGACGATGAAGGTGCAAATGGCCAGGGCGCAGACATTGACGGGATGAGCGCCATCGACAGCCGGCATGCCCATCACCGCGCGGATGGAGTTCTGCCACGCGCCGGATCGCCACAGTGCCACAACGGCAAGGCCGAGGCACGGGACCAGGATGATCGCCTTGGACAGCAAACGCGGCCGTGGCGGCAGTTCCGGAATCTCGAGATATTTCCACAGCCACCGCAAGGCGACGCCAAGGCTGTAGCCGATGGCGAAGCACGCGCCCGCCAGTACGCCTTGCGTCAGGTCGGTGCGGGGAACGAGCGTCGGCGTCAGGGCGGCTGCGAAGAACAGCATGCCGAGGGCCATGCCGACACCGGAGAGCGATCGCCAGATACTAAGGAAACGAGTAGTTGTCACTTGGGTGTTACGCCTCGAGTTGGGCCGCAGGATAACGTTGGCCTATGGTTTTTATATCTTCGGAGTCGCCCGTCCGCTATTGGCCCCCTAACCAGTCAGGCTCATGCCCTGGGTCAACATGCATCGACCCGTTTGCGGGATAAGACAGAGATACCACGCGCATTAAAAACTAGTGCTCCTCCCGGTCCCTAGGTTTGCCAGACCGTACCAGAGAATATGAAGGAAACGGGTTGCCGAACCCTCCGCTAACGTGTTGACTTCCAGTAGAAGACGTCGACCCTCCGGGCCGACCATTGTCGTTATCCGCCATTAGGCTACGAAGCGGTTCGCCAAGGCGATTCGAGGCGATGGTCTAGACACTCGCCGATCGCATCGTCTGCGGATGGCAGCTTTGCGCCTCCAACCCGCCGTTTAGCTCCAAACTGCGTGAGCTAGGAAGCAGACGTTGGACTAGCCCGGCCAAAGGCCCTGAAGCCATGTGGCACCGCAGCGCCGGCAATATTCGTGAACCGAGTGCTACGTTTACCCAGCGCGCTGCTTGAGTTCAGGAAAATCTGGTCTCTGCGCCAACCTTGGCCTCAGGAACATCCCCATCTACCGCCGCCTTCTCCGCCACCAGTCAAGTATCCGCAGGCTGTGTGCGCCAGTCATACTCTTGCCGGAACCCAAGGATGTCGCGCAGCTTCCGATTTGAGATCGGTCCCTCAAATACATCCAGGGCGCGTGTGACTGGTATGTTGGGTGCGTGCTTGCTGAGAAATTCCGCCGTCGGCATCTCGGCCACGATGTTGTCGTTGACTGCGTTGAATATCTGGAACCCCAAGCCGTCCTTCTCGATGCACAGATCGACGATCTGGCCAAGATCGCGCACGTCCATGTAGGTCCAGCCGTCGCGCCGCCGTTTCGAGGCGTCGGCCAGGAATTCCGGGAAGCGGCCATAATCCCGCGGTTCGACGACTCCGCCGATCCGCAGGGCATAGACGTCGGCTCCAGTACGGGAGGCGAAAGAGCGCGCAATCTTCTCGCCCAGCACTTTGGAGAGACCATAGCTGTCGGTCGGATCGACGTCATAGTCCTCGTCCACCGGAAACGATGTGAAATCGCGGTCGCCTTCGGCAAAGCACACACCGTACACCGTTTCGCTGGAAGCAGTGACGATCTTGCGGATGCCAAGCTTGGTGGCGGCTTCGATCACATTGTAGGTCGACTGCACATTGGCGGTGAACATGGCGTTATCCGGTCGCAGGAATATCCGCGGGATCGCCGCGAAATGGACCACTGCGTCGACCGGGCCGCGGCTCCTTCCGCCGAAGTATTCGTTGAACCCGAAATGCAGCGTCAGTGCATTGTAGGTCTCGCCAGCGTCCGCAAGATTGGTGATGACGGTGTCGACGCCCTGCACATCGAGCGGCGTCAGGTCGAGATTCAGAACCTGATGCCCGCGCTCGAGCAGGTAGGGTATGACGTGACGGCCGATCTTGCCGCTGCCGCCGGTGAAGATGATCCGCTTGCCCATGGCTTCCTCACAACGGATTTGTTTGATCGAGCAGTTCAATCCGCCCGGTCCGGCCTATTCAAAGATGCCGAAGCCTGGCACGGCGTGCTTGCGGACGCCTTCCATGTCGAGCTCGACGCCGATGCCGGGCACGTCAGGCACCACGATGTGGCCGTCTTCGACGATCGACTTCGCGCCGTCCGGAAGGCGCACGTAACTGTCCCACGCCTCCCGCTCTTCAAGCGCGTGCCACTCCAGCACGAGGAAGTTCGGAACGCTGGCGCAGACATGGCATGTCGCCATCGTGCCCAGCGGCGTCGACACCAGATGCGGCGCGAACGGCACATAGTACATCTCGGCGAGATTCGCGATCTTGCGGCTTTCCGCAAGGCCGCCGCATTTCGGCACGTCAGGCATGATGACGTCGGCGCCATAGTTCTGGAACAGTTCGCGGAAGCCCCAGCGCAGGTAGAGATTTTCGCCGACGCAGATCGGCGTCTTGGTCCGCATGCGGATCTGCTTCAGGGCCTCGACATTTTCCGCCGGGATCGGCTCTTCCAGCCAGAGAAGGTTGAACCGTTCCATCTCGGCCGCTATGCGGCTGGCGCTGAGCACGTCGTAGCGCGCGTGCAGGTCGATGCAGAGATCGACGTCGGGGCCGATCGCATCGCGGACCGCTGCAACACGCTCGACCATGAAGCGCAACTCGGCGCCGTTGATGGTATGGTTCACCGCGTCGAACTTCGCCGGGTGGCGCAGATTGTCGATGTCGAATTTCAGCGCCGTGAAGCCTTCCGCCACCATGCGGCGCGCGCGTGCCGCGCATCCCTGCGGCGATCCCGATTCCTCATCGCCGTCGCCGCAATCTGCATAGAGTCTTATCCGGTCGCGGAACTTGCCGCCGAACAAGCGATAAAGCGGCTGCCCGGCGGCTTTCGCCGCCACGTCCCAGAGCGCCATCTCCAGCCCGGTCAGCGCGATGAGAAAGACGCCGGCTTGCGCACCGGAAAACACATGGTCACGGCGAATCTTGTCCCAGCAATATTCGACATTGCGCGGATCTTGGCCGATCAGTTCCGACTTCAGTTCCGAAATCAGCCCGACGATTGCGGCGGCGCCTGCATCGGGATTTGCCTCGCCATAACCGGAGATGCCGGCGTCCGTATCGATGCGGATCAGGGTCGCCTTGCCGTGATAGGCGACGACCGCTGTCCTGATGTCCGTGATCTTCATCGAAACCTCCTCCCCGTGATGGCGCGCGGCGCCTTCAAATGCATATGGTCAGTTTAGGTCAACTTGTCCAATAAGCATACAAGATGGAAAGATGGGACGTAAACCCCCTTTGAACGATTTTGCGCGAATACACCTCGCAGCGGCAGGTATCATTGAATTACTTGGGAAATTCGTCACTCCGCGCCAATCGCCATAAATCCGCCGGGACCTACTTGTTAGACGAGTATATAAGCGTATAAATTGGACATCAGCAGGGTGATAGCCCTGCCTGCCAATCAGGAGGAACAGGATGCAACAGCGACAGTTGGGATCGTCGCCGGTCAGGGTATCGGAGATCGGTCTAGGCACTTGGGGTATGTCCGGCGCCTTTTGGGGCGCGGCCGACGACGAGGAATCGATCCGGGTGATCCGACGCGCCGCGGAGCTTGGCATAACGCTGATCGACACGGCCGAAGCCTATGGACATGGCCATGCCGAGGAGATCGTCGGCAAGGCACTGGCCGGCCGTCGCGACAAGGCTGTTATCGCGACCAAGGTTGCGCCCAATCACCTCGAACCCGCCGCGATTGAGGCGGCGCTCGACGGATCGCTGAAGCGGATGCAGACGGACTATGTCGATGTCTATTTTGTCCACTGGCCGAACTCGGATTTTCCGATCGGCCCGACCATGGAGATGATGGAGCGGCTGCGGTCGTCCGGGCGTATCAAGGCAGTCGGCGTCTCGAATTTCAGCACCGCCGACATGGACAGCGCCCGTCAGCATGGCGTCATCGACGTGCTCCAGCCGCCCTACAACATGCTGTGGCGCGAGGTTGAGGCTGAGACGCTGCCCTATTGCCGCAAGCACAATATCGGCGTGATGCCCTATAGCGGTCTCGCCCAGGGATTGCTTACAGGGCTGTTGTCGCCGGACACCAAATTCGTCGAAGGCGATGAGCGCCGCACCACCGTTCTGTTCCAGCCGGGCACCTACGAGCGCGCGGTTGACGCCGTCGACGCCCTGAAGCCGATTGCGGCGCGCTACGGCAAGACGGTTCCGCAGCTTGCGATCCAGTGGCTTACCAGCAGGCCGGGCGTGAGTTCGCCGCTGGTCGGCGCGCGCACGGTCAAGGAACTCGAGGAAAATGCTGAGAGCACAGGCTGGGCGATTTCCGACGCGGACATCGCTGCCATCGACAAGATTACCGGACCGGTATGGGCGGAAATCAAAGACAAGGGCGACATGTTCGGTTTTCGCGCGCGCCAGCGCCAGGAACAGCAAGCAAAAAGCGCCTGATATCGGCCGCGTCCTCCCGGCGCGCAGCGGCGCGGCTAGCCCGATTGCTGGCTGCGCCGCTCGGAAGCATCGGCTGGCGATTTCTTATGGGGGCAGGCCAACGGCCGTGGTGATCTTCAGGTGCCGGCGCATCGCCTCTTCCGCCCGTTTTGCATCACGCGCCACGAGCGCCTCGTAGATCGCTCTGTGCATCTCAGTCGCCGAGGGCAGGGCATGAGGCACCTGGTTGCTGATGCGCCTGCTTGCCATCTGCCACCATCGGGAGGAGTACATGAAGCGGTCGAGGATTCTATTCTTGGCTGCCCGGCAAATCTCCATGTGGAAATCCAGATCGAGTTTCAGATAGGCGTCCGCATTGTCTTCGCTGGCCGACATCGCTGCCAGCAGAGTGCCAAGACGCTCGAGGTTCTCTTTGGTCATATGCTTGGCCGCGATGGCGGTGATGGCCGGTTCGATGATTATCCGCGTTGCGTGTGCTTCCGCCAAGATCTCGCGGGTCTGCTCGGGCGGCAGCCAGTCGATAAGCAATGGACTGAGATAGTCCCATTCGTCTGCGGGACGCAGCACCACGCGTCGTCCCTGCGCGATCTCGATCATGTCGAGAGACGCCAGGATCTTGAGCGCTTCCCGTGCCACCGCGCGCGAAACCCCGAACTCCTGAAGGATCTGCTGCTCCGACGGTCCCTGGCCGCCGGCGACGCCGCTGCTGGCGATGCGGCGCGCGAGCACGCCGGCCACCTGCTTGGGCAAAGTTTGAAGCTTGACCTCCATGGCATCCATCATTAACATCCACTTGTCTGATAAGCTTATAGGCTGATAGCTAGATATGCAGTCAACTTATCTCATGGTGCTCAGTAGCCTATAACTCGGCCTGCGGGAAGGGAGGATCGAACGGTGGAGCTCGTCCAATCCCGACTCCCGCTGTCCGAAATCAGGACCGATACGCCTTCGCGAACGCCCAGGCGCCTTGGAACAAACGTGCCTAATCGCCCGGCCGGCTCGCAAGCGTCGTTCGGGACGTAATCCAGGCAGTCTCGCTGCGGGAGGAGCAAGCCGCCGCGGATTTGCCGGAAAGGTTGAAGTTATCGGCCGACCCTTGGATGGGCCGACCAATCAAACCAAGGAGGAGATTATGATGTCCGCAAACCTATCGAGACGCAAATTCCTGGCCGCGAGCGCGGCAGTGACGGCCGGCTCGCTAGCCGCGCCATGGATCGCCAGGGCAGACGTGAACGAGATCACCGCACTGCTGATCACCGGCGGCCCGCTCTATCCCAAATACTGGGAAAAGATCATTCAGGATTTCACCGCCAAGACCGGTATCAAGGTTCGCTACGACTTGCTGGAATTCACCCCGCTGACCGCGAAGGTGGTCACGTTGAGCGCAGCGCGATCGAGCCAATACGATGTCTATAGCACCCATACGGCGCAGATCGATTCCTACTTCAACCATTTTGCGCCGCTGAACAGCTATTTCAGCGACAGCGAACTCGCGGAATTCTACCCGGTCGCTGTCAAGTATCTGCGCGATCCCAAGACCGGAAATCTGGCGGCCATTCCGCGCAACATGGATTCGCGCGTCCAGTACTACCGCAGCGATATCTATCAGGAAAAAGGCCTGAAGCCGGCTGAGACCTGGGAGGAGCTCGTCGACGTCGGGCTGAAACTGACCGGCAATGGCCATTATGGGCTGGTCGTGCCGGGGCAGGGCGATCCAGCACAACGCACCTTCAGCGATCTGCTCTGGCAAGCCGGCGGCGATTGGGTGGACCAGGCCAACAAGCCGGCCTTCAATTCCGAAGCCGGCATCAAGGCCCTGACCTTCTATCGCGATCTCATCCAGAAGCACAAAATCGTGCCACCCGATGCGGTCGGCTATCAGTGGAACGAGAATTCGACCGAATTCTCGTCCGGCACGGTCTATGCGAATTTCGATTGGCCGGGCGCCTTCGCGACCCTATCGAATCCGGAGACCTCACGTGTCGTCGGCAAGTGGTCGACTGCGCCCTACGTCAAGGACAAGGCCGCGATTTCATGCGCCATTTCGCATGCCATGGCGCTCAACGGACAATCCGGACGCAAGGACGCCGCCGTCGAATTCATCAAGTATACGGTCGGTCCGGAGGCGCAGCGGTTGCAGTTCGACCAATTCACCAACTTTCCCAGCAGCCAGGCGATCGCCAAGGAAGTGATATCAGCGGCAAAGGGGCCTCAGGCAGTGTGGCTGCAGCAGCTCGAGACGACGATAGCCAACGGCAAGGAATGGCCGAAGCTAGCCGGCTTCTCGAAAGTCTGCACGCTGATGTTTTCGGCCATCGAACAGGCCTTGACCGACCAGGTCTCTCCCGCGGACTCGCTCAACCAGGCGGCGACGGAGGCTGAGGAGATCATGCGTCGGGCCGGAGCTTACGATTGACGATGCCGTCCGTCGCGCAGCATACGGTGTCGAGGCGTCGGCGACGTTCGCCGCTGCCCTACACCTGGCAGAGAGGATACCTTCTGGCCAGCCCGGCGCTCCTCGTCATGCTGGCCATCCTGCTCTATCCGCTCGGATACTCTTTCACCATGAGTTTCTTCCGCTGGGATCTGAGCGGTTCGGCGCCCTTCATCGGGATGGCAAATTACACCGACGAACTCTTCGGCCGCCAGTTCAACCAGGCACTGCGAAATCAGACCATATTCAGCATCATTTCGATCACGATTGAAGTGGTGGCTGGAATGGCGATCGCCGTGCTCGTCAATGGCAAATTGCGCGGCATGCGGCTCGCGCGCACCTTGCTCCTGGTGCCTCCGATGATCGCGCCCGCAGTGGTGGGCCTGAATTTCCGGTGGCTGTTCAACACCCAGTACGGCCTGGTCGACGCGCTGTTGCGCATGTTCAACCTGCCCGACATTCCATGGCTCAACCATCCGACCTGGGCGCTCGTCTCGGTGATCGTCGCCGATGTCTGGCAGAACACGCCGTTGATGGTGCTACTGTTCCTCGCCGGCCTGCAGTCCTTGCCGCAGGAACCGCTCGAGGCGGCCACCGTGGACGGCGCCACCCCATGGCAGCGCTTCTGGCATATCGTGCTGCCGCTGATGCGTCCGATCATCATGATCGCCCTGATGCTTCGCATCATCGACACGTTCCGGACCTTCGACGTCGTCTGGCTGATGACGCAGGGCGGGCCGGGCGGCGCCACCAACCTGCTCACCGTCTATTCCTACCTGCTGGCGTTTCAGGCGGTGGATTTCGGACATGCGGCGGCCGTCTCCTACATTGCTTTGGGGATGTCGCTGTTCGTGCTCGGGCTCCTCTACGGAATACCGTGGCTGATTGCGAAACGGAGAGCGATATGAGCGAAGCCGCAATCGTTAGCGCACGTCCCAGGCCAAAGCGCCGGCGCCGTCGATTTACGGTGGGAACCGCCGGCCAGTATATGGCGCTGGCCCTGACCGTCGCGTTCACCGTCTTTCCGCTGGTATGGCTGTTCCTAACGTCGATCCGCAGTTCGGCCGACATCTTCTCGGTGCCGGTGCACATCATTCCCGAGACCGCGACGCTAACACAATACGTCTCCGTTTTCGCGGAGTACGACACGATGGACTATGTCTGGAACACCGTCATCGTCTCGGCGGCGACGGTCATCCTCGTCCATCTGCTGGCCATTCCTTGCGCCTATGCCTTGTCGCGTTTCAGGATGCCGGGCGCCATGCTGATTTTCGGGATGCTTTTGATCATGCGCATGATCCCGGTCATAGCGCTTGCCATTCCGCTCTTTGCCGTGTTTGCCGCCATGGGCATTCTCGACACCATCTGGGCGCTGATCCTGAGCCATACGGCGGCCAAACTGCCTGTCGCCATCTGGCTGCTTCTGGGCTTCATCCAGGACGTGCCGAAAGAGATCGAGGAGGCTGCCCAGTCGGACGGCGCCGGCACGGTGCGCACGCTGGTCCAGATCGTGACGCCGCTGATTGCTCCTGGTATTGGCGCCAGCGCGGTCATCACCTTCCTCTTCACCTGGAACGACCTGCTGCTTGCCCTGACCCTGACCTCCAGCAAGGCCGCGCAGACTCTGCCGGTCGGGCTCACCAACTTCGTCTCGCAATTCGGCATCGACTGGGGCGCGATGTCGGCAGCCGGCGTCCTGATGGTCATCCCGACCCTGGTGTTTGTCTGGTTTGCCCAGGGGCTGCTGGTCAAGGGTCTCACCACCGGTGCCGTCCGCGGCTGAATGGCGGACATGCACCCAGAACGCTCGACGGCTTCGACGACGGGATACGCAACTGAGTGACGATCGGTGGGGTCAGGGACCTCGCCGCGCAATCGGAGGATACGGAATGGCAGCTGATCAGATACCGGCAATATCGGACATTTCGCGGCCGCCGAGACAATTGGTCGATGCGCTTGCGGCGATCGGCTCGGCGACGCTGGCCAGCGAACTCTACCACAAGATGGGCATTCGCGACCCGCAGATACGGGGCCCGCGTCCATTGAGGCTGGGCCGCACGGCGGCGGGGCCTGCTCTCACGCTCCAGTGCATGCCGAAGCGCGAGGATCTCTACAACGAGACCGAATATGAGGAGCCGGAGCGGCAGTTACACCGTCACGTGCTCTATCCCACGCAGCCGGGCGACATGGTGGTGGTCGATGCGCGCGGCGATCTGGGAAGCGGCATCTTCGGCGAGATGATGCTGACCTATTTCGCCGGGCGTGGCGGGGCCGGCGTGGTTGTCGACGGCTGCATCCGCGATTCCGCCCAGGCGGCGGCTTTGGACATCGGCATCTGGGTGAGGGACGTCACGCCGAATTTCCACGCCCAAACCAACATCGTGCCGTTCGCCGTCAACGTTCCCATCGCCTGCTCGAACGTGCTGGTCATCCCTGGCGATATCATCGTCGCCGACGATGACGGCGTGGTCGTCGTGCCGGTCGCCCTTGCTCCAAAATTGGTCGAGCTCGCCGGCGCGCATATTGAGTGGGAAGAGTTTTCGCGCTCGCGCCTGGCGCAAGGGGGAGACCTGCGGAAATACTATCCGTTGAGCCCCGAGGGCGAGGCCGAATACCGAGCATGGCGGCATGCTCAACAAAAATGAGTGGTGCCGGACGGGAGAACAATAGGTGTCTGCAATTGAGATAGAACAGCTCGGCAAGAGCTTCGGCGCCGTGGAAGTTTTGCGCGATGTCAATATCGAGATCGCCAGCGGCGAGTTCGTGGTGCTGGTCGGTCCGTCAGGCTGCGGCAAGTCAACGCTGCTACGCATGATCGCCGGGCTGGAAGAGCAGACGACCGGCGAGATCCGCATCGGCGGGCGTGTCGTCGACGAGATGCCGGCCAAGTCGCGCGACATAGCCATGGTCTTCCAGAGCTACGCGCTCTATCCGCATATGAGCGTGGCCGACAATATGAGCTTCGCGCTTCGACTGGCGAAGGTCCCTAGGGAAGAGATTGTCTCGAGGGTCAAGGCGGCGGCCAAAATCCTTGGCCTGCAGGATCTGCTTGGCCGCATGCCGCGGCAGTTGTCCGGCGGCCAGCGCCAACGTGTCGCCATGGGCCGCGCCATCGTGCGCGATCCAGCCGCTTTCCTGTTTGATGAGCCGCTTAGCAACCTCGATGCCAAGTTGCGTGTCAAGATGCGCGCCGAAATCAAGAAGCTTCACCAACGGCTCGGCCGAACAAGCATCTATGTCACGCATGACCAGACCGAGGCGATGACGCTCGCCGACCGCATCGTGGTGTTGAACAAAGGCCGGATCGAACAGATCGGCAGCCCCTCCGAGCTCTACGAGAACCCAGCCAATCTGTTCGTCGCAAGCTTTATCGGCTCGCCGGAAATGAACCTGATCGAGGGCCGCATCGACAACGGCGCATTCGTCGCCGATCAGGGCTTGCGCTTACCCTTGCCAGCGGATGCTCGGATGGGCGACAAGGATGGGGTAGTTTATGGGATTCGTCCGCAGCACATTTCGGTTGGTGGCAACCACTCTCAGGCGAGGGTGCAAGTGGTCGAGCCGACCGGTGAGGCCCAGGAGCTTACATTAAGTGCAGGTGGAGTCGACCTCGTGGCCGAGGTGCGGGATCAGCCGCCCTTCAAACTTGATCAAGAGGTTGGGTTGGAGATCATGGTATCCAAGGTGCATCTGTTCGATGCTCGTAGTGGTACCAGGATTGCTTAGGGCGCGCTGACGGGCGAAAAACAGCCCATCCCATCATGCCCTTCATCAGTTGCCACTTGCTGCGAAACCACCGGTGATCGCCGTTTGCCCATCGGCCGTCACGGCAATCGCCCGCGGCGCTCCGGCATGACCAGGGATCTCGGCACCACGCGTTGTTACGCCACAGAGGAACGGACCGCGTCAGACATAGTGCGAGCGTCGTCCTCATTGCACCCCGGGCCATTCCGTGCTCCGTTGGCGCAGCGCCGCCGTTGCGGGCACCAAGCTTGCCGGACCGGCCATATCGTCCACACCGTTCGAGGCAATCATATGACCCAGAATATGGAAACCGATCCCTTCAACGTCTCCATGCGCAAGTTCCTGAAGCAGGTCGGCGTGACTTCGCAGCAGGCAATCGAGAAAGCCGTGGCGGAGAAGGGCCTGAAAGGACAGGGCCGACTGACCGTGAGGGCCGTCATCACCTCGGAGCCGGCAGGCTTGCGCCATGTCGTGGAGGGCGAGATCGATCTTGGATGAGAGCTGCGGCTTGATCGGGGTCGGCTGCTACTTGAAGAACCGTATCTGCCCGGCGGGCGATGGATCGTATCCGCCAAGCTCGGCGGCGCGGCTGGCGAAGATTTCCTGCCCTAGCAAACGCAGGAGCGCCTGGATCGGTTGCTGGAAGTAGGTCCGCTGCCGCATCAGGAGATCGAAGCTTTCCCAGGCCAATGGAACGAAATCGAGGCCAGCGGCGCGGGCGGCCGCGCGCGTGGCAATTCCGCAATCGGCCCTACCAATGCGCACGGCAGCCGCGAGATCGGGTCCGGTCAGGCAGGGCGGCTCCAACCGGTTGACGTCGTCCTGTTTCGCGCCGGAGTCCGCCAGCAATTGCGTGAGCAGCATGTCCGCGCCTGCGCCGCGTTGACGAACCGCGATGCGTGCGCCGGTCGCAAGTACGTCGGTCAGGTTGTTGAGCGATTTTGGATTGCCTGGCGCGAGCAGCAGGCCTTGCTCGCGGCGGGCGAATCCGACCAGCACCGCATCGTAAAGCCGCGGTCTGGTCGCAATCGCGGTGACATTCGGGTCCGGGTCGGGGCTGTGGAAATGAATCGCGGCGACAGACACCTCGCCGCGCAGCAGGCGTGTCACGCCGGCTTCCGTGCCTTCCGTCAGAAAGGCCAGGCCGGAACCTGATTGGCGGAGAGCCCATTCGAGCAGGTCGTCCTGGCTGCCACCGACGATCGGCGGCGGCTCGGATTGGGTCATTCCTGCAGGCCGGACCAACCCCGACATGACCCAACGGTCGAGTTCATGCCGCGGAAACAGCCACTTGCCCGCCACCTTGCTGCACGGGATACGCTCCTCCGCGATTAGCTCATAAAGCTTGCGCTCGCCAATGCGCAGATAGTCGGCGGCTTCGGACGTCGTCAGCAAATCCATCCTGCATTGATATGCATATTCCTGTGCAGGTTCAAGAATTTGACAGTGACGGAGGAGTTGCAGGACATTGACACGGGACAGGACTGCGAGGAGCAATGTCGGAAGGGCTGGGCACATGGCAACTGATCGCGAGCGGCGACGCCACGCTGTTTGCCATCGTGCGCCTGTCGCTCGCCGTGAGCCTTTCGGCTGTCGCGATCGCCATGGTCGCAGGCCTGCCGCTGGGCGCAATTATCGCGCTGGCACGTTTTCCCGGTCGTTCGGCGATCGTCGTGCTGCTGAACGGTTTCATGGGCCTGCCGCCGGTGGTGGTCGGGCTGACGGTCTATCTGCTGCTATCGCGATCCGGGCCGCTGGGTGAATTCGGCCTCTTGTTCACACCCGCCGCGATGGTCATCGCGCAGGCGCTACTGGTGCTGCCCATCATTGCCGCGCTGACTCGCCAGACGGTCGAGGATCTGTGGCGCGAGTATCGTGAGGAACTGACTGCGATGCAGGTCGGGCCGGCGGGCCTGGTCGCCACGCTTTTGTGGGACGGCCGCTTCAGCCTCGTCACGGCTCTGCTCGCGGGCTTCGGCAGGGCGGCGGCCGAGGTCGGCACCGTGATGATCGTCGGCGGCAACATAGATGGCTTCACCCGCACCATGACGACGGCAATCGCACTTGAGACCTCGAAGGGAAACCTGCCGCTCGCCATGGGGCTCGGCCTGATGCTGATTTTCCTCATCTTGCTGATCAACGCCGCCGCCTGGGGCGTGCGAGTTTGGTCCGAGCAACGGGCTGGCTAGGGATGCGGGCTGCTCAGAGCGATCTTCCACTTGTCTTCGATGACGTGTCGCTGGTCGCCGGTGCGACGACCATCCTGGACCGGGTGAACCTGACGATCGGGCCGCGCGCCCCGACTCTGGTCGTCGGCCCGAACGGGTCGGGCAAAACCTCCCTGCTGCGGCTCTGCATGGGGCTTGTTGCACCTTCTGCTGGAACCCTGACTTGGGGGGGACGAACGCTTTCCCCGCCGACACGGCGTGCAATCCTGTTCCAGAAGCCGGTGATGCTGCGTCGCTCGGCGGCCGCGAATGTCGCCTATGCACTGGCTCAAGCGGGCTGTCCGCGCCGGCTCCGGGCCCCGCGCGTGGAGGAACTGCTCGAGCGCGTCGGTCTTCTCGATCTCGCTGCACGTCCGGCACGGCATCTCTCCGGTGGCGAGCAGCAGCGGCTGGCCCTCGCCCGCGCCCTGTCGCGCCAGCCGGAAATCCTGCTGCTCGACGAGCCGACAGCCAGCCTCGATCCGGCGGCGACGCGTTTTGTCGAGCAGATCATCATCACGGCTGCCCAATCGGGCACGAAGATCATCATGGCGTCGCACCACCTCGGCCAGGTACGCAGGATCGCGGGAGACGTCGTCTTTCTGCTCCGAGGGCGCGTTTGCGAGCATGCCGACGCCGACGACTTCCTTGACCGCCCCGCGACCCCGCAAGCCGCTGCCTTCGTGCGCGGCGAGCTCGTGCTTTGATCAACTGGACCGAGATTGAGATGCTGACCCGCCGAATATTCTCTGCGCTTGTGGTGCTTCTGATGCTAGCAGGCGGCGCGCCTGCCCAGGACCAGTCGATCGTCGTGGCGTCGACGACCTCGACCCAGGATTCCGGCCTGTTCGATCACATCCTGCCGCTGTTCGAGAAGAAAACCGGCATCGGCGTGAAGATTGTCGCTCAGGGCACCGGTCAGGCGCTCGACACCGGTCGGCGCGGCGATGCCGACGTGGTCTTCGTCCATGCCAAGGCGCAGGAGGAGAAGTTCATCGAGGAAGGCTTCGGGGTGAAGCGCTTCGACGTGATGTACAACGACTTCGTCCTCGTTGGCCCCAAGAGCGACCCGGCGGGCGTCAGCGGGACCAAGGACATCGCAGCCGCGCTGATCGCCATCAAAGCCAAGAAGGCGGCCTTCGTGTCGCGTGGTGACAGGTCCGGCACCCATTCGGCCGAATTGGGTCTGTGGAAGACGGCCGGCATCGACATCGAGGCGGCCAGGGGCCCGTGGTACAAGGAGATCGGGCAGGGCATGGGGGCGGCGCTCAACGCCGCGGCAGCCATGAACGCCTATACGCTTTCCGATCGTGGCACCTGGCTGTCGTTCAAGAATCGTGGCGAGTTGGACATCGCCGTCGAGGGTGACAAGCGGCTGTTCAATCAGTATGGCGTGATGCTGGTGAATCCTCACAAGCATCCAAGCGTCAAAGTGGAGGCCGGCCAGCGCTTCATCGATTGGCTGATTTCTCCGGAAGGCCAGAAGGCGATCGGAGAGTACAAGATCGACGGCCAGCAGCTCTTCTTCCCGAATGCGCAGCGCGGGCGTTCCTGAAGCTGGTTGCAAACAGGCTCGCGTCTGCTTCAATATCGCGCCATGACGAGAACGTTTTCTTCGACGGGCCCGCTGACTCCCCTGGAAGCGGCGCTCGACGCGCTGCTCGATGGTGTAATGCCCGTCACCCCCCGCTGGGTGCCGCTTGAACAAGCCTTGCGCTATGTCGCTGCCGGGATGCCGCCTGTCGTGCCGGCTCAGCCTGCGCGAGATATCGCTGCCATTGACGGCTGGGCGTGTCGCGCCCTCGACCTCGTGGGGGCATCAGCCTATTCGCCCTTAGTTTTGCCGGTCGCGCCGATCTGGGTCGAGACGGGTGAGGCCATGCCTGAAGATCGCGACTGTGTGCTGCAGGCCGGCCTCGTCGATTGCAGTGGACCGATGATCCAAGCAGCAGCTGAAGCCGTGCCCGGTCAGGGTGTGCGCCGGGCGGGCGAGGATATGGCGGCGGCCCGCCCGCCAATGCTTGAGGGAAAGGCGATCGGCGTCGCCGACCTGCTGGTCGCCCGCAAAGTGGGACTGAGCCAGCTTGCCATACGGAGCCCGCGCGTGCGCGTGATCGATGTCGCTGCCGACAGCCACGAGACATTCTCCATGCGGCTCGTGGTCGAGAGCCTGAGTGCCTCGGGCGTTTCGATCGTCGGTATAGAGACCGTAGAGCGCGACGCGGCATCGATCATTGCCGCTCTTGATGGCGAGGCCTGCGATTTTCTGCTCCTGATCGGCGGTACTGGTGACGGCCACGCCGACGTGACCGCCGAGGCTCTTGTGCGGCGCGGGGTGTTGATTGGGCACGGCATTGCCTTACGGCCCGGAGGGACAACGGCAATAGGCCGGCTCGGCAAGACACCGGTGGTCGCATTGGCCGGATCGCCGCACCAAGCCTTCGCTGGGTTCCTTGCGCTTGTCCAGCCAGTCCTGGACCGCCTGTCGGGCAGATCTGAACGGTCAGGGATCATCTTGCCGCTCTCGCGGAAAATCTCATCCGCGGTCGGACTTTACGAGCTCGTTCTGCTCGGGAAGGAACGGGATATGTGGACGCCGCTCGCCGTCGGCGACTTTTCGCTGGACGCCATGCGGCTTGCCGACGCCTGGCTTGCGGTCCCGGGCGATAGCGAAGGGTATGCCGCCGGTACGCCCGTCTCCGCCTTTCCGCTCCGCAACTTTTGATCGAGTGAGCCGCTATGACGAATTCTCCATCATCGGCCCGGCAGAACAGCGGGCAGGAGCAGTTCCTGACGATATTGTCGCGCGAAGCTGCGCTGGCTCGCTTCGAGGCAGCGCTGTTTCCCCGCCCGTTGCCGACCGAGACGCGGACGCTGGCCGACGCGCTCGGGCTGGTTCTTGCCGAGGACGTGGCGGCGCCGGTCGACGTGCCGCCCTTCGACCGCTCCAATGTCGATGGCTTCGCGGTACGTGCGGCCGATCTGGCTGCCGCCTCTGAAACCCGTCCCGTTCGGCTTGAGCTGAATGCGGAAGCGATTGCCTGCGGCACGGTTCCGCAACTCCCCGTTCTGACCGGAACCGCCACGCCCATCGCAACCGGCGGGCCGCTGCCGCGTGGCGCGGACGCCATCATCATGGTGGAGCATACGCATCCGGTGGGATTGAGTGCCATCGAGGTGGGGCGCGGCATCTCGCCCGGCCAGTTTGTCTCCAATGCAGGATCCGACATGGCGGGAGGAGAGGTCGTGCTGCGCACCGGAACGCAAATCGGCTCGCGCGAAATCGGCATGCTCGCCGCGTGCGGAATCGCGCAAGTGGCCGTGGCGCGCAGGCCACGCGTGGCTGTGCTCTCCACTGGCGATGAACTCGTTCAGCCAGGCGAGCCGCTGCGGGCGGCCGGCATCTATGATGCCAACGGGCCGATCATCGCTGCGGCTGTCACTGAAAATGGCGGCGAAGCGCATTTTCTCGGCGCCTTCCCGGACGACGAGGCAACGCTTGAGACGGCTATGCGCGGGGCGCTCGCCGCCCACGACGTAATGATCCTGTCGGGCGGCACGTCCAAAGGGGCAGGGGATGTCACGCATCGCATTATCTGCCGACTGGGCAAACCCGGCATCATCGCCCACGGCGTGGCGCTGAAGCCCGGAAAGCCGCTTTGCCTGGCGGTGTGCGGGGGCAAGCCGGTCATCGTCCTGCCGGGATTTCCGACCTCGGCCATGTTCACCTTCCATGACATGGTGGTACCCGCCCTGCGGCGCATGGCGGGGCTGCCGCCGCGCGTCGATGCTCAGATCACCGCAAGCCTTCCGTTGCGGGTTCCTTCAGAACTCGGACGGACCGAATTCGCGATGGTCTCCCTTGTGCAAGGGCAGGGAGGATTGACGGCCTATCCGACTGGTAAGGGCTCGGGAGCGATAACATCCTTTACCCAGGCGGATGGCTTCATCCGCATCGAGGCCCTGGCCGATCACGTGCCTGCCGGTGCCGACGTAGCGGTGACGCTGTTCACGCCGCGGGTCCGCGTTCCCGACCTCGTCGTCATCGGCAGTCATTGCGTCGGCCTCGATCTGGTCGTTGGCGAACTTTCGCGTCGCGGGATTTCGGTGCGCTCGCTGTCTGTGGGAAGCCTGGGCGGTCTTGCGGCGGCCAAGCGCGGCGAGTGCGATCTCGCTCCCATCCATCTCTTCGACCCGAAGACGCGGAACTACAACGCGCCCTTCCTCGGTGACGGTCTCGAACTCGTGCCAGGCTGGCGGCGCATGCAAGGTTTGGTGTTCCGCCGAGGGGACGAGCGCTTCGAGGGCCTCGGCGCGGAGGACGCGGTCCGTGCCGCGCTCGCCGATCCCGATTGCATGATGGTCAACCGCAACCAAGGCTCGGGAACGCGTATCCTGATCGACCAACTCCTCGGCGCGGAACGCCCGGACGGCTACTGGAACCAGCCGCGCACACACAATGCCGTGGCCGCGGCGGTAGCGCAGAAGCGCGCTGACTGGGGCGTCACCATTGCGCCGGTCGCGCGTGCGGCCGGGCTCGGTCTTATCCCGTTGACCGAAGAGCACTACGACTTCGCGCTGGTTTGCGCGCGAAAGGATCGGCCCGCGGTGCACGCGTTTCTCGAAGTCCTCCAGACCGACGAGGTGCATTCGGCGCTGGAGCATGCGGGGTTCAGCCGGCCGGGTTAGCGGCAAGCAACGCGGCCAGCCGCTCGGCTTCGGCGAGGTCCTCGACTGTGTTGGCGTTGAAGAACGGGTCCACCGGCTCTGCCGGCCAGGATACGGTGGCAAGGCCGTAGCGACTGGTCCACCGGTCGATCTTGCGCAGGCCCTCGTTGGTCAACGCATGCCGCAATTCGCCCCGCAGGGCGACTTTCCAGAGACCTATGACCGGATGCGCCTGACCGCCAGATGCCGCCACCGCCAAATCCGCCCCCTCGGTCATGCGCGCCCGCTGGAGGCGTGCAACGAGGTCGCGCGGCAGGAAAGGACAATCACCGGCGGCGCTGACCACCCACTCGACGTCGGGCCTGTTGTCCGCCGTCCAATCGAGCGCGGCGAGCATGCCGGCGAGCGGCCCAGGATAATCCTCGATCGTGTCGGCAACGACTGGCAGGCCAAAACGGGCAAAGCGAACGGGGTCGCCATTGGCATTAAGCACGAGCCCCTCGCATTGAGGTCCTAGCCGTTCGATGACATGCTCGAGCATCGTGCGTCCGCCGATCACGCGCGTCGGCTTGTCCCCGCCGCCCATGCGCCGACCCAGACCGCCGGCGAGCACGACGCCCAGCGTCATGGGCCGCTCAGTCGTCATGCTCGGCACCCTTGCGGCGGTGGCGCGGCGCTTCCTCATCGACCGAAGCGATATCCTGGTCGAAGACGATCCGCTCCTGGCCCGAAAGTGCGGTGAAGCGCTTGCCGCGCGCCCGGCCGACCAGCGTCAGCCCCACTTGGCGGGCCAGCGCCACGCCCCAGGCGGTGAAGCCGGAACGCGAAACCAGGATGGGAATGCCCATCCGAACCGTCTTGATCGTCATCTCGGAGGTCAGCCGCCCGGTCGTGTACATGATCTTGTCCCCCGGATCGATGGCGTGGCGGTACATCCAGCCGGCGATCTTGTCGACAGCGTTATGGCGGCCGACGTCTTCCATATAGCAGATTGGCGTGCCCTTCCTGCAAAGGACGCAGCCATGGATCGCGCCTGCCTCCAGATAGAGCGACGGCGTGGTGTTGATTTTGTGCGTCAGCTCGTAGAGCCAGGAGGTGCGAAGCTCAGCGGGCGGGAGCGTGATGTCCTCGATCGCCTCCAGCACGTCGCCGAAGGCAGTGCCTTGGGCGCAACCCGAAGTCTGCGTTCGCTTTCTGAGCTTCTGCTCGTAGTCGGTGTTGCGCTCGGTGCGAACGACCACGACCTGGAGGTCCTCGTCATACTCGACGTCCGTCACCACATCGGTGGGCAGAAGCATGTTCTGGTTCAGCAGATAGCCGAGCGCAAGATATTCCGGATAGTCGTTGACCGTCATCATCGTGACGATCTCCTGAGCGTTGAGATAGAGCGTCAGGGCACGTTCGATCGGTACGCGGACCTCTACCGCCGCGCCTGTATGGTCGACGCCCGCAACCAGCTCCGTCAGCCGTTGGTCTTGCGGATCGGGTGTGATGATAGCGTGTTCCGGTTGGCGTAGCATCAAAGGCATGGCAGTCTCCTGACGTCGTATTCTGGCTCGCGCCTGCGCTAGCTTGCCGTATCTTACAGGCTGTTCAACCGAAGCTGATTAAAAAAAGCCGGATTGATGCGATTACGAAGAAGCCGACACGCTCGTAGAGTGGGAATATAAATGGCGCAAATCTCGGATGACTGCTTCGCTTTCGGCGGACAGATGCGGCCCATCGACGAGACTGCCGCGCTGATCGCCTCGAAACTCAGCGCCGTACAGGAGGTCGAGGCGGTCCCGCTCTTGCTGGCGGATGGGCGCGTCCTGGCAAAAAAGATGGTGGCATCGCTGCCGCTGCCGCCCTTCACGAATTCCGCGGTCGACGGCTACGCCGTGCGAGGGGCAGACCTGCCGCAGACCGTCGAGACGGCATTCGCCGTTGCCGGGAGGGTTCAGGCCGGCATGGCGGCGAATGAACCTGTGCGGCCGGGCCAGACGGTACGCATCTTCACTGGCGCTCCAATGCCCGACGGGGTCGACACGGTGTTCATGCAGGAAGACGTGAGCATCGACGGCTCCGGCAGGATCCTTCTCCCGCCCGGCCTGAAAAAGGGTGCCAATGTGCGCCCTGCGGGTGAAGATGTCGCATTGGGCGAGGCCGTCCTCCCGGCGGGCCACCGGATGCGGCCGCAAGATATCGCGCTCGCCGCCGCATTGGGGTTCACGGAACTCCAGGTCAGGCGCAGGATACGCGTCGCAGTGTTCTCGACCGGGGACGAAATCGTCGCGCCGGGAGACATGCGCGGACCGGCGCAGCTTTTCGACTCCAACCGTTTCATGCTGACGGCGATGCTCGCTCGACTCTGCTGCGACATCACCGATCTCGGTATCCTCGTGGACGACAGTAGCCTGATCGCTGAAAAGCTGAGCGAAGCGGCATTGAGCCATGACCTGATCCTGACTTCGGGCGGTGTGTCGACGGGCGAGGCAGATTGCGTGAAGGCCGCCGTCGAGAGTGCCGGAACCCTGGTGTTCTGGCGCGTCGCGATCAAGCCGGGCCGGCCGGTCGCCATGGGGGTGATCGATGGAACCCCGCTGATCGGACTTCCTGGCAATCCGGTGGCGAGCTTCGTCACCTTCGCGCATATTGCCCGCCCGGCAATCCTCGCCCTTGCGGGGGCCCTCCAGCAACCACCGACCCCGATCGCTATGCGGGCCGCCTTTTCCTATAGCAAAAAGCAGGGACGGCGCGAGTATGTGCGAGCAAGCGTACGCGCGGCCGCGGATGGATGCTACGAAGCGACGAAGTTTCCCAGGGAAGGCGCAGGACTGTTGTCATCCCTGGTCGCGACCGACGGTCTCGTCGAGTTGGGAGAGGAGATAGTCCGTGTCGAGCCAGGTCACACGGTCCAGTTCCTACCCTATTCCAGTCTTATGTGAGCGCCGTCGGATCGCGTCCTCGAAACGAGAGCCGGAACCCAGGCTCGATTGACGCGGCCAGGTCCCGTCGGGCATCATGCCGACCATGATAACCACGACGAAGCTGGATCTGACCGGGCTTAAGTGCCCTTTGCCCGCGCTCAAGACCCGCAAGGCGTTGAAAGCCTTGAGGCCAGGCGAGCGGCTCGAGGTTCACTGCACGGACCCGCTGGCGGTCATCGATATCCCCAATCTGCTCAACGAGATGGGCGAGCGACTTGAAGCGACGGAGCGCGACGGCGATCGCGTCGTGTTCATGATCGAAAAGACGCAGCCCGCGACGATGTGACGAGTTGCACCCCGTCGGCGGCGGCCCCAAGATTTGGGACGCAATGCTTGCGCTAGTCGTGCAGGGGACATGTCGTGCCTCATAGTCGACATCCTGGTCCGCGGGGTATCGTTAAGAGGTAAGGGCGTTTCACTCGGGGAGGTGAGCACATGACGATCCAGGAACGACGGCCGCGTGATCGCGGACCAAAGGGCAGGCCGCTGGATGACGCTGCGCTCGCCGAGGTTCAGGCGCTCCTGGGCGCGCGCCAGCGACGGCGCGACTTGCTGATCGAATTCCTTCATCTGATCCAGGACCGATATGGCTGCCTGTCGGCGCGGCATTTGCGGGCGCTGGCGCAAGATATGCGCTTGTCGCAGGCCGAGGTCTACGAGGTGGCGACCTTCTACGACCATTTCGACGTTGTGAAGGAAGGCGAGATGCCGCCTGCGCCGTTGACAATCCGCGTGTGCGATTCAGTGAGTTGCATGCTGGCGGGCGCCGACACGCTCCTGGCTGAATTGCAAGCGGGCGCCGATCCAGCGGCGACCAGGGTCATGCGCGCGCCCTGCATGGGCCGTTGCGCTGGCGCGCCTGCCGCGCGTATCGGTGATCGCGAGGTCGACCAGGCAACCGCCGAGGGCCTGAGGCGCATGGCCGCGGCAGCGGAGACCGGTGTGAACGTGCTCGATTATGTCGGGCTGGAGGCGTATCGGCAGGCGGGCGGCTACCAGCTTTTGCAGCGGGTACGGATTGGGGCGCTGACCACGGACGAGCTCATCGCCACCGTGGGCGATGCGGGCTTGAGGGGTCTGGGCGGTGCGGGTTTTCCCGCTGGCAAGAAGTGGCAGTTCGTGCGCTCCTATCCGGGCCCGCGTCTGATGTCGATCAATGGCGACGAGGGTGAGCCCGGCACCTTCAAGGACCGCATCTATCTCGAGCGAGATCCGCACCGTGCCTTTGAGGGTGCATTGATCGCGGCGCACGCCGTCGAGGCGGAACGGATCTATCTTTACATGCGTGACGAATACCCTGCGGTGCTCGCCATTCTTCGTCAGGAGATCGCCGCGCTCGAGGCCACCGGCATCGTCAAGCCGGGCTTCATCGAGCTCCGCCGCGGCGCTGGCGCGTATATCTGCGGCGAGGAGAGTGCGATGCTGGAAAGCATCGAGGGCAAGCGCGGCATGCCGCGCCACCGCCCCCCCTACATCGCCGAGGTCGGCCTGTTCGGACGACCGACCCTCAACCATAATGTCGAGACGCTCTGGTGGATCCGCGACATCGTCGAAAAGGGCGCGCAATGGTTCGCTGCGCAGGGCAGGCCCGGCCACCCCGGCATCCGCTCATGGTCCGTATCCGGCCGGGTGAAAAATCCCGGCGTCAAGCTGGCGCCGGCCGGCGTCACGGTGCGCGAATTGATCGACGACTATTGCGGCGGCATGGCGGACGGTCATGAGTTCAAGGCCTATTTGCCGGGCGGCGCCTCAGGCGGCATCCTGCCAGCAGCACTGGGGGACATTCCGCTCGATTTCGGCGGCGATCTGGCCAAGCAGGGCGCCTTCGTCGGCTCCCATGCTATAGTCGTGTTCTCGCAGGCCGACAATATAAAGCAGGTCACGCTCAACCTCATGAAATTCTTCAAACATGAGAGCTGCGGGAAGTGCACGCCTTGTCGCGAGGGAACCGAAAAGTTGGTGGCCATCTTGCAGGAACAGGGCCCGATGCCGGAAGACAAGATTCGCGACCTCGAAGCGGTGATGCGCGATTCGTCGATCTGCGGCCTGGGCCAGGCGGCGCCCAACCCGATCAATCATCTGCTGACGCATTTCCGGAGTGACCTCTGATGGCCGAGAGCGTGGTATTCACCCTCGATGGGCAAACCGTGAGCGCCGCCCCTGGCGAGACTATCTGGGATATCGCCAAGCGCGAGGGAACAAAGATTCCGCATCTGTGCCATGTCGACATGCCGGGCTATCGTCCCGACGGCAATTGCCGCGCCTGCATGGTCGACATCGAAGGCGAGCGCGTGCTGGCTGCCTCCTGCGTTCGCCAGCCTTCCGCCGGCATGGTCGTGAAAACCGATACCGAACGCGCCCGCAAATCGCGCGAGATGGTATTCGAGCTCCTCGCAAGCAACATGCGACCGGCGAGCGACGGTCCAGACAACCAGTCGGCATTCTGGCAATGGGCCGGTTCGATGGGGATTTCGGGCAGCCGATACCGTTCCAAGTTCACCGAGGAGGGGCTAGCGCCAGAATTCGACATCACCAATCCGGCCATTGCCGTCAATCTCGACGCGTGCATCACCTGCGGCGCTTGCGTGCGCGCCTGCCGCGAGGTGCAGGTCAACGACGTGATCGGCATGGCCGAGCGCGGCAATCACTCGATTCCTGTCTTCGATATGCACGATCCGATGGGCCTGTCGACCTGCGTCACCTGTGGCGAATGCGTCCAGGCTTGCCCGACTGGTGCGCTCTACGAGAAATCGCTGATGGACGAGACCGGCAAGACGCGTGTCGTCCAGGCGTTCGACAAGGTCGTCGATACGGTTTGCCCGTTTTGCGGCGTTGGCTGCCAGACGCAGGTCGCCGTCAAGGACAATAAAATCGTCCAGGTTGACGGCCGTAACGGTCCGGCGAACGAGAACCGGCTCTGCGTCAAGGGGCGCTTTGGCTTCGACTATGTGATGTCGCCCGAACGGCTGACGAAGCCGCTGATCCGTCGCGACGACGCGCCGAAGGCCGGCGACATTGATCTGCGCAATGTCGACCCGCTGACAGTGTTCCGTGAGGCCAGCTGGGAAGAGGCGCTGGAGCGCGCTGCCAGTGGGCTGAAACGCATCCGCGACCAGCATGGTGGCAAGGCGCTGGCTGGCTTCGGCTCGGCAAAGGGGTCGAATGAGGAGGCCTATCTCTTCCAGAAATTCGTCCGGCAGGGTTTCGGCACCAACAATATCGACCACTGCACCCGGCTCTGCCACGCCTCTTCCGTGGCCGCTCTGATGGAGGGCGTTGGCTCTGGCGCGGTCTCGGCGCCTTTCATGGACGCCATGAAGGCCGAATGCGTGATCATCATCGGGGCGCGGCCGGCGACAAACCATCCAGTGGCCGCCACCTATTTCAAGCAAGCGGCAAAGCTCGGCACCAAGCTGATCGTGATGGATCCACGCGGCCAGGAACTGATGCGCCACGCCAGTTATGCGCTGCGCTTCAAGCCGGGCAGCGACGTGGCGATGCTCAACGCGCTGCTGCACGTCATCATAGAAGAGAGGCTCTATGACGAGCAGTACATCCAGGCCAATGTCTCCGGCTTCGAGGCATTGAAGGCTAAGGTGAAGGATTTTTCGCCCGAGGCGATGGCTCCCGTCTGCGGCATCGAGGCCGGTGTGCTGCGCGAGGTGGCGCGCACCTATGCCAAGGCGGAGCGCTCAATGATTTTTTGGGGCATGGGCATTTCGCAGCACACCCACGGCACGGACAATTCGCGCTGCCTGATCGCGCTGGCGCTGATCACCGGCCATGTCGGGCGCGCCGGCACAGGCCTGCATCCGCTGCGCGGCCAGAACAATGTCCAGGGCGCCTCGGACGCGGGCCTCATCCCGATGTATTTCCCCGACTACAAATCGGTGGAGAATGCCGATATCCGCGGCCAGTACGAGAATTTCTGGGGCCAGACGCTCGACCCCAAACGCGGCTTGACCGTCGTCGAGATCGTCGACGCGATCCATGACGGCGAGATCCGGGGCATGTACATCATGGGCGAGAACCCGGCCATGTCCGATCCGGACCAGAGCCATGCGCGCGCCGCACTCGCCAAGCTAGAGCATCTGGTTGTTCAGGATATCTTCCTGACCGAAACAGCGTGGCATGCCGACGTGGTGCTCCCTGCCTCCGCGCATGCGGAGAAGCTCGGCACTTACACCAATACCAATCGGCAGGTGCAGATCGGCCGGCCGGCCGTCAACCTGCCGGGCGAGGCGCGGCAGGACCTCGATCTCATCATCGAGCTTGCCAGCCGCATGGGGCTGGACTGGAACTACAGGCACGTTTCGGATGTCTTCGCCGAAATGGCGCAAGTAATGCCGTCGCTGAAGCACATTTCCTGGGAGCGCATCGAACGCGAGGAGTCCGTCGTCTATCCTGCCGATGGTCCTGATGTTCCTGGCAACGAGATCGTCTTCACCACCGGGTTTCCGACCGCGGATGGCCGCGGGCGCATCGTGCCCGCCGACCTCCTGCCTCCCGACGAGGTGCCCGACGACGAATATCCTCTGGTGCTAACCACTGGTCGCTTGCTGGAGCACTGGCACACGGGCGCCATGACGCGCCGCGCCGGGGTGCTCAACGCGATCGAGCCCTACGGCATTGCCGCGATGAATCCCTACGAGATCAAGCGCCGCGGCCTTGCGCAGGGAGACGTGATCAACGTGGAGACGCGGCGCGGCGTCGTCGAAGCCATTCTGCGGGCCGATCGAGAGGTCGCCGATGGCATGGTGTTCATGCCGTTCTGCTTTAACGAGAGCCCGGCCAACATGCTTACCAATCCTATGCTCGATCCTTACGGCAAGATCCCCGAGTTCAAATATTGTGCCGCGCGGATCGTGCCGGCATCGAGATCGGTCGAAGCTGCCGAATGACGTTTGGAAACTGCCCGCGGAGGTGGTGTTGGGCGATGGCTGACTTGAGGAAGTCCATTGTCCGACGGCCGCCGGAATAGTCGGGCAGGCCGTCGCGAAGGCTCGCGACAGGTGGGAGGGGCTCTGTCGGCGGCCAGATGTCAGCCATAGTTGTGCGGAACGCCTTCAACTCGGCGTTTTTCTCGCGAGGTTTGATTTGGCTGAAGGCGACGCGAGATGCGATCACCGGCCGACCAGCAGCAGCCTTCCGACGAGTGCTGCTGTTAGAGTATATCGTTAGGATAGATGCCCCAAAGGCGGGTTTGCCTGACGAAGCCTGCCAGCGAATTGACCGCGACCCTGCACCATTGGCCGTCGCAGCGCACCAGTTCGACAATTACTTCCGGCGCCAGCCATGCGGTAACGAGGCTGGAAACCGAAGGCTTCCCGCGCAGCGCGATCTTGTCCTTGCTCCATGGGGCGGTTACAGCGGTCCTTCGCCCCGAAAGAAGCGGACCGAAGACCCAGCCGGATGTTCCCTGCCAGTCTCGCACGCGCCGCCAGTTTCCATATTCCTGGTAGATTTCAAGCGGAATCCTGGGCCGGACATAAACCCATTCGACGTCATATTGGGTGCCCGGTCCGACCCGCATATTCACAGGAGAACTCTTCAACGACGCGAAGCGGGGCAAGGCAATCCCATTGGCGGCAGCTTGAGGGCCAGCCTTTGTGACAGTTGCAACACATAGTGCAGCGATGAGGCAACAACGAAGGACGCTACCCGTGACGAAAAAGCCGCAACCGGCGTCTTGATAAGTCGACGAGACGACGTTGCTCCGAGGCGCACAACCGCGGCGTCTCACAGCGAAGCCCCATGCGAAGGATTGAAGAGGGCTCGAGGACATCTTTCGATATTGCCGCGTGGTCCTGGTGAGACAACGTCGGGAGAGGCGAGTTGCAGCGTTCGCATGGGCGTTCGATCCCACCTACCGAGTGAGCGCGTAGCAATCGATTTTTTTGAGCGCCAGTCGCCCGCAAGCGCGCCACGCTTCCGACTTGTTATCGAAGCCGCCATATCGGGCGCGGTAGTACACATCGCCATCTTTTTCGAAGGCCTCGGTAAAAGCAGAAGTGTTCGAAAGCAGTTTTGGCGCTTTGCGAGCCGCGAGTGAAAGGATTTCACGAGCTGCGGCCTTGCTTGGCATCGATCCAATCTGGATGATCCATTGACCTTCTTGGGTGGAAGCGGTGCTGATCGGATCGATGGCATCGGCAGACAAGGCCTGCTCCCTGGACACATCGCCCATCGCCTCAGCGGCGAAAGCGGCTCGGGAATCGGCCACCTGGGCCGGCTTCCACGTCGGAGTGGGCACCGATGCGTTCGAAGCCGCGGAGGCGACCAATGCGCTTTCTCCGCCACGATCGATCCTGAACCGGTCCGGACCGTTGGAAGCCTTAGCCAGATAGCGGCTGATGAGACGCTTCATGCGTGCATCTCGGCTCCTGACCGTATGTCCGCCCATCACCACCGCGACGATGCTGCGGCCCTGCGCCTCGACGGAAGAAACCAGGTTGAAGCCCGAGGCATTCGTGTATCCCGTTTTGATCCCATCCACGCCCTTCACCCGGCCGAGCAGATGGTTGTGATTGCCGAAGCGCCGACCTTTGTATTTGAAGGATCGGGTGTTGAAGTAGGAATAATAGCCAGGGTGATGATCCCTGAGCGCCAGGCCAAGGCGTGCCATGTCGCGCGCCGTGGTCTTCTGGGCTGTGTCGGGCAGTCCGTTAGCGTTCCTGAACGTGGTGGAGGTCATTCCCAACTGTCGTGCTTTTTGCGTCATGAGACGTGCAAAGCCGACCTCCGACCCGCCGAGGAACTCGCCAATGGCCGTCGCGGCATCGTTGGCGGACTTCGTTACCAGGGCCAATATGACCTGTTCGACGGTGATCGTTTGACCCTGCTTCAGTCCGAGCTTGGAGGGCGCCTCGTTGGCAGCATTGGCCGATACCGGTATTGCCGTGCCTTTCGAGATCCTGCCGCTCTCGAGGGCGTCGAAGATGAGGTAGAGCGTCATCATCTTGGTGAGAGATGCTGGATAGCGCGGAACGTCCGCATGATCTCTGTAGAGGGTCTTGCCGGTCTTGGCATCGATGACAATGGCTGAAAATCTGGAATTGGCCTGCACGGCGGAAGCAGAGGCGGCGCAAAACACGATGACGACCGAGATCCTCAAGGCGAATTTCAACAATGACGCCGGCAAGGCGACAAGCTTCTCCAATACCAGATACATTCGCCCGCCCGTCGCCGCTCCGTGTAAAATGTGGCCGGGCGATCCGGCCATCGGATCACGAAGCTAGGCAGGCACCGTTACCAATTGGTTATCGCATTCTTAACGAGAGGCCTCAAATTGTCTCGGCTCTATCCCTCGATTCCGCACCAGATAAGGTCGGCCGCCGTGACGGTTCGCGGAACGCCGCACGGCTCGAGGCGCGCATCGATTGCGGCATCGACTACCAGGATGCTTCCGCGGAAGACAAGTCGATCTTGCTAGAAGATTCTATTCCACATCCTCAGGTCCGTACCCTAAGCGCTTGCTCCATCCTGTCGGCGATCTGTGTGACGATATAGGCAATCACCATGTAGATCACGACGGCAATCACGAAGGCTTCGAGATAGTAGAAATTCAACGCGGCGGTCAGTTGTGATTGCGCGAAGATATCGACAACCTCGATGGCGAATCCGAGTGAAAGCGCCTTCATGATAACCATCATCGAGGTTGTCAGATCGGGAATTGCTGTCAGGGCGACCTGGGGAAATAGCACCCGTCGAAACAATTGGCCCCTTGTATAGCCAAGCGAATAGGCTGCGTCTGCCTGACCGGTGTCAAAGGCGTTGAGGGCTCCTTTGATAATCTCGGCCTGGAACGCGGCGACACAGCCGGTCACCGCAATGACAAGGATAACCCAATTGGGCGTTTGGTGGGCGTTGAAGTCTATGCCAACCAATGAAAACAGAAACTGAAGCGCGGGGGGAAGACCGAAATAGGCGAGGAAGATCACGATCACCATCGGAACGCCCTTGAAGACGACCTTGTAGGCCATGACGAGCTCTCGCAGTGCGGGAATCCGTCTATATTCCACAAGCGCAAACAGGCTGCCGACCATCGTCGAGAGCACGAAGATCGTGAGGGCCATTGCAAGCGTTACGGGTACGGCGCCCAGAATTTCCCGCGAGTCCTGGAGCAGGATATCGGTCTCAAACATGGTCAAATACCCTTGTTAGGTCACACGCTCGCGATCAGTGTGTTCTTGATCTGAGCAGATGTCGTAGCCTCCGGTGCCTGCATCGGGGAACGAAGCTCGAAGAAGCGGACGATGAGCCATGCGATCAGGCACATCACCGAATAGATGACCGCCAGCACGAGATAGGTTTCGAACTGGTACTGATTATAGTCGCGCTCCATGATCAAATGCGCGGTCGCCATGACATCCGCCGCCCCGATGTACATCACCAGCGCAACGTTATGGATCAGGTAGATGACGGAGTTCCCGTAGCCCGGCAATGCGAAGTGCACTGCTTGTGGCCCGATGACCCGCGTGATTTTCTGGCGAAAGGTATATCCAAGACTGTCTGCCGCATCATGCTGGCCGCGATCGACGGCCAGATATGCAGGTCGCAGGACTTCTGACAGGTAGCCGCCGTGATAAAAGCTCAATGCCACCATCGCAGCGATCGTCGGCGAGAAAAAATCTTCGGAGCCGAACAGGATTACCAGCAAGGGAAGCCCGTAAAACGCAACGAACAATTGGAGGACGACGGGAACACTCCGGGCATAGGATACGTAGAGATCCGCCAGGTGACTGATCACTGGCACCCTGCGGACCCGGAGTGTTGTCGCAAGGAGAGCTAGGCAGAACCCAGCAATGAGGGCCGTAAAAGTGATGGCCAGCGTCAGCGGCAACGCCGAGAGCAACTCGGGAATCATAGCAGAAACGTCCACTTGGAACACTCCTTCTTGCAGTTCTGCCTCAACGCCGGCTGTCCAGATGCAGCTGAGGACGCCTTGTTACTTCATGTATTTCACGATGTCCTCGCCGAACCACTTCTGCGAGAGCTTGTCGATCGTGCCGTCGTCCTTCAGTTCCTTGAGCACCTTGTTGACGTCCTCGGCCAGGATCTTGTTTTCCGCTGACCGGTGAATCAGCATGTACGTGTTGTTGCTGTAGACCGGATCGGATGCGACGATATCGAGCTTCTTGTTGTCGATGACCGCCTGCTCACCGAGGTTAGACGGTAGAACCAATGCGTCGAACTTGCCGTTCTGAACTTCATCCAGGCGGTTCGGGTAGGGGATCCCGGCGCTCGATGCCGTGACGTCGAGCTTGTATTGCGGATTCTCTTTCTGCCAGTTCATGATGAACTTGTAGGTTCCGCCACCGGCTGTGGTCGGAACGATCCTCTTGCCGACCAGGTCCTTCATTTCCTTTATGCCGCTGTCTTTCTTGCTGTAGATTTTCATCAGACTGGCGCCCATCGGGTTCTCTGGAATGATGAATTGCTTCTCTCGCTCGGGCGACTTGTAGTAGCCACCTACGGCGATGTCGTACTTCCCGGTGGCAAGGCCGGTTTCCTGGGCGATATCAGAGACACCTTCCATTTCGAACTTGTATTGCGGCAGCTTCGCATTGATCGCCCTCAGAAGATCGGGCTCATAGCCTTGCGGTTCGACGCCGATGGCGCCCCAGGCCAGCGGCTTGGATTCGGCAGACGTCGCGATCTTGATCGTCCGGACGGTCTGACCATAGCTGGTCCCCGCGGTTGCAAGGGCAATTGCGATGCCACCAGCGACGGCCAGGACATAGCGGCGGGAAAAACCGGATGTGATTGCAGACATTTCTTGGGTTCCCTTCTTGTTGAGCTATTGAAAAGCGAGTTCTGACTGCAGGAATTGAGCCAGTCGTGGACTGGAAGGCGCGTCGAAGATTTCAGCCGGATTGCCGTCGGCGGCAACCACGCCACGGTCCATGAAAACGATCCGGTTCGAGATGTTCTTTGCGAATTGCATCTCGTGGGTCACAAGCAGCGACGTGATCCCTGACGACGTGACATCCTTGATCACCTTCAAAACTTCACCGACAAGTTCAGGGTCCAGCGATGACGTAGGCTCATCGAAGAGGATGACGTCAGGACGCACCGCCAGCGCGCGTGCGATGCCGGTGCGCTGGAGCTGGCCGCCCGAGAGCTGGGATGGATAGCTGTCTCGCTTCGACGAGAGACCGACCCGATCGAGCTCTCTGAGCGCGATTTCCTGCGCCTCTTCCCTGGATTTGCGCTGCACCACAACGAGCGGATCCATCACGTTCTGGAGGACCGTCATGTTCTTGAAGACGTTGAACTGCTGAAAGACCATCGCGGTCCTCAACCGGATCGCCTGGACAGCGGCCTTGTCGGCACGCTGGTAATCCATCCGAATCTGATCGAACGCGATGGTTCCTGACGACGGCTTGGCCAGATAGTTGATGCATTTCAGCAGCGTGGTCTTGCCGGTGCCGCTGGGGCCGATGATCGACACCACGTCACCCCGCTTTACCGAGAGATTGACGCCGTTCAGGACCTGCGTGCTTCCGTAAGACAGCTTTATATCTTTGAGTTCAAGCATTGCTGGTTGGCCCTTCGGAAAGTGTGGGACGGACTGGCTTGACCGTATGCGACGTCATCACTCGCTCTCCGCATGGCCCAGGACATGCATCAGCCGGTTTGCCCAGCCGAAGATCGCTATGGTGTGGACGAGGTCGATGATCTCGGCATCATTCATGCCGACTGATCGCAGCGAGGCGACGTCGTCTGCCGTCGCTTCCGACGGCGCCGCCGACAGGCGGCGGGCAAAGTTGTAGATTGCCGCATCGCGCGACCCGAGCTTTTCAGGTTTGTCGAGATACAGCGCGGTGACCACTTCATCGCTCTTGGTCAGCTCTGCATGCCGGCGGGCGTGAACAACGGCACAGAATTTGCAGCCATTGACGATCGAGGCACCCAATGCGCCAAGCTCGCGGTCGGGACGGGCAAGCCCGCCCTCGACGTACATGATCGCGTTGAACAACACCGTGCGGGCAAGATAGCTCTCGGGATCATGCACAAGGGTGCGCACATATTCCGAAACTTTCTTGGCCGACGGCGTAACCTTCATTGCTTCGAGCTGTTCCGGCGTTGCCTCCGATAGCTCGACCGGTGCGATATAGGGACGCCAATTCAGCGGCTTCAGGCGCACCGAGGAAATCATGCCGACCTCATCAATCGCAAGCCGGTCGCGACCCGGGTCTGGAAGTTGATGAAGGCAATCAATTCGGAGAGCGCAACGATCTGGGGATCGTTCAATCCGGCTTGGGCGAGCAGGGCAATGTGGCTCGCCTCCGCCTTTTTCGGCGTCAGGGTGATCAGGTCAACATGTCGGGCGATGGTCGCCAGAGGTTCATTCAAATCCGTTTCCCCCCGGGCCAAGGACAGAAGCTGCTCCGTGGGACCAAGCTGAGCCAGTTGCACATCATATTCGGCCATCAGGACGGGATCGGCGTTCAGAGCTGCCATTCGACGGGCCAGAGCGACCCGCAAATTCGGCGCCAGCCCCTGATCGTTTGCCGGCTGCAGGACGGAGAGGCGACATTCCTCGGCCCCTCGCACAAATTCGGGCCGAAACCGCCGTGCAGCGAAAAGGGCATCGTCCGGTGAAAGACCTGCAGCCTTGTCCATTGCGTCGATCACAGTGCGGCCTCCTTATGCAACAAGGGTGTTGAATCGACCCATTCGTCGCCCAGAAGTTCCGGGGTGTCATAGGCGATCAGATTGGCGAAGTGGGTTTCGACATCTTCGGCGAACAGCGACGCGGCAATGCCGCGGACCAGACGGTCGGCACCGGCGCTGACGGCCGGGATATCGCCGGAGACCTTGCCATGGGTCAGCATGGCGGCGTCGTTGAAGCAGTGGACATGCGCCAGCATCGGGCAGGAACCGGGGACGCGCTCGCGGAATTCGAAGGCGGGGCCGAGATCCGGTGCCTCCAACATGCCTGCGCGCGGCGGCCCCATGTCCGGCGTATATCGACCATCCGACCAGGTGCGAATGTGTGGGGCGAGGGCAGCGAATTCCGGGCGACCACTGAAGTCATTTGAAAAGCCGGTCGCAGCGATCATGAAATCGTAGCGCATCGGTCCTTGCGTGGTTTCGACCAGAAGGCCTCCGGCATCTTCCTTCACTGCGACCACGCCGCAGTCGAGAAAGAAGCGGGCATTCGCATGACGAGACACGCGAAGCGTCGATGAACGCGGCGGCGGCGTCTGGGTCGAGGCGGTGTAGTCGAAGAATCTCCACTTCCAGGCGTCAGGCAAATGATACATGCCGAGGATGACACCCTGGCTGCCGATCCCGGTCAGCTTGTTGATGCGCGGCATTTCCTTGCGCCGGATCAACATGTCGACTGAACCGGCGCCCGCCTCGAGCGCCGTCGCGGCATTGTCCATCGAAGAGGCGCCGGCGCCGATAACCGCCACACGCTTGCCCTTCAGTGCATCGAAATCGATATCGTCGGCAGAATGGGCCCAATAGGAGCGATCGATGCCCCTGAGGAAATCGGGCACGGCAAAACCGCCGAGACCGGACCGACCGGTGGCTAGAACGAGACGACGGGTGAGAACCCGGCCGGTTTCCGCGCCCTCGACATCGATCGCAATCAGATCGCCAACGGCTGCAACGCCTGTCATGCGCACGCTGTTGCGCACTGGCAGACCAAGCACGTTCCGGTACCAGACCAGGTAGTCCATCCACTGGCCCTTGGGGATTTTGTCCAGCGACCGCCATGCCTCGACGCCCCATTGTGCCGTGAACCAGGCGCGGAATGTCAGTTGCGGCAGACCGAGCGACGGACCGTGCAGCGTTTTCGGCGACCGGAGCGTTTGCATGCGGGCAAACGTTATCCATGGCCCTTCGAAGCCGGCCGGAGCCGCGTCATAGGCGACGACATTGGTTATCCCCGTCAGCATCAGCTTTGCGGTGGCAGCAAGTCCGCACATGCCGGCGCCGATCACCACGACGTCACGGACCGGCACCCCATCGCGCGAGCGCGCGGGGACCCATGGCTTGGCGGGTAGTTCGAGGACATCGAGATCCTGAGCAAGTTGTGCTTCGAGCGCGGCAAGACCTCTCGGGGGGAGCGAACTGGGGGTGTGCTTCATATTCCCGTTCCGTGATTTGTGCCGGAGGCGGGGTCGGCCACCAATTGCCCGGCCAGGGTCGGATCGAGTTTCTTGAAGCCGACGATCGACCGTTCAGCCACCGCCTCGACCGCATCCACCAACGCCTGCGCGACTGGACGAAGGGGGCGTTTTTCGCCAGCCACAACACCCCAATAAAAGAGGACGGTTACATCGATCGGGCGAATGACGACCCCAGGCAAGCCCACGCCATAGGCGGTGAGGGGATCGATGACAGCCGCAACACCAGTCCGGCGTACGATCTGCAACGCGCCATAGGCGGTATTCGTGCGGATTACTGGCCCGGTGTCGATGCCCCTGGCCGCCAACGCCTTGGAGACATGCAGCTGGAAACGCAGCGGGTTGAGCAACGTGGCGACGCGGCGGCCGGCAAAAGCGGAAAGCGGTATGACATCTAGTTCGGCCAGCGGATCATCCTCCCGCACGGCAGCAACATCAGGCGCCGAATAGAGCCGCAGGACATCCAGACCGGGCGTATCGAGCGGCAGGCTTGAAAACCCGACCTCGGCACGTCCGCTACGCACTTCCTGAGCGACGGTCGAGGGAAGAAACTGCCCGAGATGCGTCTCGTGCGGAAGCTCGGCACCTTGGAGTTCAGCCAAGGCCGTAGGGATCAAGCCGGTGCCGATCGCGGAGGTGGTGACGATCTGCAGGATTCGCCCTCTGCCGGCGGCGATCATCTTGGCCCGCGCTGCGAGTTCGGTGAAAGACATCAGCAGGCGTCGTGCTTCCTCCTCGAACGCGACTCCTTCTTCAGACAACTGCACCCGTCGACCGATCCGATGCAGCAATTCGAAGCCAAGTTCGGCCTCAAGCTCCTGAATGGTGCGCGTCACCGCAGGCTGGGAACGTCCGAGCATGTCAGCCGCCCTGGTGATGCTGCCGCTGGCAGCAACCGCAAGGAAGGTCTGAAGGTCCCGGGTTTCCATGTTTCTCCTACATGCGTAATCCGTATGATTGACATCGTCTCATTCGTTTTTGATATATGTCAAGCGGAAACGAATGTTCGTTACGGGCTTTGTGCATATGCCGGCTTCAGCGCCAGAATCCGGATCGGAGGCGGACAGGGACGTCAGACGCGGCTCCAGCTTGCGAAACCTGCTGAAGAAAAAATTCAGGTGACGGCGGCAAGGATTCTCGAACCACAAAGCCTGCGGAGGAATGTTATGCGCGTGAGTATTCTGGGCGCCGGAGCAATTGCTTATGGCCTTGCCGCCTATTTGGCAGGATCGGGGCATTCGCCAACGCTTTGGTCACCGTCGGGACAGCGCACAAGGGCGTTGGCTACCGGCGAATTGTTGAAAGCGACGGGGGATATCGCGGCGACGGTACCCGTGCGCATCGCCAAGGATTGCAAGGATGCCATCGCCAACGCGGACGTGGTGGTGATTGCACTTCCGGCTTACGGCCACAGGATGGTGATGGATGCTGCCGCCCCCCATCTGATCGATGGAATTCCGGTCATCATCAGTTCGCATTGTTCGTTCGGGGCACTGTATCTCTCCAAGCGGTTGGCGGAGCGCAAGGTCAGCTTGCCGATCGTCCTTTGGGGCACAACACTGTTGACCGGGCGGCAACTCGGGCCAACCGAGGTCCATGTCACCACCATTCGCCAGAAGCTTGACGTCGCGACGCTGCCTTTCAAAGCTCAGGATGAAGGATACGGATTTTGCACGAGCCTATTTGGTGATCGTTTCGTCAAGCGCGACGGCATGCTTGCGATCGCGCTCAGCAACCTCAATCCGCAAAACCACTTGGGAATTGCCCTCCTCAACCTGACACGCATGGAAAAAGCCGAGCAATGGAGCCAGGGGGGAAACGTCACCCCTGCCGCTGGCCGCCTTATCGAGGCTCTGGATGCCGAACGGCTAGCCATCGCGGCCCATTTCGGTATCGCGGTTCGCACCGTCCAGGAGCATTTTTCATTGTCGTTCCATGTTCCGAAGGGAACCGTTTCGGAGATGAACCAGGAGATGGATCGTCAAGGCCGTGGCGGCTTTGGTCCGACAACAATCGAAAGCCGCTACATTCTCGAGGATGTTCCGTTCGGACTGCTGCCGACCGTATTGTTGGGTAAGATCACCGAGAAACCGGCGACGCTCCACGAGTCTGGAGTTTCGATATTATCGGCGGCTTACGGTCGCGATCTCAGGGGAGATAACGATATTCTTCCTGCGCTCGGCCTCGAGGGAATAGCAAAGGCGGATCTTGAAAACCTTTGCCGCACGGGGTTTTGAGTGCGCCCGCAGTCGATGCGGCATGATCACATTTAGGGGCACCGCGCTACGTCATCGCGTCGGTGCATTTTAACAGTGGTGCGCAGCGTCAGGGCGATGTCGCTGGCGCCGCGATCGCCAGAACCAGCCATGCAACCGTCGAAAGTAGCGTTCGGGACGCTGCGGGGAATCGAGCATCCCGAATTGACAATATCCCCTCCGGGGGGATAGCACTTCAGAATGAAAGAGCGTCCCCACATTCACGAGACCCATCCCGACATCGTCAAACGGCTGAAGCGGGCCGACGGTCATCTGAGGGGCGTTATTGAGATGATCGAAGCAGGCCGGCCTTGCCTTGACATTGCCCAGCAGCTTCATGCGGTCGAAAGGGCTGTTTCCCAGGCCAAGAAGACGCTCATCCAGGATCACCTAAACCACTGCCTGGAAGATGTCGTGGGGCCGCTGCCGCGTGAGCAGCGCCGCTCGATCGATGAATTCAAGGACATCACCAAATACTTGTGAGACACGCTCCATGATGGACGGCATTCGCGGCTGGTTCGGCTTCGGCCCGGCAGCTCAAGGCTTCGGCGGGCATGGCCATGACCATGGCGAGGGCGGACACGGCCACACGCATGGCGTGGTCGATCCCACAATCGCGACGACCACACGCGGCATCTGGGCGATCAAATGGTCGTTCGTGCTGCTAGCCCTCACAGCGGTGCTGCAACTGGTCATCGTATTCCTCTCGGGCAGCGTGGCGCTGCTTGCCGACACCATCCACAATGTCGGCGACGCGGTCACCGCCATCCCGCTGTGGATCGCCTTCATGCTGGCGCGGCGCAAGCCCAGCAAGACCTTCACCTACGGCCTTGGCCGGGTCGAGGACCTGGCCGGCATCATCATCGTCCTGATTATCCTCTTCAGTGCCATCGTCGCCGGCTATGAGGCGATCGACAGGTTGATCCATCCCCAAGCCATCAGCTTCCTCGGCTGGGTTGCCGCCGCCGGCCTCGTCGGTTTCCTGGGCAATGAGGCTGTCGCGGTATTCCGCATCCGCGTCGGCCGCGAGATAAACAGCGCGGCCCTGATCGCCGACGGCTATCACGCCCGCACCGATGGCTTCACCAGCCTTGCGGTGGTGCTTGGCGCGGCCGGCGTCTGGCTAGGCTTCCCGCTCGCGGACCCGATCATCGGCCTTTTGATCACTGTGGCTATCCTCGCCATCGTCTGGCAGTCCTCAAAGGCGGTGCTGACACGCATGCTGGATGGCGTCGAGCCGGGCATCGTCGAGGAAATCCATCATGCGGCTGAACATGTGAGGGGCATCCAACGGGTCGCCCAGGTGCGGGCGCGCTGGATCGGCCACAGGCTGCATGCGGATGTCGCCATCAAGGTGGCCGAGACAGCGAGCGCAAAGGATGTGGTCGGCATCGCGGAGGCTTTGAGAGGGGAGCTGTTCGACCACCTGCCGGCGCTCTCGGAGGCGAACATCCGTCTGGAAGGCGAAGGCGGATCCGTGGCGGGCGGTTCGGCCCACGCCGATCATGCGCCGGAGCCTTTCAAGGTCGTCAGCGACCTGGCAACGGGAACGCTCGAAATCGTCGATACGCCCGCTGGCGAGCGCTTGCGTCTCACCATCGACAGCCATGCCGACGATCTGGGGGCGACCGTGATCATCGACCGGTCCGAAGGTCCCGAGACGCTTTCGCTCGGGCCTGTCGCCGGCAATCACCACCGCCGTGAAAGCAGCGTCGCCCCCGCCGAGCCGCACGAGTTCGAGGCGAGGCTGATCCTGACCTCTAAGGGCAAGCAACAGGTCCTGCCGTTCAAGATGGTTGAGCCGGAAGGCCACCAACACTAGGACGGGGCAGACTTGCGCGACTTGACGCGTTCGCTCAATCGGTGTCGCGTGACGCGGGTCGATGACAGATCTCGCCGCTCACGCAGCTCTGTTCTTCTCAGCAAGGTCCGCCCCCGCTGGAGGTTGCCACAGGTTGGCCAAGTCCGAGCTCATTTAGGGTTGCGCCGCACAACGGTGCAGGAGCAGCACTGCCGGTTTGGCCAGCTAGGCTATTCGCAGACAGCGATCAAAGCCGCGCCTTGGTGCTCCGGGGTGTCGCCAACAACAGGCTGGTCTCGCTGCCGGTGATGCCGGGGATCAGGCGGATGCGCCGCAGCACGGCGTCGAATTCGGTCAGTGTCTGCGTCCCCAGTTCTATCACCAGGTCCCAGCGGCCGTTGGTGGTATGGATCGTCGAAACCTCCGAGAAGCCGCCAAGAGCGCGGATCACACGATCGGCGGCATGCCCTTCGATTTCCACCATCATGATGCCGCGTACACGCTGGTCGACGGCATCGGCTCGCAGGATGACGGTATAACCGATGATCGCGCCGGCTTTTTCAAGGCGCTCTATGCGAAACCTGACCGTTGCCCGCGAGACGCTGACATCCATGGCAAGGTCCGAGATGCTGCGCCGCGCGTCATGCCGCAAAAGCGTGATGAGCTGTTCGTCAAGCTGATCCATGGCTCAGAATGCAATCAAATCATTCCATTTTGATAGCCCATTTCGACAAATTTGCCAATTTGATATGTTCATCCTGCCAGTTATCCGCGCTCCAATGAGGCCTAGAAAACGCGCGGGGAAATACGGATGCATTGTACGATCGTCGGGGCACCGATCCAGGTCGGCTCGGGCCGGATGGGTTGCGAGATGGGGCCTAGTGCGCTGCGTACCGCAGGCCTGGCGGCAGCGCTCACTGAACTCGGGCATACGCTGGCCGACCTTGGCACCGTCGCCTCTGCCGATCTGCGCCCGATCAGCCACGGCAATGCCGCCTTGAAGGCGCTGCCGGAAATCGTCGCATGGACGGCGGCGATTACCGAGGCGGCCTATGCAGCCAGCGCCGGCGCCATGCCGATCTTCCTTGGTGGCGACCACAGCATTTCCGCCGGCACGCTGGCCGGTATCGCCCGCCGGGCGGCGGAAGCCGGCCGCCCGCTGTTCGTGCTGTGGCTCGACGCACATCCTGATTTTCACACGCTCGACACCACGACCAGCGGGAATTTGCATGGCGTGCCGCTGGCTTATGCCAGCGGGCAACCCGGCTTCGAAGGCTACTTCCCCAGCCTGGCGGCTTGCGTGGATCCGGCCCGTATCTGCACACTGGGCATCCGCAGCGTCGATCCGGCGGAGCGCGAAGCGCTACGCAAGGCGGGCGTCACCGTGCACGACATGCGGATGATTGACGAATACGGCATGGCCCCGCTGCTTCGCGCCTTTCTCGAGCGGGTCAGTGCCGAAAACGGCATGCTGCATGTCAGCCTCGATGTCGATTTTCTCGACCCTTCGATCGCGCCTGCCGTCGGCACCACCGTGCCGGGCGGCGCCACCTTCCGCGAGGCTCATCTGGTGATGGAGATGTTGCACGACAGCCATCTCGTCACCAGCCTCGACCTGGTCGAGCTCAATCCCGCACTCGACGAACGCAACCGCACCGCAACCCTTCTCGTGGACCTGACCGCGAGCCTGATGGGCCGGCGGATCATGGACCGTCCCACACGGAGTTATTGAACTGTGACCCCCCATCTCAACATCGTGCCCTTCGTCAGCGTCGATCACATGATGAAGCTGGTTCTTGCCGTCGGCATCGATCGCTTTCTCATCGATCTCGCTGCCTATATCGAAGAGGATTTCCGACGCTGGGAATTGTTCGACAAGACCCCGCGCATCGCTTCGCACAGCATCGACGGCGTCATCGAACTGATGCCTACGAGCGACGGACAGCTCTACGGCTTCAAGTATGTCAACGGTCATCCAAAAAACACGCGCGACGGGCGCCAGACCGTGACGGCGTTCGGCGTGATGGCCGATGTCGGCAATGGCTATCCGATGCTGCTTTCGGAAATGACCATCCTGACCGCGTTGCGCACGGCGGCGACGTCGGCCGTCGCGGCCAAATACCTTGCTCCCAATGCGGCGGACTGCATGGCAATCATCGGCAATGGCGCCCAGTCGGAATTCCAGGCCATCGCCTTCAAGGCCCTGCTCGGCATCGACAGGCTTCGCCTCTATGACATCGATCGGTCGGCATCCTTGAAGTGCGCGAAAAACCTTGCGGGGTTCGGTTTCGACATCGCGATCTGCGCTTCGGCGCAGGAGGCGGTGGAAGGGGCTCACATCATCACGACGGTCACCGCCGACAAACGCTCCGCGACCATCCTGACGGATAACATGGTCGGATCGGGCGTGCACATAAATGCCGTCGGCGGCGATTGCCCCGGCAAGACGGAATTGCATCGCGATATTCTGCTGCGCTCCGACATATTCGTCGAATACCCGCCGCAGTCGCGCATCGAGGGTGAAGTCCAGCAACTCGAGCCGGACCATCCCGTGACGGAGTTGTGGCAAGTGATGACCGGCAAGGCCGCCGGCCGCCGGGATGCCAGCCAGATCACCTTGTTCGATTCCGTCGGCTTTGCGATCGAGGACTTTTCCGCGCTGCGCTACGTCCGCGACCAGCTTCAGCGCACCGGCCTCTACGAGGAGCTCGATCTGCTGGCGGACCCGGATGAGCCACGCGACCTCTTCGGCATGCTGCTGCGCGCCGACAAGGCCGCCCAGATCACGGCCGTATCCAGCTGAGTTTTCGCAGAACCTGCGGCCGAATGTCCGCCTCGCAATAGCTGCGGCGCCGAGCGGCGCGCGGCTCGATATCCTAAAGCGGTTCATCGTTCGATGGAAATGACGAAGCGCTCTATCACTTTTATGCAATTCTCCAGGGAAAGCGCTACACGCTTTTCCGGGAAGACCGCTCTACACTTTTCCTGGAATTGTTTTAGCTCTTCGGGCTCAAGCCCACTTCAAACCACTTCTTCGACATCTGCGCGAGCGTACCGTCAGCGGCCATCTCGCCGAGCGCCTTGTTGAGGATCGCCTGAAGCTCGGGCTCCTGCTTGCGGATGCCCAGGCAAACATTTGACGCCATGATGGCGCCGACGAGACGCGGACCGCTTGTGATCAGCGTGCCGTTGCTCTTTGCCGCGCGGTCCCTCGCGAAGACGACATTGTCGGTCAAGGCAGGCTGTTTCGTGGCTTGCGCGCCATTAGCAAGGCGGCGGGCGCTGGTGTGCGCCAGACGACTTGATAGGCTTCTACTACATTGCTGGCCGTGACACTGAGCCCGGGAAGCGCGATCCAGGCCGGCGGCTGGCGTTCGAGCAGGCCGAGAATTGTGGCAATGCCCGTAGCAACGCCCTGATCGTGAGGCAGTTGCGCGGCGATGCCCTTGATCAGGCCTCCACCAACGAGGTCCGTGGCGACGTCGTTGCCGAGGTCGACTGTCGTCACCGGAATAGCCTTGCCCGCATCGCGGATCGCCGCGACGGCAGCGATTGCCGGCACGTCCCAGACGGCAAACAGTCCGGCGAGCTCCGGATTGGCCTGCAGCAAGTCGGCGGTCGCGGCTCTCGCTTGCGACACGTCGGCAAACTTGCCGCGAACCAGCGTCAGGTCGGGACGTCGAGCAGCCATCCATTTTCGGAAAGCAATCTCGCGCTCATGCGTCGCGAAGAAATCGATGCCATAGGCCAGAACGCCGACCTTTCCGCCCTGTGGTATATGTGGCGCCAGGAGTTCTGCGCCGATCTGACCGAGACCGAAATTGTCGCTGGAAACAACGCTGACGTAATCCTTGCCGGGCAGCATGCCGGTTGGGGCATTGTCGAGCAGCAACAGCTTCTTTCCGGCCGCCGATATTGCACGATGCGCGTCGGCGGCACGGTTGCTGCCGATTGGAATGGAGACCACCGCATCCACGGCTTCGCCGGCCAGCCGTTTCAGTTCCGAAATTTGCCGCTCGATGTCGAAGCCGCAGTCGACGACCTCGACCACCGCCGCTCCGTAGCGGCCAAGCGTGGTGACGATCCCGGCCAATTCCTCCTTAGCCCAGTCGCTCTTGGTGGTGTGGAGAACGATGGCGACCGAGAAGCGCCGGTTGCGGGCGAGATCGGCGTCGGCATTCGACAACCCGACCTGGTCGGCTGGAACCGCCCGTTCGCCATGCGGCCCAAGGCCGGTGATCGCCATTCCTCAACCCTCCCCAGGTTCACGCGGCCCGGCCGACTTGGCGATGCTATGCAAGCGCTCCTCCCGGTGGCCGTGGCTTTGCCGGGCGAGCGCTGGTTCCGAGTGCGGCCCGCGCGAGAAAATCCTTGAATTCCGGATGCTCACGCGGTGAACCGAGCGTAATCCACCCCTGCAGAAATTTCGCATCGAACAGTGCTTCCGCAACGACTTGGGCGGCGCCGACCAGTCCGGCCGAGCCGCCCATCTGCGAACGGACGATGCGCAGGTCGCGGGTGACGATCGGATGCGACTGGCGATAGACCGCCTCGCGTACGGCTGCCAACAGTATGTCCCCGGTCTGGGCCACGCTGCCGCCGAGTACGATCAATGACGGGTTCAGCAGATTGGCCAATGGCGCCAGTACCTCGCCGACCGCACGGCCGCAACGCCCGAGAAGGTCGATACAGAACGGATCGCCCAATTGGGCGCCGTGGCCAGCGTCGGTGACCGTCACTTCGCCGGCGCGCGCAAGCATCTCGGCCAGATAGGGGCTGCTCCCGCTCTCGGCCGCCTGGCGGGCCTCGCGTCCGAGCGCTTCGCTGCCGGCAACAGCTTCGAGATTTCTGCCCTCGATGAAAGTATGACCGATCATGCCGGCAGCGCCCTGCGCGCCACGGTGCAACGCTCCCTCCGAAACCACGCCGGCGCTGATCGAGCGGCCGAGCTTGACGAAGATCATGTCGGCGAGGCCGCTGCCGGACTTCAGTTCGCCCATCGTCATCGTCTGGACGCCGCTTCGCACCCATACCGGCGCGCCGACAAGCGTGGCCAACTGCTCGACGAAAGGGAATCCATCCCAGTTCTGGAACGCATTCAGCGCCGGCGCGAACAGCCGCTGATCATCGCATTTCTCAACGGCTCCGGGCACCGCCAGCCCGATGCCCCAGATGCTGGCCTCACTGCCATGCTCTTCCAGCATCCAGGCAAACAGCGTTGCTAGCCGCTGGACCACCGGCTCGGGACCTGCGGCCAGTTCCACCGCTTCGTGATGTTCGGCCAGCAGGCGGCCGGACAGGTCTGATACACCGACTGCCAGCGAGGAATGATCGAGCACGGCGGCCAGGATCATGCCAATGCGCGGCCGGAAGCGGACATGGCGTGGTGCGCGTCCGCCGATCGCCGGGCCGAGTTCGCCTTCTTCTATCAGCCCTAGCCGAAGCAGCGTGGCGAGACGATCCGTGACGACGGCGCGCCCCAGTTCCGACTGGTTCTCTAGCTCCTGGCGGGTCGTTGCCGCCTCGGTCCGTATAAGGTTGAGCAGCGTGGCCAGGCTGCCATGCGCGGATTCGCTGGCACGCGGCCGGCCGGCGGCGCGGCGCGGTTGGTCCGACTGTACGGGGTCTGTGGCGCTGCGCTCGTCCATAGTCTTGCCGAGGCTCATCTCCCGATCTCTATCGCTGCCGGCTCAGGGTCATCACGCCGTTAGCCATGGGTACCGTGGCCTCATTTACGGATCAAGCAGGAACTTATGTATTTTACAAACAAAAGTATGCCGACTTTTGCATTTTAATGATTGACGAGCGGCGAAAGGCGGGCATAAGTATCAGCCAGGCTCGGAGGAGGGCTCCTAACGTCGACAGCCCTCGCGAAGGCGAAGGATGTCGCACGTCCGTTGTCCGAATTCTTCTCCAGCCAAAGATGCCGGCCCCGCGCTGCGCGCGGTGATGCATCGGCTACAGGCAGGGAGGATACGAGATGCCGGTGAAACTGGCCTATCACGCCAATTGCTGGGGTGCGCTCGGTGGCAACGCCGTCGGCGTCACTTCGATCACCCAGCTTACCTATCGCACCTTCGGTGACATGGAGCAGGCGATCCGCGACATTGGATCGGCCGGATATACCGGAACAGAACTCTTCGACGGCAATCTCCTCGACTATCAAGGACGCAATGGCGCGCTGCGCGCTGCCTTGGACCAGTCCGGCGTCGTGCTCGTGGCCGGCTACTCCGGTGCCAACTTTATCTTCGACGATATCCTTGGCGAGGAGTTGGCGCGGATCGAACGCGGAGCGGCTGCCGTGGCCGAACTCGGCGGCGAGCATCTGGTCGTCGGCGGTGGCGCCAAGCGAGCCAAAGGCCGGCAGCCAGATGATTTCAAGCGCCTCGGCGCGGCGCTCGACAAGGTCATCGACATCGCAGCCAAGGCGGGCTTGCGCGCGCACTATCACCCGCATCTGTCGACCATCGTCGAAGGTCCCGACGAAGTTCGCGAGATTTTCAAACATACCGCGATCGATTTCTGTCCGGACACCGCGCATCTGGCAGCCGCTGGCGGTGATCCGGCCGCGCAGATTCGCGAATTCAGCAAGCGCATCAGCTATGTGCATTTGAAGGGCTGGCAGCGCGATCCCTTCGCCTTCACGCCGCTCGACCGCGGCGACCTTGATATGGAGCCGATCATCCAGGCGCTCGAGGACACCGGATTTTCCGGCTGGATCGCAACCGAGCTGGATGCCTGGCCAGACCCCAAGCAAGGGGCGGAACTCAGCATGAAATATCTGAAGAGCGCTTTGAAGCAGAGTTGAACCGACAGGTACCAAGCCTGTCATCAGGGAGGAGACCCAAATGACACGTTTCAACACAATAGCCGGGACGTTCACGGCGGCATTGCTGGCCGCCAGCCTCTATACCGCAGCTCCCGCTTTCGCCGACCCCGATTCAGCACTCGCCGAACTGCAGAAGACAGTGCTCTCCAAGGGGCCGAACGGCGAAGCTCCAGCGTCGGCGGCGTCCGTCAATCTGACGCAGGAGGAACTGGCCAAGATCAAGGACATGAAGGCGACGGCGGCGATCGTCATGCACTATGGCGGCAATGACTGGTCACGCGCGCAGATCGCCGGCCTCAAAGACCAGTTTGGCAAGATGGGCATCGAGGTGATCGCCACGACCGATGCCGGATTCAAGCCGGAAAAGCAGGTCGCCGACCTCGAAACTGTGATGGCCCAGAACCCCAAGATCATCGTTTCGATTCCCACCGACCCGTCGGCGACGGCGTCCGCGTACAGGGCAGTTGCCGATAAGGGCGTGAAGCTGGTGTTCATGGACAACGTGCCGGCCGGCTTCGTCGCGGGCAAGGATTACGTCTCCGTAGTCTCGGCCGACAATTATGGCAACGGCGTCGCCGCAGCGCATCTGCTGGCCAAGGCGCTGGGGGGCAAGGGCGACATTGGTCTGGTCTTCCACGCCGCCGACTTCTTTGTCACCAAACAGCGTTATGATGGCTTTAAGAAGACGATCGCCGACAACTACCCCGATATCAAGATTGTCGCCGAACAAGGCATTGGCGGCCCGGACTTCACCGGCGACGCCGAAAAGGCGGCATCGGCCATCCTCACTTCCAACCCTGCCATCAACGGCATCTGGGCGGTGTGGGACGTGCCGGCCGAAGGCGTCATCTCGGCGGCCCGCACCGCTGGTCGCGACGACCTTGTCATCACCACCTGCGACCTCGGCGAGAACGTCGCAATCAATATGGCGGGCGGGGGCTTCGTGAAGGGCCTGGGCGCCCAGCGTCCGTTTGACCAGGGCGTCACCGAAGCCCTGCTCGCAGGCTACGGTCTGCTCGGCAAGGAGGCTCCGGCCTTCGTCGCCTTGCCGGCGCTGCCCGTCACCAAGGACACGCTGCTCGAGGGCTGGAAAGCCGTCTATCACGCCGAGGCGACCGACAAGATCAAGGGCAGCATGTAGCGCGCCCTGCGGCCGGCGCACTCCCAGCCGGCCGCACCTCTTCTCAATTCGACAGGAGACCATCATGACCAAGACGCTCAACGTGGCGATGATCGGCGGCGGCTTTATGGGTAAAGCCCATGCGCTCGCTTATGCGACGATGCCGATGTTCTTCTGGCCCGCCCCCGCCATCCCCGTGCGCAAGGTGGTGGTCGACATCACCGAGGCACTGGCCGACGAAGGCCGCCGTCGCTACGGATTCGAGGAATCATCCGCTGACTGGCGTTCGGTGGTGACGCGATCCGACATCGACGTCATTGACATCGTCACCCCGAACGACAGCCATGCCGCGATCGCGATCGCGGCCGCTGAAGCCGGCAAGCACATCATCTGCGAAAAGCCGCTGGCGCGCGGCGGCGACGAGGCAAAGACCATGCTCGACGCGGTGAACAAAGCCGGCGTCATCCACATGGTTGCCTTCAACTATCGTCGCACGCCGGCAGTGGCGCTTGCCCGCCAGTACATAGAGGAAGGCCGCATCGGTAAGATTCTCAACTTCCGCGGCACCTATCTGCAGGACTGGTCGGCCGATCCGGATTCGCCTCTGTCCTGGCGCTTTCAGAGGAAGATCGCCGGGTCCGGCTCGATCGGCGACATCGGCACCCATGTCGTCGACCTTGCCCGTTATCTGGTCGGCGAGATCGCCGAGGTCAGCGCGTTGGTGCGCACCTACAACAAAACGCGACCGATCCAACGCGGCAATCTCGACAGGCTCGGCGCGGCAGAGAGGAATACCGATACCGAGCGGGCTGAGGTCGACGTCGACGACGAGGTGATGACGCTGCTGAAATTCGCCGACGGCGCGATCGGTTCGCTGGAGGCGACCCGCAACGCCTATGGCCGCAACAATTTCATCACTTTCGAGATCCACGGCACCAAAGGCTCCATTGCTTTCAACTACGAACGGCGCGACGAATTGCAGGTGATGTTTGCCGATGATCCTGCGGATGCACGCGGCTTCAGGTCCGTCTATTCCGGTCCGGCGCACCCCTATGGGTCGGGTCTGTGGCCAATCCCGGCGCTCGGCATCGGCTATTCCGAAACCAAGATCGTGGAGTGTTTCGATTTCTTCTCGGCTATTGTTTCGGGCAAGCAGCCCTTGCCCAATTTCGAGGATGGCTACAAGACCGAGCGGGTGGCCGACGCGCTGATCGAATCCGGCCAATCCGGCCAGTGGACCAAGGTCCGACCATGACAATCGCGGCGCCTGTTCATGCGGTGGAAATGAAAGGCGTCACCAAATCCTTCGGCGGCGTCAAGGCGCTGGTCGATGTCGACCTGCGGGTAGAGAAAGGCGAAATCCACGCATTGCTCGGTGGCAATGGTGCCGGTAAGTCGACCATCCTGAAAGTGTTGAACGGCGTTCATGTGCCGGACACCGGTACCATTCTAGTCGATGGCAAGCCACTCGCCGAAATCTCGCCCGAAGCTTCAAGGCGGGCGGGCATCGCCATGATCTTCCAGGAAATGAGCCTCATCCCCACGCTGACCGTGGCGCAGAATGTTTTCCTGACCCGCGAAGCCAAGGTCGCGTTCGGCCTGATCGACGATCGCACCGCCGAAAAGCGCGCCAAGGACCTGTTCGACATGCTGCAGGTCGAGGTCGATCCGAAAGCGACGGTCGGCAATCTCGGCGCCGGCCAACGGCAGTTGACGGAGATCGTCAAGGCGATCTCGCAGAATGCGAAAGTGCTGGTCCTGGATGAACCGTCGACGGCGCTGGCGGTATCCGATGTCGAGCGGCTGTTTGCCTTCCTGCGCAAACTGAGATCGGAAGGCGTCGCCATCATCTATGTCTCGCACCGCATGGACGAGATAGCCCGCATCGCCGACCGCGCCACGATCTTGCGCGATGGCCGCAACGTCATCACCGCGCCGATGTCGGAACTGCCGATCGAAACGATGATTGAGCATATTGTCGGCAAACGCTCGCGTGGTCTGTCCGACGTGGTACGCGGCGAATCGAATGTCGGGGCGCCGCTGCTTGAGCTCGACGGTGTTTCAGGGGTGGAGAAACCGAAGAACGTCAGCTTCGTCGTCCACAGCGGCGAAGTGGTCGGCCTAGCCGGGCTGCTGGGCTCCGGGCGGTCGGCGATCGCGCGCGTCATCGCCGGCATAGATCCGATCGTCGAAGGCGAGATCCGCATTGCCGGCGAGCCGGTGGCGATCGCCAGACCAAGTGACGCCATCGAGGCCGGTGTGGCGCTGGTGCCGGAGGATCGGCTACGGCAGGGCGTCATCGCGGAGCATTCGGTCGCCTCCAACATGACGCTCGCCGTGCTCGACCAGTTGAGCAGCAAGGCCTTTGTGTCGACGAAAAAGATGCGCGAGCTGACTGATCGCCAGATCGCCCAGCTGCGGATCAAGACTGCATCGCGCGACAGCCCGGTGCGCACACTTTCGGGCGGCAACCAGCAGAAGGTCGTCATCGGCAAATGGCTTTCGAGGAATCCGGAGATCCTGGTCCTCGACGAGCCGACCTCCGGCATCGATATCGGTTCGAAGTCGGAAATCATCCTGCTGGTTCGCCAGCTCGCCAACGCCGGCAAGGCAATCATCATGATCTCGTCGGAGCTGTCCGAGATGCTGTCGGCCTGCGACCGTATCATCGTCGTCTCCGAGGGGCGCGTCGTGAACGATGTCAGCCGCGCCGATCTCGACGATCCCTCGGCGCCAAAGAACGATCCGGTTGCGCGACTCCAGGCGGCCGAGCGCAAGCTGCAGATCGTCATCCAGAAAGCGCTGAGCAAGAGCCAGGGAGGAATACATGTCCACTAGTCAGGCTGCCGCGTCCCAGTCCTCGCTGGCAGCGAGGCTTGGGCTCACCAACTGGCGGCAGAACATCATCTACATCGGTTTCGTCGTCATCTTCATCATTTTCGCGATAACGTTGTTCGACAAGGGCTTCCTCAACCTCAACAACCTGCTCAACATCGTGCGGCAGACGGCGATGATCGCGGTGATGGCGATCGCCATGACCTATGTTCTGTCGGCAGGCGAGATCGACCTGTCCGTTGGTGCCGTCGCGGGTCTCGCCTCGGTGACGACGGCGATGGCGATCGACGCCGGCGGACCGATCACCGGTGTGATGGCGGGGCTCGCCACAGGCGCCGTCGTCGGCACCTTCAACGGCCTGTTGACGACGCGGGTCGGAATTCCATCCTTCCTTACCACGTTGGCTATGATGGGCATCGCTACCGGCACCGCAATGTGGATCAGCGATACGGCTGCGGTGCCGATCATCTCGAAGAGCTACTCCTGGATCTTCGGCGGCGGCAATGTCGGGCCGGTGCCGGTGCTGCTGATCTGGATGCTGGTGCTGGGAGCCGTCGGCCACGTCGTTTTGAGGCGAACGAGCTTTGGCCGCCGCGTGCTGGCCACCGGCGGCGGCGAGATCGCGGCGCGTTATTCCGGCATCGACACCAAGTCGGTCAAGTTCCGCGTGCTTACCATCTCGGCCATGGCGGCGGCGCTGGCCGGAATGCTTTACGCCGGCCGGCTGCAATCGGGGCGCTTCCAACTCGGCCAAGGCGACGAACTGTCGGTGATAGCCGCGGCGGTGCTTGGCGGCACCAGCCTGTTCGGCGGCTCCGGCACGGTGATCGGGACAATTGTCGGCGCGCTGATGATCGGCCTCATCAATAACGGCCTGATTCTGATGGGGTTGGAGTTCAGCCAGCAGCTAATCGCGCGCGGCGCCATCATCATCCTTGCCGTTGCACTCAGCCAGGGGAGGAAATGAGATGACGGTTCCCTATACGGTCATCGGCACCGTGGTTGCCAAACCCGAAACCCGCGATGAACTGCAAAGAATCCTGTCGGGCCTCGTCGAACCGACACGTGCCGAGGAGGGCTGCATCAACTACGACTTCCATGTCGACCCGGCTGACCCCTGCGTATTCATGTTTTACGAGAACTGGCGTTCGAAGGACGATCTCGACAGGCACCTCTCCATGCCACATCTGATGCCGCTGTTCGGGAAGCTCGACGACCTCGTTGCGCGGCCGGTGGATGTCCGTCAATTCGTCATGCTCAGCCAGCTGGCGCTGGCATCGCATGAGCGATCGTTTCCAACCCCGCGCGGTGAGAGCAGATCCGATGGAGACAGGTAAAGCGCTCGGGACGCGGGTGACAGCTGAAAGTGCCAGCTTTTGACGGAACGCCAATGGCCTCAGCCGGAAACCAGGTTTGTCAGCATGGTTGCCGCCTCGGTGCCGGCCAAGCCGAGGTCGAGAACGCTGCTCATGTGATTGGCTCCAGGAAGGGCGGTCTGCGAGACCTGTAGTCCCTGCTCCTTCAGATGCCGCGTAAACGCCTCGGCCTGGCTGTGGAATGGCGGCGTTTCATCGGTGCCGACAGCGATCTCGACCGACACCGACGGATCGAAACGGCGGGTGAGCGGCGAGAACCTGGCTGCGTCCTCGTCCGTTATCGCGATCTCGGCGGCAAGGAAAGAGGTCTGAAGGGGCTTCAGGTCGTAGAGACCGCCAAGCAGCAACGCGCCTTTGATTGTCGAAGTCCGGCCGTCGTCATTGAAAAGCATCGTCGCAAGTTGGGCGCCGGCTGAATGTCCGCTCACGGTCAGGCGCTCGGTATCGCCGCCGTGATCGCCGATATGGTCGAGCACCCAGCTTTTGGCGCGCCGCACCTGGTCGACGATCGTGGCCATCCTCACAGCCGGCATCAGCGCATAATCGACGATGACCGCGATTGCGCCGGCGCGCGTCACCGTCTCGGCGACATAGGAATAGTCGCGCTTGGAGAACATGCGCCAGTAGCCGCCATGGATGAACATATGGACCGGCAGGCGGTCGCGCTTGCCCTCCGGAAAGAACAGGTCGATGGTCTCGGTGGCATCCGCTCCATAGGCGATATCGGCAACCATCGGCATGGTTGCCCGCACCTCCGTGCTGCGACGAACGATCTCGGCGACGATGTCGTCGAACTCGGCGACGTGATCGCGGATGCGGAAAGGATCATTCTGCATGGGGTGCCCGTTCACATGGTCACGGCGATGTACTTCGCCTCCATGAACTCGGCAATGCCGTGCTTCTGTCCGCCTTCGCGGCCAAGGCCGCTCTGCTTGACGCCGCCGAAAGGTGCCGCCGGATCCGACATCAGGCCGCGATTGAGCGCGACCATGCCCGTTTCGATCTTCGATGCCACGTGCATGCCCCTGGCCAGATCACGCGTGTAGATGTAGGCGGCAAGGCCGTATTCCGTGTCGTTGGCGCGCGCGATGACTTCGTCCTCGTTCTCGAAGCGGCTGATCGGGGCCACCGGACCGAATATCTCCTCCTGCGCCATCTCGGCATTCGCGGGCACGTCCCGAAGGACGGTCGGCGGATAGAAATAGCCCTTGTCGTCGGCGACCGCGCCGCCGCACAGGATCCTGGCCCCACGGCCGACCGCGTCCTTGACCAGCCGATCGATCTTCTCGACGGCCTTCCTGGTAATCATCGGACCGCATTCGGTGTCCGGGTCGGTGCCTGAACCGAGCTTGAGCGCGGCCATGCGTTGGCGCAGACCTTCGGCAAACGCGTCATGGATGCCGGCCTGCGCGTAGATGCGGTTGGCTGCCGTGCAGGCCTCGCCGGCGTTTCGCATCTTGGCGACCATCGCGCCGTCGAGGGCCGCGTCCAGGTCGGCGTCATCGAAGACGATGAACGGGGCGTTGCCGCCGAGTTCCATCGAGCATGAGATGACGTGCTTGGCGGCTTCGGCCAGCAGAACACGACCCACGCCGGTCGAACCGGTGAAGGATAGCTTCCGGACGCGCGGGTCGGCGAGCATGGCGGAGGTCACTGGTCCGGGGTTCGAAGTGGTGAGCACATTGACGACGCCGGGAGGCACACCCGCCTCCTCGTACAGCGCGGCGAGCGCGTAGGCGGTCAGGGGCGTCTCGCTGGCGGGCTTCAGAATGACGGTGCAGCCGGCGGCCAGCGCCGGCGCGATCTTGCGTGTCGCCATGGCGGCGGGGAAATTCCAGGGCGTTATGAGCACGCAGATGCCGATCGGATGATAATCGACGACGATCCGGTTGGCGCCTGACGGCGCCAGGCCGAACTCGCCGCTGATGCGCACCGCTTCCTCGGCATTCCAGCGGAAGAATTCAGCCGCATAGGCGACCTCGCCGCGCGCGTCGCGCAGCGCCTTGCCGTTCTCCAGCGAGATCAGCGCCGCCAGCGTATCGGACCGTTCGACCATCAATTCGAAACAACGCCGCAGTATTTCCGAACGCTTGCGCGGCGCGGTTGCGCGCCAGCCTGCCGCCGCCTTCGCAGCCGCCTCGACGGCAGCGGCGGCATCGGCAATCGTGGCGTCCGGGACAGCCGCAATCACGGCCTCCGTGGAAGGATCGATCACCTCAATGAGACGACCGTCGGAAGACGGTCGCCAGTGTCCGTCGATATAGAGGCCGTGCGAGAATGTGGTGTAGTCGAACATGTCCGGATCTTCGTTGAGTTGCCCTTGGGGTACGTTCATCTCATCACCTCTGGTCAGACTGAGCTTGCGGCCATGTCGCCGTCATAGGCGGCCCTCACCAGCCGCCGCATCGCGGCGATGTCGAAAGGACGAGGGTTGTTCTTGATCAGCCGATCGATGCCGAGCGCCTGCTCGGCGGTCCAGTCGATCTTGTCGTGTGGAAGACCCAGATCGGCCAGCGTGCGGGTGATGCCGATCGCCGCGAACAGCCGGGCCACCTCATCGATGGTGGCGCGCGCGGTCGCCTCGGCGCTCTTTGTCTCCGTCACCCCCAGAGCGGCGCCGACCGCCGCTATTTCGTCGGTCGCGGCGGGCAGATTGTAGCTCATCACGTAGGGAAGCATCGTCGCCACGCCCAATCCGTGCGGCGTGTGGGTAAGCGCGCCGACGGGATATTGCACGGCGTGGGCAGCCGCCGTTCCGGCCGTGCCGAAAGCGCAGCCGGCCGCCAGCGCTCCCATCATGACATCGGCGCGTGCGTCTTCGTCCGAGCCGTCCCTGTACGCCTTTTCGAGACTGCGGCCCAGGAGCTGGATGGCCAGCAGCGCGAAATGATCGGTAAGGGCGCTCTTGCCGACGAAGACATGCCGCTGCGGCAAGTGCGGATCGGCGCCGCGTTTGGCGGACGTAAAGGCTTCGATCGCGTGGGTGAGCGCGTCGGCTCCGGCAATTGCCGTGAGGGAGGGCGGGCATGTCGAGGTGAGTTCCGGATCGCAGAGCGCGACCGCGGCAATGAGATGGGGACTGGAAATGCCGACCTTAAGCGTCCGCTCCGGATCGGAGATCACCGCCACCGGCGTCACTTCCGAACCGGTGCCGGCGGTGGTCGGGACCGCGATTACCGGAAGCGTGGGGCCGGGCACCTTGAACTCCCCGTAGTAGTCCTGAAGCGACCCGCCGTGACTGATCAGCAGCGCGGCGCTTTTGGCCATGTCCAGGCAACTGCCGCCACCGATCCCGATCACCATGTCCGGCTTGAAGTCCTTCGCATGGGCGGCACAGACGGCAACGCTGTCACGAGGGACATCCGGGAGGATGCGATCGTACACGAGCGTTTCGATCGAGCCTGCTCTCAGTGCCGCGCTGATCTGCGCGAACATTGGCGTCCCGGCGAAACGCTCATCCGTGCAGATGAATGCGCGCCGGCCATATCTGGCGGCAATATCAGGCAGCGCGTGGCGCTGGCCTTTGCCGAAAAGAATCTCATGCGGCAACCGGGCTGCTGCAAATAGCGTCATGAAGTGTGTCCTTCGAATATGGATTGGGGAGCGGGGGATCGGAGATCACCGCTTGCCCAGCGTGCGTGGCGTGGTTCGGGCAAGGCACGGGCCAGAGCCGTCGTCGAGTTTTCCTGCCTCACGAAATATCCTCTATAAAATCGTATAGGATATAGGATTGAATTGCGCGGAGCATCGTGTTAGAGGTCGCCCCTGTCAAGAGGCAAAACATGCAGAATCCAGACCTTACCGTCGACAATGACGCTCGGTTGACAGGCCGCATTCAGCGCGCCAACAGCCTGTCGGGCGACGTCTACGAGGCGATCTTCCAGCAGCTGATGTCGCTGAAGATAGCTCCGGGATCGCGGATCACCGTCGATAACCTCGTCAAGGAGTTCAACGTCTCGCATACGCCCATCCGCGAAGCTCTTGGGCGGCTGGAAGGCGAGGGCCTGGTGGTGAAAACCCATCTGATCGGGTACCGGGCCGCGCCCCAGATCACACGGCGCCGTTTCGACGAACTCTATGAACTGCGCCTGCTGCTCGAACCCGCAGCCGCCGCCAAGGCAGCCGCTGCGCTCGATGAAGCCCGGCTGATGATTTTGCAGGAGGCGGCTGGCGTGATGGCCAGGCGGGTGGGCAAGGACGAACGCCTGCGTTATTCGAACTTCGCCCGCCAGGATGCCATCTTCCACGACAAGGTCATGGAGTTCGCGCAGAACGAGCTCATCCGCGAAACGCTGAACCACCAGCACACCCACTTCCACATTTTCCGCCTGATGTATCACTCGCGGGTCACCGAGGAGGCGCTCGACGAGCACGAAGCCATCCTCGCCGCTTTCGCGGCCAGCGATCCGGTTGCCGCCGAAAAGGCGATGCGCGTGCACATAGAGAATTCGCGGGACAGGCTCCTGCCTGCATTCGAGTAGGCCGCGATGTCAGTTGCCACTCGCATCGACGGAAGCCTCACCGCTTTGCCGCCGGAGCCCACACCGGCTGTGGCTCCGGTGCTGCGCGCGGAAGGGCTTTGCAAACAATACGGCCCGGTGACCGTGTTGTCGGACATCACGCTGGATATTTTCCCTGGCGAGATCCATGCCGTCATCGGCGAGAATGGCGCCGGCAAGTCGACGTTCATGCGCTTGCTTTCCGGTTACATCGAGCCAACCGCCGGCAGCCTGTCCATGGCCGGTGACCGCGTGAGTTTCAGGACACCTCACCAGGCGCAGGCGGCAGGCATCGCGCTGGTGCATCAGGAAATCCTCCTGGCCGAAGCGCTCACGGTGACCGACAATCTCTTTCTCGGCCGCGAGCTCTCCAGGCGCGGAATCGTCGATGATGGCGCCATGCGCCGCATAGCGGCCGCGAAACTGGCCGAGATCGGTTGCGAGGTGTCGCCGACCGCGCTGGTCCGAGACATTTCGCTGGCGGATCGCCAACTCGTGCAAATCGCCCGCGCGTTGCTCGACGACCACAGGGTCGTCATCTTCGACGAGCCAACAGCGGTGCTGACCGGTGGGGAGGTCGAGCGTTTGCTCGCCATCATCTTCGGGCTCAGGGCGCGGGGCATCGCGGTTCTCTACATCAGCCATCGCCTCGACGAGGTGCAGCGGCTGGCGGACAAGGTCACGGTCCTGCGCGACGGCAAGATGATCGGCACCTATCCCGGCCATGCGTTGAGCCAGGCCGACATGGCGCAGCTTATGGTCGGGCGCGAACTCGCCGCGCTTTATCCTCACAAGCGCGAGGTCCAGACGAGCCGGCCCATGCTGACCGTCAGAAACGCGACTGTTCCAGGTTATGCACGGGACGTGTCCTTTACCGTTCACAAAGGCGAGATTCTTGGCTTCGCCGGCATGATCGGGGCGGGGCGAACCGAGTTGTTCGAAGGCATTGTGGGGCTTAGGCCGGCGACGGCTACGATCGAGCTCAACGGTTCGCCGATACAGATACGTTCACAGCGCGAGGCCATAGAGGCGGGCATCGGCTATCTGACGGAAGATCGCAAGGGCAAGGGCCTGCTTTTGCAGGAGCGGCTGGCGCCGAACCTGACCCTCTCGTCGCTTGGCCTTCTGCATCCGGGACTTCTGGTTCTGCGCGGCCGCGAATCCGAGGCGCTCGCGCGGGCCGTCTCCAGCTACGACATCCGGGTGAAGAGCCACAACGCCAGGGCAGGGCAGCTTTCGGGCGGAAACCAGCAGAAACTTCTGCTGGCCAAGGTGCTCCTGACCAATCCTTCGGTCGTGATCATCGATGAGCCGACGCGCGGGATCGACATCGCCAACAAGGCGCAGATCTACGCCTTCATCCAGGAACTCGTGGGCCAAGGCAAAGCCTGCATCGTCATCTCGTCGGAGATGCAGGAACTGGTCGGCATCTGCGACCGCGTCCTGGTCATGCGCGAAGGCAGGATCAGCGGCGAGGTCTCGGGCGAAACGATGATCGAAAGCAACATCGCGCTGCTGGCGACCAGTGACAAAGGCCATGGCACGGCCCAAGGAGGAAGACAGTGACGGCGCTTACCCATTCCATGTCTGCCCGAAGCGACAGGCAGCACCATTTCTCGTGGACGGATGCCGGCCCTTTCCTCGCATTGTTCGCACTGCTGGTGGCGGGATTCCTCATCAATCCGGATTTTCTTTCCGCGACAAACCTAGGCAACGTGATCACGCGCAGCGCTTATGTCGCCATCATAGCCGTCGGCGCCACATTCGTGATCTCATCAGGCGGGCTCGACCTTTCGGTCGGCTCGATGGTCGCCTTCATCGCCGGCGTCACGATCATGTTCATGAACATGATGGCCCCCAGCCTCGGCCTTTGGGCCATCCCGGCAGGCATGGTGATAGCAGTCGTCGCGGGGCTTCTATGCGGCCTCGCGAACGGTCTCATCGTCACGGTCGGAAGGATCGAGCCGTTCATCGCCACGCTCGGCACAATGGGTATCTTCCGCGCACTGATCACCTATATGACCGATGGCGGCACGATCCCGATCGATCGCTCGCTGCGGGACGCGTACCGGCCGGTCTATTTCGGCGCCGTCGCGGGCATTCCGGTGCCGATCCTTCTGTCGGCGCTCGTTGCGGTGATCGGCGCATTTGTCCTCTACAAGACCAAATATGGCCGCAAATGCGCGGCGGTGGGCGCGAACGAAGACGTCGCCCGCTATTCGGGCATCTCGGTCGTCAAGACGCGCACCATTGCCTATGTCATCCAGGGTGCATGCGTGGCGGTCGCCGCCATCTGTTACGTGCCTCGTCTGGGAGCCGCCACCCCGACCACCGGACAGCTTTGGGAGCTGCAGGTGATAACGGCCGTTGTCATTGGCGGAACGGCGCTGCGGGGCGGCAAGGGCCGCATCTGGGGCACCATCGCCGGTGCGGTGATCCTGGAACTGATCGCCAACCTGATGGTGTTGTCGGATTTCGTTTCCGAATACCTCGTCGCCGCGGTGCAGGGCGTCATCATCATCATCGCCATGCTCGTGCAAAGATTTTCGAAATAGCCCGTCTTCGGACCGGACGGGCGCCTGTTGTGTGGTCCATATCTCTGGGAGGTATTTATGTTTAGCAGGAAATGGGTTGCCGTAGCGGCAGTCGGCGCACTGATGGTGGCCGGCCAGGCGCTTGCAGCCGACAAGAAGGTGGTCGCGGTGTCGATCCCGGCGGCGGATCATGGCTGGACGGCCGGCATCGTTTATCACGCGCAGGCCGCCGCAAAGGAAATCAACGCGGCCTTCCCGGATGTCGACGTCGTCGTGAAGACGTCGCCCTCGGCGGCCGACCAGGTAAGCGCGCTGGAGGATCTGTCGGCCAGCCGCAAGCTGGATGCGCTGGTGATACTGCCCTACACCTCCGAGGAACTGACCCAGCCGGTGAAAGCCATCAAGGAGATGGGTACGTTCATCACCGTCGTCGACAGGGGATTGACCGACCCTTCCATCCAGGACCTGTATCTTGCCGGCGACAACATCGCGGTTGGCACCAACACGGCAAAATTCATGATCGACAAACTGGGCGGCAAAGGTGACATCGTCGTGCTGCGCGGCATTCCCACCGTCATCGACGACGAGCGCATCAAGGGCTTCGAGGATACCATCAAGGGCACCGGCCTGAAGGTGCTCGACATGCAGTATGCCCACTGGAACAGCGACGAGGCCTTCAAGCTCATGCAGGATTACCTGGCCAAGCACCCGCACATCGATGCGGTCTGGGCCAATGACGACGACATGCTTCTCGGTGTGCTCGAGGCTGTCAAGCAGTCCGGCCGAACCGACGTCAAGCTGGCGCTTGGCGGCAACGGCATGAAGGACATCGTGAAGAAGGTGATAGACGGGGATGCGATGACACCGGTCGAGACGCCGTATCCGCCGGCGATGATCAAGACCGCTATCTACATGACCGTGGCCAACTTGATCGGCCAGGCTCCGGTTCGCGGTGCCGTCAAACTCGACGCCCCGCTCATAACCCAGGCCAACGCCAAGGAATATTATTTCCCCGACTCCCCGTTCTGAGGCGCGCAATCCGAATGAGGCAAGGCGCGTCACGCGCCTTGCCTGCCAACAACAGAGAGGAAAAGCTATGCCAGGCAAGAAGATACTGATGCTGACCGGTGAGTTCACCGAGGAATACGAGATTTTCGTTTACCAGCAAGCGATGGAAGCCGTTGGTCACACGGTCCATGTCGTCTGCCCCGACAAGAATGCGGGCGACCTGATCAAGACCTCGCTGCACGATTTCGAAGGGGACCAGACCTACACCGAAAAGCTCGGGCACTACGCGCTGATCAACAAGACGTTCTCGGATGCGGAAAAGCAGCTCGACCAGTACCACGCGGTCTACTGCGCGGGCGGACGCGGACCGGAATACATCCGCACCGACAAGCGGGTGCAGACGATCGTTCGACACTTTCACGAGACCAAGAAGCCGATCTTCACGATCTGCCATGGCGTGCAGATCCTGATCGCGGTCGACGGTGTCGTGCGCGGCAAGAAGGTTGGTGCGCTGGGCGCTTGCGAGCCGGAAGTCACTCTCGCGGGCGGAACTTATATCGACCTCTCGCCGACGGAAGCCTATGTCGATGGCACGATGGTGTCGGCCAAGGGATGGACGGCGCTGGCCGCCTTTATCCGTGAGTGCCTGAAGGTGCTCGGCACGGAAATCCGCCACAACTGAGCCACGAACCAGGTGGAGGCCGGGCGCGCTGCCGTGGCGTGTCGGCCTCCACAGTGATACCGAGGCCTTCGCCGATGCGGACAACTATATCGACCGTCGTGCAAAAGGTATGCGCGCGGTGCGTCCTGCCGGTTTAGCGGCCGCTGCGCCGGACAGGTCCAGCTTTTTCCTTACGCAATCGCGAGCGGAAAAACGTTACGCACTTTTCCTGGGATTGCTTTAACGCGCGGCGGCAATCCAGTCGGCAAGGCTGATGGCGAAGCTTCGCGGCACGATCAGGTCGCAGCTGCTCTCGCCCGTTCGCAGATAGAGCGCCGGCACGTGATGGATGGACGTCTGTACAGCACGGCCGGGGGCCGAAGCGGCGGACGACCAGTCGACCGGCATGCAGGCAGAGAGAGTGTCCTGAAGACGCGCACCCTCCATCCTGAACCGCACCCGGCCTTCACCAAGCAGAACCGAGCAGCCCAATTCCGGATCGATCGCAATGGCGGGCGGTTCCGCGCCTGTCTCGACGATCAGCCAAAGACGGCAGGGCGCGATCCTGACGATGAGGGCGCCAGCGTGCCGAACCGTCTCGCCGACGCTGGCAGGGAGCCTCGCGTCCAAGGCCTGCGAGACGCTCGTTTCGAATCTTGCCAGTGTTCCGTCCCAGCCCTCGATCTGAATGATCGGGCAATCGGAGGCCCACAGGTTGAAGTCCTTCGACAGCACAGGTTCAACCATGCATGCGCTCTCCCTTGGGGTCTAGGAAGACAGAAGGCACGACGCGGGCGCGAACCGTCTCTGTCCGCATCGGGTAGACCGCGATGACCTCGTCTCCTTCGGCCGCGGCATTGCCCGCGAACAGCGCCAGTCCGACATAGTGGCCGAGTTCCGGGCTGAAGGTAACCGACGTGATCCGGCCGCGCCCGTGGCCGGTGACGGCATCGCCAGGCAGGAACAATATGGCGCCTCCGCGCAGCCGCTTGCCGTCCTCGATGCATTCCAGCCCGATGAGGCGCTGGCGGTCGGGCGCCTGAAACGCCGGGCGGCGTCGGAGGACGTCGCCGACGAATCCGCTGCGTTTGCCAACCATGCGGCCGAGGCCGAGATCATCGAGCGTGGTGCGGCCATCGATCTCGGGCCCGGCGACATGGCCCTTTTCGACGCGCAGCGCACCAAGCGCCTCGACGCCATAGGGCTTGAGGCCGAACGGCGCGCCTGCTTCGATGAGACGGCTCCAGGCCTGTTCGCCGGCGCTGGCGCCGACATAGATCTCGTAGGCGCGCTCGCCGGAATAGCTGAGGCGAATAACGCGCAGGGCCCGTCCGTCGAACCCGGCTTCGATGACGCCCATATGCGGCAGCGTCTCGTTGGAGACATCGAGCGCGGGAAAGGCGGCGGCAAGGACATCGCGGCTTCGTGGCCCGGCGATCGACATCGCCGCCCACTCGTCGCTTACCGAAGAGACCGCGACACGCAAATCCGGCCAGGCGGTGTCGAGCAGGAATTCCAGCCGCGACAGGACATCGGCGGCCCTGGCGGTAGAGGTGGTCATGAAGAAGCGATTTTGCGACAAGCGCGTGGTGGTGCCGTCGTCGAAGACGACGCCGTCGTCGCGCAGCATGACGCCGTAGCGCGCGCGGCCAACCGGAAGCTTGGCGAAACCGTTGGCGTAGACACGGTCGAGGAATATGGCCGCGTCCGGCCCCTGCACGTCGATCTTGCCGAGGGTGGAAATGTCCATCAGCCCGGCGCCGCCGCGCACGATCCGCATCTCCGCGACATAGGCTTCATTCACGTCGCGTCCGGCATCGCGATAGAAATACGGACGCATCCAGAGACCGACCTCGAGCATCTCGGCACCGTTTGCCAGGTGCCAGTCGTGCATCGGCGTGCGACGGACCGGCTTAAAGTGATGACCGACGGCGCGACCGGCCAGCGCGCCGATCGCGACCGCCGCGTAGGGCGGGCGAAAGGTCGTGGTTCCGGTTTGCGCAATCGTCGCCCGGCGCAGCGCCGCCATGGCCGAAAGTGCTGCGAAATTGCTGGTTTTGCCCTGGTCGGTCCCCATGCCGAGCGTGGTGTAGCGCTTCAGGTGTTCGACCGATTCATAGCCCTCGCGATGGGCGAGCTCGATGTCCTTGGTGGTCACATCCATCTGTAGATCGACGAAGGCCTTGCCGCGCCCCGCGGAAGAGATCGCACGAAAGGGAGCGGCCGGGGCCCCTTCGAGATCGAGTTCATCCGGCGCCGGCATGGCCGCCGGTTTTCCACAGAAGCATGCCGCTTCGACGCCGGCGCGGTGGCCGTCCTCGATCGCGTCGGCGGTCGAGAAGCGCCCCATCCTCGCGCCGGCGCCGAACTGGCCTGCCGGAAAGCCGCCCGGAACGAAGCCGTCGATGTCGTCGCGATAGACGGGCCTGACGCCAAGATGCGAGGTGAGATGCACGGTCGGCGACCAGCCGCCGGAGACGCAGACGAAATCGCAGGCGATTTCCGATTTGGCGCTCGGGCCGGCAAGCCGTACGGCCTTCACCGCATGGCTGCCGCGCAGATCGGCGATCCGGGTTCCGGAGCGGATCTCTACGTTCAGGCGTCCGGCTTCCGCCGCCAGACCGGCGGGCGGAGCGCCGCGCTGGTCCGCGACCGTCACTCGCGCGCCGGCGGCGGCGAGGTCGAAAGCAGCGCGATAGGCACCGTCGTTCATCGTGGCCACGAGGATATTCTTCCCCGGCAGCACGGCGAAGCGGTTGAGATAGGTCCGGGCGGCGGACGCCAGCATGATGCCTGGCCGGTCGTTGTTGGAGAACACCAGCGGCCGTTCGATAGCACCGGCCGCAAAGATGATCGAGCCGGCGCGAAGCACGATGAAAATCTGCCGAGCAGCGCCTTGCGCGACCTGGCCGTCATGCCTCTCGATCAGCCCCAGCGTGTTGCCGTCATAGGTGCCGAACGCCATTGTCTTGCGCATCAGGGTGACGTTGGGCTGGCCTGCAAGCTCCGCCTCGATCTTTGTCAGCCAGGCTGCCGCCTTGCCATCGGTGCGCTCGGCAAGAAGTTGGCCACCGAGCAGAAAGTCCTGTTCGACGAGGACGACCCTGGCGCCGCTGGCTGCCGCGGCGCGCGCCGCCGACAGGCCGGCAGGGCCGCCGCCGACGACTGCAACATCGGCAAATGCATGCCGGGTCTCGTAACGGTCGGGATCGGGTTCGGTGCCGGCCCGGCCCAATCCCGCGGCTTTACGGATGAAATGCTCGTAGAACATCCAGGCGCGGCGGGTCGGACCCATGAAGGTCTTGTAGTAGAAGCCGGCAGAAAGAAGGGGCGCAAACAGGCCGTTGACGCTCTGCACGTCGAAGGCAAGGGACGGCCAGCGATTCTGGCTTTCGGCAGTCATACCTTCAGCCAGTTCCAGTGTCGTGGCCGGAAGGTTCGGTTCGCGCCGTCCACCGCTTCCGAGCGTAACCAGCGCGTTGGGTTCTTCCGGGCCGGCCGAGAAGATGCCGCGCGGCCGATGGTATTTGAAGCTGCGGCCTGTCAGCATGAGCCGATTGGCAAGCAGCGCGGAAGCAAGCGTATCGCCTCGATAGCCGCCCAGCTCGCGGCCGTCGAATGTGAAGCGGAGCGGCTGCGTGCGGTCGATGCGGCCGCCGGCGGCCAGACGATTTCCAATCATTTTCATGCTGGCATTTTCCTGGCGAAGCCGACCGATGCGATAGCGTGGTTCCTCGTGTCGCGCTCGATGACCAGCCATTGCCGGCAGCCGGTCACATGCTGCCAGAATTCACGGTGCGGTCCCGCCGGGTTCTTGCGCACGTAGACATAGCGATACCACGCCTCCGGATCGGGATCGTCATGCGCCGGACGCACCGCGGAAGCGTCGCCGCCATAGCGGAACTCGTCATGGTCGCGCAGGCCGCAGCATGGGCAGTCGATGCGAAGCATTTCTCTCGTTCTCTATTGCAGCCAGGCCGAGGGGCCGGCGCCGGCTTCGTCGAGCGTGTGGCCGGTCCGGAAACGGTCGAGCGCGTAGGCGGCGGTCAGCGGATGCGGCTTGCCGGTGGCCAGCATATGGGCAAAGCACCAGCCGGAGGCCGGCGTCGCCTTGAAGCCGCCATAGCACCAGCCGCCATTGAGATAGAGCCCTTCTATCGGGGTCGGGCAGATGATCGGACTGGCGTCCGGCGTCATGTCCATGACGCCGCCCCAATGGCGCAGCAGCCTGACACGCGAGATGCAGGGCATCAGGGCTATCGCCGCCTCCGCCACTTCGCCCACGACGCCGAGATTGCCGCGCTGGGCGTAGGAATTGTAGCCGTCGAGATTGCCACCGAAGACCAGCCCGCCCTTGTCCGACTGGCTGACATAGAAATGGTCTGCGCCATAAGCGACGACGTGATCTACCAGCGGCTTGAGCGGCTCGGTGACGAAAGCCTGGAGCACGTGGCTTTCGATCGGCAGTTCCAGGCCGGCCCTGGCGGCGAGGAGCGAAGTATGGCCTGCGACGGCGAGGCCGACCTTGCCGGCGCCGATGCGGCCCTTGCTGGTCTCGACACCGACGATCCTTTCGCCGTCGCGGACAAAGCCGGTCACCTCGCAATTCTGGATGATGTCGACCCCGTGGCCGTCGGCAACGCGCGCATAGCCCCAGGCGACGGCATCATGGCGGGCGGTGCCTGCGCGGCCTTGCAAGATCGCACCATGGATCGGAAATCGCGCGGTTTCGGAGAAATCGAGATAGGGTACCAGCCGGCGCACAGCGTCGCGGTCGAGTATGTCGGCGTCGATGCCGTTCAGACGCATGATGTTGGCGCGATGGCTGAATGTGTCGAGTTGATCGACCGAATGGGCAGTGACGATCTGGCCGCGCTGCGAAAACATCACGTTGAAGTTCAGCGCCCGCGACAAGCCTTCCCACAGCTTGACCGAGAATTCGTAGAACTGGGTGTTGCCGTCGAGCAGGTAGTTGGAGCGGATGACGGTGGTGTTGCGGCCGACATTGCCGCCGCCGACATAGCCCTTTTCCAGAACGGCGACATTGCGGATGCCGTGGTTCTCGGCGAGGTAGAAAGCCGTCGCAAGGCCATGCCCGCCCCCACCGACGACGATCACGTCATAGGCGGGCTTCGGCTCGGCCGCGCGCCAGGCGCGCCGCCAGTTCTTCTGGCCGGAAAGGGCATTGCGGAAAATCGAAAACGCCGAATAGCGCGCCATGTTCATGGTCTAGCGGACGATCGGGCCGGCCGGGGTGCGGGTCAGCACTTCGGCCCCCGCATCGGTCAGCAGCACGGTGTTGGAGATGAAATGGTCGCCGCGGCCGGTGCCCATCAGCCAGGACAGGATGTGGAAGCTCATCCCGGTCTCGATTTCGAGATCGGAATCGTGCCTGAGGCCCGTCACCGAATTGCCGCCGGTCCATGAGGGCGGCTGGCCGATGCCGACGAGATAGCCGCAATGATGGCGGCGATAATGCGACAGGCCGGCCTCGTCGGCGACGCCTTGCCAGGCGGCGTAGACATCGCGCGCCCTGGCACCTGGCTCGAGCGCCCTGACGACGGCCTCGAATGCCTTGGCCGTGACCTCGGCCATGGCGGCATCTTCGTCCTTGATGTTGCCGATGCGGATCAGCCGGCCAAGCGGCGCGTGATAGCGCGAGACACAGCCCGACAGTTCGACGAAGACCGGCTCGCCGCTGCGATAGATGCCGTCGCCCCAGGTCGTGTGCTCCTCGCCGAGCCGGGCGGCGGGCCGGATGAACGGGCCGAAGCCCGGCGCGTGGCCGCCGGCGCGCACCATCGCCGCCACGCATTGGGCGGCAACCTCCTGCTCGGCGGCGCCGTCGGAGATGGCAGCGATGGCGGCACCTGCCGCAGCATCCGTGACCTTGGCGGCGCGGCGCATCAGCACCTGTTCCTCGGCGCTCTTCACCAACCGCATCTTGTCGACCAGTCCCGAGACGTCGCTCCACTTGGCGTCGGCCTGCGCCTCAAGCTTCAGGGCGAGGCCGTGGCTGAGGCCGGACGTCCAGTTTTCGATGCCGATCCGTTTGCCGGCCAGGCCGAGTTCGGAAATGACGCGCGCGGCGAGGTCGGCCGCGGTCTCGCTGTCGGAGTGACCGCGGAATTCTGCTGCCTTCACCTGATTCTCGATCGTCACCTTCTCCATCGACCGGGTGACCAGGATAGGACGCCGGTCGAGCGTGACGATCAGGAGGTGCGGCGCGAAATAACCCCAATGGTCGAGGCCGGTGAGATAGAAAACAGTCTCCGGCGAGGCGAAGACGGCGGCGTCGAGCTTGCGCTCTGCCAATGCCGTGCGAACTTTCGACAAGCGGCCGGCGATCTCGGCTTCGGAAAAGGGATTGCGGTCCATTGAGGTGTCCTTGAGTTGCCGGTCCTGGGCTGATGGTCAGTCGATGAAGATGGGATCGCGGGTCACGTCGCAGAGCCGCTCGCCGCCGCCTTCGCTGGCGCTGGGATCCTGGCAGATGATTGAGATCGAAGCCGGCCTTTGCCATGCGTTGCTTCACGTCGGCCAGGCGCCGCGCGTATTCCGCCTTGGTGGGCCCGCCCGACGCGTCCAAAGCCGTTTTCCTTCCTGCTCTCATCCAAAGGCGGTTCGTATCGCATCGAGAAAGCACACCTTAATTGTGCACAACTTGCGCATCACAAAGCCGCACAATCAAGCCCAATGGCGATTTTTCCAGATTCGTACAGTGCGTCTTGCGATATGTCCAGATGAGTTGTATACGTCTTAGTGCGCTTGACGCGATGGTGGAGAAACATCGTTCGAGCCCGATAATTATCGAAGAAGAAAAGGGGAAAGCATGTTCACGTCACAGATATCCCGCCGCGCGCTCGTGAAGGCCGCCGCCTGTCTTGCGCTCGCCGCGACCGCATTCACGTCACTGCCGGCCCATGCCGAAACGACGCTCGAACGCGCCAAGAAGGACGGCTATATCCGCGTCGGCTTCGCCAATGAGGCGCCGTTCGGTTTCGCCACGCCTGACGGCAAATTGACCGGCGAAGCGCCGGAAGTCGCCAAGGCGGTGCTCGCCAAGATGGGCATTGCGCAGGTCGACGGCGTGCTGACCGAATTCGGCTCGCTCATTCCGGGTCTCAAGGCCGGCCGCTTCGACATCATCGCCGCCGGCATGTTCATCAATCCCAAGCGCTGCGCCGAGATCAATTTTTCCGAACCGTCCTATGGCATCGGCCAGGCCATGCTGGTCGCGAAGGGCAATCCGAAAGGCGTGAAGGACTATTCGAGCATCAAGGACAATCCCGATCTCAAGCTCGCCGTGATGGCGGGCGCCGTCGAGGGGGGATATGCGAAGGACGCCGGCGTTGCCCAAGGACAAGTCGTTTCCTTGCCCGACCAATCCAGCCTGGTCGCCGCGGTCCAGTCTGGCCGTGCCGATGCTGCCGCGCTAACCGCGCTCTCGATCGCCGACATGGCCAAGAAGGCCGATGGCGTCGAATCGACCAAGCCCTTCGGTGAAGTTGCCGGCAAGTCGGTGAAGGGCCATGGCGGCTTCGGCTTCCGCAAGGAGGACACCGATCTGCAGGAAGCGTTCAACGCCGAACTGAAGAAGTTCCTCGGTACGCCGGAGCATATCGCGCTGGTCGAGCCGCTCGGCTTCGGCAAGGACTATCTGCCGAACAAGACGACTGCAGAGCTCTGCAAGGGCGAATAAATTCCCAACTGCTGGGCGGCGTGAAAACGCCGCCCTCTTTTTTCCTCGGAGAAGCAGATGGGTATCCGCACGCTCGTTGCCATGCTGGTCGTTTCGCTGGCCGTGATCGCGGTGCTGGCGACGCAGGAAACATACAGGCTGTTCCTACCGGGACTATTGCAGGGTGCCGTCCTGACGATCGAGATCGCCGTCCTCGGCAGCCTGCTGGCGGTCGTGATGGGGGTGCTCGCCGCGCTGGCGCGCATGTATGGTCCAGCGCCCCTCAGATGGCTGGCGACGGTCTATGTCGAAATCTTTCGCGGCACCTCGGCGCTGGTGCAATTGTTCTGGCTGTTTTTCGTGCTGCCGCAATTCGGGGTCACGCTCGACGCGTTTCCCGTCGCGGTGCTGGCGCTTGGCTTGAATGTCGGCGCCTATGGATCCGAATGCGTGCGCGGCGCAATCCAGTCGGTCGCGCGCGGCCAATGGGAGGCGGGAACGGCGCTCAACATGAGCCGCGCGCAAATGCTGCGCCGGATCATCCTGCCCCAAGCCTTCGTAGCCATGATCCCGCCCTGGGGCAATCTGTTCATCGAGCTTTTGAAATCGACGGCGCTGGTTTCGCTGATCACGCTCACGGACCTCGCCTTCAAGGCGCAGCAGATGAACCAGAACACCTTCAAGACCATTCCTATCTTCACGCTGGTGCTTTTGATGTATCTCGCCATGTCGCTCACCGTTTCTATCGGCATGCGGCTTCTCGAAAGGCGGGCCTCGCTCGGTCTGGCGCGGGGGAGGGCGGCGTGATCTGGGATTGGAGTTTTGCCGCCGAGATCCTGCCGGTGCTCGCACGCGCCGCCGTCGTCTCGATCGAGGCGACGCTGCTCGGCTTCGTCATCGCGGCTTTGCTCGGGCTGGTCCTCGCGGTAATCCGTATCGCGGTGCCCTGGACCGGCTGGACGATCTCGGTGCTGGTCGAACTGATCCGCTCGACGCCGCTGCTCATCCAGATCTTCTTCCTCTATTTCGTCTTTCCGAAATTCGGCGTCGTGCTCGACGCATTCACGGCCGGCGTTCTGGCCATCGGCATTCACTACGCCGCCTATTGCTCGGAAGTCTACCGCGCGGGCTTCGACAACATCCATCGCGGCCAGTGGGAAGCCTCGATCGCACTCAACCTCTCCTCCTGGACGACCTTTCGCGACATCATCATCCCGCAGGCGATACCGCCGATCGTGCCGGCGCTCGGCAACTATCTCGTCGCGCTGTTCAAGGAGACGCCGCTGCTGTCGGCCATCGCCGTGCTGGAACTCATGCAGACGGCCAAGATCATCGGCTCCGAGACTTTCCGCTACACCGAACCGATCACGCTGGTCGGCCTGTTCTTCCTGGCCATGAGCCTGGTTTCGGCCGCGCTCATCCGTGCCCTCGAACGCCTGCTCAACCGAAGGACCGCGCGATGACCGAACAACCGATGGTCCGTTTCGACAATGTCTCGAAGCGTTATGGCGCGCTCACCGTGCTCGACGGGCTGAACCTTGAAATCGCGCGCGGCGAGAAGGTTTCCGTCATCGGACCGTCCGGTTCCGGCAAGACCACGGTCTTGCGCATGCTGATGACGCTGGAGACGATCAATGACGGCGTCATCTGGGTCGAAGGCGAGCCACTGACGCATATGAAGCAAGGCGGAAAGCTGGTGCCCGCCAATCTTGCCCATATCCGCCGCATCCGGGCGAAGATCGGCATGGTGTTCCAGTCTTTCAACCTGTTTCCACACATGACGGCGATGGCCAATTGCATCGAGGCGCCGATGACCGTGCTTGGCATGAAGCGGGCCGATGCCGAGGCACGGGCGGCCGAGCTTCTCGACATGGTCGGGCTGTCGCAGAAGAAGGATCATTATCCTTCCCAGCTTTCCGGCGGCCAGCAACAGCGCGTCGCCATTGCCAGGGCGCTGGCGATGCGGCCCAAGATAATGCTGTTCGACGAGGTGACGTCCGCGCTCGATCCGGAACTTGTCGGCGAAGTGCTGCAAGTGATAAGGCAAATCGGCCGCGAGCATGATCTGACGATGCTCATGGTCACCCACCAGATGGGCTTCGCCAAGGAATTTTCCGATCGCGTCTGCTTCTTCTACCAGGGCAAAATTTGCGAGCAGGGGCCGCCAGCAGAGCTTTTCGGCGCACCCAAGAATGAGCGGACGCGGCAGTTCCTGCACGCTGTCCTGGAGGCTGGATGACGCTTGATACGGATGCCTCGGCCAAGACAGTGCCGCCTTCGCGTCCGCTTTCGGCGCGCGAACGGTTCGAACGCATCTACCTAATCCTGCGCGACCGTATCTGCCTGCTCGATTATCCGCCGGGGAGCCGGCTCTCCGAAGAAGAACTCGCCCAGGAATTCGAGATCAGCCGCACACCGGTCCGACGCGTGCTGGCGCGGCTCGAGGCCGAAGGCCTTGTGCAATCGGTTCACGGCGTCGGTACGATCGTCACCGACGTCGACATCGAGGAGTTGCAGCAGGTCTATCATCTGCGACTGGAACTCGCGCTGCTTGTCGGCAAGCTTTCGCCAATTCCCCGAACGGCGGTCGACCTCGATCGCATCCGAGCGCTCATCGCGCGCTGCGATTCCGATATGCTCAACCCGGATCAGCGTGCCTTTCTGCAGCTGAACATGGACTTCTTCACTGAACTATCCGGCATGACCGGGAACCAGCCCCTGCGCGAAATAAGCGAAAGACTGTATTTTCAGGTTGCGCGCGTAGTCCTCAAGATGATGCCGCAACTCGGCCTTGTGGAGGAGTTCACGGCCTTCCGGCGCGAAATGGAGGAAGTGCTGGCCGCGGCGGAAATCGGGGATTGGGAATCGATCGGGCACATCAGGCGAGCCCATATCTCGATGAGCTTTCGGCGCATGGTGCGCCATGCCGGCCGACATGATGAATTTGACGGCAAGACCTGACGGTCGTCCTTTGGCACGGTGACGCAGCTTGTCATCCTGGCGCCGAGAAGCGCTGCTGCTCCGTCCTCTTTATTTAGGGTGCCGCTGTTCAGCCACGGCGTCAGGCACCACCACCAGCTTGCCGACGAAATCCTTGGCGATGAAATCGGCTTGGGCGCGGTGGAAATCGGAAAGCCTGTAGACGCCGCCGACCAGCGGCCGGATCTTGCCTTCCTCGATATAGCGCACGATACGGCGGAAATCCGCACGTGTGCCCTGGCTCGAGCCGTGAAGCTGAAGCTGCTTGAGATACATGGTCCTGAGATCGAGCTGGACGACCGGGCCGGCGATGGCGCCTGCGGTGGTGTAGCGGCCCTCGGGCCTCAGGATGCGCAACAGATCGTTGAAGATCGCGCCGCCGACAAGGTCGGCCACGACGTCGATGGGCTGGCCGCCGGTCACCTTGGCCACGGCTTGCGGCAGGTCGGCCACGCCACGGGTGATCACGGCTTCGGCGCCGATGTCGAGCACTGCCTGCTCCTTGCCCTTGCCGACGACGGCATAGGGAATGGCTCCGCGCGCCCGCGCCAATTGCACGATGCCGGAGCCGACGCCGCCCGAGGCGCCGGTGACCAGCACGCGTTCGCCGGCCTTGAGCCCTGCACGTTCCAGCATCTGCTCGCCGGTGAGATAGGCGCAGCAGAAGGTGGCGAGTTCGAGGTCGCTCAAGTCGGTGTCGACGACATGGGCGTTCTCGGCCGGCACAGCCTGGTATTCGGCGTAACCGCCGTCGCGGCCGTGGCCCATATAGTCGATGTCGGCGAGCGAATCGTCGTCGCGATTGTAGATCGAGAAATCGACCATCACTCGCTCGCCGATGCGATCCGGCGAGACGCCTGCGCCAACGGCGGCGATGGTGCCGACCGTGTCGGTGCCCTGGATGCGGGGGAAGGTCAGCGTGTTGCCCTGACGCCGCCATGTCGACACGGCCCCTGCGTCCTCCTCCGTGCCATAGGCGCCCTGGCGAACCCAGACGTCGGTATTGTTCATGCCGCAGGCGGTGACCTTGACCAGCACTTCGCCGGCGGCGGGCACAGGCACTTTCACGTCGGTGCGGTAGACGAGCTTTTCCGGGCCGCCGTGGCCGGTAAGCTGCACGGCCGCCATGGTGGCGGGGAGGGTGGGATGAGAGGTCATCGCGTTCACTTCCGAATACTTTGTACGTTGGCGCTGCCCCTCACCTTTACCCTCTCTCCGTGAACGACGAGAAGGTGCCGGCAGGCGGATGAGGGGCAGCGCCGATCTCGACAATTAGAGATTGGCGAACACGCTCCTCACGGCATCGGCGGCCTTGGCCACCACGGTGTCAGCCTCCTCGCGCGTCAGGCAAAGCGGTGGGGCGAAGCCCAGAATATCGCCCTGCGGCATGGCGCGGCCGATGACCCCGCTTGCGGCGAGGGCCGTGGCGATCTGCGGTCCGATCTTCTGCGCCGGATCGAAGAACACACGGTCGTCCTTGTCGGCGACGAACTCGACCGCCGCCAGCATGCCGTCACCGCGCACCTCGCCGACGTTTTTGTGGCCGCCGACGGCCTTGGCCAATTCGGCGCGGAAATAGGCGCCGGTCTCGCCGGCATTCCTCACCAGATCCATCTCATCGATCAGTTCGAGGTTGGCCACACCCACGGCGACGCAGATCGGATGCGCCGAATAGGTCCAGCCGTGCCCCAGCGAGCCGAGCTTGTCGGAGCCCTGCACCAGCACCTGCCACATCTTGTCGGCGACGATGACGCCCGACAGCGGCGCGTAGGCGGAGGTCAGGCCCTTGGCGATGGTGATCAGGTCCGGCTTGATGCCGTAATGGTCGGAGCCGAACATGGTGCCCAGCCGGCCGAAGCCCGTCACCACTTCGTCGGCGACCAGGAGCACGTCGTACTTCTTCAGCACCGCCTGGATTTTCTCCCAGTAGCCGGCGGGCGGCGGCACGATGCCGCCAGTGCCGAGGATCGGCTCGCCGATGAAGGCGGCGACGGTCTCGGGGCCTTCGGCCAGGATCATCTCTTCCAGCTTGTCGGCGCAATGCTGCGAGAACTGCTCCTCGCTCATCGAGCGGTCGGCGCGGCGGAAATAATAGGGCGCCTCTGTGTGCAGGATCGGCGCGCGCGGCAAGTCGAAGGCATTGTGGAAAAGATCGAGCCCGGTCAGCGATCCCGTCATGATGCCGGAGCCGTGATAGCCGCGCCAGCGCGAGATGATCTTCTTCTTCTCCGTGCGGCCAAGCACGTTGTTGTAGTACCAGATCAGCTTGATGTTGGTTTCGTTGGCATCCGAACCGGAGAGGCCGAAATAGACCCTCGACATGCCCTTCGGCGCACGGTCGATGATCATCTTCGACAGCGTGATCGAGGCCTCGGTGCCGTGGCCGACATAGGCGTGGTAATAGGCGAGGTTCGTGGCCTGGGCGGCGATGGCGTCAGCGATCTTCTGGCGGCCATAGCCGACATTGACGCAGTAGAGGCCGGCGAAGGCATCGATACTTTTTCTGCCGTTGCTGTCCCAGACGGTGACGCCTTCACCGCCGGCCATGATGCGCGTCGGCGATTCACCGCGCGCGTGGGTGCCCATATGCGTCGAGGGATGGAAGAAGTGATCACGATCCCAGGCGGCGAGTTCGTTGGACTGGTCGAGCATTCTTTTGACTCCTTGAGGAACGTGGACGCGGCTTAAGCGACGTCCAGGCAAAGATATTTGAGATCGGTGAAAGCTTCGAGCCCCTGACGCGAACCCTCGCGGCCAATGCCGGACTGCTTGACGCCGCCGAACGGGATCGGCGCACCGGTGATCTTGACGCGGTTGATGGCGACCATGCCGTAGTCCAGCGCCCTGCCCAGGCGCTGCTGGCGGGCGCCGTTCTCGGTCACGACATAGGCGACCAGACCATATTCGGAGGCGTTGGCGCGCGCGGTCACCTCGTCCTCGCTGTCGAACGGCGTCACGGCTGCGACCGGACCAAACGTTTCTTCGCGCATGATCAGTGCCTCGTCAGATACGTCAGCCAGCAGCGTCGGCTGGTAAAACAACGGGCCGGCCTGGTGCCTTATGCCGCCAACGAGGCAGCGGGCGCCATGGGCGAGCGCGTCGGTGACCTGCTCCTCGACCTTCTTGACGGCGCGCTCATGCATCAGCGGGCCGATGTCGCTTTCGTCGGCAAGGCCATTGCCGGTCCGCAGCGCCTCGATGCGCTTGGCGAAGGCGGCGCAGAAACGATCGTAGATCGGCCGCTGGACATAGATGCGGTTGGCCGCGAGGCAGTCCTGGCCGGACGTGGCGAATTTGGCGTCGACGGCGATGCGCACGGCCTTGTCGAGATCGGCGTCGGCAAAGACGATCAGCGGCGCGTGGCCGCCAAGCTCCATAACCAGCCGCTTCATCGTCGGCGCGCTCTGGGCCGCGATCAGCCTGCCGATCTCGGTCGAACCGGTGAAGCTCATGGCGCGCACGCGCGGGTCCTCGCACATTCGCCCGACAATGATCGACGCCTTGCCTGTGACGACATTGAAGACGCCGGCGGGCAGGCCGGCGCGCTCGCCGAGTTCGGCCAGCGCCAGCGCCGAGAGCGGCGTTTCCGAAGAAGGGTGGGCGACGATGGTGCAACCGGCGGCAAGGGCCGCAGCCGCCTTGCGGGTCAGCATGGCGGACGGGAAGTTCCACGGCGTCACGACGCCGACGACGCCGAGCGGCTCGCGCCGCACCGTCATTTCCGCGTTCGCCAGATGGCTGGTTACGCTTTCGGCGTTGAGGCGCTTTGCTTCCTCGGCATACCATTCGACGAAGGAGGCGGCATAATCGATCTCGCCGAGCGATTCCTTCAAGGGCTTGCCCTGTTCCAGCGTCATCAGCAGAGCGAGGTCATCCTTCGCGGCGATGATGAGGTCGAACCATTTGCGCAGGATTTTCGAGCGCTCCTGCGGCAACAGAGCCCGCCAGGCAGGGAAAGCGCGCGCCGCCGCGTCGATCGCACTTGCCGTCTGGCGGCCATCGAGCGCGGCGACGAAGGCCACCGTGGCGCCGGTCGCGGGATCGGTGACCTCGAAGCTCTCCGCCGCCTCGCTTGCCGTCCAGTGCCCGTCGACATAGGCAAGCTCGCGCAGCAGCCGGCGGTCGGCGAGGCGGTCGAGCGCCTCATGGCGGTGCGAACGGGCAAAGTGCGCGGACATCATCGATTGCTCCCGATTGGGGTGACGCCGCAAGACTAGGGGCGTCGGCGCGAAGGATGAGGCTGTTTAGGTGCAGCTATATAGAGAGATTCTCTCTATTCGGCCGGAGAGCAGGACGATCTGTCTAGCCGCAGGGGTGGGGCGGGTGCTTTCGCGCGTTCTCCGAGCGTACGGTGCCAGATGAACGCTGGTTTCGATCTCAGGACTGCACCGGCAACAGATCGGCAAGCGGTAGCACGGTCTCGTCCTTCACCGTCTTGATGACGATGTAGGTGAAGTAGCGATCGATGCCGATTTCGCGTTCGAGCAAGGCATCGACCAGCCGCTGATAGGTATCGATATCGCGCGCCATCACCTTCAGAACGTAGTCGACGCCGCCGCCCACCGACCAGCAGGCTACAATCTCAGGTATGTCGCGGATGACACGCTCGAAGCGGTCGAAATCGGCCTGGCGATGGCTGGCCAGCGTCACCTCCATCAGCACGGTGGCGACGGGTGCGACGACGCGCATGGCAATCGAGGCATGATAGCCGGAGACGATGCCGGCCTTTTCCAGCTTGCGCAGCCGCATCCAGCACGGCGTCGGTGACAGGCCGACCTTGTCGGCCAGCGCCAGCTTGGTGATGCGCCCGTCACGCTGGATCGCGTCGAGGATTCTGAGGTCGATCGGGTCGAGTTTCGCGGCGGCCATCTGTATCCACTTTTTGGTCCCGCCGTACCATGACGGCGCATTATTTCGATTGTCAATTGCACTGATTTCGATCTCTAATAAGTCATGACATTATGGCAACCTGATCCCGCGCTCATCCGGCGGCCCGCCTACCAGTCGCTGGCCGACCAGTTCGCACGCGCCATTCATGATGGGCGGCTCGCCAACGGCGCGCGGCTGCCGACGCATCGCCGGCTGGCCGACGAGTTGAAACTATCGGTGCAGACGGTCAGTCGCGCCTATGAGGAACTGATTCGCCGCGGCCTGATCTCGGGCGAGATCGGCCGCGGCAGCTTCGTCCAGACGCAGCGGCGCGAGCCTGAGCCGCCCTATCTGCCGGAGCGGCTGGGCGAAGTGATCGATCTCTCGATCCTGAAGCCGGTCTGCGAGCCGATGCATCTGGAGCGGCTGAAGCAGGCGCTGGGCTGGCTGGCCGACAACCTGCCGTCGAGTTCGGCGCTGTCGTTCCGGCCCAACATGGTGTTTCCCCGTCACCGCGCCGTGGCGGTCGAGTGGCTGAAGCTGTGCGGTCTCGATGCCTCGCCGCAGAATATCAGCCTGACCAATGGCGCTACCGCCGGCATGACGGTGGCGCTGATGAGCGTGGCGCCGCCCGGCTCGACCGTCGCCACCGAGGCGATCGGCCACCATACGCTGGTGCCGCTCGCCCGCTATCTCGGCTTCAACCTCGAAGGCCTGCCGATAGACGGCAATGGCCTTATCCCGGAAGCGCTGGACGAGGCCTGCCGGATCTCCGACATCCGCGCCGTGTTCGTGCAGCCTTCGGTGATCAACCCGACGGCGACGCTGATGGATGCGGCGCGGCGCGAGCAGATTGCGGCGGTTGCGCGCAGGCACGACATAGCCATCATCGAGAACGATGTGTTGGGGCCGCTGGTCGAGGACCGGCCGCCGCCGGTCGCCGCCTTCGCGCCTGAACGCACGCTCTACGTCACGTCCTTCACCAAGATCGTGGTGCCGGGCCTGCGCATCGGCTATCTCGCCGCCCCCGACCGCTATGTCGCCGCGGTCGCCAACCGGCATCTGGTTTCCAACTGGATGGCGACGCCGCTGGTGGCGGAGATCGCCACCAAATGGGTGACCGACGGCACCGCGATGGAACTGGTGCGCTGGCAGCGCACAGCATTGCGGCGACGCCAGGACATCGTCGCCGAGGTGCTGGCCGGCGTCGACTATCGCACCCGGCGCGACGGACTGCATGTCTGGTTGCAGCTGCCCGCCGACCGTGCCGAGGAGAGCTTCGTCGCCCAGGCGCGCCTGCAAGGCGTGGCGATCGCGCCCGGCGCCTCCTTCCGCATCTCGCAAGCGCCCTGGCAACCGGCGGTGCGCATCTCGCTGGGCTCGACCACCGAGGGGGAACTGCGCGCCGGCCTCGGCGTTGTCACCAAGCTGCTGCTAGGCGACCCCGAGCATCTGCTGCTCGCAATCTAGCGAGATGTGCCGCTATCCAGACGATGCCGACCGCCAAAGGCGTCCCCGGTGCTGTCATTTTCGGTTCGACTTGATTTCGATCTCGGCACATTGCTAGGCACTGAATGTCTAAGAATTGTGCGGGATCAGAATAATTGTCATGATATTATTTTCCCAATTGACATGATTTGGCGGGTTCCGCATCGTTAAGGGCATAGGCTTCTCCAGCACGGGAAATTCGTTTGTCCGCATCCGCGCCTATCATCAAGGTCGATGGCATTTCGAAAAGCTTCGGCACTTTCAAGGTGCTGGACGGCCTGTCCATGCAGGTCATGCCCGGCGAGAAGCTGGCGCTGATTGGCCCGTCCGGCTCGGGCAAGACGACGATCCTGCGCATCCTGATGACGCTGGAGCGCATCGATGGCGGCCACATCCAGATCGACGGCGAGCATCTTTATCACATGGAGCGAAACGGCCAGCTGCTGGCTGCCGACGAGCGGCATCTGGCCAGGATGCGCCAGAAGATCGGCATGGTCTTCCAGCTGTTCAATCTGTTCCCGCACAAATGCGTCATCGACAATGTCACGCTGGCGCCGATGCTGACCAAGGGCACGCCGCGCGCTGCCGCCGAGAAGCGGGCGATGGAATTGCTCGACATGGTCGGCATGGCCGACAAGGCCAAGGCCATGCCGGCACAGCTTTCGGGCGGCCAGAAGCAGCGCGTCGCGATTGCCCGCGCGCTGGCACTGTCGCCCCGGATCATGCTGTTCGACGAGGTCACCTCGGCGCTCGATCCCGAACTGGTCGAGGAGGTGCTCAACGTGATGCGCAAGCTCGCGGCCGAAACCGACATGACGATGCTGCTCGTCACCCATGAAATGGGCTTTGCCCACGACTTCGCCGACCGGGTGCTGTTCTTCGACCGCGGCCGCATCGTCGAGGAGGGCAAACCCGATGAGATTTTCCGCCATCCCAAACAGGAGCGCACGCAAGGTTTCCTGAAGAAGATCATCGCGGCCGGACATCGCGTCTGACCGCCATGCCAGAGGCGGCGACACCGTCCGCAAGGGCGGCATTGCCGTCCTGAAATGACTGCAACCAAGAACACAAACATGGAGTTGGGAACAATGAAAAAACTTGGCATTCTGGCCGGCGTCGCCGGTCTTGCGCTGACCGCGGTGCTCGCGGCCTCGAACATCGGATCGGCCGACGACAGCAAGCTCGAGCAGCTGAAGGCGCAAGGCTTCGCCCGCCTCGCCATCGCCAACGAGCCGCCCTACACGGCGGTCGCCGCCGACGGCAAGGTTTCGGGCGCCGCGCCCGACGTGGCGCGGGAAATCTTCAAGCGGCTGGGCGTCGCCGACGTCGCCGCCTCGATCTCGGAATATGGTGCCATGATCCCCGGCCTGCAGGCCGGCCGCTTCGACGTCGTCACCGCCGGCCTGTTCATGAAGCCGGAGCGTTGTGCGGCGGTTGCCTATTCCGAGCCGGTGCTGTGCGACGCCGAGGCGATGCTGGTGAAGAAGGGCAATCCGAAGGGCTTCAAGAGCTATGAGGATGTCGCCAAGGACACCTCCGCTACCATCGGCGCGCCCGGCGGCGGCACTGAGGAGAAGCTCGCGCTCAACGCCGGCGTGCCGCGTGACCGCGTCATCGTCGTGCCCGACGGCCAGAGCGGGCTGAAGATGGTGCAGGACGGCCGCATCGACGCCTATTCGCTCCCCGTCCTGTCGATCAACGATCTGATGAAGAAGGCCAATGACCCGAGCCTCGAAGTCATAGCACCCGTGCAGGGCGCGCCCGTCTATTGCGACGGCGCCGCTTTCAAGAAGGGTGACGAGGCGCTGCGCGACGCCTTCGACGTCGAGCTCGCCAAGATGAAGAAGTCGGGCGAGTTCGCCAAGATCATCGAGCCCTACGGCTTCTCGGCGGCGGCGGCGATGTCGACGACGCGCGACAAGCTCTGCGCGGCGAAATAAGCGCTTTTCCCTTCTCCCCGTCCACGGAGAGAAGGTGGCTGAAGGGCCGGATGAGGGGCAGCGCGCGTTTTTGCGAGCTTGGAGCCGCGCCTCATCCGCCTGCCCGTCCTTCGCGGCAGCTGCGCTGCAGCTAAGGAGGGTGAACCGGCAACTTCTCCCCGTGAGAGAGGAGAAGTTGCTAAAACCAAACGTTGGAAGCCTCTGATACATGACCCAATGGTCCGGCTATCTCGGCCTGATATTGCAGGGAGCGCTTGTCACCATCGAGCTGACGCTGATGGGGTCGGTGCTGGCCCTCGTGATGGCCTTCCTGGCCGGCATGGGGCGGCTGTCGCGCTTCTTCGCGTTGCGGGCGCTCGCCACCGCTTATATCGAGTTCTTCCGCGGCACATCGATTTTCGTACAGCTGTTCTGGGCCTATTTCGTGTTGCCCCTGGCGGGCGTCGAACTCACTCCGCTGCAAGCCGGCGTGCTGGCGCTGGGCCTCAATGTCGGCGCCTATGCGGCGGAAGTGGTACGCGGTGCCATCCAGTCGGTCGGCGCCGAGCAGTACGAGGCCTGCACGGCTCTCAATCTCGGCCGCTGGCAGGGCATGCGCCATGTCATCCTGCCGCAGGCGCTTCTTGTGATGCTGCCGACCTTCGGCAACAACGCCATCGAACTGCTCAAGGCGACATCCGTCGTCTCGCTGATTTCGCTCGCCGATCTCACCTTCCAGGCGCAGGTGGTGCGCTCGCAGACCGGCAGCACGCTGATGCCGTTCACCACCATCCTGGTGATCTATTTCGCGCTCGCGCTCGTCATCTCCTGGGGCGTGCGGTCGCTGGAGCGGCGCATGGCGCGCGGCCTCGACGGAGTGCGCGTCTGATGGATTGGGCCCTGTAATGGATTGGGACTGGGATTTCGTCCGGCAGATCCTGCCGACGCTGATCGAGGGGGTGAAGATCACCATCCTGGCGACGGTGCTCGGCTCGGTGCTGGCGGCAATCGTCGGGCTGGGCATCGCACTGGCCCGCCGCTCGCCGAACAAGATGATGTCGCGCACGGTCGGCTGGGCGGCCGAATTCATCCGCGGCACGCCGCTGCTGGTGCAGCTCTACTTCATTTTCTACGTGCTGCCCGATTTCGGCATCCTGCTGCCGCCGCTGGTGGCCGGCGTCATCGGTCTTGGGCTGCACTACGGCACCTATACGGCGGAGGTCTATCGCGCCGGCATCGAGAACGTGCCGCGCGGCCAGTGGGAGGCGGCCAAAGCCTGCAATCTCAGCGCTCGCCAGACCTGGACCCACATCGTCATACCGCAGGCAATCCCGCCGATGATCCCGGCGCTGGCCAATTATTTCATCGCCATGTTCAAGGAGACGCCGCTGCTGTCGGCGATCACCGTGCTGGAGCTGATGAACCAGGCCAAGAGCGTCGCCAACACCTATTACCGCTATGTCGAGCCGATGACGCTGGTCGGCGCCTTCTTCCTGATCATCAGCCTTTTCTCGGTTATGCTGCTGCGCTGGCTGGAACATCGCTACGGCAAGATCGAAAGGTAGTTCCCATGAAGCCGCTTCCCGAAATCAGGCTGATGCCGACAAGGCCCGCACTCGAGGTGCGCCCGTTGGAAAAGCGCGTCGGCCTGATCATCCTGGCCACCGACCACACCAGCGAGCCGGACTTCCGTCGCATGGTGGCGAGTGAGAGGATCGGCATCTATGTCGCCCGCATCCCCTATAAGAATCCGACCACACCTCAGAATCTGCGCAAGATGCAGCCCGAACTGACGGCTGGCGCGGCGCTGATCCTGCCGGACGAACCGCTCGATGCCATCTGCTACTCCTGCACGTCGGCCTCCGTGGTGATCGGCGATGCCGAGATCGAGGCGGCGATCCAGGCGGCCAAGCCTGGCGTGCCCGTGGTCACGCCGCCGATGGCGGGCGTGCGCGGACTGAGGGCTCTGGGCGCGAAGAGGATCAGTATTCTCACCCCCTACACCGTCGAGACGAGCCGGCCGATGGCGGCCTATTTCGCCGAACGCGGCTTCGAGATCGCCAGCTTCACCTGTCTCGGCTTCGAGGATGACCGCGAGATGGCGCGCATTGCGCCGGCAGCCCTCGTCGATCTGGCGTGCGAGGCGACTGACCCGCAGGCCGAGGCGTTGTTCGTGTCCTGCACGGCGCTGCGCTCGGCGCTGGCGGTTGCCGCGATGGAACAGGCTATCGGCCGCCCGGTCGTCACCAGCAACCAGGCGAGCGCGTGGAATTGCCTGCGACTGTGTGGCGATGATGTGCCGCGTCCGGAGTTCGGGCGGCTGACGACCTTGTCGCTTGGACAGTAAGGTCATGTCCTGCATGCACGAGCGACCCATGACGCACGCCGTCGCCCTTTCAGACATCCGCGCCGCGCGCCAACGCATCACCAGCAAGGTCGAGCCGACACCGGTCGTGCCATCCGAGAGCCTGTCGGAGCGGCTCGGCCTTCCCGTTCACCTCAAGCTGGAGCACCGCCAGACCACGGGCAGCTTTAAGCTGCGTGGCGCCTCGAACGCCATTGCTTCGCTCAATGCCGAGCAGCGGGCACGCGGTGTTGTCGCGGCTTCGACCGGCAATCACGGCCGCGCACTCGCCCATGCCGCCAGGCTCGAAGGCATGCGCGCGGTTGTCTGCATGTCGCGGCTGGTGCCTCGGAACAAGCTCGATGCCATCCGCTGCCTCGGCGCGGAAATCCGCATTGTCGGCGACAGCCAGGACGACGCGCAGCAGGAGGTCGAGCGGCTGGTGGCGCAAGAGGGTCTCGTGATGCTGCCACCCTTCGACCATCCCGACATCATCGCCGGGCAGGGCACGCTCGGGCTGGAGATCATGGAGCAGGTTCCTGACGCCGCTCTGGTGCTGGTGCAGCTCTCCGGCGGCGGGTTGGCCTCCGGGATTGCCGCAGCGGTCAAGGGCGTCAGGCCGAGCACAAAGGTCGTCGGCATCTCGATGGCGCGCGGCGCGGCGATGAAAGCCAGCCTCGATGCGGGGCGCCCGGTGCAGGTGGAGGAGCTGCCGACGCTGGCGGATTCGCTCGGCGGCGGCATTGGCCTCGACAACCGGCTGACCTTTTCCATGTGCCGAGACCTGCTCGACGACGTCGTGCTGCTTTCCGAAGACGAGATCGCCGCCGGCATCCGCCATGCCTATGAACAGGAGCGCGAGATCGTCGAGGGCGCCGGCGCGGTCGGTATCGCTGCGCTGCTTGCCGGCAAGGTGAAGCCAAACGGACCGGTGGTCGTTCTGCTTTCCGGTCGTAATATCGATATGAGCCTGCACAGAAAGATCGTTTGCGGCGAAGTAGTTGCGGAGCGCGCCTGATGAACCGGATGACCATCCTTACCGAGAAAGAACTACGCGAGATCGTAGCTCTCGATCTCGACGCCGTCGCTTGCGTCGAAAACGCCTTCCGGGCGCTCGCTACCCTGCCGGTGGCGATGCCGCCGATCCTGCGGCTCGACATCCCCGAGCATCGCGGCGAGGTCGACGTGAAGACCGCCTATGTGCCTGGCATCGATGGCTTCGCCATCAAGATCAGCCCCGGCTTCTTCGACAATCCCAAGCTCGGCCTGCCCAGCGTCAACGGCATGATGGTGCTGCTGTCGGCAAAAACCGGTCTGGTCGAGGCGTTGCTGCTCGACAATGGCTATCTCACCGACGTCCGCACCGCAGCCGCCGGGGCGGTCGCCGCAAAACACCTGTCGCGGCCGGACTCATCCATTGCCGCCATCTTCGGCGCCGGCGTGCAGGCCGGATTGCAGCTTGAGGCGCTGCGCCTGGTGCGGCCGATCGAAGAAGCCCGCATCTGGGCGCGCGACGCGGCCAAGGCGCAAGCCGCGGCCGGCGCCTTGAGCGAAAAACTGGGCATCGTGGTGCGCGCAGAACCGGATGCGGCCAAGGCGGTCGCCGGCGCCGACATCATCGTCACCACCACGCCCTCGACAGAACCATTGATCAAGGCCGGCTTCGTCTCGGCCGGCCAGCACATCACCGCCATGGGCTCGGACGCCGAGCACAAGAACGAGATCGCACCGGCAATCCTGCGCATGGCCGATCTCTATGTCGCCGACAGCGCAAGGCAGACGCGCCGGCTCGGTGAATTGCACCATGCCATCTCCGCCGGCGTGATGGCGGCGGACACGGAGGTGGCCGAACTCGGTCAGATCATCGCCGGCGAACGGCATGGCCGGCGTGCGGCGGACGACATCACCATCGCCGACCTGACCGGCACCGGCGTGCAGGACACCGCGATCGCCACGCTAGCCCGTGACCGGGCCCGGGTCGCGAAAGCCGGAACCATTTTTGAAAGTTGATGCTGGCCGCAAGAGCATGATCCGGAAAAGTGGGAACCGGTTTTCCGAGGAGATCATGCTCAAACAAAAAATTACCTGGAGCCAGATTCAACGGAAGTTGAAGCGGGTTCCAGGGCCCAACAAACGAGGACCAACAAAATGCAACCGAATTTGAAATTCTCGCGAAGCGAGTATGCGGATCGCCTCGCCAAAACGCGGAAAGCCATGGCGGCGAAAGGCGTCGATCTGCTTATTGTCAGCGACCCCTCCAACATGGCCTGGCTCACCGGCTATGACGGCTGGTCCTTCTACGTGCATCAGGCCGTCATCGTGCCGCCGTCGGGCGAGCCGGTCTGGTATGGCCGCGGTCAGGACGCCAACGGCGCCAAGCGCACCGCCTATCTCGCGCATGACAACATCGTCGGCTATGCCGATCACTATGTGCAGTCGACCGAGCGCCATCCGATGGATTTCCTGTCGAGCGTGCTTGCCGATCGCGGCTGGGGCAAGCTGACCGTCGGCGTCGAGATGGACAATTACTGGTTCTCGGCCGCCGCCTTCGCCTCTTTGCAGAAGCACCTGCCCAATGCCCGTTTCGTCGACGCCACCGCGCTGGTCAACTGGCAGCGCGCTGTGAAGAGCCCGACCGAGATCGACTATATGCGCAAGGCCGCCCGCATCGTCGAGGCGATGCACCAGCGCATCGTCGACAAGATAGAGGTCGGCATGCGCAAATGCGATCTCGTCGCCGAGATCTATGATGCCGGCACGCGTGGCGTCGACGGCATCGGCGGCGACTATCCAGCGATCGTGCCGCTGCTGCCGTCGGGCGCCGACGCCTCGGCGCCGCACCTGACCTGGGACGACAAGCCGATGAAGTCGGGCGAGGGCACGTTCTTCGAAATCGCCGGGTGCTACAACAGGTATCATTGCCCGCTGTCGCGAACAGTGTTCCTCGGCAAGCCAACACAGGAATTCCTCGATGCGGAGAAGGCGACGCTCGAAGGCATGGACGCGGGGCTCGCGGCAGCCAAGCCCGGCAACACGTGCGAAGACATCGCCAACGCCTTCTTCGCGGTGTTGAAGAAATATGGCATCGTCAAGGACAACCGCACCGGCTACCCGATCGGCCTTTCCTATCCGCCGGACTGGGGCGAACGCACGATGAGCCTGCGCCCCGGAGATCGCACCGAGCTGAAGCCCGGCATGACCTTCCATTTCATGACCGGCCTGTGGCTGGAGACGATGGGGCTGGAAATCACCGAATCCATCCTGATCACCGAGACGGGCGTCGAGTGCCTGGCCAATGTGCCGCGCAAGCTGGTGGTGAAGAATTGAAACCGATGTCCGACCTTCGTCCGTCGCCGGTCTCGCCCTCGGTCGATTTCGATCGCGACGGCGCACAGCACGGTTTCCTGCGCCTGCCCTACAGCCGCGACGATTCGGCGTGGGGCTCGGTGATGATCCCGATCTGCGTCCTGCGCAACGGCAAGGGGCCGACGGCCCTGCTGACCGGCGGCAATCATGGCGACGAATATGAAGGGCCGCTGGCGCTCTATGATCTGGCGCGCACGCTCGATCCCGCCCAAGTCAGCGGCACGGTTATCATCGTGCCGGCGATGAACTATCCGGCCTTCCGCGCCGGCACGCGCACCTCGCCGATCGACAAGGGCAACATGAACCGCAGCTTTCCAGGCCGGCCAGACGGTACGGTGACGGAAAAGATCGCCGATTATTTCCAGCGGGAGCTGCTTCCCCGCGCGGATATCGTGTTCGACTTCCATTCCGGCGGCAAGACGCTGGACTTCGTGCCGTTCTGCGCCGCCCATACGCTGCCGAACAAGGCCCTGGAGCAGAGGGCCTTCGCGGCGGTCGAAGCCTTCGCGGCGCCGTTCTCGATGCGCATGATCGAAATCGATGCCGTCGGCATGTACGATACCGCCGCCGAGGACATGGGCAAGGTGTTCGTCACCACCGAGCTCGGCGGTGGAGGCACGTCGAGAGCCGAGACGGTGCGGATCGCCCGGCGCGGCATGCTCAACGTGCTGAGGCATGCCGGCATCGTTGCCGGTGCGGTCGAAAAGACGCCAACCCAATGGCTCGACATGCCGTCCGGCGATTGCTTTGCCTTCGCGGAGGAAGACGGCATGGTCGAGACGATGGTCGATCTCGGCGAGCCTGTCGAGAAGGGCGCGGTGCTGGCGCGCATCCATTCCACCGGCCGAACCGGCATCGCCCCCCAGGAGATCCGGGCAAAAATGTCGGGCATGTTGGCGGCGCGGCATTTCCCCGGCCTGGTCAAGGCCGGGGACTGCGTCTCGGTGGTTGCCGCATTGGTCGACTAACGGAAGGGTCGGCCTGCACGGCGGGCAGGATTGGACCTATCTCGCATTCTTCCACCCTGGATCCAGATAGCGGCCGGCGAGCCAGCCCGGCCGCGCTCACGGCTCCGGCCGGCGCGTCGCGGCGGCACGTGCCTTGCCATCGCCTCAGACATCCAAAGCCACCGTCATCGAAGAGGCGCCGGCGCGACGACTTGTTCCGGCGCGAACTCGGGTATCAAAGAGTATGACTTTGCTGCCATACTCGCGATAAAGAGGGTGTCGGAATGCAACAAAAATGGGATTTCTGGATCGACCGCGGCGGCACGTTCACCGATGTCATCGGCCGTGATCCCGAGGGCGGCCTGCATCCGCGCAAGCTTCTGTCCGAAAATCCCGAGGCCTATGCCGACGCGGCCATCCAGGGCATTCGCGACCTTCTCGGCCTGCGCCCCGGCGAGCCTATACCCGCCGGGCTGATAGGCGACGTAAAGATGGGCACAACGGTCGCCACCAATGCGCTGCTGGAGCGCAAGGGCGACCGCGTGCTTTTGCTCATCACCAAGGGATTTCGCGATGCGCTGAGGATCGCCTATCAGGCGCGGCCCGACATCTTCGCCAAGGAGATCGTCCTCCCCGAACAGCTCTACGAGCGCGTCATCGAGGTCAACGAGCGCGTGCTTGCCGACGGCTGCGTCGAACGGCTGCTCGACATCGCTGCCTGTCGCCCGGCGATCGAACAGGCAAAGGCGGACGGCATTGATGCGGTCGCCATTGTCTTCATGCACGCCTGGAAATATCCCGATCACGAAAAGGCCGTCGCAAAGGTCTGCCGCAAGCTCGGTTTCGGCCAGGTTTCGGTCAGCCACGAGGTGTCGCCGCTGATCAAGCTGGTCGGCCGCGGGGACACCACCGTGGTCGACGCCTATCTGTCTCCGATCCTGTCGAGATATGTGCAAAGGGTAGGCCAGGAACTCGGTGTTCTCTCCCCCCTCGAGGGGGAGATGTCGGCGAAGCCGGCAGAGGGGATCGCCGCAGAAGGCACCACCAAGACGTCGAACCCCGTCGACCCGACCCGACCCGGCAGCTTCGCCGCCACTCTCCCCTCGAGGGGAAGGGAAAATCCCCGCCTGATGTTCATGATGTCTTCTGGCGGGCTGACCGCCGCGGACCTGTTCCAGGGCAAGGATGCGCTGCTGTCTGGCCCGGCCGGCGGGGTCGTCGGCATGGTCGAGACGGCCAGGCTCGCCGGCTTCGAAAAGGTGATCGGTTTCGACATGGGCGGCACCTCCACCGATGTCGCCCATTATGACGGCGAATATGAGCGCGCCTTCGATACCGAGGTCGCAGGCGTGCGCGTGCGCGCGCCGATGATGCGCATCCACACCGTCGCGGCCGGCGGCGGCTCGGTCCTGCACTACGAAGCAGGCCGCTTTCGCACCGGCCCGGACTCCGCCGGCGCCAATCCAGGCCCCGCCGCCTACAGGCGCGGCGGCCCGCTCGCCGTCACCGACGCCAACGTCATGCTCGGCAAGCTGCTGCCGGATTTTTTCCCTGCCATCTTCGGCCCCGACCAGAACGAGCCGCTCGACGCGGAGATCGTGCGCCAGAAATTCACCGCGCTCGCCGCTAAAATCGGCGACGGCCGCTCGGCCGAAGCGGTGGCCGAAGGGTTCGTCACAATCGCGGTGGAAAACATGGCCAACGCCATCAAGAAGATCTCGGTGCAGCGCGGCTACGACGTCACCGAATATCTTCTGAACTGTTTTGGCGGCGCAGGCGGCCAGCACGCCTGCCTGGTCGCCGACGCACTCGGCATGGAGGCGGTGCTGATCCATCCGTTTTCCGGCTTGCTGTCGGCCTACGGCATCGGCCTGTCTTCGGTCTTTGCCTCACGCCAGCAGGCCTTGCTTGCACCGCTCGCGGAAGAATCCAGGCCGGCGATCGAAGGCCTGATCGCGGCCTTGCAAACCGCCGTCGTCGCGGAACTCGCCGCGCAAGGCATCGCCGAGGACGCGGTGGCCGCCAGACCGGCGCTGCAGATCCGCTATGACGGCACCGACACCGCACTTCCGGTGCATTTCGACCATGGCTCGATGTTGCGGGCGAGGGCCGATTTCGAGGCTGCCCACAAGGCGCAATTCGGTTTCGTCTATGAGGACAAGCCGATGATCGTCGAAGCTGTGAGCGTCGAGGGGACGGAGGCGGGCGGCGAGCAGAATACCGAAGCCTATGCGCAGGCGGGGCAGCCATCAAAAGCCAGAGCCGAGGAGGTCCGGCGGATCTATACGGAAGGAAAATGGCACGAAGCCGACGTCTGTCGGCGCGAGGCGTTGCGGCCGTCCGATCGGGTCGCTGGCCCCGCACTGATCATCGAGCCCAACCAGACGATCGTCGTCGAGCCGGGCTGGCAGGCCGAGATCACGGCCAGGAACCACGTGCTGATGCGGCGCACCAGCAAGAAAGGCCGGCAGGCGGCACTTGGCACCGAGGCCGATCCGGTGATGCTGGAAGTGTTCAACAATTTGTTCATGTCGATCGCCGAGCAGATGGGCGTGACGCTGCAGAACACCGCCTATTCCGTCAACATCAAGGAAAGGCTGGATTTCTCCTGCGCCGTTTTCGACCGGAACGGCGCGCTGGTCGCCAACGCGCCGCATATGCCGGTGCATCTGGGCTCGATGGACCGCTCGGTCGAGACCATCATCCGGCTGAATTCCGGCGACATTCATCCCGGCGACGTCTTTGCCCTCAATGCCCCCTATAATGGCGGCACGCATCTGCCCGATATCACGGTGGTAACGCCGGTTTTCGAGGAAGAGCGGCCGATTTCCCCCACAAGAGGGGAGATTAGCCAATCGCCCAAGATCCTCTTCTGGGTGGCCTCGCGCGGCCACCACGCAGACGTCGGCGGCACCGCGCCGGGCTCGATGACGCCACTTGCCACCACGGTCGACGAGGAAGGCGTGCTGTTCGACAATTTCCGTATCGTCGATCGCGGAAAGTTCCGCGAGAATGAGCTGCAGACGCTGCTCACCGATCACCGCTATCCGGCCCGCAATCCGCACCAGAATATCGCCGATCTCAAGGCGCAACTCGCTGCCAACGAAAAGGGCGTGGCGGAGCTGCGCAAGATGGTGGCGCATTTCGGGCTCGATGTCGTGGAGGCCTATATGGGCCATGTGCAGGACAATGCGGCCGAGAGCGTGCGGCGCGTGATCGAGCGGCTGCCGGATACATCGGCCTATGAATATCCCACCGACACCGGCCAGGTGATCAAGGTGAAGATATCGGTCGACCGGCAAAAGCGCGAGGCGACGGTCAATTTCACCGGCACGTCGCCGGTGATGAAGAACAATTTCAACGCGCCAGAGCCTGTCGCCCGGGCCGCGGTGCTCTATGCCTTCCGCGTCATGGTCGAGGACATGATCCCGATGAATGCCGGTTGCCTGAGGCCGATCAACATCATCATCCCGGACGGCTCGATGCTGAAACCCGCTTATCCCGCCGCCGTCGTCGCGGGCAACGTCGAGACCTCGCAGCACGTCACCAACGCGCTGTTCGGCGCCATGGGCGCCATGGCCAATGCGCAAGGCACCATGAACAATTTGACCTTCGGCAACAGCAAGTACCAGTATTACGAAACGATCTGTTCCGGTTCGCCCGCCGGCCAGATGAATTCCGGCCGCGGCTTTGCCGGCACGTCGGGCGTTCACACCCATATGACCAATTCGCGCCTTACCGATCCGGAAATACTGGAGCTGCGGTTTCCGGTGATGCTGGAGGATTTCCACATCCGCGAAGGCTCCGGCGGCAAGGGCAGGTGGAATGCCGGCGACGGCACGAAGCGCACCATCCGCTTCCTGGAGAAGATGGAATGCGCCATCCTGTCCTCGCATCGCAACCGGCCGCCCCAAGGGCTGGGCGGCGGTGGCGATGGCGAGGCCGGCTCGACCAAGGTGCGCCGCAAGGACGGCACGGTCGAGGTGCTGAAAGCCTGCGACCAGACGGTGCTTCAGGCCGGCGACGCCGTCATCGTGACGACGCCGACGCCCGGGGCGTTCGGAAGGCCGGAGCCAGGGCCGTCCAACGTTTGATAGAATCGCGGAACCGCTCTATCCGTTTTTTGGAATCCGCATTTCCCTTGCCTTTCACACGGGGCCTTCGCCATGCCAAGCAAATCCCCATTGAAGACACTGGCGCCCGATGGACTCGGGCCGACCGTCACCGTGGGCGAGATCCTGGTGGAGATCATGGCCACCAGCCGTGGCAACGGCTTTCTCGAGCCCATCGCGCTGACCGGACCCTATCCGAGCGGGGCGCCGGCGATCTTCGTCGACCAATGCGCCAGGCTTGGCGGGCGGGCCGGCATCATCGCCTGCGTCGGCGACGATGATTTCGGCAGGATCAATGTCGAGCGCCTGCGCCGGGACGGTGCGGATGTCTCGGCCATCGCCGTCAGCCCAGACTATCCGACGGGCAGCGCCTTCGTGCGCTACCGTGAGGACGGTTCGCGCGACTTCGTCTACAATATCGGCAAATCGGCCGCGGCGCGGGTCGGCTTGACCCCTGAGGCCAGGGCGCTGCTGGCGCGTTCAGGCCACCTGCACGTCATGGGCACCGCACTCAGCATTCCCGCCATTTGGCAGGTGCTCGACCATGCCATCGATGTGGTCAAGGCGCGTGGCGGAAGCATCTCGCTCGATCCCAATCTTCGCAAGGAACTGCTCGGCCATGGCCAGACGCGCGAGCGCTTCGCGCGGCTTCTCGACATTGCGGATCTGATCCTGCCGTCGGGTGAGGAACTCCACACCGCTTCGGGCAACGACAATGAAGCCGACGCGCTCGCCTCGCTGTTTGCCCGCGGCGCCGGCGAGGTCGTCGTCAAGCGCGGCGCGTTGGGCGCGTCCCTGTTCGGCGCCGACGGCAGCCGCGTCGAGTCGCCCGGCTTCCTGGTCGAGGAGATCGATCCGACCGGCGCGGGCGACTGTTTTGGCGGTGCCTACATCGCCTGCCGCAGGCTCGGCATGCCTGCCGTGACCGCGCTCGATTACGCGAATGCGGCAGGCGCGCGCAACGTCACGCGGCAAGGCCCGATGGAAGGAGCCGGTACGCGCGCCGAACTCGATCTGTTCATTGCCAACACGCCGAGGCGACGCCCGTGACCGATCCATTGCTGAAACTTGCAAATTCCCGGCGGCGGGGCGCGGCGGAAGGCATCACCTCCGTCTGCTCGTCCCATCCGGTCGTGATCCGGGCCGCAGTGCGCGACGCCGCGCTGTTCTCGCGGCCGCTGCTGATCGAGGCGACCTGCAACCAGGTCAACCAGTTCGGCGGCTATACCGGCATGCAGCCCGCTGACTTCGTCGCGGCGGTGACCGCTATTGCAGGCTCCGAAGGCCTTGCGCCCGAGCGGGTCATCTTCGGCGGGGATCATCTCGGTCCCAATCCATGGCGAAAGGAAGATGCCGGCGCGGCCATGGCGAAGGCCGAGGACATGGTGTCCGCCTATGTCCGGGCCGGTTTCCGCAAGATCCATCTCGATGCCTCCATGGGATGCGCGGGCGAGCCGGCGGCGCTGGATGACGCTACGATTGCCAGGCGCGCCGCCCGCCTGGCGCGCAAGGCCGAGGACGCCGCCAGCGGGACCGACCGGCCACTCTACGTGATCGGCACCGAGGTTCCGCCGCCGGGCGGAGCGGATCATCTCATCGGCGAAATCAGCCCCACAAGCCTGTCCGCGGTCCAGCACACACTGGCGGTGCATCGGCAGATCTTCCACGAGAACGGCCTCGCAGACGCCTTCTCGCGGGTCATCGCCGTGGTGGTGCAGCCGGGCGTGGAGTTCGGCAACGAGAACGTGGTCTTCTACGATCGCGCCAAGGCGCTGCATCTGCGCGAATTGCTCGACCAGGAAGCGGGCCTGGTCTACGAAGCCCATTCCACCGACTATCAGACGCAAGCGGCCCTACGCGAACTGGTCGAGGACGGCTTTGCCATCCTCAAGGTGGGGCCGCAGCTGACTTTCGAACTGCGCCAAGCGCTCTATGGGCTGGACCTGATCGCCTCCGATCTGTTGCCCGACTACGGCGCGCGCCCGCTTTATCAGACCATGGAAGCGCTGATGACGGCCGATGCCAAGGACTGGCACAGCCACTACCACGGCTCTGCGGCGCAACAGCGCGTGCAGCGGCACTATTCGCTGTCGGACCGCATACGTTACTACTGGAACCATCAGGAGGCGATGGAAGCTGTCCAGCGATTGACGGCCGCCTTGTCGGGCAAGGCCGTGCCGGTGACGCTGTTCCATCAGCATCTGCCCGCGCTCGACCGCTTTGCCGGGCAGCCGCTCGATCCGGAGGCGGTGTTGGTGGCCGCGGTTCAGCAGGCGCTGGAGGGCTACCGCTTCGCCTCCAGCGGTTGAGCGGCCGATAGCCAGGGGACGCAGTTCGGTCATTTCGACGACTTGTCGGCTTACTTGCTTGAGGTGTGCCTGCACCGGGGTAATAGTCGCGACGGAATGGCGAGGAGGAGGATATGACGCTGAACTTCGACCCAAGGGCGAAGGCCGCGACGCTCTACCATGGCGAATTCCGGCCGATGTTCATCGGCGGCAAATGGGTCGCTGCGCAGTCCGGACAGGAGATGCAGGCGCTCAACCCGGCGACGGGGCAGGTGCTGGCGACGGTGCCGCGCGGAGGCGCCGCCGACATCGACGCGGCGGTGGCGGCTGCGCGCACCGCTTTCGAAGGTCCGTGGTCCGGATTTTCGCCTTACGAACGGCAGTGCGTGCTGCTCAGGATCGCCGATCTCTTCGAGAAGAACTGGGAAGAGCTCTGCGTCTCCGACACCCTCGACATGGGGCTGCCGATCACGCGCACGCTCGCCAACCGGCGCCGGGTCATCGGCATGCTGCGCTTCTATGCCGGGATGGCGACCGCGCTGCATGGCGAATCAATCGACAATTCGATCCCGGGCGAGATCGTCACCTTCACCCGGCGCGAGCCGGTGGGCGTGGTCGGCGCCATCATTCCCTGGAACGCGCCGACCGCCGCGTCGATCTGGAAGATCGCGCCGGCGCTGGCTACTGGCTGCACGATCGTGCTGAAACCTTCCGAGGATGCATCGCTGACGCCGCTTTTGATCGCGCGGCTGATGCAGGAAGCGGGCGTTCCCGACGGCGTTGTCAACATCGTCACCGGAACCGGGGCCGAAGCCGGCGCGCGGCTTGCCGAACATCCCGACGTCAACAAGATCGTCTTCACCGGCTCGACGCTCACCGGCCAGGCGATCGCCCGGGCGGGTGTTGCCAATCTAAAGCGCGTTTCATTAGAACTCGGCGGCAAGTCGCCGCTCATCGTGTGCCGCGACGCCGATATCGACAAGGCCGTTCCGATCGCGGCGATGGCTGTCTTCGTGCATTCGGGCCAGGTCTGCATCGCCGGTTCGCGACTGTTCGTGGCACGCGAAATCCATGACCAGTTCGTGCGCCGGCTCGCCGATTTCGCCGGCAGGCTGCGCATCGGCCACGGCATCGAGGCCGAAACCGAAATAGGGCCGCTTATCAATGCCAGGCAGGCCGGCAAGGTGGAGGGCTACATCAAGGCCGGCAGCGAGGAGGGCGCGGAACTGGTTGCCGGCGGATCGCGGCTGACCGGTGATCTCTATGACGGCGGCAACTTCATCGCGCCGACCGTCTTCGGCGCAGTGTCCGACCAAATGACCATCGCGCGCGAAGAGATTTTTGGACCGGTTATTTCCGCCATGCCGTTCGACACGCTTGACGAAGCCGTCGCCCGCGCCAATACGACGCCCTATGGGCTGGCCGCCGGCATCTTCACCACCCATCTCGGCACGGCGCACAAGCTCGCTCGCCGGGTCAAGGCGGGTTCCGTCTGGGTCAACATGTACCACGCCATCGACCCCGCCGTGCCGTTCGGCGGCATGAAAATGTCGGGCTACGGCCGCGAGGGCGGCATCGAACATCTGCACGAGTATCTGGAGACCAAGTCGGTATGGATCCAGACCGACTAAGGCTTTTGTCGGTTGTCAGGCGAGCCGGCCTGCGCCGCCGGTTCCCAGGCTGCCGCTCATGCACGCCGGCTGCAAATCAACCGGCGCCCGTTCTCAGGAACTTTTCTTTATCCGGCGATTTTTGGATATAAGATGAAATCCGGTTGGCCAGGAAGGTATTGTCGATGACGACGAAACGCTTCGCGATCTGCGCTCTCGCCCTTGTGATGGGCTGCGGCATCGTCTCTTCGGCGTCCGCCGGGGCCAGGCACCGCCACCACCAGGGCGAACCCGAACGCTATGTTCCTGCTGACGGCGATATTATCGACATACTGTTCGGCGGCCCGCGCTACTATGACCGGCAGCTTGTCACGACGGCCGCCGGCGCCTGTTCCTACCACCGGGTGGGGCCGGATGCGAATGCGCTGAACAAGATCAACGATCACCATTGCGGAAAATAGCGGGCCGACCGCTCCGCAAGCAGGCTCATGACGCTTCCCATCCGGGAAAGCGGTCCGGCCGCAGCCATGTCTGGGCTGGGCTGCCATTGCCGGAAAACACGGCGTTAACCAGCCAGCGCGCGGTGGCGGGGGCGGCATGCATGCCGATGGAACCCATGCCGCCATGCACGAACAGGCCCTCGACGGCCGTCCTGCCAGCGACCGGCAAGCCATCGGACAGCATCGGGCGGTTGCCGGGATAGACGTTCCTGACCTGCGGCGCGCCGAGGCCCGGCAGCATGCGCAGCGTGCGGCTGGCGATGCGGCTCGCCATGTCGGTGTTGCGGACGAGATCGCGGAAGGCCGGCTGGACGGAGGCGCCAAGCCTGGCATCGCCGCCGCCCATCGGGTTGAGGCAGATGGCTTCCACCGCCGGCTGGTCGTCGCGCTGCGCGGCGACATCGGCAAGGCCGTCGAGCCTCATGCGCCGGCCGAGCTCTTCCTGATCCGGCCAGGTCAATTCCTCGACGATCCAGGGCAGCTCGAAGTCGAGTTTTCCCAACTGGATCAACCAGCCGCGGCCGGCGGTGAAGGGCAGGCCGGGCAGCGGTCCGTCGCCGACGGTGCGGCGCAGAAGGTCCGACATCCACAATCCGTTGGCGATGAAGACGAGATCGGCGGGAACGATCCCCTGGTCGGTCAAGATACCCTGGACCTTGCCGCCCCTGGAGAAGATCTGGGCGACGCGCAGGCCAGTACGGATCGTCGCGCCGGCCTCACGGGCGGCGTGGGCGAAGGCATGTGTCGCGCCCATGGGTTCCAGCGTCCATGCACGGCCGACGGAATAGGCGCCTGCCACGTTGAAGCCGACACGCGGGTGGTCGCGCGCCAGTTCCTTGCCCGTGATCTTTTCCATTGCCACGCCGGCTTCCCTGTAGCGGTCGGCCACGGCGGCAGCCGCCTCGAAACTCGCCTCGTCTTCGGAAATCAGCAGATGTGCGATGGCGGCGAATTCGAAGGGAACGGGTCCGTCGGCAAGCTCGGCATAGATCGCGACGCTGGCGTCCAGCAGTTCGACGACCTCTTTCTGCGGGCCGGTGAGCAAGGTGCCGGTGTTTCGTCCTGAGGACTCGGCGGCGATCATGCTCTGCTCGAGGATCGTCGTCTTGAGACCGTGGCGGGCCAGTTCATAGGCGAGCGTGCAGCCGGCGATGCCGCCGCCGATGACCACGGCATCCATTGGTGTCTGGACGCGAGTCGAGTTGAAGGACATGGAGCGCAGCCTCCTCCCAATGAAAGCATCTCGTATACTCGTATACGAGATGCTTTTCAAGTATGCCGCCCACGACTGCCGCAAGTGCCGCCACGATATCGTCTTCGGTCCGAGCCGGGCGCAGGCCAGTCGGCGATTTCCTCAGCAAAGGCGGGTAGCCTATTCAACGACTTGCGGCTGGATCCGCAAGTTCGGCACGAATCTCCGCACCATGTTCGTCGTGTGCCGGACTTTTCGCCGGTGCCTTTGCCGTCCGTTTGGAAAAACGGGGGGCGGAGGCAGCTTGGAGGGCGCCATTCTCGACCAACCAGGAGCCGCGTGCGGCCATGTGCGGATGCAGCGCCGCCTCATGCGGGCTCAGCACAGGCCCGACGCAGGCATCCGTTCCCTCGAACAATTTCATCCACTCGTCTCGGGATTTTTCGGCAAAGATCGCTTCAAGCCGGCTGCCGAGCTCAGGCCAGAGGCCGCGGTCGAACTGAGCGGCGAACTGCGGATCGCCGCCCAGGCCAAGCCTGTCGAGGAACAGCGCATAGAATTTCGGCTCGACGCACTGGACGCTGATGAAGCCGCCATCAGACGTGCGGTACACGCGGCACCAATGCGGTCCGTCCAGAAGGCTCCGGCCACGCTCGGCGGCAAGCCCGCCGGATGGTGCGAGCGACATCAACAGGTTCATCATATGGGCCGAGCCGTCGACGATCGGCGCGTCGACGACCGTGCCTTCACCACCGGCGCGGGCGTTCATGATGGCGGCCAGCATGCCGATCACCAGATAGAGCGCGCCGCCGCCTATGTCGCCGACCAGCGTCGGCGGCGCCATTGGCGGCTCGCCCGGCAGGGAAGCATACCAGAGTGCGCCCGACACGCCGGTATAGTTCATGTCGTGGCCGGCGGTGCGGGCGAGCGGGCCTTCCTGCCCCCAGCCGGTCATGCGGCCATAGGCCAGGCGAGGGTTGGCGGCCAGACACACATCTGGACCAAGCCCGAGACGCTCCATCACGCCCGGCCGGAAGCCCTCGATCAGGCCGTCGGCGGTGGCGATCAGGCGCATCAGCACGGCAACGTCCTCGGCATCCCTGAGGTCGAGCGCGATAGAGCGCTTGCCGCGATCGAGCAGCGAGCGCTCGGGAAGGCCCGGCACGGATGCATGCTTGCGGTGGACGACGATCACGTCGGCGCCGAGATCGGCGAGCAGCATGCCGGCAAAGGGCGCCGGCCCCAACGCCTCGATCTCGACGATGCGGATTCCCCTGAGCATCCCACCCTCCACGGCATTCAAACTTTCGGTAAGGCACACTTTTGGTGTCACGCAGGGGCGACGGTGTGTAACCCTGCTCTTTTGGCATTGAAGCACGTGTCGCCGGTATATACGTCAGGGCCATGAAAAAAATCGGTTTCCTGTCATTCGGGCACTGGACGCCCTCGTCGCAATCGCAGGTGCGCTCGGCGTCGGACGCGCTGTTGCAATCCATTGATCTCGCCGTCGCGGCCGAGCAACTCGGCGCTGACGGCGCGTATTTCCGCGTCCACCATTTTGCCCGACAGCTCGCCTCGCCATTTCCGCTGCTGGCGGCGGTCGGCGCCAAGACCAGCCACATCGAGATCGGCACGGCGGTCATCGACATGCGCTACGAGAATCCGCTCTACATGGCGGAGGACGCGGGTGCCGCCGACATCATCGCAGGCGGGCGCCTGCAGCTCGGCATCAGCCGGGGCTCGCCCGAACAGGTGATCGATGGCTGGCGCTATTTCGGCTACGCGCCGCAGGAAGGCAAAAGCGACGCCGACATGGCGCGGCATCACGCCGAGGTCTTCCTCGACACGCTGCGCGGCGAGGGCTTCGCCCAGCCCAATCCGCGGCCGATGTTTCCCAACCCGCCCGGCTTGCTGCGCCTGGAGCCGCATTCTGAAGGCCTGCGCGAGCGCATCTGGTGGGGTGCCGCCACCAACGCCACTTCGGAGTGGGCGGCGAAGCTGGGCATGAATTTGCAGAGCTCGACCCTCAAATTCGACGAAAGCGGCAAGCCCTTCCATATCCAGCAGGCCGAGCAGATCCGGATCTATCGCGAGGCCTGGAAGGCGGCCGGCCATGAACGCGAACCGCGCGTCTCGGTCAGCCGCAGCATTTTCGCGCTGGTCGACGACCGGGACCGCGCCTATTTCGGGCGCGGCAATGAGGGCCGCGACCAGATCGGCTTCATCGAGGAAAACACGCGGGCGATCTTCGGGCGCAGCTATGCCGCCGAGCCGGACGTGCTGATCAAGGAGTTGGCCGAGGACGAGGCGATCGCCGAGGCCGACACGCTGCTGCTCACCGTGCCCAACCAACTCGGCGTCGACTACAACGCCCATGCCATCGAGGCGATCCTGACCCATGTCGCGCCGGCGCTGGGTTGGCGCTGACAGCCGAGCCGTGTAACCATCGCTGCTGCGGACAGTTCAGGAGGTTCACTGCATGGCAAAGAAGGCCTTGATTGCCTGGGGTGGGTGGGAAGGCCATACGCCCCAGCGCAGCGCCACTGTGGTGCGCGACATGCTGGAGCGCAATGGATACACGGTCACGCTCGGCGAGGGCACGGGGATGTTTGCCGATCCGGAGCTGAACTCATTCGATCTCATCGTGCCCGTCATCACCATGTCGAAGATCGAAAAGTCCGAGCTGCAGAATCTGACGCGCGCGGTTCGACAGGGAACGGGACTCGGCGGTTTCCACGGCACGATGGGCGACAGTTTCCGCAACGAGCCGGACTATCAGTTCATGACCGGTGGCCAATGGGTCGCGCATCCCGGCGACATCATCGACTATCGCGTGGTCATCACCAAACCGGACGATCCGATCACGAGAGGCATTAGCGACTTCGCCTACCGGTCGGAGCAGTACTACATGCATGTCGACCCGAGCAACGAGGTGCTGGCGACGACCACCTTCACCGACGAGCATTTCCCGGGCATCGGCGGCGTCGACATGCCGGTTGTCTGGAAGCGAAGATATGGCGCAGGCAAGGTCTTCTACAGTTCGCTCGGACACACGGCGGATGAGTTCGCGATGCCGGAAATGGCTGTCATCGTCGAGCGTGGTTTGCTCTGGGCCGCGCGGGGGTAGCTGCCCACTGAAACCGCGACAGCCTACCAATCGGCGACGCGATCGCCGCCTGTGAATTGCGCGCTCTTGCCGGTGTATTCGAACAGTTCGATCTTCACGCCGTCGGGGTCGCGCAGCCAAGCCTGATAGGTGTCGTCGCAGGCGAGTTTTTTCGCGGTGACCTCCACGCCCCTGGACGCGATATGCGTGATCGCGGCGTCGATATCCTCCACCTCCAAGCAGAAATGGTTGATCTGGTTCGTCTCGCTGAACCGCGCACCCTCTTTGTGAAAAACCTCGATATGGCTGCGGCCGCCGCAATTAAGGTAGAAACCGAAAATCTTTCCGTCGCGCAGGAAATTGAACTGGATATCAATGCCCAGGACATCCTCGTAGAAGCGCCGTGTCTCGTCCAGATCATTGGCGAAGATGCAGACATGGGCGAGTTGTTTGACCTTGATCATGGCTGGCTCCTCATAATTTCGCAGGTTCACATAGCCCGGCGCGAAATTGGCCCGCGTGGGCTCATCGTCATTCAATCCCGCCGGTGACCACATAGGCGCCCGCGCTGCGTCCATCCCGCAGCCGCATCACCGCCGTGACGATCGAGCCGTAGGGGCCGCGCCAGACGCTGTGGATCCGTTGATGCTCCGCGGCCGGGACAAACGCCCGGCCGGTCAAACGCGCGCCGGCTCGCCGCATCGCTACGGCCTCTCCGTTGACATGCACCTTGATGCAAGCGTGCTCCGTCTCGGTTGCGTCGACGGGGAGGTCGAGCGTGATGACGATCTCGTCCTGATCGCCGCTGTCGCGCGTCTCGGCCGCAAGCTTGATTGCGAGCGCGGGCGCCTCGCCATTGCCGGCTTGAGTGGGCCGGCGCGAAAACACGTCATCGGCCAGTTCGGGCGTGCGCGGCGGGCGTGTGCGGCGCCGCGTGGAGCGCTCGTAATCGCCGGCTATGCGCAACAGCCTTTCATCGTCATAGGCCTTGCCGGCGAAGGTCAGGCCGACCGGCATGCCGATGTCGGCCATGGTGCCCATCGGCACGGTAACGGTCGGGATGCCGAAATGCCGCCACACCAGATTGCCGTTGGCGACCCAGGTGCCGTTGCGCCAGGCAAGCGCCGCGGAGGCCTCAGTGATGTCGGCATCGGCGGGCCCGACATCGGCGACGGCAGGCAGCACGACGGCATCAAGCCTGTTCGCGTCCAGCCAGTCCTCGAAATCGAGCCGCCGCGTCGCTTCCAGCCCTTTCAGCCCGTCCTCCATCGTCGGAATGGCCCGGAACGGCGTGACGCCTGATTTCGCGCGCTCGACATACTGTGCCAAGTCGAAACCGCCTTCATAACGGTCGGGCAGCGTGCCCGGTGGCTGCGGAAAGATTTTCGGGCCGTCGACCGAAACGAGATCGGGAATGTTCAGATCATCGTTCGCGCGCAAAAAATCATCCCAGGCTGAGATGCAGAGGTCCCAGATCTCGCGATCGGCGAAGTCCGGCGGCACCAGAGCGCGGTCGACCATCGTGCGCGCGCCGGGGCGATCGCGCTCGTGGTTGGAGACGACAGGAAAATCAACCTCCATCACCTCGGCTCCAAGCCGTCTCAGGTCCGCCGCCGCTTGCTCCCAGAGATCAAGCACGGAGGCGCGGGTTTCGATCCGCCGGTCGGCGCCGCTGTCGCGGCCGATATACATTCTGGGTACGCCAAGCCGCATGCCTTTCAGCGACCCCGCTAGCGCCAGATCGGTATAGCGCGGCGGTCGGATTTCGGAACTCTTCGGCAGCGCGATCCAGGGCTGCGCGCGCCAGAAATCGCCCCGCGTCTCGGGATCGTCGGCGACGATCACATCCAGCAATTCGAGCATGTCGGGCGCGCTGCGCGTGTGCGGCACGACGACATCCATGGTCGGCACAAGGGGCCAGTTGCCGCGCACCGAAATGACACCGCGCGAGGGCGTATAGGCTACCAGCGCGTTGTTGGTGGCCGGCGCACGCCCGGACGACCAGGTTTCTTCGCCAAGCCCGAAAGCGCAGAAGCTCGCCGCTGTCGCGGTGCCCGAGCCATTCGAGGAGCCGGACGCGAAGGCGGCGGTCAGGTAATCGGCATTGTAGGGGCTTTCGGCGCGGCCATAGACTCCGCGCTGCATGCCGCCATTGGCCATGGGCGGCATGTTGGTGAGGCCGATCAGCACCGCGCCGCCGGCGCGCAGCCGGGCGACGGTGAAGGCGTCCTCGTTGGCGATGAGATGCTCGAAGGCCGGCGAGCCGGCGGCAACAGTCAAGCCGGACACTTTGTAACTGTCCTTGGCGGTGTAGGGGATGCCATCGAGCGGGCCGAGCGTCTTGCCCTGGCTGCGGCGCCGGTCCGAAGCCGCGGCGTCCTCGAACATATCAGGATTGAGAACCGGGACCGCATTGAGGCTGATGCCGTGCCGGTCGAAATGCGCGATGCGCCTGAGATAAGCGCCGACAAGTTCGACGCTGCTCACCGTGCCGTCGTCGAGCGCGCGCCGCAACTGTTCGATCGTCGCTTCGACGATGTGAAGGCTGGCATCGGTCATCTTCTGGCCCCTGGCGATCGTTTCCAGGCATGGATGAGCGAGGCCGCCGGCTTCGGCAAGGGCCAATTGCGATTGACGGTGGTCCTGGCGCGGGTCGGGCGCGGTGCCGCGGTTGCATATCCCGGTTGGCAAAAAGCGGCTGACCGATGCAACCTCTAATAGAGACGGCGCGTCAGGTGCCTTCTGGAGCGGCGAGGTCCGGATCCGGCAACGAGGAGTTGCGCCTCTGGTGTAGTCCTTGGGCAACTATTCGCCAAATAGTGAATATCCGTCCCTCAAGGCGACTTGCAAGCTTAAGCTGAAGCTCGCAGAAGTTGCGGCAGAAGCATGCATTGAAGAAAACTCATGCCGCCGCCCCAGCATGAAAGGGGGATCATGCCTGACCAGAATGCCCTAATCCGCGCTGCCATAGGGCGGCTGCTCTCCGAAAAAACCGGGGTTGCCGCCCTTTCAATGAAGGAAAGCATTGACGAATTGCTGGAGCGAACCGGCGAGACGGTGACCGAGGACAGCCTGCAGGACCTGCTGCTCGAGATGGCCGAGGTCCGTGGAATGACGGTCGTTCTCGACGTTTAGCGAGCCATGCCACCACAGCCCGGGCGTGGCGTGCCGGCTCGCCCCGATCGGCCATCCGGCCTGCCTCACCCCAGCAAGTTGCGCGCCGTGCGCATGAAGATCTTCGACCCGATCGGGATCAAATCGTCGGGGAAATCATAGTCGGGATTGTGCAGGGCAGGGTGGCGCTCGCCGGCGCCGAGGAAGAACATGGCCGACGTCGCGCTGTGGCCGAACAGGCCGAAATCCTCCGAGGCGCGCATCGGCAGGGCTTCTTGCGTGTGCGCGACGCCCTCTTCCTGGAGGGCTCGCTGGAGATGCTCCACCGCGTCCGGCGCGTTGACGCTGGCGACGAAGATCTCGTGATAATCCCAGCTTGTGGACAGGCGATGCTGGCCGGCGATCTTCGTGACCAGCGCTTCCGCGGCGGCGCACAGATCCGCCATGCGCTCGTCGCGCCTGGTGCGCAGCGTCGCCCAGACCTCGGCGTGGGCGGGCGCGATGCCGAACACGGCCTCGCCCATCTCGGCGTGGGTCACGGTGACCATGCCGAAATCGTCGTCGGCGAACGTTCCGTGCCCGAGCGCGGGCAGGGCAGGCATCAACGCGCTGATCGCCGGCATCGGCGAAATTCCGGTCTCGGGCATGGAGGAATGCGCGGTCTTGCCCTCCAGCACGATGCGCATGCCGCGCGAGGCGCAGTTGACCACGCCGGGCTTGAGCCGCACCTCGCCGAACGGCACGCCGGGCAGATTGTGCAGCGAGAAGGCGAAATCGGGCGCGATCTCGCCGAAGCGGGGATCGGCCACCACCCCGGCGGCGCCATTGCCGGTCTCTTCCGCCGGCTGGAACATCAGCACGATGCGACCGCTTGCAGGCCGCTCGCGCCCGAGCTGGCGTCCGAGCGCCGCCAGGATCGCGGTGTGTCCGTCATGGCCGCACATATGCGACTTGCCCGGCACGCGCGAGGCATGCGGCACGCCGGACAGTTCCTCGATGGGCAGCGCGTCGAGTTCCGAACGAAACAGGACGGTTGGTCCGTTTTTGCCGCTGTCGTAGACGGCCGCGACACCATGTCCGCCCAATCCGGTCAGCACCTTGTCGGGATTGGTATCGGCGAGGAAGTCGACGACGGCTTTCGCCGTCTTTTCCTCCTCGTTCGAGATTTCCGGCTGCTGGTGCAACTTGCGCCGCCATTCGGTCAGCTCGACGATGTCCCGGTTGGTGAGAGTCATGATTTTGGCCTCCGCTGTATCGCTCACGACGCGCCCGATCGACCGGGCGCGTCGGAAGGATAGCTAGCGGCAAATGGCTGAAACCGCCACCGTCTGGCCTATTGATTTATCTCGGGCTCGACGAGCTTTGCCAGGTTCCGCAGCGACTCCTGCCAGCCGAGATAGCAGGCCTCGACCGGGATGACGTCGGGAATGCCGGCCTGGGTGATGTCGATCTCGGTGCCGACAGATACTTTTTTCAGGGTTACGGTCACCTGGATCTCGCCCGGCAGATTGGGATCGTCGAACCTGTCGGTGTAGCGCAGGCGCTCACCGGGAACGAGTTCGAGATACTCGCCGCCGAAGGCATGGCTGTCGCCGGTGGTGAAGTTGCGGAACGACATCTTGAACGTGCCGCCCACCTTGCCCTCGAAGTGATGAACCGTGCAGGTGAAGCCGTTCGGCGGCAGCCACTTCGCCAGCGCGTCGGCCTCGACGAAGGCGCGATAGACTTTTTCCGGGCTGGTGGTGAGAACACGGTGCAAACGTACGGTGCCGGGCATATCATATCCTTTCATAATGCCTGTTCGATGCCCCAAGGACGAGCGGGGCCCGGCCAGTCCGACACCGGCTCCCGGAATTTTTTCAGAGCCTCGGCCGTGGCCTGCGCGATTGGCTTACGCCAGTTCAGCCTGGGTTGGGACTCGATTTTGCGGCGGCTGGCCCAATCGTCGAAAATGACGAACCGGATAGCCATTATGAGGAGACTGTTTATAACGGTCGCTGAGATCGCTGTGACCAAGGGGAGACGATGCGCTACATACGTCCACTTTCAATCGAAGATGCCGTTGGCCACTTGGCCGGATCGGCCGGAACGGCGGCCATTCTCGCCGGAGGCAGCGACCTGCTGGTGAGGATGAAGGGCGGCTTCATCGAACCCGAACTGATCGTCGACATCAAGGCGATCGCGGCCTTGAGCGAAATCAGGGAGACGCCCGACGGCTTCAGCATCGGTGCGGCGGTTCCTTGCGCGGTGCTGGGAGAGAACGCGGCCCTGAAGAAGGCCTGGCCCGGCGTCGTCGAGGCGGCCAAGCTGATCGGCTCGAAGCAGGTGCAGGGACGCTGCACCATCGTTGGCAATCTGTGCAACGCCTCGCCGGCGGCCGACAGCGTGCCGGCGCTGGTGGCGGCCGGAGCCAGGGCGGTGATCGTCGGGCCCGCGGGCCGGCGCACCATCGCCGTGGAAGCCGTGCCGACCGGACCGGGCAAGACGTCGCTCGCCAAGGGCGAGATCATCGAGGCGATCCTGCTCGACAGCCAAGCCCCGCGCTCGGGCGACGCGTATCTCAGGTTCATTCCCCGCACCGAGATGGATATCGCGGTGGTCAGCGCCGGCGTGAATCTGACGCTCGACGAGCAAGGTGTCGTCAAGGCGGCCCGCGTGGCGCTGGGCGCCGCCGCGCCCACGGTGCTTCTGGTGCAGGAGGCCGCCGAGGCCCTCATCGGCAGGACGCTGGACGAAGCAGCCCTCGAGCGGCTCGCCAAGGTCTGCTCCGGGGCCTGCCGGCCCATCGACGACAAGCGGGGCACGATCGAGTTCAGACGGAAAGTCGCGGGCGTGCTGGCCAGGCGGGCCGCCACGTCAGCCTACAAGCGTGCAGGAGGCAAGTGATGGCCGGTGTAGCAGTTTCAACCACGATCAACGGCGACAGTGTCGAGTATCTCTGCCAGCCCGACGAGACACTGCTCGACGTGCTGCGCGACCGGCTCGGGCTGACCGGCGCCAAGGAAGGCTGCGGCACCGGCGATTGCGGCGCCTGCAGCGTCATCCTCGACGACCGGCTGGTGTGCTCGTGCCTGGTGCTGGGCGCGGAGGCGCAAGGGCGCCGCGTGGAGACCGTCGAGGGCATGGCGCATGGCGACCGGTTGCATCCGCTGCAGCAGAAGTTCCTGGAGCACGCCGCGCTGCAATGCGGCGTCTGCACGCCGGGCTTCCTGATCGCGGCGAAGGATCTTCTGGCCAAGAACCCCGACCCGACCGAGGAGGAGATCCGCTTCGGGCTGGCCGGGAATCTCTGCCGCTGCACCGGCTATGACAAGATCGTGCGCGCCGTCCAGGACGCCGCAAGCGTGATGAAGGGAGCCTGACGATGAATTTCGATCCGCGTTTTTCCAATCGCAATTTCGCTTCGGTCGGCACGCGTCCCATCCGTCCCGACGGCGTCGACAAGGTGACCGGCCGCGCCCGCTACGGTGCCGACTTCAACATGGCCGGCCAGTTGGTCGGGCGTGTGCTGCGCAGCCCGCACGCGCACGCCAAGATCAGGAAGATCGACACTTCGAAGGCGGAAAAGCTCGCCGGCGTGAAGGCGGTGATCACCGCGGCCGACCTGCCGGACCTCACCGACGGCGATGCCGCCATGTACGACATCCTCGACAATTGCATGGCGCGCACCAAGGCACTCTATGACGGCCATGCGGTGGCCGCTGTCGCCGCGATCGACGCTCGCACCGCCAGGCAAGCGCTGAAGCTGATCGAGGTCGACTACGAGGTGCTGCCGCATGTCACCGATGTCGACGAGGCGATGCAGCACCACGCCCCGCTGATCAACGAGACCGTTTTCACCGAGGGGCTTGAGGAAAAGCCGGTCAAGCCGTCCAATGTCACCAAGCGCAGCCAGTTCGGCCATGGCGACGTGCATCAGGGCTTTGGCCAGGCCGACTTCATCGTCGAGCGCTCCTTCAAGACCGAGCAGACGCACCAGGGCTATATCGAGCCGCATGCCTGCGTGGCCAATGTCAGCTCCGACGGCACGGCGGACCTGTGGGTCTGCACTCAAGGCCATTTCGTCTACCGCCAGCACTGCGCCCAGCTGCTGGGCATGGAGGCCTCGAAGCTGCGCGTCACCTCCTCCGAGATCGGCGGCGGCTTCGGCGGCAAGACCCATGTCTGGGCCGAGCCGGTGGCGCTCGCTCTGTCGCGCAAGGCCGGCCGGCCGGTGAAGCTGGTGATGACCCGCGACGAGGTGTTCCGCGCCTCGGGCCCGACCAGCGCCACCTCGATCGACGTCAAGATCGGCGCCCGCAAGGACGGCACGATCACCGCGGCGGAAGCGACGCTGCGCTACACAAGCGGCCCCTATGCCGGCACCTGGGCCGAGATCGGCGCCATGACGGCGTTTGCCTGCTACAGGCTGGAGAACGTCAAGACCGTCGGCTTCGAAGTGCTGGTCAACCGGCCGAAGACCGCGGCTTACCGCGCGCCGTCGGCGCCGATGGCGGCCTTCGCGGTGGAAAGCGCCGTCGACGAGCTCGCCAAGGAGATCGGCATGGACCCGGTCGACTTCCGCATCAGGAACGCGGCGCAGGAAGGCACGCGATCGTCCTACGGCCCGGTCTATGGCCCCATCGGCATCGGCCCGACGCTGGAGGCGGTGAAGAACCATGCGCACATGAAGGCGCCGCTTGGTAAGAACCAGGGCAGGGGCATGGCCTGCGGCTTCTGGTTCAATTTCGGCGGCCAGACCTGTACCGACCTCAACATCGGCATGGACGGCTCGGTCTCGCTTGCCGTCGGCACGGTGGATGTCGGCGGTTCGCGCGCGTCGCTATCGCTGGTGGCGGCGGAGGAGCTCGGCATCGATTATTCGCAGGTCAAGGCCGTCGTCGCCGACACGTCCAGCCTCGGCTACAACGACATGACCGACGGCAGCCGCGGCACCTTCTCCTCCTCCATGGCGACCATCTCGGCTGCCCGCAACGCCATCAAGGTGCTGCGCGAGCGCGCCGCGCAGATGTGGGACATTTCCGTCGACCACGTGGTCTGGGAACAGGGCCATGCGGTGGCCAAGGGCGAGAAGCACGGCAATCTCGGCAAGCTGTCGCTGAAGGAGATCGCGGCGCAATCCGGCAAGACCGGCGGGCCGATCGCCGGCCATAGCGAGCTCGTCGCCGACGGCGCCGGCGTTTCCTTCGCCACCCATATATGCGACATCGAGGTCGACCCCGACACCGGCTCGACCAGGGTGATCCGCTACACCGTGGTGCAGGATGCCGGCAAGGCGGTGCATCCGACCTATGTCGAGGGTCAGTACCAGGGCGGTGCCGCGCAAGGCATCGGCTGGGCGCTCAACGAGGAGTATATTTACGGCAAGGACGGGCGGCTGCAGAACGCCGGCTTCCTCGACTACCGCATCCCGGTCTGCTCCGACCTGCCGATGATCGACACGCAGATCCTGGAAATCCCCAACCCCAACCACCCCTATGGCGTGCGCGGCGTCGGCGAAACCTCGATCGTACCGCCGCTGGCAGCAATCGCCAACGCGGTCTCGAACGCGGCCGGCGTGCGCATGACCCACATCCCGATGTCGCCGCCGCGCATCCTGGCGGCGATCGAGGCGGAACGGGAAGGCTGATGGTGCAAGTGACGCTCTGGGGGGCGCTTGCCGCGACCGCCGGAGGCCAGAGCAAGGTCGAGGTCGAGGCCAAGGACATAAGGGAGCTGTTCAGGAAACTGGCTGAACAGTATCCCGGGCTTGAACCGCTGATCGATCGGGGGATCGCGGTGGCGATCGACGGGGTGATTTACCGGGATACGTGGGGGAAGAAGCTGCCGCAGGGGGCGGAGATTTTTTTGTTGCCGAGGTTGGCTGGGGGGTGAGGGCACAACGCCTAGATCACCGCCAGTTACGGAGCTTCCATAACTGTTTGGCGGCATGACCACGTTAGTTGCCGTTCGCTTGCCGATACGGCAAATGGCTTACTCTTTCTCTCAGCCTACAACTTCACCTGCTGGCTCAAGACCCTCAAAGGCCTCACGTCCCATGAGCTCATCTGCAAAGTCTGGAAAAAAGAGCTCGACCGGCTCGACTCGATCCCATCCATCAAATGCCGGGACTGAACACCTAGTTTATGAAGGGCGCCCTAGAATTCGCTGTCTGCCAACAGCAGATGATTTCGATCGCTCAGCCCACCGCGCCAGGGCGGTCAAATTCCCGGACGGTGTCATAATTGCGCAGCCGGATGGGGACCGCTTGGCCGGCATGGTCCGCCGGACGCAGCCGCAGATGATCGAGTACATAGGGGATCATCGCCTGACGCGGCTCGATCCGCACCGCAAAGCTCCTGTCGGGCTTGCGGCTCATGCCGAATTCGCGCGCGGTGACCTCCATTTGCCCAGGTGACAGACCGTCGATCAAGCTGATCTCCAACGCTGCCCGATCATGCCATTGATCGTCGCGGGGCAAGCGTTGCCCGGCCTCGCGCGAGGCGGCACTGAGAATGCGCGCCAAGGCCAAGTCGCGATACGCCTGATGTCGCCCATCCCATCCCCGGACAAGCCAGCGCTGCCCGGTGAAGATCAATGCGTGCGGCGCGAAGAATCGCTCGGTGGCCTCCGGCGTCACCATCGATTGATAGTTGATGTCAAGGGCAGTGCCGGCGGTTATTGCGCGGCAGACTGTCACGAGCAGCGGCTGATCGATTGCCGCCGGAAGCGCTTGGACCACATCCACCGACGGCGTGAAGCCGAGCAGCCGGCCGCGGTCCTGGCTTGGCAAGGTCACCGAGGCGGCGATCATGCTCAGGATGCTCGCCGGATCTTCGGCTTCGAATAGCGGCTTGAAAGCATCGGTCGGCCGGAAGCATTTTTCCGCTACATCGTAACTCAGATTGCGCGGCGCCATCTCCCGGTAGCGGTGAAAATCCGACGTGACGTGGCTGATGCTGACATCGAATGTCGTCGCGACTGCACGCCTGCCGACTTGGCCGGTCCACAGCACGGCTCTCTCGATGAACAGTAATCTGCGCATCTGGTCCGCCGACGGCTCCGCTCCAGCTGCCTTTCGAGGGCGTCCGCGCTTGCCGGGCATCCGAATGCGGTCTGACAAAAGTTCGCGGCCCATGCTATTTAAAATGACAATCTAGAATAAAAAGTCTATCTTTTTTTTAATAGGGGCTAGCCGGGTGAACCCATATCCGACAGAGTAGGTAAGATGAGCGAACGCACCGATCTGGCCGGCCCATGGGTAGACGATCTCGGCTATGACCGGGTGGCGGGTGCATTGGTTCTGAACGGTAGCGATGCGGTCGATGTTCATCCCTTCGCCCCCGAGCTGCGCGCAATCTTCAGTTCGGACCGTGGCACTGCCGGTGTTGCAGTATTTTGCATAGACCGCGTCCCGACAGTCTGCCTGCTCGACCAACGCCAGCTCAGCCCGCATGCGGGTGAGCGTCGTGAGGAGATGCGAGCCTTTTGCGAGCGGCTCTGGAACCAGAATCTCGCGAGGGTGGTGCTCGTAGCCGCCGCACAATGGATTGAGGCTTGGTCAGTCGACAACCCTGACGCACCGCCACAGCGCTATTCGATCACCGAGCGAGAGGAGGCCCGGCGCGCTTGGTCGGTGAGCGGATTGCTGGGCGGAGAGGCATTGCGCGACCGAGACAGCTGGTTCGATCCGCAAAAGCGCGTTGACAAAGTGCTGCTCGACAACATCCTCGTGCTGGTCGAAAAGCTTACCGGATGCGGGCTGAATGCTCCAGCGGCGCGGCGCTTGGTCGCGCGGCTGATTTTCATAACCTATCTCGAGGACCGCGAGATCGTTGGCGAAACCTATCGCGCGCTGCGTGACGTGCGCCCCCTTTACGACCTAGTGAGCGAGGGCGATCGCGCGGGCTTGCGCAAGCTGATCCAGAAGCTGCGTACCGATTTCAACGGCGACTTCCTGACCAGCGCGGACAGTGAGACGGGATGGGAAAACCTGTCCGAACAGGCCTTTGGCTGGATCCTGCAGTTCCTCGATCGCACGACGCTGCGCACCGGCCAGGCCGGGTTCTGGCGCTACGACTTCAGTCAGATTCCGATCGAGCTTATTGCCAGTGTCTACGAGACCTTCCTTGCCTCCAAGGACACAGGCGCAGAGGAGGCCGGAGCTGACAAAGCAAAGCGCAAGCAGGGCGCCTATTATACCCCGCGGCTGCTCGCCGACTGGGTTGTCGAGCTGGCGACCGCGGATCGCGATATCCTCAAGGAGAAGATTTTTGATGGCGCCTGCGGCTCGGGAATGTTGCTGACTGCGGCTTTCCGCCGGCTGATTCGGGCGCTGGAGGCGCGCAACGCCCGACAGGGCCAGCCGGCCGACGCCGATTTTGCAACACGGCGAAAGCTGCTCCTCGATCACATTTTCGGCGGCGATATCGATGAAGATGCCTGCCAACTGACGGCGTTCAGCCTCTACCTGGCGCTGCTTTCCGACCTCAATCCCCGGGACCTCGCTGAACTCCGTAAGGGTGGCCACAAGCTGCCGACGCTTGCCCGCAATATCCGGCGCGGGGACCAGGGCGACTTTTTCGGCAAGGCGAGCGAAGAGGCAAACGGCGCGCGCTACGGGATCTTCCTGTCCAATCCGCCGTGGCGCGAGCTGCGCGCAAATGAGACCGCTGCCAAGTCGGTGGACGCGTGGCAGCAGCGTCAGGATGCGCCGACCCCGCATGTACCCAAGCGGCAGATCGCGGCTGCCTTCGCCTTGGGCGCGGCCGACACGTTGAAGCCTGATGGACGGGTGGCCCTTATCCTTCCGGTCACATTGTTCGTATCGGGAGACGCGACGCAGCGCGATTTTCGCGCGCATCTTCTCGGCCGCTACCGAATCGAGAAGATCGTCAATTTCTCGGATATGCGTCGCCTGATCTTCGCCGATGCGGTACATCCGTTTGTGGTGCTGATCGCCTCGGCCCGCGCTCGCGACGAACGGTTCGCGAGCGTTGAGCAGGAGAGTTTCGAATATTGGACGCCCAAGACGGACATCTCGCTCGCCTTTGGACGGCTGGCCGTCCACGGCGGCGACCGGGCGGACTTGTCGGCGACGTCACTCCTCAGTGACGATTCCCAGCTTGCCATCCGTTATTGGGGCTCTGATGCGGATATCGCGCTGTTACAGCGGCTAAGGCGCCGCGGCAGCATCCGCGATCTGATGGCGGCGGGCTGGCATGACGCCAAAGGCTTTCATGCGAAAGACGAGGACGTCCGCAGGCCGCAAGAATCCTGGTACCAAGAAGTACCGAGCTGGATGGCACTTGAGAAGTTCCTGCCGGCGACCGCGCTGCCCAGGGATCTTCCGTTTGTGCCGCAGAAGAGTCTGCGCCCCTTCCCGCTCCACCAGATCGCGCGCGCTCCCGAGGAGCGACTGTTCAGGGGGCCGCGCGTGTTGTGGACCGACGGCGCCCATCCGGAAGACGGCGTCAAAGCAGTCTATGCCGAAGCGTCGTTTTCATTTCAGCATTCGCTCGCGGTTTTGTCTGCGCCAGATACCGAACAAGCTCGGCTTACTGCGCGATTCCTGACCGTCTACCTGCGCTCCCCAATGGGCTTGTGGCTGCTCCTCCTGCTGAGCAGTAGTGTCGCGTCCGAACGGCCGAAGCTTCACGTGCGTGAAGCGCTGGATTGGCCGTTCTGGCCTATCGACCGACATCCCGCACCTGATGAAGCGAAATCGATTATGACCGAAGTCCACCAGCTTCTTGCGGCGGTGGAAGCCGAGGAAGAGCTTCTCCAACCACACCGCTGGAGTGCAATCCAGTACCGCGCCAACAAGCTGGTCTACGCCTATTTTCGACTGACCGCCGATGAGATCGCGATGATCGAGGAGTTGTCCACGCTAGCCGGCGCAGCACTGCAGCCGACCAGTCTGCGACACAAATCGCTAATGAAACCGTTGCGCCAGGCGCCCTCGATGCAGCTGATGCAGAGCTATACCGAAGCCCTGTGCAAGAGGCTTTGTGAATGGCGTAATGCCACCGGCGGCATCGGTGAAATCCGGGTCGCGGCCTGGACCGGCCGCAGCGTTCCCGTAGGCGCGGCGGTTCTGACGCTTGGCCACGGCGCCACCGCTGATCGGTTCGGCGATGACAGCGTAATCGAGATACTCGCAAGCGCGCTCAAGCGGGTGATGGAGCGTCCCGGCGAGGATCTACTGACAATACCTGATATGGCGGTCGTGGACGGCAATCGCATTTTCCTTGTCAAACCGTTGGTGTCGCGCTTTTGGATGCGCCGCTGTGCAGTCGAGGACGCCAACCGCCTAGCGTTGCAGCTACAAAGCTTGTCGAAGGAGCGGGCGCGCGCGTGATGCAAATAGCGGGACTGGAGGCCGATTCTGATTGGATCTATTTGGTCCGACGCCCGCCGGCGGCCGAGATTCTCAATTATCTCGTCGCCAAATGGCAGGAATATGAAGCTCTGTATTCGGGCATCGGCGAGCCCTTTGCGAGCCGTGACGAACCGGCGCTCACCGAAGGCCTCGCCGCCTATCTCGATGCCCGATACCAGGAAGGCAAGCAGCCGTTTCATGGCGAATTCTTCGCTGAGCTCAAACGCTATGATCTCCGGTCCGACGGCAAGCGCGCGATCATCGGCCGCTCAGATATCGAATGGCGGTTGTCGGGATCGCCGAACTTCGTCATCGAGTGCAAGGTAATAGGCAACGGACGGCCAGCAAAAGCCTATGTGACCGATGGCATGATCCGATTTGTGGATGGAAGATATGGTCCGCGGTCCGCCGAGGGCGCCATGTGGGCCTTCTTGCGACCAGGCTCCTCCGAAACCGCTACGCATGTCGAAGCGATCATCGACAGTCATCTGGAGCCTCTCAAGTGCCAGATCGAGAACGGAATGCACCGGATCGCACCGTCGACACTCGCGCCAGCAACCGCCAGCTTCGACTCACTGCATATGCGTGCTCCGTCCGCCCTCCCAATCCGGTTGGCGCACATCTTCGTGTCGATCTCGCCGCACCCAATTTCGCCGCCGGGGACGATCTGAACCTCATCGTATCTCTAGGCCCCTCAGGTTGGAACGATTGGAGCTGGAGCTCTAAGTGCGAGCGCGTGGGGGGCAGTCATTAGACAAGCAAGCCGCAGCCCCCACCAGCGATCTACCCCAAATACCCCGCTATTTGAGCGAATTTCTTCGCGAACCGTTAATTCGGCAGTGCTGTTAATAAGCATCTGCTAATGAACTGGTCGGCGAGGGGTACGCAATGACCAAGAATCTCAGCAATGCACGCTACGTGCCGCCAAAGGAGCAGCAAAGCTCTGTCTTCGGCAAGGTCGCGCCGGCCTTGTTCCCGCTGGCCGTGGTGGCGTTGGGCTATGTGATCGGCAGGCAATTCTTCGGCCTCTAGGCGCCGCCGTCAGGCGCAGGTTTCGGCGGCGGTCTTGTTCGCCAACAAGGTTTCGCTCCGCTGGTTCCGTGGCTGATGCTGAACCATGGCGGCTTTAGCATCCTCATCCACCCGAACACGACCAACCTCTGGCGCGGCCTGACGAGGGCAATCACCGGCGCTAATTCACTCAGCTTCGCAGGGCATTGCGTGATGCCGCTCGGTACGCTTCTATCCGTGCCGCGTCATTGGGGGGTAATCATTTGTCTGCCAAGAACCAAACGTCCACCGGTCACGAAGCGAGCGAGGCCGGGTGGCTCGATCTTCATTTTGAATCATCGCGCCCCGAATATGTGGCGGCCTTGCTCGATGCCGGCATCCGCCCGGGCTGGCGCGTGCTCGATGCCGGTTGCGGCAGCGGCGGCTTCCTGCCGCTCATCTCCAGCGCCGTCGGCCCCTCCGGCTTCATCGCCGCACTCGACCTCGCGCCCGAAAACATCGCCCGGGTCGAGGCGCTCGCGGGCACGTTGTCCGAGCCGCAGGAAATCGCCACGTATGTCGGCAGCATCCTGTCGCTGCCCTTCGCCGACGCCTCGTTCGATTGCGTCTGGTCCGGCAATGTCATGCAGTATCTGACGCCGGCCGAGTTCGAGCTTGCCGTCGGCGAGGCCAGGCGCGTGCTGAAGCCGGGCGGCATCTTCGCCGTCAAGGATTTCGATTCGACCATCCTGCAGATCCTGCCCATGGACCGGGCGCTGCTGGCGCGCTTCATGGCGGCCAGGCTCCAGGGTTTCCGCGACCGGGGCGTGCTCGGCACCGATTGCGGTTCGACGCTTCCGGCGCGCCTGCGCCAGGCTGGCCTGGAGGTCGTCAGCCGCAAGGGCTGGTTGGTCGAGCGCTGGGCGCCCGCGCCTCGCTTCACGCGCGACTATGTTCGCGACCTGCTGGCCTATTTTGCCAGCGTCGCGCCGAGCTATGCCCTGCCTGATGCCGACCAGGCCTATTGGCAGGACCTGAAGCAGCGGCCGGATCGCCTGCTCGACGATCCGGACTTCTGCTACCGCGAGTTCTTCGTCATGGCGGTCTGCCGGATTTAGCGCTCCGCCGCGACGGCCGAAGCCGCGGCGTTGCGCGAGGCCGCAGGCAAACCCGATTCCGAGATCGAGACTGAGCCAAACCGCATTCACCCGCCATCCACTCAAATGGCCGGCTTTCGAGCGAATTTCTTCGCGAACCGTTAATTCGGCCGTGTTGTTAATAAGCATCTGCTAATGAACCGGTTCGCGCGGGGGTACGCAATGACCAAGAATCTCGGCAATGCACGCTATGTGCCGCCAAAGGAGCAGCAAGGCTCGGTCCTCGGCAAGGTCGCGCCGGCCTTGTTTCCGCTGGCCGTGGTGGCGCTGGGCTATGTGATTGGCAGGCAGTTCTTCGGCCTATAGGCTCGGCCATCAGGCACCGGTTTCGGCCGCGGCTTCGGGCCTTGCTTCGGCGCGGATGCGGTCGCTTGCCACGAGCACGACCGGGCAGGGGACGGCGGCCAGCACCGCCATGGCGGTGTCGCCGAAGAACAGTTCCTCGCCCGGCCGCTGCGTGACGCCCATCACCACCATCGCCGCCCCCTTGGCCACTTCCCTGGCGATCGCCTTGTCGGGCGTGGCGCGGGCGCGGATGGCGGTATCGACGGCGACGCCGTAGCGGTCGGCGAGATCGACGACGTCCTTGAGCACCGCCTCCTCGCGACGATGCGAAACGGTGCCTTGCCGGGCGCCTTTGCGCGCCTGCGAAACATAGAGCACCTTGACCCGCGCCCGGTGCGGCCTTGCCAGCGCCAGGGCGAAATCGGCGGCGCGGCGCGATACTTCCGTGCCGTTGACGGGAACGAGGATGGTGGTGCCGGCGCGCAGCACCGGCATCTTGCCCCCGGCGCCGGCCCCGTTCAGCACCAGGCAGAGCGGACCGTCGAAGCCGCTCGTCATGTCGTTGAGTGCTTCGGTGAACGAGCCCTTCTCGGTCAGCATGGCCTCGAGCCCGACCAGCAGCAGGCCATAGCCCTTGCGCGCCTCCTCGGCGATCGTCCGCGCGGTCGCTTCGCGTTCGCTGCGGGCGGTGAGATGCACCTTCTCGACCGGCGTGTCCTCGGCCTTGCTGACCGCTTTGGCGCTTCTGGCGGCGCCCTTCTTGACCTCCTTCAAGGCACGCTCCGGGCCCTTGTCGCGGGCCGGGCCGGCAAGCCTGCCGTCCTTGAGGTGGAGAAGCGTGGTCGGCATGCCGCTGCCGCCGCCGACCAAGCCGGCGAGATAGGCGGTGAACTTGCCGACCGGGCTGTCGTCGACCAGCAGCAGCAGCCGCTCCAGCTTGGAGACGAAGCCGCGCTCGTCGAGCAGCTCGCGGTCGACGCGCTGCTTCTCGGCGTCTTCGACGGGCAGCCGGCCGAGCGCCCAGCGCAGCATCGGCGGCATGGCGAGGGTGGTGATGACCGCCATGGTGACGATCATGGTGAACAGGTTGTGGGAGAGGATGTTCATCGACAGGCCGATCGAGGCGACGATGACCTCGGTCGAGCCGCGCGCGTTCATGGCGCTACCGACGGCGGTCGCCTCCTTCAGCGTCATGCCGGCGAAGCGGCCGCCGATGAAGGCGCCGCCGAACTTGCCGATGCTGGCGATGAGCACCAGCGCCAGCGTCAGCAGCGCCAGCGTCGGGTCGGCAAGCACGGTTAGGTCGGCCGAAAGCCCGGCCATGCCGAAGAAGATCGGCATGAAGAGCGCCGTGATGACGCCGCGCAACTGGCTCTCGATGTGGCTGGACAGGATCGGCGATTCGCCGACCAGTATGCCGGCGACGAAGGCGCCAAGCACGGTGTGGACGCCGATCAGATTGGTGATCAGCGCCATCACGCCCATGATGATCAGGATGACCGATATGACGGCGTATTCGCTGCGGAAGGAGTCGTTGCTCCAGCGGATCAGCGTGAACACCAGCCGGCGGCCAATGGTGAAGGAGAACACCATGAACAGCGCCACTTCGGCCACCGTTACCACCAGCGGCACGATTTGGAGGCTGCCGTTGGTGGCGATGCCGAAGGTGACGGCGATGATCAGCCAGCCGATCGTGTCCTCGATGATGGCCGAGGAGATGATGACCTGGCCGAGATTGCGGCGCATGAAGTTCATCTCGCGCACGACCATGGCGACGATCTTGACCGAGGAGATCGACAGGGCCGTGCCGAGGAAGAGCCCGACGACGACGCGCTCGCTGGGGTCGGGCAGCAGCGTGCCGGGCAGGACTTGCGCCAGCGCGAAACCGCAGGCGAAGGGCACGACGACGCCGGTGACAGAGATCGAAAAACACGCAGCGCCCACCCGGCGCACCAGGCGCAGGTCCGTCTCCATGCCGGTGAGCAGCAGAAGCAGCAGGACGCCGAGCTGGGAGACCGCCTCGATCATGCTCTTCTGCGCCGGGTCGGTCGAGAAGATCAGCTGCTGCGCATCGGGCCAGAGCCAGCCGAACAGCGAAGGCCCGAGCAGGATGCCGCCGATCAACTGGCCCATGATCGCCGGCTGGCCGTAGCGCTGGAAGATTTCGCCCAGGCCGCGCCCGACCAGAAGCAGAAGCACGATCTCGGCGACGAAAACGCCCTCCGCCGAGCCGCCCATGCCCGCGGCGTGGCTGCTTGCCTGGGCTGCCCAGGCCGGGCACGGCGAGGTAAAGGCGGCGAAAAGGATGAGAATGGCAGGAAGAAATCCCGTTTGCGGCCAGTGCCTAGTCATCCAACCCCTCAACGCGGATCAAGTCCGCTGCCCATAAACGTGCAATGCCGCGCAAGGTTGCGGCGGGTCGGGCCAATCTGTTCCGGCCGATCTGTTGGGTAAGTGCCGACATAAAAGACAGCCCTCTTCTCCCCGTCTCTATACGGGGAGAAGGTGCCGGCAGGCGGATGAGGGGCAGCGCCGACATGGGAGAAATACAGGATCCAGATGCTATTTGCCGAAACCTTGGCGCCGCCCCTCATTGTCCTGCCGGACATTTCTCCCCGTATAGGACGGGGAGAAAGGCCCATCTACCGGCTGGACGCCTCCGCAGATTGCTTCGCCAATCGTCGCCGTCGCCGTCGCTGGCCGCGATCGGCGATCTAGCCCGACTTCTTGGCGCCGCCCGGCAAAGCACCTTCAGGCGGCGGCTCCGGGCCGAAGACGCTGCGGCCGCCGAGCAGGTGCGACTGGTCGAACTCGCCGGCGACGATCTCCTTCAGGCTCGGGCCGGTGACGTAGCGCTCCAGTCGCCGCGCCTGGCCGTCGAGCCGCTGCAAGGCGGCAAGCTCCTCCTCGCGGCCGAGCTTGGCCTTGGCGACCGCCGACTTCATGACGGCGATGGTTTCGTCATAGACCTTCAGCGGCACCGGAAAGGGATGCCGGTCCTTGCCGCCATGCGCCAGCGAGAAGCGCGCCGGGTCGGAAAAGCGGCACGGCGCGCCATGCACCACCTCCGCCACCATTGCCAGCGCCCGCACCGTACGGGCGCCGACGCCCGGCACCAGCAGCAATTCGGGAAAATCTGTCGGGCCGCTCTCGATGGCGGCGGAGATGTTGCCGTGCAGCCGGCGCATGACGATGTCGCTTTCGCGCACGTCATGGTGCGCCGGCATGACCAGATTGGGCAGCATTGGCTGTGCGTTGTCGCGCTTTGCCGAAGCCGTCGCGGGCTCGATGGCGGCGAATTCGTGCACGATCCGGTCGGGACCGAGCTGGCGCAGAAGATCGAGCTGGCCGCTGCGCGAGGCCTCGGCGCGATGGTCGGTGAGGTTGACGATCTCGCCCTGCCGCTCGCCCTCGATGGCCGCGTGCGGCTGGTCGACGAAACTCTTCAGCCCTTCCGACAGCCAGTGGTAACGGCGCGCCTGCCTTCTGTCGCCGTTCATGCCTTGCTGGACGACCACCCAGCGGCTGTCGTCAGTGACGATGAAGCCATGCAGATAGAGATCGAAACCGTCCTGCACGGCGGCGCTGTCGACCTTGGCGACCAGGCGGCTGGCGGTGGCAAGGGCCGCGCCGTCGAAGCCGACACGTTCGCCGATCATCTCCAGCTCGTGCGGCGTCTTGCGCGAATGAGCGCCACGACCGCCGCAGACATGAATGCCGAGCTCGCCCGACAGCGGCGTCAGCCCGCGCTTCAGCGCGCCAATGACGCTGGTGGTGATGCCGGACGAATGCCAGTCCATGCCCATCACCGCACCGAAGGACTGGAACCAGAAGGGATGCGCCAGCCGGCGCAGCAGCTCGTCGCGGCCATAATGGTGGATGATCGCCTGGCACAGCACCGCGCCGAGCCGCGTCATGCGGTCGCCCAGCCATTTCGGGACCCGTCCGCCATGCAGCGGCAGGTCGGCGCTGCCGCTTCGCTGCGTCACTTGTTTCGATGCTCCGTGGCCGACCGCCCAGAGGCCGGCTCTCTCCCTCTAGATGGCATCCATGCGGCTATTTTCCAAGCCGGCACACAGGCGCTCATTCGCGGTTTGATTCAGGATGGCGCCTCACCCGGTTGTTCGCAAAGCGTTTTTGTCCATCGCGGACTAGACATGCACGTCTCCGAAGGAGAGTTCGCCGTTGTCGTCGGGCGTCAGTAAGGCGACGGCCAGCAGGCCGGCAAAGAGGATGGCGACCAGCGTGACGATGACCAGGCCGGGCACGGGACCCAGGGCGGCGGCGCTGACGGCCTCGCGCAATGTGCCGACGAAACCCACCGGCGCGGCCCGATCGAGCAGGCTCGGCGTCGATAGTTTGAGGATCCAGGCGAGCAGCAGGATCAGCATCATATGGATGTAGTTGCGGCGCAAACGGCGCGCCAGCGCCACCCGCTGCGAGACCAGAAATTTCGGCGTGCGCAGGCTTTCGCCGACGATCAGCAGCCAGTCCGAGGCGAAGTCCGGCTGCGGCGAGAAGATCTGCGCGAAATAGTGGCGCTCGAACTGGCGCACGCGGGCGCGGTAGACGTCGAAGAAGCGGTAGCGCCGTGCCTCGATCCACAGCAACAGCAGCACCAGCAGCATGGCGAACAGCAGCACGCCGTGATGGGCACTGGCCGTCGACAGCGACACCGACAGCATCGCGGCCACGACGGTGATCGCCCAATTGCTGGTCCTGTCGATACGGTCGCGCCATCCCGCCATGCGCGCAATCTCGGCGCGATGGAAATGCGACATCACGGTGACCATTTCGCTGGGCGAAAGCGTCCTGCCGATGGGCGTTGCCGGCGCATCGTTCATAGTTCCCTCCCAACCCAATGAAACGCGTCGAACGCGATCTCGTTCCGCCGGCGGCGGATGGCGCCGACCCAGGCGGACTTTCGGCCACTTCTGTCGCGACGGCGGTGCGCCGAGGCTTTTCAAACGCTTGGGCAGGTTCGCTCAGCTTCTGAGTCCGCGTCCGAGTGGCTCTGGCTCTTGAGAATCCCTTTGCCTTGGGCAACATGGCGGCGAGGCTGGAGTACGAAAATGAACAGGCCGATATCCGCCGCACGATCACAATCTACGTCGCGAAGCGCGGCGATGGCGCTGACGGAGGCGCTGGTCGCCCGCACCTTGCGCACGGTCGAGGATGCCGGGCCGACGCCGGGCATGGTCTACATGACCGACGCCGACTATGCGCGTTTCAGCGATGAAATACTGGCCGATGCGCCGGCCGGGCCGCTGAAACTGTTCGCCTATGGCTCGCTGCTATGGAAGCCGGCGGGCGAGGTGAGGGGAGGCGAGCGCGCGGTGGCGACTGGCTGGCACCGCTCTTTCTGCTTCACCGTGCAGCGGTTTCGCGGCACGATCGAGCAGCCCGGCCTGATGATGGCGCTCGACCGTGGTGGCCAATGCCAGGGCATGGTGTTCGAGATCGCGGAGCCGGTTGCCGACAATCTCGAGGCGCTGCTGCGCCGCGAGATGACCATCCTGCCCGCCGTCAACGTGCCGCGCTGGCTGCGGGTCAGGACCGAGGGCGGCATGTGCCGCGCGCTCGGCTTCGTCGTCGATCCCGCCAATGCGCGCTATGTCGGCAGGCTGGACAAACGGGCGATCGCGGCGACGCTGGCCCGGGCCGCCGGCCATTGGGGCTCGGGCGCGCAATATCTGTTCGAGACCATCCGCCACCTCGACGCCTGCGGCATTCGCGATCGCAACCTGTGGCAGTTGCAGGCATTGGTGGCCGAGGAGATCAACCGCGTCCACGCCCCGGTTTAGCGATCGGCGTTTCCAGCGCAGCGCGACCCGGAAGTTCCGGACGCTTTCCCGCCACTCCAAATCTTCCGCTTGACGAATACATATCCCGACGGTTATACGTTGATCAATAGCCAACGGGTTATCGATTAAATGCCGGATGCTCATGATGCGCTCTTCAGGACGCTCGCCGACCCGACGCGGCGCGCCATCTTCGAACGGCTGTGCCGCCAGGGAGAGCAGACGGTGGGAGCGCTGACGATCCAGTCGGGGGTCTCGCAGCCGGCCGTGTCGAAGCATCTGGGCGTGCTGAAGCAGGCCGGGCTGGTGCGCGACCGCCATGAAGGCCGCCAGACGCATTACAGCGCGCAGCTCGGCGCGCTGGCGCCGCTGATGGACTGGACGCGTGAGATGGCCGGGTTCTGGGAAAGCCGGTTCGACGATCTCGAGGATCTGCTCAAAAGGATGGACCAGTGAACGACACTGCCGCCGACACCCGCACTGTCGTCGTCGAGCGGCAGATTTCGCATCCGCCGGAAAAACTCTGGCGCGCACTGACGCAACCGCATCTGATCGAGGAGTGGCTGATGAAGAACGATTTAAATCCGGTCGTGGGCCATCGCTTCAACCTCAGCACCGCCTGGGGCGGCGTGCTGGATTGCGAGGTGCTTGCCGTCGAGCCGCACAAGACGCTGTCCTACACCTGGAACCTCGCGCACCAGGACCCGGCCTTCGATCTCAGGAGCGTGGTGACCTTTACGCTCACCCCGACGCCTGCCGGGACCCATCTGCGCATGGAGCAGTCCGGTTTCCGGCCCGAGCAGAGGCGGGCCTATGGCGGCGCCAAGATGGGATGGCCGAAATTCCTGGAGAAGCTGGAAGAGCTCCTGGCACGGACGGACTGAGGTCGGTCGGCACGGTCATAGCAAGACTGTTCGAGGGCAGCCCGGAGCAAACGAACCTATGGAGGATATGCGATGAAGATCAAATTGACCCGCGTCTATGTGGACGACCAGGAGAAGGCGCTTGCCTTCTACACCGACGTGTTGGGCTTCACCAAGAAGGCCGATTTCAGCAACGGTCCGTTTCGCTGGCTGACAGTGGCCTCGCCGGACGAGCCTGAGGGAACCGAGCTGCAGCTTGCGCTGAACGACAACCCCGCGGCCAAGGCCTACCGGCAGGCCTTGTTTAAGCAGGGCCAGCCGGCGCTGATGCTCTTCACCGACGACATCAAGGCCGATCACGAGCGCATCAAGGCGCGGGGCGCGGCCTTCGCCATGGCGCCGACCGAAGTGACCGGCTCGACCATAGCGCAGCTCAACGATAGCTGCGGCAACCTCATCCAGATCACGCAGCTGGCGCGCTGGTAAGCGGCGTTTCGTTCATTTTTCAAGAGGAGATAGCATGGATTGGAACAAATGGGTCCGGCAAACGCATCGCTGGCTATCGATCATCTTCACGGGGACTGTCCTCGCCAACTTCGTCGCCATGGGCTTGGGGCAGCCGCCTGCCTGGGTGGTCTATTCGCCGCTGCTGCCGCTTTTCCTGCTGCTGTTCAGCGGCCTCTACATGTTCGTGCTGCCATACGCCGCCAAGCGGCTTAACGGGCGGCAGCGCGCGAGCCAGTAAGGACGGGATGGATGGCGAAGAGGCAGGGGCAATCAGCTAAAGGCGCCGCCAGGCCAGCAACCGCCGGTCCGGTCCTGCTTTCTGGCGGCAACCCGCAGATCGCCAAGGGCGAAGGCAACGCCCCCGTGCAGGCCTATATCGCAGCCATGCCGGACTGGAAGAGCGAGGTCGGCGGCCGTCTCGACGCGCTCATCGAGCGTGCCGTGCCTGATGTGCGCAAGGCCGTCAAATGGAACTCGCCCTTCTATGGCGTGGAAGGCGAGGGCTGGTTCCTCAGCTTTCATTGCTTCACGAAATACATAAAGGTGGCCTTCTTCCGCGGCATCTCGCTGGACCCGGTGCCGCCTGGCCAGTCCAAAAGCAAGGACACGCGTTACCTTGACATTCATGAGGACGACGAGTTCGACGAGGCCCAGTTCACCGAGTGGGTGAAGCAGGCGAGCCGACTGCCCGGCGAACGGATGTGAGATTTGCGCGCCGGGCCCGGATTTGCCGCGCGCGACAGAGCGCCTATGATCGGGCGGACGGGGCGGTGATCGCCCTCAAGGCTGAAGGAGAACGGACATGACGAAGAGCGGGTCGCCAGAAGGCAGGTCTCCTTCGCAGCTCATAGACGGCAGGATCGAGGAACTCGGCGACTGGCGCGGCGAGATGCTGAGCCGGCTGCGCGGCCTGATCCGGCAGGCCGACCCCGAGATCGTGGAGGAGTGGAAATGGCGCGGGGTCCCGGTGTGGGAGCATGCCGGAATGATCTGCACCGGCGAGACCTACAAGAACGTCGTCAAGCTGACCTTTGCCAAGGGTGCGGCGCTGCCCGATCCGTCGCGCCTGTTCAACTCCAGCCTGGAAGGAAACACCAGGCGCGCCATCGATTTCCAAGAGGGCGAGGAGGTCGACGAGGAAGCGTTCAAGGCGCTTATCCGCGCCGCCGTGGCTCTGAACAAGTCAAAGGCCCGGCGATAAGCTCCGTGTGACTGGCGCCGAAGAACGCGGCGGGCAGAACTAAGCCTGTCGCGCTCCTTCGCGCCCTTCTGGCCTCATCCGTCCCTCAGCCATACCAGCATCTCGCCGGGCTCGCGGTTGTCCCAGGCGAAATAGGGGATGGCGGTCAGCCGCGTCTGTCTGGCAGCGGGCGGGTCGGTGCGGTAAAGCCCGTTTTGCCAGCCCTCATCGGTGTCGGCCAGCGCTGTGGTCGAAAGCGCCACCACGCCGCCCAGCAGGTCCGGCTCGTCATGCGCCTCGATGCTTGCGGTGCGCGGCAATGCGATGCGGTGCAGGCTGCCGTCATTGTCGGTCGCCTCGACGCAGTAGATCAGCGGGCCGCGCGAGAGCGCCACGCGGCCGGCGTCCTGACGCACCTGCGGGTTGGCGTAGAGCCGTTCGATCGGCATTTCGAGATCGAGGCGGACGCTATCGCCCTTCTTCCATGTGCGCCGGATCGCCGCGTAGCCATCGCTGGTGACGTCCTCGAGCTTCACCGTCTCGCCATTGACCTTGAGCGCCGCGCCGGCGCTCCATGCCGGCACGCGCAGATGCAGGGTGAACGCGACCGGCGCCTGCGGCTCGATGGTGATGGCGACCGCACCGTCCCAGGGGTAGCGGCTCGCCTGCGTCAGTGCCACCGGCACGCCCGCTATGTCGAAACGAGCGGTGGAATCGCCATAGAGATGGACGGCAAGCGCGTCGTCCGCCAGGCTGTAGAAATAGCTGCCGATGGAGGCCACCATGCGCCCGATATTGGGCGGGCAGCACGGGCAGCGGTGCCATTTCCATCTGTTGTGCCGGCCCCGGCTTTCCAGCGGGTTTTCGTAGAAGAACAGCGAGCCGTCGAGCGACAGGCCCGAGATCGAGCCGTTGTAGAGCGCCCGCTCCATGATATCGGCGTAGCGGGCGTTCGGCCCCATGCCGAGCATGCGGCTGGCCCAGAACACCAGGCCGACGGCGGCACAGGTCTCGGCGTAGGCGCTCTCATTGGGCAGGTCGAAATCGCTGGTAAAGCCCTCATTGTGCGCCGACGGCCCGAGCCCGCCGGTGATGTAGAGGTTCTTGCTGGTGAGATCGTCCCACAGCCGGTCGAGCGCCACCCGCAAGCTGTCGTCGCCATATTCGGTGGCGATGTCGGCCATGCCGGAATAGAGATACATCGCCCTGACCGCATGACCGACGACCTTGTCCTGCTCGCGCACCGGAATGTGCGACTGGCTGTATTCATAGGTCTTGAAATGATAGGCCTTGGGATCGGTGCCGCGGGCGCGCGCCTCCTCGTCGAAATAATGCGGTTGCTGGCCGCGCTGGTCGATGAAGTATTTCGCCAGCTCCATGTATTTGTTCTCGCCAGTCACGCGCGCGAGCTTCACCAGCGCCAGCTCGATCTCCTCATGGCCGCAATAGCCTTTCTTCTTGCCCGGCTCGGGCCCGAGCACCGAGGCGATATGGTCGGCATAGCGGCACATGACGTCGAGCAGCTTGCGCTTGCCGGTCGCCTGGTAATAGGCGACGGCGCCCTCGATCAGGTGGCCGGCGCAATAGAGCTCGTGGCAATCGCGCAGATTGGTCCAGCGCAGGCCGGGCTGGATGCGCTGGTACCAGCTCGAGAGATAGCCGTCCGGCTGCTGCAGCTTTTCGTAGAGGTCGATGACGGCGTCGATCTTCTTCTCCAGCTCCGGGTTCTTGGCGCGGTAGAGCGAATAGGCCGCCGTCTCGATCGTCTTGCCCCAGTCGGAGTCCCAGAACATCTGCGTCGTCACCGTCGAGCCGGTGAAGCCGGGGGAAGCCGCCTCGTCGGGCGAAGGGGAATGGAACGGGATGACGACGCCGGGCGAGGGCCGGTCCGGATCGATCTGCTCCAGCATGCCCGCCTCGACGCAGCGGTCGTAGAGGATATTGGCGGTGCGCGCGGCGACGGCATCGGCACGGTCGCCCCAGAAGCCGTGCACGTCGACCTGCGGCACCGGTAGCGGCCGGAAGGCGAGTTTGGGCCTGGAGGCGCTGGCAGGCCTGGCAGAAGACGATGCGGTCATGAACTTACTCCATTCGATCGATCACTTGACGGCCCCGGCCATCAGGCCGCGGATGTAGAAGCGCTGCAAAGCCAGGAACAGGATCAGGCACGGCACCATCATCACGGTGACGCCCGCCTGCACCGCGCCCCAGTCGATGGCGCCGAAGCGGCCGGACTGGAGTGCGGTCATCATCACCGGCAGCGTGAACTTGGACTGGTCGGTCATCAGCACCAAAGCGGCGAGAAACTCGTTCCAGGCGCCGAGAAAGGCGAACAGCGCGATGGTGACGACGCCCGGCCAGACCAGCGGCAGCATCACCTTCAACAGCATGGTGGCGTTTCCGGCGCCGTCCATGCGCGCGGCCTCCTCGATCTCGCGCGGCACCGCGTCGAAGGCGTTGCGCATCATGAAGATCGAGAACGGCAGTTGCAGCGTCACATAGACGCCGACCAGCCCGGTCAGCGTGTTGTGCAGGCCAAGCTTGGTGAGCACCAGGAAGATCGGCGTCAGGATCGACTGGAACGGGATCATGATCGTCGACAGGATGAGGACGAAGAACAGGTCCTTGAGCGGAAATCGGAAACGCGAGAAACCGTAGCCGGCGAGCACGGAGACGACGACCGAGACCAGCACCGTCATGACAGAGACGTAGATGCTGTTCTGCGCCGAGACCCAGAGCCCGTCGCCGAACGTGTTGAGCGTGGCGTAGTTCTCCAGCGAGAAGCCTGTCGTCGGCCAGGGCGGCAGCGGCGGCTGGCGCGCCTCCTGCGCCGGCTTGAAGGCCGACAGCGCGGCCCACACGATCGGCGCCACGAACAGCACCGAGGCGACGATGCCGGTGGAGTGCCTGACGACGCTGGCGGCGAGCTTGCCTTGAGCGGACATTGCCTGCGCCATCAGTCGAGGCCCTCGGGCTTCCTCAGCAGCCAGAGCTGCACGAGGCTGAGCGCCACCAGGATCACCAGCAGCACCATGGAGAGCGCCGCGCCATAGCCGAGCTTGAACGACACGAAGGACTGGTTGAAAATCCAGTACACCGCCGTCAGCGTCTGGTTGCGCGGGCCGCCGCGCAGGATGATGTAGAACTGGTCGAAGGCGAGGACCGAGCCGGCCACCGACAGGATCAGGGCCAGCGCCAGGGTGCGGCGCATCAGCGGCAAGGTAATGGCCCGGAATCTTGCGAACGGGCCGGCGCCGTCGATGACGGCCGCTTCCTGCAAATCCTGCGGGATCGATTGCAGGCCGGTCATCAGGATGATCATGGTGAAGCCGGCGACCTTCCACACCACCATCGCGATGATCGACCAGAAGGCCGGCTGGAAGGTGGCCAGAAGATTGAATTTCCTGTCGATCAGGCCGAGGTTGTAGGCGGCCGGGCTGAACAGGCCGGAATCGACGTTGAGCAGCCATGACCAGAGCAGGCTCGCCGAGGCGAAACCGACCACCGCCGGCATGAAGAAGGCGGTGCGGTAGAGATTGGTCAGCGGGCGCGGCCGCTCGATGAAGATGGCCAGCGGGAAGGCGACGGCGAAGATCGCGATGGTGACGATCACAGTGTAGTAGCCGGTGAATTTCAGCGCATTCCAGAACCTGGTGTCGCGCAGGATCGCGACGTAATTGTCGAGGCCGATGAAGGAGTGCCCGCCCATCAGGGGCCAGTTGTGCAGCGACATCCACGCCGTCATGCCGAGCGGGATGACGAAGAACACCATGACCAGCGCCACGGCCGGCGCGACGTAGATGAGACCGATCCATTGCCGGCGACCGGCACCGACGAGTTTTCGGGCGCGGGGCGGGGCGGTGGTTGCTGTGATGGTGGTCATGGCTGGCCCGCTTTTCCTTCTCCCCTTGTGGGGTGAGCGGCCGGTTCGCCGGAGGCGAATTCATCGTGCCAGTGGCACGATGAAAGGCCGGCGAACACCGGGAGGCTGCGAAGCAGCGGGGACCCGGCAGAGTGGATCGGCCACCACCCGGCCCTTCGCAGGCTCAGGGCGTTCGAAGCTCGAAAAGCCAAGCAGTTGGCTTTTCGTCCCCTGCGCGGACTGCTTCTCACCCCACAAGGGGAGAAGGGGAGGCGAAGTGCGCTAGGTCCCAAGCTGTCGATGCTAGTGAGTCTTCTCAACGCGATAGCCCTGTATCTGAACCAAACAATATCCAGCCACCCGCTCAGGGAGACGGCCGGCCGGCCGGCAGGCGCCTATTTCTGCGGCGCCTGGTCGATGATCGACTGCATAGTCTCCTGCGCATTGGCGATGGCGCCGTCGACGTCGTCGCCGAAGAACACCTCGTTGACCATCTGCGTCCACGGGCCGTTGGCGGAGTTGATCAGGTCGTTGAAGACCACCGAATAGGGCGTCTTGCCCTTGGCCATGGCCTCGGCTGCGACCTGGTAGCGCGGGTCGAGGTCCTTCAGCGCGTCCTTGGCGATGTCGCCGCGCACCGGCAGGCTGCCATATTTGGCCAGGATCGTCTGGCCTTCCAGCGAATAGGCGAAGTCGAGGAACTCCTTCACCACATCGATCTTCTTGGTGCCCTTGGTGACGACGAAATTGTCGCCGCCGGCAAAGGACGACCAGCCGCCATCCTTGCCCGGCAGGAAGGTGATGCCGTAGTCGATATCGGGATACTGGGTGTTGAGCGCGCCGATAGCGAAGGCACCCGACGGCGAGATGCCGATGTTGCCGCCGGCGAAGGCGGCGAAGAAATTGGCGCCGGTGTCGGTCTGGGCGCCTTCCGGCACCAGGCCCTTCTTGACCATCGAACGATAGAGATCGATGGCGCCGCGCAGCTGCGGGCTGTCCAGCGTCGCCTTGGAGCCGTCCTGCGAGAGGATGTCGCCGCCCGAGGCCCAGACCAGCGGCGTGAAGGTGAAGATGTTGCAGCCGCCGCAATTGCCGGAGAAGTAGAAGCCCTTGATGTTGCCGCCGAGCGCGTTGACTTTTTCGGCGTCGGCTTCGATCTCGGCCCAATTGGCTGGGCCCTTTTCGGGGTCGAGGCCGGCCTGCTTGAACAGCTTCTTGTTCCAGATCAGCACCGAGGCGTCGGCGGAGAAGGGCAGGCCGTAGATGCGGTCCTTGTACGTGCCGGTCTTCACATGAGCCGGCGACAGGCTGGCGAAATAGGGGAGCGACTTGGCCCAGTCGGTGATGTCCTCCAACTGACCGGCGGCAGCAAAGGAGGGCGTGTAGATCAGGTCGAGCGATAGCGCGTCGGGCGCCGTGCCGCCGGCGGCGGCAGCACCGTATTTCGGAATGATCTCGGCGTTGGGGATGATGTCGAGCTTGATCTGGTTGGTGTGGCCCTTATTGTAGGCATCGACGATGCGCGGCATGAAGTTCGAGCCGTCGGCGCGCACCCAGATGTTGGCGGTCTCGGCGGCGGCAAATTGCAGCCCGCAGCCGAATACGGCGGCCGTCAAGGCCAGCCTGGCAATCAAAGTCCTCATATTCTCCTCCTCCACGTTTTGGCCGCGACGCGCGGCTTGCCGCCGATTGCGGCGTTTGGTTCTTCAGCCGTCCGGCAGGCGGCCGCAGGACTGACGCACCACCAGCCGGCACGGCAGTTTCCGGATGCCTGGCGCGGCGGGCTTGCCGCCGACCAGGGAAAGCAAGGTCAGCCCCGCTTCGCGGCCGAGCGCAGCTAGGTTCATGTCGACCGAGGTCAGCGGCGGGCGCGTCGCTTCGGCCACGATCTCCCAATTGTCGAAACCGATGACGCCGACATCGCCGGGCACGTCGAGACCGCGTTCGCGCAAGGCATCGATGACGCCGCGCGCGATCTGGTCGTTGCCGCAGAAGACGGCGTCCGGTCTTTCGCTTGCGTCCTCGGCCGCGCTGTCGAACAGCCTCGCCACGGCTTCGTGTCCCCAGGCCTCCGACCACGAGCCGAGCAGCGGCTCGGTGACCGACAGGCCGTTCTCGGTCAGAACATCGCGATAGGCCTGGGCCCTGGCGTGCACCACGGCAAAGCTCGCCGGTCCCGAGACATGGGCGATGCGCCTGCGGCCGAGCCGACAGAAATGCTCCACTGCCAGCCGCGCGCCGCCAGCGTCGTCGGAGACGAAGGCGACGGCGTCGGGATCGGGCTGGGTGAAGGCATAGATCACCGGAATGCGCAGATTGGACAGATCGACCGGCAGAAGACGGTCGATGCGCTTGCCGGTGGCGATGATGCCGTCGACGCGCTTGTCGAGCATGGCCTCGACATGGAGCTGGCCGAGACGCGGATCCTCCTCGACATTGCACAGGAACACCGAAACGCCGGCGTCGACCAGCGCGTCGGAAATGCCCGACATCAGCGGCAGCGAGAAGCGGCCATAGGTATCGTTGGTGAGCAGGCCGACGGTGAAGGAGCGTCGCCGCAGCAGGCTCTGTGCCAGGCTGTTGGGCCGGAAGCCGAGGCGCTGCGCGGTCTCGCGGATGCGCTCGCGGGTCTCGGCGGTCATGCGGCCCTGGTCGTTGAGCGCCTTCGAGGCGGTGGCGACGCTGACGCCAGCCTCGGCCGCCACGTCACGCAAGGTGACGGGCTTGGGAAAGGCTGGCTGATCGTCCAATGCCATTGCGGCGAAAATCCCGATTGGGAAAAGGTTTTCTCTTACAGGCCGGAATGACCCGGCCAATGGCCGAGCCCGCTCGGAAATGTTTGGAAAAACCTTTTCTCAACCCAAACTAGGCCAGATCCAGAGGCTGTTCAAGAGGAAAAGTGGCTGGTCCTCCGGTGGTGCGAAGTGGCCGCCGGAGGGCGGGCTCACGGGCTCGGCGCCCGGCGAGTTCATCAGGCGCTGATCGGCAGCCGTCAGTGCTGCCCACGGCGCGAGCCGGCCAAAGCAGCAATCGGCGACATGTCTACAAACGACTCTTCGGTCTTAACGCTTGCGCAAATATTATCGGTTAGTTCGCTAGTCATGGCCTCGTGGCGGAGCGGCTACGCTGGAGACGGCAAATCTCTGAAGCCTCGGTTCGATCCCGAGGCGAGGCCTCCAAAAATCATATGACGTAGAGCCTGCGTCGGACCATCAAGGGCGATGGGTCTTGCCAGCTTGCATTTGCGGCCTGGGCCGGACAGGTCCTCGTCTTCGTTGTGACGCTGACGCGCCGGCAAGAAGACTGCTACCCAGCCGACTTGCGCGCTTTCAGCATCTGACGATCGGGGTCACGTGGCATGCGGCCGGCGTTAAAGCAGCCTATTTGCATTTGGCATGCAGGGCACTCGCCAAAAGAGTGCTATGGAAGGGCGAGAGCTTGCCCGCTCCGACTTTCCCCGACATTCGAGGCCATTTTCGTGCGTGAACCGTCGCTGTTGCCCGTCTTTGGAAAACTTGGCGCCAAGGGACCCCGTGTCGTCGCGGTGGAACCGGTCCCGTCGGCAGGTATCGCCCCACGGCTGCGGGAGGCCCTGGCCGCCCATGGCGGCATGGTGCTGAAGCTGTCGGTCGTCGCCTGGACGATATCGGTCCTGGGCATGGTCTTCTTCATGTTGCAGGGCTGAGGCAAATGGCCAACCGCTACGCACTGCGCATGGACTTGCCCCAAAGCTGGGCCATCATCGACGTCTTCACCGGCCAGCCCGTCGTCGTCAGGCAAAGGGCGATGGTCGGCATGAGCCCGCGCGACGCCAACGCCATGGTCGATCAGATGAATGTCCGGGACGTCAAGCGCCGGGAGAAGGCGGAGCGTAAATCCTGATCCAGCGCCGTTCGCCTGTCGTCTCAGCGGAAGTCGTCGGCCGTCAGCACATACATGCTCTTGCGCGTGCGGTCATAGGCCTTTGACGCTACGTCGCGGATAACACTGCTCTCGGTGTCGAAGGTGGCGAGATAGCCGGCTTCATTGGCTGCCGTCGCCGGCTGCATCCTCGTCATGGCATCGGCGGCGACCGAGAAGGAAATCTGGAACATGCCGTCATAGCCGACGAACCGGATGCGCTTGCCGGCCTCGTCGTAGCTGCGGCTGCGGTTGGGGAAGGTCAGGCTCATGATTTTGCCTCCGTCGTTTTCTTCACCGCGCGTTTCTTCTTCGGCGTCGGGTTCAGGGCCTCGGCCACGCGGTCGGCTTCTTCCTTGGCCAGCCGCAATTGCCTCAGCCTTGCCGTCTTGATCTCCCTGGCCCTCGCTTCGGACATATATTCGGCTGTTGCCTTGTTGCGCTCCGCCGTCTTCTTCTGCTTGTCGACAAAGCGCGCTTCAGCTTTTTCCATGATCGTCTGGTTGCCGTCGGCCATCGAGGAAATCTCCCTTGAGTCTGAAATCGTGAAAATGAACTTGTCCGATAAATAGGTACTCTGCCGGGAAAATTCAAATTTTTGAAATATTTGGTCGTTTTTCCGACCCGATGAACCCAGGCGCCGAAATAATACTATGATTATTCAATATCCGCTCGGAATAAATTTTGGCACTCCTATCTATCGAGTGCCAAAGAGCCTATAGAAGGGGGCGGCCGCCTATGCCGGCCCCAGAAAGAAGTTCTCATGAAATTTCGGCCACTCCACGACCGCGTCGTCATCCGGCGCGCCGAAGGCGATATCAAATCCAAGGGCGGCATCATCATTCCCGACAATGCCAAGGAAAAGCCGCAGGAAGGCGAAGTGATCGCGGTTGGTCCCGGCGCCCGCGACGAAAACGGCGCACTTGTTCCGCTCGACGTCAAGGCCGGCGACTTGATCCTGTTCGGCAAATGGTCGGGCACGGAGGTCAAGATCGACGGCGAGGATCTTCTGATCATGAAGGAAGCCGACATCATCGGCGTTATCGAAAAGAGCATCGAAGCCAAGAAGGCCGCCTGACTGAAGCGCCGCGCCTCTGCGCGGTGACGGCTCCACTCCAAATGCGAACTGGATAAAATCATGTCTGCCAAGGAAATCAAATTCTCCACCGATGCGCGCGACCGTATGCTGCGCGGCGTCGAGATCCTCACCAATGCGGTCAAGGTCACGCTCGGCCCCAAGGGCCGCAACGTCATCATCGACAAGGCCTATGGGGCGCCGCGCATCACCAAGGACGGCGTCACCGTCGCCAAGGAAATCGAGCTTGCCGACAAGTTCGAGAACATGGGCGCGCAGATGGTGCGCGAAGTGGCCTCGAAGACCAACGACCTCGCCGGCGACGGCACCACCACTGCCACGGTGCTGGCCGCCTCGATCCTGCGCGAAGGCGCCAAGCTGGTTGCCGCCGGCATGAACCCGATGGACCTCAAGCGCGGCATCGACCAGGCCGTCGCGGCCGTCGTCGTGGAAATCAAGGCGAAGGCCAAGAAGGTCAAGTCGTCGGCCGAGATCGCGCAGGTCGGCACAATCGCCGCCAATGGCGATGCCAGCGTCGGCGAGATGATCGCCAAGGCGATGGACAAGGTCGGAAATGACGGCGTCATCACCGTCGAGGAAGCCAAGACCGCCAACACCGAGCTCGACGTCGTCGAAGGCATGCAGTTCGACCGCGGCTATCTCTCGCCCTATTTCGTCACCAATGCCGACAAGATGCGCGCGGAGCTGGAAGAGCCCTATATTCTCATCCACGAGAAGAAGCTCGGCAATCTGCAGGCAATGCTGCCGATCCTGGAAGCGGTGGTGCAGAGCGGCAAGCCGCTGCTGATCATCTCCGAGGACGTCGAAGGCGAGGCTCTGGCGACGCTGGTCGTCAACAAGCTGCGCGGCGGCCTCAAGGTCGCGGCCGTCAAGGCGCCGGGCTTCGGTGACCGCCGCAAGGCGATGCTGGAAGACATCGCGGTGCTCACATCCGGCCAGATGATCTCCGAGGATCTCGGCATCAAGCTGGAGAACGTCACCATCGAGATGCTCGGTCGCGCCAAGCGCGTGCTGATCGAAAAGGACACCACCACGATCATCGACGGCGCCGGCACCAAGGCGACCATCCAGGCGCGCGTCGCCCAGATCAAGGGCCAGATCGAGGAAACCACCTCCGACTATGACAAGGAGAAGCTGCAGGAGCGGCTGGCCAAGCTCTCCGGCGGCGTTGCCGTCATCCGCGTCGGCGGCGCCACCGAGTCGGAAGTCAAGGAAAAGAAGGATCGCATCGACGACGCGCTGAACGCCACGCGCGCGGCGGTCGAGGAAGGCATCGTGCCAGGCGGCGGCGTGGCTCTGCTGCGTGCCAGGACGGCGCTTGCCGGCTTGGGCGGCGCCAACGCCGATGTCACCGCCGGCATCTCGATCGTGCTCAGGGCACTCGAAGCGCCGCTCCGCCAGATCGCCGAGAATTCGGGCGTTGAAGGCTCTGTTGTCGTCGGCAAGCTCTCCGACAGCAAGGACCACAACCAGGGTTTCGATGCCCAGAACGAGGCGTATGTCGACATGATCAAGGCGGGCATCGTCGATCCGGCGAAAGTGGTGCGCACCGCGTTGCAAGATGCCGGCTCGATCGCCGCGCTTTTGATCACCGCCGAAGCGATGATCTCGGACATTCCGGCCAAGGATGCCGCGCCTGCGGGCGGCGGTGGCGGCATGGGCGGCTACTAGGATTCGGCCGGCTCGCGAAGGTGGTTTCATAAAAGCCATCTTTCAGACCTGATCCGTATCTCGCCAAACCGGTCTTTGCCGCAGGCGAGACGACTACCGCCGGGGGATTCTCCCCCGGCGCGCAGGCCTCTGGCCCAGGAGATCGATCCATGATCGTGTTCGTGCAGAAGCCACAGACGGTCGTCACGACCGAAACGACAGAGGAAAGCCGCTTCGACCGCATCCGCAGGATTGCCGCCGACAAGCACAAGAAATCCGAGCCCGATCCGGCAACGCCACAAAAGGGCGAACCCAAGCGTCCGATGTAATAGCGGCGCCGCCGCCGCTACATTCCGCTCAACCTCAGCACCACATCGCGCGTCAGCGGCGCAAGTTCGACGGAATTGGTCGAGCCGGGCTCCAGCCAGATGATCTCCTCGATCTCGGCGGCGGCTATCGGCTGGCCGTCGATGGAGAGCGCGAACAATTCCGCCTCGACCGTGCTGTCCGGCTCGTTGGCGGCCGTGGCCGAGAACAGGCCGAGCCAGGAGGTGGTGGCGGGGTCGATCACCAATCCGAGTTCCTCGCGCAGTTCGCGCATCAGGGTGTCGAGCGGGGCCTCGCGCGGCTCGATCTTGCCGCCGGGCTGCATGAAGGCGCTGGTGCCGCGCTTGCGCACCAAAAGCAGCCGGCCCGACGCATCCGCGATGACGCCGGCAGCGATCCTGATCTTGCGGCTTTCGTGGCGGGTAGGATTCACGGTAGACTGTTCCGGTGGTCGTTTGGTGCAGAGCGCCTGCGGAAAACGGAACCGCGATTCTCAGTTCGGAGACAAGCCATGTTCGCAGCCAAGGCCATCGACACTTCGGACAAGGCCGCGTTCTACCGCGATCTTGCCGCGCAACTGAAGGCGCTGCTCGAGGGCGAGGGCGACTCGATCGCCAATGCCGCCAACACCGCGGCGCTGATCCTCCAGATGGTGCCCGATCTCAACTGGGCGGGCTTCTATTTCCTGGCCTCGGACGAGGAATTGGTGCTGGGTCCGTTCCAGGGCAAGCCGGCCTGCGTGCGCATCGCCGTAGGCAAGGGCGTATGCGGCACGGCGGTCGAACTCGGCACCTCGATGCTTATCAAGGACGTGCACGATTTCCCCGGCCACATCGCCTGCGACGCCGATTCGCGTTCGGAACTGGTCGTGCTTCTCGAAGACGATGAAGGCGTCTTCGGCGTGCTCGATCTCGACAGCCCGCTGCCCGGCCGCTTCGACAAGGCGGACCAGGCCGGCATCGAAACGCTGGCCGCGATCTATGTCGCGGCCAGTTCGTTCGAGGATTAGGCGCTCAGCAAAAAGACCGACGGTCGGCCGTCGAGTTCCTTCGCCCCCTCTGTCCGGCAGGACAGGGGCGCCGTAGAGCGCTACCTTTGGGGCCTAGGCGAACTTCACCAGCATCAGACTGAAGCCGCCGATGAACAGGAAGGCCGAGAAGGCGAGCGCGAGCGGGCGCAGGCCGCGCGAGCGCAGCTGCGAGATATCGGCCTGCAGGCCCATGGCGGCCAGCCCCATGGTCAGCATGATGGTGGTGGCGAGCGCCATCGCCGATTTCACTTCGGCGGGTATCGCGACAAGGCTGTTCAGAGCCACGACGGCGACGAAGGCGGCGACGAACCATGGCATGGGCGGGCGCGCCGCCTGCTGGTCGCTGCTGCTCTTGCGGCGCGCCATCAGGCCCAGCGCGATGATCATCGGCGCCAGCATGGCGACGCGGGTGAGCTTGGCGACGGTGGCGATCTCGCCCGATTGGGTGCCGTTCTGGAAGCCGGCGCCGATGACCTGCGCCACCTCATGGATCGAGGCGCCCGCCCACAGGCCGAAAGCATGCTGGTCGAGGCCGAGCAGCGGCGACAGCAGCGGGAAGCCGAGCATGGCGACGGTGCCGAACAAGGTGATCGAGGCGACGGCGTAGGTGACGTCCTCGTCGCGCGCGTCGGTGACGATGTTGGTGGCCACGATTGCCGAGGCACCGCAGATCGAGGTGCCGGCGGCGATCAGCTGCGCCAGTTTCGCGTCGACGCCGATCAGCCGGCCGAGCGTGATGGTGAAGACGAAGGTGGCACCAAGGGTGGCTGCCACGATGCCGACACCGCCGGCGCCGATCGACACCACCTGGCCGAGCGTCAGCTGGAAACCGAGCAGCACTATGGCGAAGCGCAGCAGCCGGCGCTGCGAAAACGCGATGCCGGCCTTGGCGTGCGTCGGCGTGCCGAGCACGTTGGAGTAGATCATGCCGGCGACGACGGCTATTATCATCGGGCTGAACAGGGCAAAGCCGGAGACGTTGCGAGCCGAGAAGGCCACCGCAGTGATCATCGCGACCAATATCATACCGGGCACGGGTCCGGCCTTGGTCGAGTCGAGCGCCTTGCGGCGCTGCGCGGGTTCGGCGGAAGTCAGGCTTTTTGGAATATCGTTCGCAATGTGGGATAAGGAAGACAACGTCATGCTCCAGGCGACTTCGCCCGGGGAATGCCATTCCCCAACTAATCTTTCCAATGAATTATTTTCGTTAGAATGATCGATTTTCCAGGACGGTTTTCCGGCTTACGTGACCAAAATGCGGTCGTCGGCCAAGGGCCGATACGGCATGCCTCTAATCAGGGTTGGTGAGGCAGCGCGGTAAAGAGGCTGGGGCACCGTCAGAAGGTGGCTTGGCGTCGGCTTGACGGGCCACTCATGCTGCGCCAGCTTGGCGCCATGTTCGTTCTTCCCCGCGCCAATGTCATGCGACGCCGAACCTGTACACTGCGAGGCGGCATGATTGCGCGACGACGAGGAGTGGCCCGTTAATTCCGGTTCGTTCTTCCCAGCCCCGCCCGCGCAACCGTCGGCGGGCTGTTCATGTCTGGAGCCCTCGATGAGCATCAATCCTTCCATCCAGTTCCGGCAGGCCGGGCCGGCGGACGCCGCAGCCATCCGGGACATCGTGCGCTTGGCCTATGCCAAATGGGTGCCGCTGATCGGCCGCGAACCGCTGCCCATGCGCGCCGACTACGACATAGCGGTTGCAGAGCATGAGTTCGACCTTGCGACCGACCAGGGCGAAATCGTCGGCGCGATCGAAACCATGCCAGCCGACGATCATGTCTGGATCGAGAATGTCTGCGTGGCACCGCATGCGCAGGGAAGGGGGATCGGCCGGCTGTTGCTGGAGCGGGCTGAACGCAAGGCGGCCGAAGCGGGCCGCAACGAACTTCGCCTGCTGACCAATGGCGCCTTCGCGGCCAATGTGTCGCTTTACAAGAGGCACGGCTATAGGATCGACCGGGAGGAGCCGTTCATGAACGGTACGACTGTCTATATGAGCAAGAGGCTCGCTGGATAGACCGCAATCGGAGTTCGACAATGGCTGCCAAAATCAGGCTGAAGCAACTGCCCGGGCTGTACGCGATTTCGCGGCTCGAGCCTGGAGCGAGCGTTCCCGGTTGGGCGGACGGGCCAGGCTTCGTCAGCATCACCAGAACCGAGGATGAACTTTCGATCGTCTGTCTGCAGGATCGCGTTCCAGATGGCGTCAAGCGGGATGACGAGTGGGTCGCCTTCAAGCTCCAAGGACCTTTCGCTTTCGATGAAACCGGCATCGTGTTGTCGGTCATCAGACCACTGTCGGAAAACGAGCTGGGCATTTTCGTGGTGTCGACTTTCGACGGCGATCACCTGCTGGTGAAAGCCGCCGATCGGGTCGCGGCGACACGGCTTCTGGGCGAAGCCGGGCATACTCTGCTTTAACTCGTTCTATTCCAGCTATCGCCCGCCCGGCTGGTTCAACCGCTCGCGGCTCGCTCACCAGTTCGGGGTTGCGTTTGACACCGCCATTCGCGCATCGTTATTTCTAACCAGATATCACGCCGGACGGCTGTGCGGCGCCCCTCAGGAGAAATCATGTCACACAATCTGCAGTTCTACATCGATGGCGCGTGGGTCGATCCTGTCGTGCCCAACACGATCGATGTCATCGATCCGTCGAACGAAGATAGCTTCGCGCAGATTTCGCTTGGTTCCAAGGCCGACGTCGACAAGGCGGTGGCCGCCGCGAAGCGGGCCTTCGGCACATTCGGCTTCACCTCGGTCGAGGAACGGCTCGACATCCTCAACCGCGTCATCGAGGTCTACAAGAAGCGCAGCCAGGACCTTGCGCTCGCCGTGTCACGCGAGATGGGCGCGCCGCGCCGGATGGCGCTCGACAGCCAGGTCGGCATCGGGCTCGCGCATCTGGCCAAGATGGCGGAAGTGCTGAAGAGCTTCCAGTTCCGGCAGGTCAAGGGCTCCTCGCTGATCGTCAAGGAGCCGATCGGCGTCGTCGGCCTGATCACGCCATGGAACTGGCCGCTGAACCAGATCACCTGCAAGGTGGGTCCGGCGCTTGCCGCCGGTTGCACCATGGTGCTGAAGCCATCCGAGATCGCGCCGCTCGACGCCATCATCTTCGCCGAGATCTTCGACGAGGCCGGCGTGCCGAAGGGCGTGTTCAACCTCGTCAATGGCGACGGCCCCGGCGTCGGCCAGGCGCTGTCCAGCCATCCCGATATCGACATGATGTCGTTCACCGGCTCCACCCGGGCCGGCATATTGGTGGCCAAGGCCGCCGCCGACACCGTCAAGCGCGTGCATCAGGAACTTGGCGGCAAGTCGGCCAACATCCTGTTCCCGGATGTCGACCTCGCCACCGCCGTGACCAAGGGCGTCGCCGGCTGCTTCAGCAACAGCGGCCAGTCCTGCAACGCGCCAACCCGTATGTTCGTGCCACGCGACCGTCATGACGAGGCGACTTCCTACGCCAAGGCGGCGGCGGAAAAGTTCGTGGTCGGCCCGGCCGACGCTCCCGGCACCAAGCTCGGCCCTGTCGTCAGCCAGGCCCAGTTCGACAAGATCCAGGACATGATCCAGAGCGGCATCGACGAGGGCGCCACGCTGGTCACGGGCGGCCCCGGCCGTCCGGCCGAACTCAACCGTGGCTACTATGTCAGGCCGACCGTGTTCGCCGATGTCACCCACGACATGCGCATCGCGCGCGAGGAGATTTTCGGGCCGGTGCTGGCCATCATGCCCTACGACACGGTCGAGCAGGCGGTCGAGCAGGCCAACGACACCGTCTACGGCCTTGCCTCCTATATCCAGGCCAAGGATATCCAGAAGGCGCGCGACGTCGCGGCGCGCATGCGCTCCGGCAACGTCTACATCAACTATCCCCAATGGGACGCCGGCCTGCCCTTCGGCGGCTACAAGCAATCCGGCAACGGCCGCGAATACGCCGAATACGGGCTGGAGGATTTTCTGGAGATCAAGGGTATCGCGGGGTATGAGGCGGCGGAGTAGGCGGACAAGAGCCGCCCTTACAGAACGTGGGTTCCTCGGCCCCGCAAAGCGGGGGAGAGGTGGCGGCGAAGCGGTCGGAGAGGGGGCTGCGGCGCTGGAAGGTTTTCACGGCATATCCACGCCGCGCCATTCCCCCGCTCCGTCTCGGCTTCGCCGAGCCACCTCTCCCCCACCTTTGTGGGGGCGAGGAACCCTGGTCTGTTATGCCGCGCCACCTTTTTAGGTGGCCGCTCTGGTCCTGTTTCCTTGCCAATTGGCAAATACATGCTATATGTCTGCCAATAGCGGGAGCAGAAAATGCAGCTTCAGTCCATCGTCACCACGCCGGCCGCGGTCGGCAGCGCCATCTCGGATGAAGAGGCGGGCGCCCTGGCGCGCACCACGGTCAATCTGTTCAAGGCGTGGGGCCTCACCGACCTCGAGGCCTGCATCCTGCTCGGCGGCATGTCGGCGCGCACCTGGGCGCGCTGGAAGGAAGGCGGCATCGGCCGGATCGACCGTGACCTGCGCACCCGCATGGCGCATCTGATGGGCATCCACAAGGGTTTGCGCTATCTCTTCACCGAGCCGGCGCGCGGCTATGCCTGGATCCGCAAGCCCAATGCCACGTTCGGCGGCCAATCGGCGCTCGACCTGATGCTGCGCGGCGAAATCTCCGACCTTGCCGCGATGCGCGAATGGCTCGACGCGGAGCGTGGTGGATGGTGAGTGGGCTCGCGGTCCGGCGCCGCGTCCACTGGCCCCAGACCTTCCGCATCATCCGCTCCATCCATCCGCCTATCGACCTCTTCGAGGACATTGCCGACCCGCGCGATTGGGAAGCGCTGGCCGCCGTCGAGGAGAAGACCAATCCGCGCATCCGGCTGGAACTCGGCGACCTCGGCAAGGTTCCTGCCGAAAGGCGGGTGTCCGGACCCGGCGCAAGTTTCGTGATGGCGCCCTTCGTGCATTGCTCGACCTTGCGGCCCGGGCGGTTTTCCGATGGCAGCTACGGCATCTACTATGCCGGCGACAGCGAGGAGGTGGCGCTGGCCGAAACCATCCACCACCACCAGAATTTTATGCGCGCCACCAAGGAGGAGCCGGGCTGGACCGCGGATTTCCGCGTGCTGATCGGCAGCGTCGATCGCGACCTCGATGACGTCAACGCGGTGCCCGGCGCGCTCGACCCGGACGACTACACCGCCTCGCAGGCCGAAGGCCGCGCCTTGCGTGCGGCCGGCAGCGACGGGCTGGTGTGGAACAGCGTGCGCATGCCAAGCGGGCAGTGCATCGGCATCTTCTGGCCGGATGCAATCACCGTTCCCGTCCAGGGGAGGCACTACAGCTACCACTGGGACGGCCGCCGCGTGGATTTCGTGCGCCAGCACGATACAGGCAAGGTGCTGGCGGTCACTTGAAGGCGGCGGCGCCGGTCAGTGCCGCAGGATCTTGCTCAGGAAGGCGCGGCTGCGATCGGTCCTGGGGTGCGAGAAGAACTCGTCGGGCGTGCCGCTTTCGACGATGGCGCCGGCATCCATGAACACCACGCGCTGGGCGACCTTGCGGGCAAAGCCCATCTCATGCGTCACCACCATCATGGTCATGCCTTCCTCGGCAACCGCGACCATGACGTCGAGCACTTCCGAAATCATCTCGGGGTCGAGCGCGGATGTCGGCTCGTCGAACAGCATGATCTTGGGGCGCATGCCGAGACAGCGGGCGATCGCCACGCGCTGCTGCTGTCCGCCTGAAAGCTGCGCAGGATAGGCGTTGACCTTGTCGGCAAGCCCAACCTTGGCCAGCAGTTCGCGGCCGGCCTGCTCGGCCTCGGCGCGCGGGATCTTGCGGACATGGATCGGCGCCAGCGTGACGTTTTCGAGCGCGGTCTTGTGCGGGTAGAGGTTGAAGGACTGGAAGACGAAGCCGATCTCGGTGCGCAGCTTCGTCATGTTGGTGGCGGGGTCGCCGAGCCGCTGGCCGTCGACGACAAGGTCGCCGTCCTTGATCGTCTCCAGCCCGTTGATGCAGCGGATAAGCGTGCTCTTGCCCGACCCGCTCGGGCCGCAGACGACGACCACTTCGCGCGGCTCGACGCTGAGCGTGATGTCCCTCAGCACGTTGAGCGGGCCGAACCATTTGTTGACGCCGCGAAAATCGATCATGCCCGTTTTGGTCATGTGGTCGGAACCTTTGGGTTCGATGTCATATCTGCACCTCGCCATGGGCGGCACCCATGCGCCGCTCGAGCCGGCGGGCGAGCATGATCAGCGGATAGCAGACGATGAAATAGCCGACACCGACGAGGAAGAACACCAGCAGGCCGTTCGGCACGCGCTGCACCACCAGCCAGCCGACGCGGGTGAGGTCGGTCAGGCCAATCGCCGAGACGACCGAAGAGTCCTTGATCAGCAGCACATATTGCCCGACCAGCGGCGGCAGCACGATGCGCATCGCCTGCGGCAGCACCACTTGGCGCATGCGCTGCCAGCGCGACAGGCCGGACGCCAGTGCCGCCTCGACCTGGCCCGTCGGAACCGAACGGATGCCGGCGGCCACGATCTCGCAGATGAAGCAGGCGGCGAGGTTGGTCAGCGCGATGATGCCGGCGCTGAAGGCGTCGAGCTCGATGCCCAGCTCCGGCAAGATGAAGAAGATCAGGAATATCTGCACCAGGAACGGCGTGCCCCGGATAAGGTCGACCCAGGCACCGATCACGCCGGAGATCAACCGGTTGCCGCCGGTCCGCAAGATGCCGAGGCCGAAGCCGAGCAGGGTGCCCAGCACCAGGCTGATCAGCGACAGCACCACGGTCATGCCGAGGCCGCGCAGCGCCAGCGGATAGCTGCCCGCAAGGCTTTGCAACTGTTGCCAGATCATATGCGCGCTCCCGCCGAGCCGAGCCAGCGGCCGGAGAGGGCCGCCAGCCCTTTGAGGCCGTAATAGAGCATGAGGTAGAAGGCGGCGATGGTGAGGAATCCTTCCGCCGGCATGAAACGGTCGGAGGCCAGCAACTGGCCGGCGCGCGTCAGCTCGGCAACCGAGATCAGCGACAGGAGCGCCGAATCCTTGACCAGCACGATCGCTTGTCCCAGTAGCGGCGGGATCGTCACCTTGAACGCCTGCGGCAAGACCACTAGGCGCATGCGCTGGACATAGGTCATGCCCGAAGCAACACTGGCCTCAACCTGGCCGCGCGGGATCGACAGGATGCCGGCGCGAATGATTTCAGCGACATAGGCGCCGCTGTTCAGCGATAGCGCGAGGATCCCGACGACGAGTTCGGGCAGCACGAAACCGAGGCGCGGCAGGCCGAAATAGAGAAAATAGAGCTGCGCCAGCAAGGGCGTGGCGCGTACGGCGTCGATATAGGCCTTGGCCGGCACCCGAAACAGCCAGCCGCGCTGCAGGTTCATCGCGCACAACAGGATGCCGACCGCGAGCGCGCCGAAAAAGGACAGCGCCGACAGCCACACGGTCGTGACCAGGCCCTGCCCGAACAGGGGCAGGTATTCGACGATGGTGCGGAAGCTGAAATTCTCGAGCATGGGCGTGAATGGTGGGTAGGGAATAGTGAGTAGTGAGTAGCGAGTAGGCAGGCGGATCCGGAATTCCCTATCCACTACTCACTAATTCGCTACTCACTAATCCCTAATCCCTAATCAGTGATCTTTCTTCCAGTCTTCCGAATTGACCCAGTAGTCGAGGTTCTTCTGCAGACGGCCGTCGATGGTGACCTGGTTGAGGAACAGGTTCATCCAGATCAGGAGATCCGGCTCGTCATAGCGGGTGGCGAAGGCAAGCGGCTCCTTCGAGAGGAGGTCCGGCATGATTGTGAAGGTGCCGGCCGGATAGGCCGTCGACTGGCCCTTGACCGCCGAGACATCGTTGACGCCGCAATCGGCCTGGCCGTTGTTGACGGCGTCGAGCAGCAGCGGACCGCCGCCCTTGTAGCTCTTGATGTCGGCATCGGGGAATGCGGCCTTGGCTTCCTTCTCGCCGGTGGCGCCGAGCAGCACGGCGATCTTGGTGCCCTTGGCCTTGCAGTCCTCGGCGGTCTTGAACTTGCCGTCGGCCTTGGTGAAGACGGTGCTGCCCGTATACATGTATGGCGTGGTGAAGGCGACCTTCATGCCGCGTGCCAGCGTCGGCGTCATGTCGGCGACCAGAAGGTCGGCCTTGCCCGAAAGCAGCGCCGGGATCAGGCCGTCCCAGTCGAAGTCGAGGAAGGTGATCTTGACGCCCATTTCCTTGGCCATCAGTTCGGCCAGTTCCACCGAGCTGCCGGTGCGTTCGCCATTGGCGCCGACCAGCGAGAAGGGTGGTCCCTGCGTCTGCACGGCGACACGCAGTTCGCCGCGCTTGGTGATGTCGTCGAGCGATCCGGCGCTGGCGGCGGCGGTGAGGCCGGCCAGTGCGAGGCCGGCGATGAAAAGCTTGGCAATGTTCATTGGTTTCATTGGGCATTCCTCCTTTTGTCGTGTTGTTGTCCACCCTACAGGGTGCTTTTTGAGCGGCGGCGCCGTTGCCGGCGGCGGCCACCGTTCGAAAATCCGTTTCCTCAGTGCCGGGCCGCCGTTTCGGCGACCGCGATGCCGCGCCTGGGCAACGCGCCGAAGAAAGGCGCGTCCGGCACATGCAGCAGCGGGTTGAGCAGGCCGAGGCCTCCGAAAACCGCTATCCTCATGCCGGCTCCTTGCGAATGCTGTCGTCCGACCAGCAGCCTTCCGGCAGGCTGACCCATTTGTTGCAGGACGCCATGACGACGAAGGTCTCGCTGCGCACGACCTCGCCCGGCTCGCCGGCGCCCGGGATCAACTCGCTGGTGACGCGGTAGAGATCGGCGACGTCGCCGGCCACCGTCACGTCGACGATGATGTCGAAGCGCCCGGTGACGACCGAGGCCGAGTTGACGAAGGGCAGTTCGGAAATGCGCTGCGCCAGCTCGCGGGCGCGGCCGCGCCCTTGCGCGTTGATGCCGACGATGGCCGAGATCAGTTCGGGCCGCTCCGTCAGGTTCAGGAGCCCGACGATCTTGAGCAGGTTGCGGTCGAGCAGGTTGCGCAGCCGCGTGCGCACCGTCGGCACCGAGATCGCCAGAATCTCGGCGAGGCGGTTGATGCCCGGCTGTGCGTCCTGCGACAGCTGTTTGACCAGCCGCCGATCGGTCAGATCGAGATGTTCCCGCAAGTCCCCCGTCTTTCATAAAACGAAAAAAGCTAGGCGATTTTTTTGCCTATGTGCAAACAAGCTATTTCATGGATTCCTCAAAGGCAAGGCATGATTCCACGCGAATTCAGCATGTGGCGGCGGCTTCACACCAGCGCGGCCACCAGCAGCTTGGCCTGCGGCGTCAACGTGTCGAAGCGGCGGGCGCAGAGATTGAGCTGGCGGGTTCCCCAGTCGTCCGTCAGCCGCAGGCTGCGCAGGCTGGGCGCCGAGCGGCGCACCGTGCTTTCCGGCACGATGGCGACGCCCGCGCCCTGCGCCACCAGCCTGCAGACATTGTCGAGGCCGGGCACGCGGATGCGAAAATGCAGATGACCGCCCAGGCGCGCGGCCTGGCGGGAGATGTGCTCCTGCAAGGGATGGCCGGCGCTCAGGCCGACAAAGGTTTCACCGAGAATGTCGGCGAGGCCGGTCGCGCGGCCTTCGAGGCCGGGGCGGTTGCGCGCGGCGATCACCACCAGCCGGTCAACGAAGAACGGTTTCTGCTCGAGATGGGAAAGGCCGGCCCAGGTCGCGGCAATGCCAACATCGGCGGCGCCGCTCGCCACCGCCTCGGCGATCTCATGGCTGGGGCGCTCATCGAGGTCTATGTCGATGCCGGGATGCGCGACCAGAAAGGCCGGCAGCCTGTCGCGCAGAAGTTCGCTGGTGGCGGCCGTGTTGGCGAGCAGGCGGACCCGCGCGCGCAGGCCGGTGGCATAGGCGCCGAGCTCGCCGGCCATCGCCTCGATCTGATTCTGCACCGCGCGCGCGTGGTGCAGCAGCGCCTGGCCGGCGGCGGTCGGCACCACGCCGCGCCGGCGGCGCTCCAGAAGCGGCGCGCCGAGCCTATCCTCCATGCCCTTGATGCGGGCGCTGGCCGAGGCCAGCGCGAGGCCCGCGAGCTCGGCGCCATGGGTGATGCTGCCGCGCTCGGCGACCAGCAGGAACAGCCGGAGATCGACGAGGTCGAAGCGCATCTTTTTCCTCCCGCAAGACAGCCCGGGCGATGGCCGCTATCACGCGATCGATGGCGCAGCGGGCCGACCGGCTTGCGGCGCCAGCCTTCGCCTCAGCCGAAGGCTGGTGCCGCGATTTCCACATTGCGGGTGACGGCGAATTTCGTCAAACAGTTTCGGTGGAGGTCCAAGATGAGAAAACCAGCATCGAACCGGCAAGGGCTCGGCATCGCTGAAAGCGCGGCGATGCTGCTGGCGGTTGCCGTCGCCCTTCTGGCCGTGGCGCGCTCGGGTTCCGGCATGCCAGGATGCGCCATGACATCCGCCCCTGTCAGCAGCGCCGCCGCCGGACCGGCGGGGCCGGCAGCGGGGATCGACGCTGCCGACATGCTGCTCCATGATTGAGCCGCTGCCGGACACGCCATCATGCTGAGCGCCGCCGCCGTCGCCTGGATCTGCGCCGTCTTCCTTGCCGCCGGCTTCGTCAAGGGCGTGGTCGGGATGGGCCTGCCGACGGTGGCGATGGGCCTGCTGGCGGTGACCATGGCGCCGGCCGAGGCGGCCACGCTTCTGCTGATCCCGTCGCTGGCTACCAACCTGTGGCAATTATTCACCGGTCCTTCGTTCGGCGGGCTCGTCAGGCGGCTATGGACGATGATGGCCGGCGTGGTGATCGGCACCGTTGCCGGCGCCGGCCTGCTCACCGGCGCGCATACGGCGGCCGCGTCCGGCGCGCTCGGCGTGGCACTGATGCTCTATGCCGTTCTCGGCCTCGCCAAGGCCGGCTTCTCAACGCCGCCACGCCACGAGGCCTTGCTATCGCCGCTGGTCGGGGTGGCAACTGGCCTGGTCACCGGCGCCACCGGCGTCTTCGTCATTCCGGCGGTGCCCTACCTGCAATCGCTGCGGCTGGGCAGGGAAGAGCTGATCCAGGCGCTCGGCCTGTCCTTCACCGTGTCGACGGCGGCGCTGGCCATCGGGCTGTTCAGGGCCGGCGCCCTGGCCTCGCCGACGGCCGGGCTGGCGGGTTCGGTCGCGGTGCTGGCGCCTGCGCTCGCCGGCATGGCTGTCGGCCAGGCGCTGCGCCAGCGCATGAGCGTCGAGACTTTTCGCAAAGTGTTCTTCGCCGGGCTCTTGGCGCTGGGATTTTATCTGGTGGCCGAAGCGGCGTTTTGAGCACCGCTTGCCGAACGCCGACTGGCCGGACCGGCCTACCGCACCACCAGGACCGGGATTTCGCTGTAGGACACGACTTCCGCCGTCTGGCTTCCCAGAAGCAGCCTGCCCAATCCGCGGCGGCCGTGCGAGGCCATGACGATCAGGTCGCAGCGTTCGGTCTGCGACAGCTCCAGGATCGCCTCGGCGGGCCTTCTGTCCTCGATGTGCACGACCTTGGCCGACACGCCCAGCCCCTCGGCGGAAGCCTTGCATTTGTCGAGCACCTCCTTGCCGTATTTGCGGGCTTCTTCCTGATAGGCGGCCAGCTCATCGCCCGCGGCGTAGCCGGCCATGGCGCCGCCCCAGGCGAAGATCGGGAATTGTTCCGAGACGGTGACGAAGGTCACGGCGGCGCCGAGGCCCTTTGCCAGCCCGAGGCCGTGGGCAACGCCCTTGTCGGCCAGTTCCGACCCGTCGGTGGCGATGAGCAGATGTTTGTACATGATGATCGTGACCTATCGTGCTTGGTGAACTATGGACCACACATAGTTATGCCCGGCGCCCAGTCATTGTGCCAATGCGGCGGGGATCAGGGCCAGGGAATGTGGTGGGCATCGCGTGGACCGCGCCCAAACGAGCGTTCCACCCCCGGACTTTCGCGCCAGCTGGATTCCCCTTCGCCGCATCGTCCTTTAAGGTGCGGCAACTTCGAAAGGCCCACCATGAGCAGTGCGTTTCCTCAAATCCATCTGGTCCGACATGGCGAGACGGCGTGGAGCCTGTCGGGCCAGCACACCGGCCGCACCGACATGCCGCTGACGGCAGCCGGCGAGGCGGCCGCGCGGGGTGTGGCGGATCGGCTGAAAGGCCTGCGGTTTTCGGCCGTGTGGTCGAGCCCCTCGCAGCGCGCCTACAACACCAGTCTGCTTGCCGGTTTCGGGGCGCAAAGCATCAAGATGGACGACCTGCAGGAATGGGACTACGGCGCCTATGAAGGGCGAACCACCAGGGAGATCCTGGCCGAACGGCCGGGCTGGAACGTCTTTCGCGACGGCTGCCCGCAAGGCGAAACGGCGGCCGATGTGGGCGCCCGCGCCGACAGGATCATCGATCGCCTGCGCGAGGCAAATGCCGACATGCTGATCTTTTCCAGCGCGCACTTCCTGCGCGTGCTCACCGCCCGCTGGCTCGGCTTGCCGCCGCAGGACGGCGCGCTGTTCGTGCTCGATACGGCCAGCATCAGCGTGCTCGGCTACGAGCATGACCTCGGCGAGCCGGTGGTGCGCAAGTGGAACGGGAAGTAGGGCGGCCTAGCTGTCGAACTTCCGGATCGCCTCGGCGGTTACAGGCGTGAAGAAATTCACTAGATTGCAGTCGGGGTCGCGGAACAGCAGCGAGCGGTTGCCCCAGGGCATGGTGGTAGGCTCCTGGACAATTGCGCCCTTGACGGTTTCCGCCAGCCTGGCAAATTCGGCATCGACGTCGCCGACTCGGAATTCGATGATGGCCGTGCGGTTGTCGGCTGGGCGGGCGATGTCGCTGCCGAACAGCATCAGGGTGCGCGTGCTGCCGATCGCCAGCGTGCAGGCCGGCGTCGCCAGTTCGGCGAAGTCCTCCGTGTACATCGTCACCGGCATGCCGGTGATCTCGCCATAGAAGCGCACGAGGCGCTGGACATCGGACGTGATGATGCGGACAGAGACGAAATTCATCGCATTGGCTCCTTGATCGTCGAAGCCGCGGCTGGGCTCCCGGCCTTCTATAGGCCGGGGCTCCTGACAGCTTTCCGTCAGGAGCCGGAAGCGCCGGTCGATTTTCAGATCTGCCGAACGACAGTGCCGACCTTGCGCCTATTCATCCCGCCAGCAGCGCCAATTCGTCGGGCGTCAAATGCCTCGCAGTACCCTTGGCGAGGTCGCCGAGCGGCAAGCTGCCAATGGCGACCCGGATCAGGCGCTTGACCTCAATGCCGTGGGCGGCGAGCAGGCGCCGGATGTGGCGATTGCGGCCCTCGTGGAGCACGATCTCCAGCCAGGCGGTGCGGCCGCCGCTGCGCAGCAGCTCGATCGAGTTCGCAGTCAGCATTTCACCCTCGACGGGAGCGCCGGCGCGCAGCGCTTCCAGCACCGCGGCGTCGGGCACCGTGGCGATCTGAACATGATAGGTCTTGGGCAGGTGCGAGGCCGGGTCCATCAGCCGGTTGGCGAAGCGCGTGTCGTTGGTCATCAGCAGCAGGCCTTCGCTCGCCTTGTCCAGCCGGCCGACCGGCGAGACGAAAGGCAGGTCAAGCCCTTCAAGACAGGCATAGACGGTGTCGCGCTCGAGCGGGTCGTCGCGGGTCGTGACCAGCCCGCGCGGCTTGTTGAGCATGAGATAGACCTTGCGCTCGGCAACGACGTCTTCGCCGTCGACGACGATACGGTCGCGCTTCATATCGACGCGCAGGGAAGCATCGCGCGCGACCTTGCCACCGACGCGCACGCGGCCCTCGGCGATCAGCCGCTCGGCCTGGGTGCGCGAGCACAGGCCGAGCTTCGACAGCGCGCGGTTGAGGCTGACGCCGGTGCTTGCCTGTCTGCCGGTGTTTTCTATCCGCCGTGGTGTCATTGCGAGCCGACTGATGCCATGGGCGGCGCTGACTTCGCAAGCCGGCGGAGGCAGTTTTGGCACCATCGGCCGTGCTCTACGGCGCGCCCCTCTGTCGCCCAGCTTGCGGCAGAGGCAGCTCAGGCCGCTTGGTCGGTCTCGCCCGCGATCCCGTTCAGCACGGCAAGCGCGTCGGCTGGCAGCTCCAGCTCCGCCGCCGCCATGTTTTGCCTGAGATGCGCGACGGACGAGGTGCCGGGGATGAGCAGGATGTTGGGCGCGCGGTGCAGCAGCCAGGCGAGCGCCACCTGCATGGGCGTCGCGCCGAGTTTTTGCGCGACATCGGCCAGCGTGCTGGATTGCAGCGGCGTGAAGCCGCCGAGCGGGAAGAACGGCACATAGGCGATGCCGGCCGCGGCAAGCTCGTCGATCAGTGCGTCATCCTCGCGATGCGCGATGTTGTACTGGTTCTGCACGCAGACGATGTCGACGATGCCGCGCCCCTGCGCGATCTGGGTTGATGTGACATTGCTCAAGCCGATATGGCGCACCAGACCCTGACGCTGCAGTTCGGCGAGCGTATTCAGTTGGGGTTCGAGCGAGCCTTCGGCCGGGCCGTGTATGCCGTGCATGGAGCGCAGGTTGACGACCTCCATCGTGTCCAGTCCCAGATTGCGGAGATTGTCGTGCACGGCCTGCGTCAGTTCCTGCGGCGACATTGCGGGGATCCACGATGCATCGGCGCCGCGCCGGGCACTGACCTTGGTGACGATGGTGAGGTTGGCGGGGTAGGGGTGCAGCGCCTCGCGGATGATCAGGTTGGTGACGTGCGGACCGTAGAAATCGCTGGTGTCGATATGGTCGATGCCGCTCGCCACCGCCTCGCGCAGCACGGCGAGTGCACCGTCATGGTCTTTCGGCGGGCCGAACACGCCGGGTCCGGCCAGTTGCATGGCGCCGTAGCCCATGCGCTTCACGGTGCGGTCGCCGAGCTTGAAGGTTCCGGCCTTGCTGATGTCAGTCATGGTCTCAATCTCCTTTGGATCGGCCAGATGTAGACAATGCACGCTTGCGCGATAATATGGCGCAATCGGCACAGGCTGTGCGGAAAGGCGAACAATGGCGGATCTGGGCGACCTCCAGGCATTCATGGCGGTGGCGCGCGCCGGCGGCTTTCGCGAGGCGGCCAGGATCAGCGGCGTCAGCGCCTCCAGCCTCAGCGAAACGGTGCGGCGGCTGGAGGCGGGGCTCGGCGTGCGGCTCCTCAACCGCACCACGCGCAGCGTCGCTCCGACCGAGGCCGGCGCGCGCCTGCTGGAGCGGCTGGGCCCCGCGCTCGGCGAGGTCGAGGCGGCACTCGATGTCGTCAACGGCTTTCGCGGCCGCCCGGCCGGCACGCTGCGGCTCAACGTGCCTGTCGTGGCGGCGAAACTGGTGCTGCCGCGCCTTCTGCCGCCCTTTCTTGCCGCCTATCCCGACATCAGACTGGAGGTGACCGCCGAGGACAGTTTCGTCGACATACTGGCGAGCGGCTGCGATGCCGGCATCCGCTATGACGAGCGGCTGGAGCAGGACATGATCGCCGTACCGATCGGCCCGCGCCGGCAGCGCTTCGCCACCGCTGCCGCAACGGCCTATCTCGACCGGCGTGGCCGGCCCGACCATCCGCGCGACCTCCTCGATCACGCATGCCTGCGCGGCCGCTTCGCCAGCGGCCTGACGCCGCCCTGGGAGTTCGAGCGCGACGGCGAGATAGTGAGCGTCGAGCCGACCGGGCCGCTGCTGGTCAGCACCGGCACCGCTATGGCGCTTGCGCTCGATGTGGCGGTCGCCGGCGGCGGCATCGTCTCGCTGTTCGAGGACTGGCTGCGCCCCTATTTCGACGATGGCCGGCTCGAGCCGGTGCTGGAGCCCTGGTGGCAGGAGTTTTCCGGCCCGTTCCTCTATTACCCCGGCCGCCGCCTCATCCCGGCGCCGCTGCGGGCATTCGTCGACTTTGTCGGCGGGATGCGGTGGTGAGGCGCCGCGATGACGGTTTCATGGGACGCATCGTCGGATGCAACCCGCTGCGCATTTCTGGAATGTTCCAGGAACGAGCAGGGATCATCGCGGCGGGTCCAATGACACCTTGGCGCGCTTCGCCAGCTCGCGAATCCGCTCCGCGACCGCGCTGTCGACCGGATTGTAGACGGTCAGGCTCAGATCCGGGCGGCCGTCGACCGCGAATCCCGAATATTCCAGCTCGATGTCGCCGAGCACGGGGTGCTTCAGTCGCTTGGTTCCGTCGCCATGGCTGAGCACGTCGTTCTCGCGCCACAGGGCGGCGAATTCGGGGCTGGCGCTGCACAGTTCGTCGACGAGTTCGCGTACCTCGGACACCGCGCCGGCACGCGCCGCGTCGGCGCGGAAGGCGCCCACCACGAAACGGGCGAGGTTTTCCCAGTCGTGCTGCTTTTCGCGGATGGCCGGGCTGCGGAACATGAAGCGCAAAATGTTGCGCTGGTCTGCGGGCAGGGCGCTGTAATCGGTCAGCACGACCTGGGCGGCGCGGTTCCAGGCAACGACATCCCAGGTAGCGGTCCTGACCAAGGCGGGGCTCGCTTCAAACGTGTCGAGGAGGCGCTGCAGCCGGGGGCTGATGCCTTCCGCGCCGATATAGCGGACCTCGGGCGGGCGTCCGAGCCCGAGCATGAAAAGATGCTCGCGCTCGGCCTCGGTCAGCATCAGCCCCTTGGCGATGCGGTTCAGCACATCGGCCGAAGGCGCGCCGCCACGACCCTGCTCCAGCCATGTGTACCAGGTCGGGCTGATGTTGGCGCGCTGGGCCACTTCCTCCCGGCGCAGCCCCGGCGTGCGCCGGCGCCCTGAAAATCCGAACGAGGCCGGATCGAGCCGGGTGCGCCGGTCTCTCAGAAACGCCGCGAGCGAACCGGCGGAATTGGTGGGCATCCTGTTAGCCATTATACCACGATAAGATCACTACTTTAATGGAATAATAGACCGGCGATACTGCGCAGGCAATCGTGCAGGAGAATTCGCATGCGTATCTTTTTGACCGGCGCGACCGGTTTCATCGGCTCGGCGCTCGTTGCCGAGCTCATCAAGGCGGGCCATCAGGTGGTCGGCGTCACTCGCTCCGAAGCGGGGGCCGAAGCGCTGACAGCGGCGGGCGCCGAAGTGCATCGGGGAACGCTCGAGGATCCCGAGGGCCTGCGCGACGGCGCGGCAAAGGCGGAAGCGGTGATCCACACGGCGTTCGACCATGATTTTTCGCGGTTTGCCGAGAATTGCGAGAAGGATAGCCGTGTCATCGCGGCACTCGGCCAGGCATTGGCCGGATCCGACCGGCCGCTGGTGATCACTTCCGGCGTCGGCGTGGGCAGCCCCGGACATGGCGAGCTTGCCAGCGAGGACGTTTTCAACCCCAGCCATCCCAATCCGCGCATCGCCTCGGAGCTCGCCGGCAATGCCTTGCTGGAAGCCGGCGTCAACATCTCGGTGGTGCGGCTGCCGCAGGTTCACAACCCGGTCAGGCAAGGGCTCATCACGCCGCTCATCGAAATCGTGCGCCAGAAAGGCGTTTCGGCCTATGTCGGCGAGGGCCGCAACCGCTATGCGGCGGGCCATCTCCTGGACGCGGCGCGCCTCTACCGGCTGGCGGTGGAAAAGCGGCAGCCCGGCGCGCGCTATAACGCGGTCGGCGAGGAGGGCGTCGAAGTGCGCGCGATCGCCGAGGTGATCGGGCGGGGCCTCAACGTGCCGGTCGTTTCGATCGCGCCGGAACAGGCGCCGGAGCATTTCGGCTGGATGGCGATGTTCGCCCCGATGGATCTGCCGGCCTCCAGCGCGCTGACCCGGGCGCGGCTCGGCTGGCAGCCGACCGGCCCGACGCTGATCGCCGATCTCGAGGCCATGCGGTACGACGCATGATGCGCCGATAAAGCGTCGTCAGCCGACGGCGTAGCGCAAATGGACGAGCCCGTGGGCGAGGGCTTCGCAGCTTTTGAGCGACAGTTGCATCTTGCCCGCGAGGCCGGATTCGCCGAATTCGACGAAACCCTGGTTCGCCGCCCGCCCGTCAAGGGCGGGAGCGACGAGAAGGCTGAGCTCATCGACAAGGCCGGCCGCGAAGAAGGAACCGTTGATGCCGGCGCCGCCCTCAAGCAGCAGCCGGCGAATGGCGAATTCGCGGTTCAGAACTTCGAGCATCCGGCCGAGATCCATGTCGGCCGTCTCCGCCACGATATAGGACACGCCGTCGGCGGCGAGCTCGGCCAGGTGGCTGTCGGCGACATCGTGCCCAAGCAGCACCACGACATGGTCGCCGCCAATGTCGGGTTTGGAAAAGTGGAGCTTGCCCGATGGATCGAGCGCCACCGCGTAGCTTCCCGTACCGGTTTGCGCGACATGATAGGGTCGGTCGACCTTGCCCGCATCGGCCGGCGGGTGCGCGCCGGCCTTGCTCATCTCGGCCATGGTGACGCGGCCGACGATCCAGCCGTCGCCCGCAAAATCATTATGGATATGCTCGTAGAGGCTCGACCATTCGGCCCGGGTTCCGTCCGGGCTGGCCGTGTAGCGGCTCGGGTGGAGACTGCCGTCCAGCGACGCGATCATATGGCAGATGATGTGCGGTTTCATGCGGGTGTCTCCAGGGAATGGGCTCAGGCGCGGTTCAAACTAGGGCCAGCGTCGGAGAATGGAAGCTGGGCACCCGGCTCATCCAAATTCCGACCATTGCTGTCTGGCCCTGTTATATCGATGTTGCACAAATGGTTGAGCCTGGGCTAGCATCCGTTTGCTGGTGCCGACGGGAGGCAGTTTTTGCAACGGCGATCAGCTGGAGCGGCATGCGTTAGCAAACGCAAGGAGGATGCTCCAACACTTTGAACCGACGCATGATCCTTCCTGAAACCGTCCCGGTTTCCGGGGCCGTGCGTTCTTGTGGAGGAGGATCCCATGAACAGACGTGAATTCCTGATGACGTCCGTGGCCGCGGGCGCCATGGTGCTTGCCGCGCCCTCGGTATTTGCGCAGGACAAGCTCACCATTCTCGGCTCGGTGCCCAGTCTCGGCTTTCCGTTCTTCGTGCACATGCTGAACGAGATCAAGGCGGAAGCCGCCACGCAAGGCGTCAACCTGACCGAGAGCGATGGCCAGAACTCGGCCACCAAGCAGACCGCCGACATCGAGGCCGCCCTGGTGCAGAAGGTCAACGCCATTGTCATCTCGCCGCTCGACGTCAATGCGCTGGCGCCGGCCATCGAGGAAGCGGTCAAGGCGGGCGTTCCCGTGGTGACGATCGACCGCCGCGTCGACGGCGTCGAGGGCATCCTCGCCCATGTCGGCGCCGACAACGTCAAGGGCGGCGAGGCGGAAGCGCAGGCCGTGGTGGCGGCGTTCCCCAACGGCGCGAAACTGTTCCACCTCCAGGGCCAACCCGGCGCCGGGCCGGCGATCGACCGCAACAAGGGCGTGCACAATGTGCTCGATCCCTTGAAGGACAAGTACCAGATCGTCTTCGAGCAGACCGCCAATTTCGCCCGCGCCGAGGCGCTGTCGGTGACGGAAGCCGGCCTTGCCGCCAACGGCAAGCCGGACGCGATCGTCTGTGCCAATGACGACATGGCGCTGGGCGCGCTCGAAGCCTGCGCGGCGCGCAACTTCACCGACGTCAAGATCTACGGCTTCGATGCGCTGCCGGAAGCGCTGGTCGCGGTGCGCGACGGCAAGCTCGCCGGCACGGTCGAACAGTTCCCCGGCCAGCAGTCGCGCACCGCCGTGCAGATCGCCGTCGCCTACGCCAGGGACAAGACGGAGCCGAAGGAGAAGCTGGTGCTATTGACGCCGATCGTCATCGGCAAGGACAATCTCGACAAGGCCGAGAGGTTGAACGAGACGAAGTGAGCTCGCATGGAGAGGTCGGCGGGGCAGCACCCCCTCTGGCCTGCCGGCCATCTCCCCCGCAAGGGGGGAGATCGGCAGTGTCGATGTCCGCATTCTCATTGCGGCGTTGAAAATTGGCGAATGCGGAACAGACAGCCAATCTCCCCCCTTGCGGGGGAGATGTCCGGCAGGACAGAGGGGGGTGTTCACGCGCCGACGGGTCCGGAAACTGCATCGAGGGAAGCACCCATTCCATGGCTGAAGCCGCACCCGTCCTGCTCGCCGTCGAGGGCGTCACCAAGCGTTTCGCCGGCGTCACCGCGCTGAACGATGTCTCGCTCGACGTCAGGCCCGGCGAAATCCTCGGCCTGCTCGGCGAAAACGGCGCCGGCAAATCGACGCTGCTGAAAATCCTGTCGGGCGTCATGCCGCCTTCCAGCGGCCATATCATTTTCGACGGCGCCGACTACCGGCCGTCGAGCCCGCAGGATGCCAAGCGGCTAGGTATCGTCACCATCTACCAGGAGCTCAGCCTGATCCCGACGCTGACGGTGGCGGAGAACATCTTCATCGGCCGCGCCCCGACCGGTCCGCTCGGCCTCGTCTCCTGGCGCAAGATGGAGCAGGACTCCCGCACCATCATCGCCCGCGTCGGCCTCACGATCGATCCGATGACGCCGGTCTCGGCGCTTTCGGTGGCCGAGCAGCAGCTCGTCGAGATTGCACGGGCGCTGTCGCTGAAGAGCCGGCTGATCATCATGGACGAGCCGACATCAGCGCTGACCGAGACAGAGGTGCAGCGGCTGCTGTCGATCATGGACAGGCTGCGCAAGGACCATGTCGCCATCATGTTCGTCACCCATCGGCTGGAGGAGGCCGCCGCCATCTGCGACCGCATGACGGTGCTCCGGGACGGCAGGTTGGCCGGCAATCTCGACCGCGAAGGCGGGCCGATCCGATTGCCGCGCATCATCGAGAAAATGGTCGGCCGCGCGGCGTCCGAGCTCTATGCGCGGCCGGCGCAGCGCACGGTGGCCGGCGACGTCGTGCTGTCGGTGCGCGGGTTGCGCACGGTGCGCGATCCCGAAGCGCCGCACGCCATCGTGCTCGACGGCGTCGATATCGACCTCAAGGCCGGCGAGATCCTGGGTGTCGCCGGCCTCGTCGGCTCGGGTCGCACGGAGCTGGCGCGCGCCATCTTCGGCGCCGACCGGATCGCGGGCGGCACGATCACGCTCAACGGCAGGCCCATCGCGCCGGCCTCGCCGGCGGATGCCATAGCGCTCGGCATCGGCCTGGTGCCTGAGGATCGCAAGCATCAGGCGATCTTCGCCGCGCTCGGCATCCTGCCGAATTTCTCCGTCGCCTCGCTCGGGCGGTTCAGCAATGGCTTCGGCTTCATGGCCGAGCGGCGCGAGCGCGATGCGCTGGCGGGGTTCCGGAAAATGCTGTCGATCCGCATGGCGTCGGCCGAGCAGGCGATCGAGGGCCTGTCGGGCGGCAACCAGCAGAAGGTGATCCTGGCGCGCTGGCTGGCGCGCGACCCCAAGGTGCTGATCGTCGACGAGCCGACGCGCGGCGTCGATGTCGGCGCCAAGGCCGAGGTGCACCAGATCCTGGTGCAATTGGCAGCGCGCGGCATAGCGGTGATGATGATTTCGTCCGAGCTGCCCGAAGTGCTGGCTGTGTCCGACCGGATCGTGACCATGCGCAAGGGACGCATCACCGGGCAGATGCCAGGCATCGAGGCAAGCGAGGAAAAACTGATGGAACTGATGGCGCTCGACCAGCCGGGAGCGGTTGAGGAGGAGGCACGATGAGTGTGGCCGAGGAACAGAGCCGGCGTGGCGGCATCAGCATTGCGCGGCTCTTGATGAATTTCGGGCCGCTGCTATTCCTGGCGGCGCTGGTGGTCGTCTTCACCGTGCTGAAGCCGAGCTTCATCGATCCGATCAATCTGTTCAACATCACCCGCCAGATATCGATCACCGGGCTGATCGCGCTCGGCATGACCTTCGTCATCCTTACCGCCGGCATCGATCTCTCGGTCGGCTCGCTGCTCGCCTTCTGCGGCATGGTGGCGGCCGTGGTTGCCAAGGGCGGTACTGCCAACACGCTGTCGCTGTCGACGTCGGGAACGCAGGGCTATGGCTGGTTCGCGGCGCTGCTAGCCGCCGTGGTGGTGGGGGCGGTGGCCGGCGGTGTTCAGGGCTTTGCCATCACCAGGCTGAAAGTGCCGCCCTTCGTCGTCACGCTTGGCGGGCTCACCGTGTTTCGCGGCCTGACGCTGACCATCTCCAATGGCGGCCCGATCTCGGGCTTCGACGCTTCTATGCGCTGGTTCGGCACCGGGCTGATCGGCCCCGTGCCGGTGCCGGCGATAATCTTCGCGGCGGCCGCCATCCTGTGCCACATCGTGCTGCGCTACACGCGCTATGGACGCGCCGTCTACGCCGTCGGCGGCAATGCCGAGGCCGCACGGCTGTCGGGCTTGCGCGTCGACCGCATCCTGGTCTCGGTCTATGTCATCGTCGGCTTCTTCGCCGGGCTCGCCGCCTTCGTGCTGTCGGCCAGGCTGAATTCGTCCGAAGCGGTGGCCGGCATCGGCTACGAGCTGACGGTCATTTCGGCCGTCGTCATCGGCGGTACCTCGCTGTTCGGCGGCATCGGCTCGGTGGGCGGCACCGTGGTGGGCGCCGCCCTGATCGGCGTGCTGCAGAACGGGCTCCAGTTCAACAACGTCTCGTCCTACACGCAAAGCATCGTCATCGGCCTGATCCTGATCCTGGCGGTGGCGTTCGATCGCTGGCTGAAGTCGCGGGTGAGGCGCTAATTCCTTCTCCCTTGTCGTCGGAGAAGGGGAAATCGCCGCTCTGCCATAGGCAGGAGAGCTCGCTACCTTTCTTGCAAAACAACCCCCCTTTGCTAGAAGGATTTCGGGCGGGTGGCATTCTGAGAGAACCTCATGTTTGCCGATATCATCAGACCGATCAGCTTGAGTTTTTCGCTGCTGCGGCGGTTCTGGCCGCAGCTCGTCGTGCTGGTGCTGGCCGGTGTTCTGGCCGGCGATCTCTTGCTGCAACTGGCGGCCAAGGTGGCGCTCGCAAATCATTTCGCCGGGCTCGCCATGCTGACGCTGGTGGCACTGGCGCAACTGGTGGTGACGGTGGCGATGTTCCATGTGCTGCGTCCCGGCTTGCCCCATGTGCTGGCCGCGCAGCGTGGCGCGGAAAAGGCCACGGTCGCCGAGGGGCAGGGAACCGCGGACCGGCGTGGTTCGCGGCTGGTGCGCATGATCACCATCGCGCTGTTGCCCTTCTTCGCCTATTACGCGGCCTGGGGGTTCCTCGGCGACATCGTGCGGCAATATTCGCGCGAAACGCTCGACCAGGCCGGCTTCGGCCAGAGCGCCAATGTTCTGGACGTGCTGGATTCGCGCTGGCTGCTGGTCTCGGTGGCGGTGTCCTGGCTGGTGCGCCGGCTGGCCAAGTTCATGCAGGCGAAAACGGGCGCCGCCTCGTTCTGGCAGATCGTGGTGGTGATCTGCGAGACCAACTGGATCTTCGTCGGCCTCTACGTCATCAGCCGCTGGAAGGACAGCGCGCTGCAATGGCTGATGAGCCGCAATTTCTGGTCGGTTCTGCAGGCGTCGGCCGACGGGCTGGCGAGCCCGGTGCCAGCGGCGGCGGCCGCGCCGATGGTGCCGGTCGAGATCACCTCGATCGCGCCCTCGACGATCGCCGTCAACCTGTTCTTCTACATGCTCTTGCCGCTGATCTGGCTGGTGATGGCGGCGCTGATCTATGGCTATGATGTGCGCGACGATACGGCACTGATGCGCGTGCACGGCCGGTTGGAACGCGTCGGCAAGCGCTATGCCGGCCTGCCGAAATTCCTGCGCGATTTCGTCGAGCATTTCGTCGCCGGCTACCGCTCGCGCTATCTGCCGATCGCCAATGGCGTGCGGCTGACGGTGAGTTCCAGCCTCGTATTGCTGTGTACGCTGATCGTCGGCTATCGCCTGCTCGACTGGGGCGCGGCCTGGCTGTGGCTCGGCGCGACGCGGCTGATCGGCCCGCACGAGCTCGACGTCTGGCAGATCCTGTCGCATGGCGTGACGCTGTTGTTCGGCAGCCCGTTCCAGGATTCCTCCACCGGCATCCTGGTCGAGCCGCTGCGCATCTGCTTCCTCGCCGCGGTGCTGGAGACGGCGTTCTCGCTTTCGAAGGGGGGCGGTCGTTCCCGGTAGCGACGGGAATGACCGTAGCGTATCCTTGTCGCGCCTTGCCATGTACGTGTGATGGGGCGAAAGTGCGATCTTTCCTGGTCTCGTAAACAGACCGCCTGTTTGCACTCGCAAGATCGAAGAGAATGCCATGACTTACTTCTTCCGCCGTCGAAGTGAGGCAATGACCTTCGGCCTGCCTGTTGTCTGCTGCGCGCTGGCGTTAATACTGCAATCGAACATAGAGCCGATCGAAGATTACCGGACGGCGATTGTGGTGATCGTTGCCGGCATATCGATCGTCCTTACCTTGGCAACCGTCTTTGCCGTGGTGCGACATGCGGAGGCGATAGCCCGACGTGTCGGACAGCCGTACGGCACGCTGGTCCTTACCTTGGCCGTAACGACGATCGAAGTGTCGATCATCGTCTCGATGATGCGACATGGCGCCAACAATCCGACCTTGGCGCGAGAATCCGTGTTCTCCACGGTCATGATCGTTTGCACCGGCATCGTGGGGCTGTGCCTGACACTTGGCGGGTGGCGGCACCGCCACCAGGACATCCGAAGGCAAGGCACAAGTTCCTTTCTTTCGGTGCTGACCGCGATCACGGTGCTGACGATGGTGCTGCCGAACTACACGCTTGCCACCAGCCCGGGGACATTTTCTCCCACGCAACTGGCCTTCGTCGCACTGCTGTCGCTCTTGCTCTACGGCAGTTTCGTTTTCGCCCAGAGCTACAGCCAGAAAGAGGACTTCCTGGAGGTGCAGGTCCGTGAAAGCGCTCCGGAAAGCCATTCTCCGCAGGTTCACGGCGTGCCAACCCATTTCGTCTTTTTGCTTCTGGGACTGGTCGGGATCGTTCTGCTGACGGAACGGGTCGCGGCTGGCGTTGAAGATGGCCTTACCTACCTGCAGATCCCGCAATCGGATGCGATCGTCGGCGCGATGATTGCGTTTGTCGTGCTGCTCCCCGAGGCGATCTCCGCCATCAAGGCATCGTGGGGGAATGAGCTCCAGCGCGCATTGAACGTCGCTTTGGGCTCGGCGTGCGCGACCATCGGACTGACGATCCCGGCAGTGGCGGCGGCCAGCCTCATCACCGGAAAGTCGCTCAACCTCGGTCTCGGTCCGAGCGACGTGATTTTGCTGGTTCTGGCCCTTGCGGTGAGTGTCGTAAGTTTCAGTACCGGACGCACGACGGTTCTCACCGGACTTGCTCACCTCGTCGTCTTCGTTGCCTACGTCCTGTTGATCGCCGTGCCGTGACTCCGGACTGCCGGCGCTGTCGCTACTTCGGCGGCCGTTGAAACCGCAGGTACCACGGCCGCCCGCTTCCCAGCCCAATGGCGGGACGGATGGTCTTGATGGCATCCTCCGGCACGATGAAGGTGTCGCCGATGGTGATGACGTCGCCTGTCTTGGCGCCGGAGAAGATCGCCGAGGTGCAGTTCATCACGCCGTCCGGCAGTCTGACGCCCGAAATCATGTCGGGGAGCCAGCGGCGGCCGGCGGCATCGGTCAGCATCAGCCTGCAGCCCAGCCATTGCTTCTGCAAGTCGGGATCGCCGACGGTGACGGAGAAGGTGGCGATGACGGCGAAGGCCTGATCGGGCAAGCGGCCGGCCTTGCCGCCGCGCAGGTCCGCCAGTTTCCAGTCGCTGCCGCCGAAGTGCGCGGACTGGCCAAACTCGACATCCCTGGCGATGAGGTCTTCGCCGCCCAGCCATTCGCGCAGGCTGTCATGGCTGGTTTCTGCCAGCGCCAGCGGCAGCAGGATGACAAGCGCCGCCAGGTTGCGCCTGCGCCATTTTTTCTCGGCCTGCCGCTCGGCGGCCGGCCCCATGTCGGTCGCGACGGCGCTCATGGCTTGCCCTGCTGTGTCTGGCCCGCAGAAGTCTGGCCCGGTGGTGCATCCAGATCGTATTGCGGCAGGATGCCGGCCGGTTGTCCATCGGCACCGGCCGGCAACCCGTCGAAGCTGATGCGGGCCTGCGCATCGAGCGGACCGAATTGGCGTTCCGAGATGAGCAGCCTGGCGCCGCGGATCTGGTCAGGCGGCACTTCGAAGATGAACAGGCCGCGTTTTTGCAAGCCGGGATCGACGCTGTGCGGCGGCATGTCCTGGCGATAGCCAAGCCGCTCCGTCTGGCGGTAGCGCAGACCGGTCGGACCTTGCCAGGTGCCGTCCGCGACCGTGATGGAGGCGTCGGTCGCGGTGAGGCTGGTCGTCACCACCGCCCACACGCCGCTCGTCGTCAAAAGCTTTTGCTGCCCGAACTGGTTGGTCTTCAGCGCGCGGGCAAAGACAACCTCGTCCAGCCGCACGTCGAAGCTGCGTGCCCGCACCGTGTCGTGCATGGCGCCGTCGACCGGGATAGGCGCGGTGAGGTCGGCATAATGTGGCTTGGAAAGCTGCATACCGTAGCTCAGCGCCACGGTGGCGGCGAGAATCACGAGATTGCCGAGGACCCGCATCCTCATGAGCCGGCTCCCGGAGTGTCCGTTGCCGGCATATCGGCGAGCGGCAAGGTCACGGTGCCGAGACGGTAGGGATTGTACCAGCCGGGCGTGCCGTAGAGATTGTCGCGCGGCTTGAAGATCTCCGCGGTGACGCCGAAGGCGAGCGTCGGCGGCACGGCGGCGTCGCCGGCCAGCGGCCAGACATAGGCCAGGCGCTCGGTCATGCCGGGGTGCAGTTCCGGCGCCAGGGTCGAATCGCGTATCAGGGCGATCATCGGCATCGAGTCCGGCAGGGTGATTCCCTCCGGCTTGAAGACAGCGAAGTAGGCCTTGTTGGATTCGGCCGTGCGGTTGGTCATGTCGGCCTCCAGCACCAGTGCCTTCTGGCCCGGTTTCAGCGGCACGCCATGGATGTCGGCATGGCTGACGTAGGCACGCACCGGTTTGATGCGCCAGCGGCCGGCATCGATGGCGGCATCGGACGGCAGTTGCGGCGGAGGGTGAGCGGGCAGGGCGCCAAAGGCGCCCATGAGGCCGGCCGCCAACAGCGCGGCGACGGTTCCCGCGCCTGCCGTCATCCAGGCCTGGACTCTTGAACGGGCAGTCTTGAACATTCCCTGATATGCACGTCGAACGATCAGCCACCCGCAGGCAATCTAGGAAGAAAACGCGCGGATGGGAACCCGCAAATGGCGGCATTGCCCAGCTCTTCTCGTGGCTGCGTCTCTCTCGTGGCGCAGTGTGGTCGCCGACGGCTTGGCGAGCCCGCCTATGCCGCCTCCAAGGCCCAAATGCGGTGGCCGTAGCGGCGGAAGAAGCGCGCGAGCAGGCGTTGTTGCCTGGCCCTGGCGAGGTCCGCCAGGCGCCGTTCCTGGCGCCAGCGCGGCATGTTGCGCCAGAAGGCGATGAAGCGGGCGGCGTCCTCGATGGCTTCCTGTGCCGATAGCGCCGGGCCGATCGCCGCCAGGAAAAGTGCTTCCGATTGTTTCAGCGCGTCGACGACCGCCTTGCGCCTGAAATGGCTGAGGCGCGCCTGGCGGATGCCGTGTTCGCGGATTCTCGCGAAAGCCTCGATGAGAGCGTGACTGTCGCCGCCATAGCCGCAGGCGTGAGCGAAATCGGCGGCAAGGGCGTCCATCGTCTCTCCCGGGGTGCCGCACGCGCGCCGACTCGGCTTTGCAAGTTATATAGAAGCATAACTTAAAAATTAGCGAAAGAGAAACTTTTGCGGAGCCCTGAAAGATGCGACTCGACTCTCGTTTCAAAACGCAGGAATATGTGAACAAACAAGGAACAAAAGAGGCGAGCCGCGATGGCATTGACAGGCAGGGGATCAGTGATTGCGGATGTCGTTTCGATATCGGTCGAATGCGCCGATTGCGGCCGCAACAGGTGGTGGAAGCCCGATCAGCTGCGGCGCTTCGGCGTGACTGGCAATACCCCGCTGGCAGCGCTTTCGGGCCGGCTGGTCTGCTCGGCTTGCCGCGCCGACGGGCTGCCGGGCACGGCGATCCAGATCCGGGCGGCGTTTATCGACGAGCGCCAGCGCGTGCGCAGCGAGGCGCTGATGCTGAGCGAGCGCGAGATGCCGCTGGAGGGATCGGGGCGGGCGTGAGGGTGGCGTCGACGCTGGGTTTTGCCTGCTCTTCTTGTGGGAGGAAGAATTGCCCCGTCGCCCTCAATAGCCCAGCAATTCCTTCAACGGAATGACCCGCCAGACCTGCTTGATGGCGTAGCGGTTGAAGGTCAACGTCTTCGGCGGATTGTACTGTTCGACCACCAGTTCGGCGGCGGTGCGCTTGACCAACTTCTTGATGAAGGCCTTGCCGTTGCGTTCGTTCTCTTCCGGGAACGTTTCGATCACCACGTGATCGCCCGGGACGGCATCGCGGCCGCCGCAATAGATCAGGTCTCCGGGCTCGTAACGGGGTACCATGGAATCCGAGAGCACGTGCAGCGCGAACACCTTGGCCAGGTTGCGGATGCCGGGTGGGCGCTGGACATAGCCGGCGGGCTCGCCGTTGAAGGTGAAATCGCCGTCGTCGCCGCCAACCGCGGCGCCCAGCACCTGGATGTCCATCGGCCCGGCGGGGGGCGGCCCGGCATCGGTGACGATCTCGGCGTCGTTGACCGGTCCGGCATCATCGAGGAAAACCACCTCGCCCTTGCCGAGCGCCACCGGGTCGACGCGCAGAAAGGCGGCGGTCTTCAGGAGGTTTTCCGTCTTGGGCAGGTTGCGACCGGTTTCCCAATTGCCGACGGCGGCGACGTCGGTGTCGTTGTGCTCGGCGATGTGGCGCATGACCAGGCCGCGCTGCTTGCGCGCCTGGCGGATTGCCGCCCCGACCTTGACCGACAGTTGCGTTTTCACCATGGCACACATGTGACCAACAAGCGCTGCTTTCGTCCATGAAAGAATGGCTTGCATAAGTTTTTGAGTTATGCTTATATCCATTCATGCAAAAGCTCAACCCCTTTCGAGTCGAAAGCGCCCTCAGGCCAGCTTCACGCGAGCCGGCCAGCGCTCATTCCCTTTCGCCCCGGCTGTCCTCCTCCCCGGCCAGGGCGAAGCGTGAGGCTGATTGCCCCGATGCATCAGCTGCACGTCCGGTCCGCCCGTCACCGGCGGCCGGAACGGCCGGAGCCGCCGCTCCCCGCGGCTCCGGCCCCCAATTCAGCGCGGCGCGGATCCGCTCCCTGACACGCACCGAGGACGGCACCGTGATCCTGCTCGACAGGCTGACGGGCAGGGCGGTTTCCGCACCCGACCGGGTGACGGCAGAGGCGCGCCTCGCCGCGCTGGACGGCCGGCCGGGCTGAGGCCGCCAACCCAACGGCCGACAGGCCGGATCGAACCCGACAATGCCCACCGCCTGCGGCGGGCCGACACCGATACTCGCCGGCGGCGTCGCGCGCTGCCGCGGCTGCGCAATGGACGGAGACCAGATATGGCACTTTACGGCGACAAGGAATTGCAGGCGATCGCCGGCTGGCTGACGGACGGACTTTCCGCCTCGCGCATCGCGGCTCGGTTCAGCGCGTCGCGAGGCAGTCCGGTGTCGCGCGACGCCATCATCGGTATCGTTCACCGCAACGCCATGCTGAGTTCGATCGGTTTTGCCAACAGCAAGCGCATCGCGGCAGCCGAGAGGGCGAATGACAAGGCCGCCGACCGCGCCGCCAAGGCCGGACGCAAGCGCGTGCCGAAGAGTGAAGGTGCGGAACGCCTCGCAGCGCGCGAGGCCGGCGTGCTGATCGCGGACGGGCAAGCCTACCGCCTGGAGGTGCCGGTGCCGCAGCGAAGCCCGATCGGCCGCCAGCCGCATGGCGTGGCAATGCGCTTCGTCGACTGCCTGTTCGGCCGCTGCCGCGCTCCGCTTGACCTGACCCTGGAGCAAAATCCGGAAAACGATGCTCCCGGAGGCCGGCCGGGCGTCCACATGCTGTGCTGCGGCATGCGCACAAGGGCGATGAAAAGCTACTGCACCTATCACCAGGCGCGCTTCCACCGGCGTGTCTGCGAGGCAGGGTGAGCTTCTTTCCCCCGTTCTCGGGAGACGATGCCGGCAGGAGGCAACGCCGGTCAGGATTGGGAACACCAGCATGAATTCGGGAGATTGGGTCAGATGCAAAGTATCGAAGCGGTGGCGCCGCCCCTCATCGCCCTGCCGGGCATTTCTCCCCGTAAAACGGGGAGAAAGAGACTAGCCGCAACACTGGCTTTTCTTCTGCAACGGCGGCGATCTGGCACGAACGGCGGCCACGCAACGCTTTTATTTTGGCAGATCGTGGCCCTGCTTTGGCATCCGCACGCTCATTGCATCAGGCATCGCTGGCCGGCCGTCATCGCCGGCCAATATGCGGGTAACCCGGGCGAAGCCGGTGAACGCTTTCATCGCGTCGGCGTGCGAAATCTGCGCCGCGATGGCCGCGCTGCACGCGTTGAGCGCACTGCGGTAGACATGACCACGCCGTTCAATCGGCCAGCGCTGCAGGAAGTCGGCTGCCTCAGCGACGCCGTCGATCACCTCGACATGCCCGTCCAGGCATACTTTGAGCGGAGATCCTGTTTTCATGGTACCCACGGCGGTTACCTTGGCGTTGCGCGCGGCTCGGAAGCCAGCCCCTATCAACGTGCAAGGCGGCGGCGCGGTTGCATCACGTTTTCAGCCGCCTCACGGGCCCGCGGCGGCGTCGAGCCATTCATGGGCGCGGCTACGCGGCTTAGCCACCAGCAGCCCCTGCTGCCCGGCCGCCTTGGTGAAAGCCTCGAAGGCGACGCGCTGGCGGCAGCTGCCGTCGATGGCGAGCCTGACCAGCCTTGCCGCATCCAGATAGGCGGTGGCCGTCTTGTCAGGCCATTGCCGGCGAAGCGCGGTCGCCGCCTGGGCGATGGAGCCCACCAGCATGGTCTTGTTGTCGCAGAAGCGCAAGGTCACCGGCATGAAGGCGGTCATGGGCATACCTCCTGTTGGTTTGGTGCGGCACAACGCCCAGCCTCGCCGCTGGTTCCGGCGCACGCAGCCAATTTCGCCAGGGATCGCTGCCGCGCCAGCCAGCACCTCAATCCACTCCCCACAAGGACGCAGCCATGAGCAAGAAAGCCGCCAGATCAGCCAAACCGCAGACGCCGAAGCTGCCGAAGGGCGAGGCCGAGCAGGTGCGCATCCGCCGCGAGGTCGGCCATGATTTCGCGTTGCGGGACGATGAGTTCGGCCGCAAGCGGCTCGCAACCGGGACATCGGAGGCGCGGCGCGTCTATGAGGTGTCCAATGACGGCCATACCTCCACCGGTGGTATCGTGCGGGTGCGCAGCATCGATCCGCTGCTGGGCATCACCTCGCTGTCGCGCCAGCAGCGCGAAGCCGGTCTGCGCTACCGCGAGGATTTCCGCGCCAGCCAGCAGGCTGATATCAAGCCGATGCGCTGGAGCGAACGCGTCGACGGCGACAGGACAAGCGGCGGCATCACCGACAGCGTGCTCAATGCCGGACGGTCGCACGCCGCCGCGACCCGCGCGCTCGGCCATTGGGAGGTGGTCGACGTGGTCCGGAAGATCGTGTGCCTGGAGCAGTCGGTCAGAGGCGTGGCGGGAGAGATGAGCGAGGGCAGGGACGTGGCGGCAAAGCTGTTGAGAATCGGGCTCGATCTGCTGGCGATGCACTACGGGATGATGATGCGAAAATAGTAGCCGGATGACAGGCGTAGCGCGCACGGCAGTGGCGCCATTCCTGGGGATGGGCTGTGCACGACAATGCGGCCGGCGCGATGCCGGCCGGATTGGTTGTCAGGTCAACGCCTGCAGACGCGGACTCTCTCGATGACCCGATGGTGATGACGCCAGTGTTTGATCACCTCGGTGTGGCAGCGACGATGACCGTAGTAACGCGGACGGTAGCTCTCGTCATACATGCTGTAGCGGCGATAGTAGCCGTCATCGTCGGAATAATCGCGATAATGGTGACGATATCTGGGAACATAGTAATCGTCGTCATAGCCGTTGCCGATGCCAAGCGTGATGCTGGCGGCATTTGCCGGGGCAATCATGGCCACCGCCGAAGCGACGGCAATCACGGATGCGAGCAAGAGTTTCTTCATGGCAACCTCCTCTTTAAGGCTCATCTAATAAACGCTGCCCTCGCGGCCCTGTTCCCATAAAGCCGGTAAACCAATGTTTCGTGCCCGCGCGCGCTGTGAGGGGGCGGCGTCTTGGCAGCGCGCCTTTGAAGAAGGGACGCTAACCCCTTCTAAAACAGCGCCTTCTCCAGCGGCTTCTCCAGCGTCTCGGCGAAAGCGGTCGCCAGATGGTGGCGGTCGCGGAAGGCGATCTTGCCGCCGATGAAGACATGGCAGGTGGTCTGGTTGCAGAACTGGTCGGTCATATCGACATAGCGGGCGTTCGGAATGCTGCGCACGACGTCGCGCTCCACCGCGGCCATGGCGTCGTTGGCGGCATAGGCGCGCGTCTGATCACAGAGCGAGGGCGTGTCGCCGCGCCACAGCGCACGCGCCACGCAGGTGTCGACCTGCTCGTCGTTGAAGGGCACGTCGCGGATGAAGGCGACTTTCAGCCCGGCCTTGCTGAACGTCTCCAGTGTCGAACGCAGGCCAGCCTTCCACTCCGCGTCCTGACTGTCGGGCTCATCCTTGCCGGTGGCCATCTTGCGCGAACTGGTCAGGGCGATTTCCGAGATCACCACCAGGGCCGGCCTCAGCGCCAGGATCTCCTTGATCGACTGCTCGCGCCACTGGTCGCATTCGGCGTAGTCGCGCTTCAGCTTGCTCGACCATGTCGACAGCCGGGACGCCCGGCACGAGGATTTGAGCCAGGTAACCACCCGGTAATCGCGCTTTTCGGCCGCCTCGATCAGCGGCGTCGACCAGTGGTCGGCATGTGAATCGCCGAACAGCGCGATCGTGCCTTTCGCCTCCTTGGCGCCAAACACGCAGGGCTTCGGAGTGACGGTCTCGTAGTCGAGCACGCAGCCGCCCCTGGCACGCGCGGTGGACGGACGCGCCGCACTTTGGGCGATGACGCGCTGCTCCGGATCGAGTTCGTGAACGGCAAACTTGGCATTGGCGTAGGCCGCGACCACGCCGGCGCCGGTCAGCAGCGCCGCGGGCACGAGCGCGCGGGCGGCGCTTGCCATCAGCCAGCCGTTGCGGCGCACGGGGTTTTCGATGACGTGATAGGTGAAGATGGAGAGCATCAGCGTCAGTGCCAGGCAGGCAAACCTGTCCAGCCCGGAAAGCTCCGCGGTGACCATTCCCGCATAGACGATGACCGGCCAGTGCCAGAGATAGAGCGAATAGGAGAGCCTGCCAATCGATTGCATGGGCGGCAGCGACAGGACAGCCGTGGGGCCGCCGGCCAGCTTGCCACCCGCTTGGCGCTCGCCTGCCCCGCTGACCAGCAGCAGCACCGTGCCGACGACCGGCAGCAGCGCCAGCAGGCCGGGGAAGGGCAGCGCCTCGTCCAGCAGCAGATAGGCGGGCACGATCAGCGCCAGGCCGAGCCAGCCTTGCGCGGCGCGCAGCCGCGGGTGGTACTGGAGGAAATTCGCCGGCACCATCGTAGCAAGCCCGCCGGCGGCGAACTCCCAGGCCCTCAGCGGCGAGAAATAGAAAGCCCAGGGCGGCGAAACGCTGGTCAGCCAGGCGCAGGCCACGAACGAAACCAGGCCGGTGACGCCGATGACCACGATAGCCGCGCGCCGTCCCGGCCGCAGCCATGCGGCGAGAACAAGCAGCGCCGGCCATGCGAGGTAGAACTGCTCCTCCACCGACAGCGACCAGAAATGGATGAACGGGTTGTTGGCGGCATCGGAGGCGAAATAGTCGAACGACCAGCGGATCAGCCACAGATTGATCATATAGGCCGAGGCAAACATCGCGCCCTTCGAATAGAGCGCCTGTTCCTCCGGCGACAGGATGAAGGCGCCGGCCAGCAGCGTGGCGAGGATGACGAACAGCGAGGCCGGCAGCAACCGCCGGGCGCGGCGGGCATAGAAGCGCCACAGGTTCAGCCGGCCGCTCTCGCCGATCTCCTGCAAAAGGTGTCTTGTGATGAGATAACCGGAGATAACGAAGAAGATGTCGACGCCGGCAAAACCGCCGGGCAGGGCGGCGAGGCCGAAATGATAGGCGACGACGCCTGCTACCGCCAGTGCGCGCATTCCCTCGATATCGGGTCGGAACGATGCTGCCACGACAAATCCTTCGTGCAAGCCCAACCCGCGACCATTGTTAGTCGGGGCGGATCGTATCGCAATGCAACAAATCTTTCGCAACGCAACATGGCAGGAAAAAGGACAGCGGCAGAAACGGAGATGACGGTGACGCGAGGCATGGATGACGCCTGCCGCCGGACGCCTCACATCTTATGTTTCCGGTAAATGGTGCCCGCCCTATTTACGACTAACATGTTAGCGTGATAGCACTGCCTGCGAACTGCTCTTTTGGAGACTCGCTGGTGACATCGCGCTTTGGTCTTTCGGTTGCCCTGGCCACGCCTTTCGATGCGTCGGGGCAGATCCTCATTCCCCCGATGGTGGCCCTGGCGCGGAGTTGCCTGGCGCAAGGCTGCGGCAGTGTGACGCTCTTCGGCACCACCGGGGAGGGCGCTTCGGTCGGCACCGAGGAGCGGCGGGCTGTCACCGAGGCGATGCTGGCGGCCGGCATCGCGCCGGATCAGCTTGTCGCAGGCGTGCTGGTCGATGCGGCCGAGGATGCAGCCGAGCAGGCTCGGCATGCCTTGCAGCGCGGCGCCCGCAACATCCTCCTTGCCCCTCCCAGCTATTTCAAGAATATCGGCGACGATGGGCTTTTCGGCTGGTTTTCCGCTGTCTTTGCCGCTCTCGGTCCGCTGGCCCGCGGCGTGCTGCTCTACAACATTCCCTCGGTCACCACGGTGCAGCTTTCGCTGGGGCTGATCGGCCGGCTGCGCCAGGCGTTTCCGGACGTGGTCGCCGGCGTCAAGGATTCCGGCGGCGACTGGACCTATAGCGAGGCGCTGCTCGGCGCCCATGGCGATCTGGTGATCCTGATCGGTGACGAGCGGCATCTGGCGCGGGCGGTCAGGATCGGTGGCCAGGGCGCGATTTCGGGCATGGCCAATTTCGCCGCCGGCGAGGTCCTCGCCATGGCGCAGACGGGGCAGGACGATGCGCGGGTCGAGCGTTTCGTGCTCGAGCTGCTCAAGCACCCGGTCATTCCTGCGGTCAAGGTGATGGTGGCGCGCAAAACCGGCGACGAGCGCTGGCTGGCGGTGCGGCCGCCGCTCGAGCCGATCGCGGCGCCGGGGCGCCAGCAGCTTGGCGCTGCCTACGACACTCTTTTCGCGGCCGCGGCGGCCTGACGGGAAGGGAAGCGCTGAAATGGCCAATGGCGGCGACCAGACAAATCTGCGGGAGCAGGCCTATGCCAGCTTCACGCGGCATTTGCTGGCACGCGACCTCAAGCCGGGCCAGTTCGTGTCGCAGCGCGAACTCGTCGCCTTCACTGGCCTGCCGCTCGGTGCCATCCGCGAGATCGTGCCGCGCCTGGAAGCCGAGGGGCTGCTGACGACGATCCCGCAGCGCGGCATGCAGATTGCGCATATCGACATCAGCCTGATCCGCGAGGCCTTCCAGTTCCGCCTGTTCATGGAGCGCGAGGCGGTGGCGCTGTTCACCGTCAGCGCCTCCGACGACGAACTCGCGCGCTTGCGCCGCGAGCATGAGGACATGCTTGCGCAGGCGCTGGCGCAGACCCCGACGCCGGAGATGGAGGCCAGGGCTCAGACCATCGACTGGGCCATGCACGATACTTTCATCGATGCGCTCGGCAACGAGATCATTGCCAAGGCCTATCTGGTCAATTCGGTGAAGATCCGCCTGATCCACCAGGAACGGTTCCGCATCGACGGGCGCGTGGTGCCGGTGATGCGCGAGCATCTGAGCGTGATCGAAGCCCTCGAAAGCCGCAATCCACAAAAGGCGGTCGAGGCGATCAGCCAGCATATCGACAATGCGCGCCGGCTGGCGCTCCATATCTGAGGAAGCAGGCCGCGCCGTGCCTGTCGCGGCGCAATCGACAACGACAGCAACCGGGAGGAAGAAATGCCGTCCAATCCATTCAACCCAACCAGAAGACAGCTCCTTGCGGGCGCCGCCATGCTCTCCGGCGCCGGCCTTGCCGGTATCCGCCCGAGCCTTGCCGCCGGCGTCGACTGGAAGCGCTTCGCGGGCACGACGCTCGACGTCAATCTGGTGAAAAGCCCGCGCAGCGACACGCTGATCAAATATCTCGCCGAGTTCGAGGAACTGACGGGCATCAAGATCAATGCCGAGGCGACGCCCGAGCAGCAGCAGCGCCAGAAGACGGTGATCGAGCTCAGCTCCGGCAAACCCAGCTTCGACGTCGTGCATCTGAGCTACCATGTGCAGAAGCGGCAGTTCGAGAAGGGCGGCTGGCTGGCCGACATATCGGGCTACCTTGCCGACCCGACGCTGACCGATCCGAGCCTTGTAGAAAAGGACTTTGCCGATGCCGGCATGCTGTTCGCCAAGGACGGCCAGGGCGTGCTGCGCTCGCTGCCGTTCTCGGTCGACTATTGGATAATCTACTGGAACAAGGAGCTGTTCGAGGCCAAGGGCCTCAAATACCCCGAAACCTTCGATCAGCTCGTTGCGGCCGCGGAGGCGCTGACAGACCCGTCGACCAACACCTACGGTTTCGTCGCGCGCGGCCTCAAGAATGCCAACACGCCGGTCTGGACCTCGCTGATGCTCGGCTACGACATGACGCCGCTCGACGACAAGGGCAAGCTGCGCACCACCGCGCCCGAGGCGGTAGAGGCCGCCGCCCTCTACCAGCGGCTGATGACCAAATCCGCGCCGCCCGGCGTCACCGGCTTCAACTGGGCCGAAGCGCAATCCGCCTTCCTGCAAGGCAAGATAGGCATGTGGTTCGACGGCGTCGGTTTCGCGCCGCCGATGGAAAATCCGGAGAAGTCGAGGGTGGTCGGCAAGGTCGGCTACGGCGTGATGCCCAAGGGCCCCAAGGCGCATGCCTCGGGTACGTTCGGCGACGGGCTCGGCGTGACCACGGCCAGCGAGAAGAAGGAAGCCGCCTACCTCTTCTGCCAATGGGCGGTGTCGGCCGGCATGGGCGCGCGGCTGCTGCAGGCAGGTGCCGGCGTGCCGTTCCGCAAATCGGTGCTGGAAGACCCCAAGGTGCGCGAAGGCGTGACCATGCCGGCGAGCTGGCTCGACGCCGTGGTCGGCTCCGGCAATGTCAGCCGGCTGGCGCTGCCGGTCATCATCCCGGTCACCGAGTTCCGCGATATCTATGGCGTGGCGCTCAGCAACCTGCTCGCCGGGGCCGACCCGGCGGAGGAACTGAAAAAGGCGACGGAACAGTTCCAGCCGGTCCTCGACAGGAGCGAGCAAGGCTGATGTCCGCAACTGCCCCAGAGCGCGCCGAGGCGACGACGAGTCGCGCCGGGGCGACGACGGATCGCGCCGGGGCGACGACCGATCGTACCGGGGTGACGAAACAGGCAAGCGAGGGGGGCCGGCCCGTCAAGCTGGCTCCCAGCTACTGGCCCTTCGTCGTCCCCGCGCTGGTCGTCGTCGGCGCCGTCATCGTCTTTCCCTGGGCCTTCACGCTGTGGATGAGCGTCAACCGCTGGACGCTTGGCCAGTCGCGAAGCTTCGCGGGGATGGAGAACTATCTGCGACTGGTCGGCGATGGGCGGTTCTGGGAATCGCTCGCGCACACTTTGTCCTACACTTTCCTTTCGGTGGCCGCGCCGATGCTGCTCGGCACGGTCGCGGCGCTGATCTTCGATGCCCGGTTCCCGCTGCGCGGCGTGCTGCGCGGTATTTTCGTGATGCCGATGATGGCCACGCCCGTCGCCGTGGCGCTGGTCTGGACGATGATGTTCCATCCGCAACTCGGCGTGCTCAACTACCTTCTGTCGCTGGTCGGCATTCCGGCGCAGGAATGGATATTCAACGCCAGGACGGTCATCCCCTCGCTGGTCGCTGTCGAGACCTGGCAGTGGACGCCGCTGGTGATGCTGATCGTGCTGGGCGGGCTGGCCTCGGTGCCGCGCGAACCCTTCGAGAGCGCCGAGATCGACGGCGCCAATGCTTGGCAGCAGTTCCGGTACCTGACCTTGCCGATGATCGCGCCGTTCCTGATGATCGCGGTGATCATCCGCACGATCGACGCGCTGAAGAGCTTCGACATCATCTATGCGATGACCCAGGGTGGACCGGGCACGGCCTCCGAGACCATCAACATCTATCTCTACAACATCGCCTTCTCCTATTACGACGTCGGCTACGGCTCCGCCATGGCGGTGGTGTTCTTCGTTCTTATCGTAGCGCTGTCCTTCGTCCTGCTGATGCTGCGCCAGCGCAGCCGCTGGACCGACGCGGAGGGCAAATAGATGCGTTCGCGACTGCTCAACCGGATCGGCCTGTTCTTCGCCGCCCTGGTCTTCGTCTCGCCGGCGATCCTGTTCTTCCTCTGGATGATCTCGCTGTCCCTGAAATTCGAGATCGACAACGGCGCCTCGCCGCCGGTCTTCATCCCCGAGCACGTGGCCTGGTCGAACTATGCCAAGGTGTTCGAGGAGAACAATTTCCTGCTCTACTTCTGGAACTCGGTGCTGGTGACCGGCACGGCGACGCTCTTGGCGCTGCTGATCGGCGTGCCTGCCGGCTACGGCATAGCGCGGCTCAAGGCCGAACGGTCGGCGGTCGTCATCATGATCGCGCGTATGACGCCGGGGCTGTCCTACCTCATCCCGCTGTTCCTGCTGTTCCAGTGGGCCGGCATATTGGGCACGCTGTGGCCGCAGATCATCATCCATCTCGTGGTCACGGTGCCGATCGTGGTCTGGGTAATGATCGGCTATTTCGAAACCACGCCGATGGAGCTGGAGGAGGCCGCCAGCATGGACGGCGCCTCCTCATGGCAGGTGTTCCGGCTGGTCGCGTTGCCCATCGCCAGGCCAGGCATCGTGGTGGCCTTCATCCTGTCCATCATCTTCTCCTGGAACAATTTCGTCTTTGGCGTGGTGCTGGCCAGCCGCGAGACGCGGACCTTGCCGGTCGCGGTCTACAACATGCTCTCCTACGAGCAGGTGAGCTGGGGGCCGTTGGCCGCCGCCGCACTGGTGGTGACGCTGCCGGTGCTGGTGCTGACCATGTTCGCGCAAAGGCAGATCGTCGCCGGGCTGACCGCCGGCGCGGTCAAGGGCGGCTGAAGCCGACGACACTCTTTCCAGGTGAGGACATGAAATGGCAGCGGTGACCATCAACAATGTGCAGAAGGCATTCGGAGCGACCAGGATCATTCACGACGTCAGCGTCGACATCGCCGATGGCGAGTTCGTGATCCTGGTCGGACCTTCGGGCTGCGGAAAGTCGACGCTGCTGCGCATGATCGCGGGGCTGGAGACGATCTCGGCCGGCAGGATCGCCATCGGCGAGCGGGTCGTCAACGATCTCAGGGCGCGAGACCGCAACATCGCCATGGTGTTCCAGAACTACGCGCTCTACCCGCATATGACGGTGGCCGACAATATGGGTTTCGCGCTCAAGATCAAGAAAGCCGATCCGGCCGATACCGCCGGCCGCGTCAACAGGGCGGCGAGTATCCTCGGCCTGGAAAAGCTGCTCGACCGCTTCCCGCGCCAGCTTTCGGGCGGCCAGCGCCAGCGTGTCGCCATGGGGCGCGCCATCGTGCGCGACCCGCAAGTCTTCCTGTTCGACGAACCGCTCTCCAACTTGGACGCCAAGCTGCGCGTGCAGATGCGAGGCGAGATCAAGGCGCTGCACCAGCGGCTGGGCACCACCACCATCTATGTCACGCATGACCAGATCGAGGCCATGACCATGGCCGACAAGATCGTGGTGCTGCATGACGGCCTGGTCGAGCAGGTCGGCGCGCCGCTCGACCTCTACGACCAGCCGGCCAATCTCTTCGTCGCCGGCTTCATCGGTTCGCCCGCCATGAATTTCATTCGCGGCCGCATCGAGGAAGGCGTCTTCCGCAGCGCAGGCGGGCTGACCTTGCCGCTGCCGGCGCCGCTTCATCCGGCACAGGTCCCGGGCGGGGAGCTGGTCTACGGCATCCGCCCCGAACACATCCGCGCCGGCAGCCAAGGCATACCCGGCAGCGTCACGCTGCTGGAAGCCACCGGCTCGGAGATCTTCGCCAAGGTGGATTGCGGCGGCGAGGAGATAGACTGCCTTTTCCGCGAGCGGCTGGCGCTCAAGCAGGGCCAGCCGGTGCGCATCGAGGTCGACCGCGCCTGCGCGCATCTGTTCGACGCCGAAACCGGCCGGCGCGTCGGCGCATGACAACAGCCCCGCGGGACGGGGCTGTCTTCAGGGTGCGGGCTATAAAAGCCTGCTCTTTGCCGGTCTATTTGCTGCCACCATTCGCCTTGACGCTGCTGCAGAACTCCGGATGGCTGTTGGCGGCGTTGGCGTCCTTGGCCTCGTCGTCGCAGGCCGTCATCATCATCTTCTGGTCTTCCGGAGTGAGCGCTTTCCATGCCTTCGTGAACTCGTCGCTGCTGCGCATCTTCTTCATGCTGGAGTCGGTGTAGAAGGGCTGCATCTTGGCCGGGTCGTCGAGTGCCGACGTGCCCTTGTTAGCGGCGGCGAGGGCCGAGCCCGCGAGCATCGAAAGCGTCATCGCGCCGACGCAGATCATCTTGATGTTCATGATAGGATCCTTCCCTGTTGCTCTTCGACCGTCGAAGCAACGATCTTCAAAGAAACGGAAGGTTTGGAGGAAAGTTCCGGTTCGCCATGCCAGCTGAGGCCCGGTCTGAACAAATATATTGTTCAACGGCGGCGAAACTTTCCGCTTTTTTCTTCGTTTGGCTGCATCGTTAGATTTGCAGCGGGGGCACATCGCACGGGATAGCGCCTTCCTCTTCACCCTAGCGCGGCTGGACCAGAGTCCGCGCCGCCTCCGCTCCCGCCGTCAGCATGCGATCGGACAATTCGGTTCCCTCCACCGCGCGGGACAGTTGAAGGGCGCCGATGAGCGCCGCGAAAACGCCCAATGCAACGCCCTCCGGATCAGGGATTCCAGGCGGCAACTGCGCCGATAGCTGGCGCACCAGAGTCATTAATCGTTCGGTGTAGAGCGCGCGGGTCTCGGATGGCTGACGCGCGATTTCGGGCAACAGCGCCGCCGAAGCACAGCCGGTCTCCGGATGATCCCGGTGCTCGGGCGACAAATACATGGCGAGGGCCAGATCCAGCCCTCCCGAGGCCAACGCCTCCTGCAATTGCTGCGACTGAGCCTCCAGTGCCGCGACCATGCTCTCGCGGACGAGTTCGGCCTTGGATTGAAAGTGTGGATAGAAGGCGCCGTTCGTCATGCCGGCGTCGCTCATGATGCTTGCCAGTCCGGACGCGGCGATGCCGTCACCGCGAAACCGTTCGGCGGCGACCTCCATGATCCGGCTGCGTGATGCGTCCTTCCGGCCTTTTTCGTAGCGCATGGCGCTCCTTCCGCTTCCCTATTGCATTACACCCGTAATGTGATATTACGATCATAATTCAATCATCGCCGAGAGGCAAGACCTCTCGAGTTCGGAGTCACCAGATGAACCGGAATTCAGGAAAGACGGCGATCGTGACCGGCGCCTCCTCCGGCATCGGCCGCGCCAGCGCGGAGGCTTTGGCGCGGGCGGGTTTCACCGTCTTCGGCACCAGCCGCAAAATATCAGGCCAGGGCTCGGACGGGATATCGATGCTGGTTTGTGACGTGACCGATGACGCGTCGGTCGCAGCTCTGGTTTCAGATGTCCTCGCCAGGACCGGCCGGATAGACCTTCTGGTCAACAATGCCGGCGTCGGGCTGCTGGGAGGCGCGGAGGAATCCTCGGTTTCCCAGTCCAAGGCCCTGTTCGATGTCAATCTGTTCGGCGTCATGCGGATGATCAACGCGGTGCTGCCGTCGATGCGGCGGCGCGGCGAGGGGCGCATCGTCAATATCGGCTCGATCCTGGGATTGGTCCCCGCGCCGTACTCGGCCCACTATTCCGCCGTCAAGCACGCGCTCGAAGGCTATTCGGAATCGCTCGACCACGAGGTTCGCGCTTTCAACATCCGGGTTTCGGTCATCGAACCTGCCTTCGTGCGCACCGTGTTCGACCAGAACGGGCTCGAGCCCGATTCCGTCATGAAGGAATACGATCAGGCCCGCGCCGGTATCGACGCATTGCTTCGCGACGTGATGCCGAAAGCAGACCCTCCGGAAGCGGTGGCGAATGTGGTACTCAGGGCCGCCACCGAGAAGCGTCAGCGCCGACGCTACACCGCCGGCAAGACAGCCCGGCTGGTCAGCACGCTGCGGCGGTTCGCGCCCGCCGCGACGTTCGACAAGACCTTGCGCAAGCAGTTCCGCCTGCCTGCCTGAACGGAGCGTGCCAAGTCGGTGCCCGCACAAGCAGTTTCGCTGCCCCGAAAGCCCAGCCTGTCCGATATCGGGATTCATTTCAAGAAAGCGAATATGATGAAAGCCTTTGTCGTCGACAAATATCAGAAGAAGGGCGCCCTGCGGCTTGCAGAGATGCCTGAGCCGGAACCGCGCGACAACGATGTCCTGATCGAGGTCCACGCCGCTGGCGTAAACCTTCTCGATTCCAAACTCCGGGACGGGGAGTTCAAACTCATATTGCCTTACCGCCCGCCATTCATCCTTGGCCATGACGTGGCTGGCATCGTCATTCGCGTCGGGTCGAAAGTACGCAAATTCAAGACCGGCGACGAAGTCTATGCGCGGGCGCGCGACGGACGGATCGGGACATTCGCCGAATTCATCGCCGTCGAAGAAGCCGACGTGGCCTTGAAGCCCGACAGTCTCAGCATGGAGGAGGCGGCCTCCATTCCGCTGGTCGGCCTGACCGCCTGGCAGGTGCTCGTCGACAGGGCAGGGCTGAAGAAAGGGCAGAAGGTGTTCATCCAGGCCGGCTCCGGCGGTGTGGGGACATTCGCCATCCAACTGGCAAAACATCTCGGCGCCACGGTTGCGACGACGGCCAGCGTCGCGAGCGCCGATCTGGTGAGACGTCTCGGAGCCGATGTCGTCATCGACTACAAGAAGGAGGACTTCGAGAAGGTCCTGCATGGCTACGACGTCGTCCTGAACAGCCAGGACGCCAAGACGCTCGAGAAATCCCTGCATGTGCTGAAGCCGGGCGGAAAGCTCATCTCCATCTCCGGTCCACCGGATCCCGAATTTGCCAGGGCCAAAGGCCTCAACATTGTCCTGAAACTGGTCCTGCGCCTGCTGAGCCGCGGCATACGCGGCAGGGCCAGACGCGCCGGGGTCGGATATTCGTTCCTGTTCATGTGGGCGCAGGGCGATCAGCTGAACAGGATCACGTCACTTATCCGATCCGGCGTCATACACCCTGTCATGGATCAGGTATTCCCATTCGAAAAGACCAACGAGGCGCTGGCCTATGTCGAGACGGGGCGCGCCAAGGGCAAGGTGGTCGTGAAGGTGAGATAGAAGGCGCCGGCGCCGCTCGGCCTGTTATCAGTCTTGCGCCTTTTAGCCAGGGCGGTCTCAGCCGCTCTCGATCTCCTGGAGATAGAACGCCTTGCTGGGCTGCAAATGGTCGACGCAGAGCTGCGCCAGCACCCAATTGTCCCGGCGCTTCAGCGCCTCGATCATCATCGCGTGGTGCTGGCGCGAGATGTCGAGCTTTTCCCTGTCGGCCAGCGAGTTAGCCCGCACCGGCAGGCTGAGGCGCATGTAATGCTCGATCGAGGCCACCAGATAGGCATTGCCGCAGGCCGAGAACATGGTGAGATGGAAACGATCATTGGCCTCGTGGATGCCGCGCAGGTAGCCGCTCTCGACATGGTCGTTATAGATGCGGAGGATCTGCGTCAGCTCTTCGATCAGCGCATCGCTCGCCGGCAGGCGGATCATCAGCGCCGCCTGGCGCTGCAGCATCTCGCGCACCTCGTAGATCTGCCGTACCTCGTCGGGCGACAGCCGCCGCACCATGGCGCCCTTGTTGCGCTCGCGCGTGACGACGCCTAGCCTTTCGAGCTGATAGAGCGCCTGTCGAATGGTATGGCGCGACACCGGGAAGCGGGCGAGCAGCACGTCCTCGACTAGGCGCGCGCCGGGCGCCAGCCTGCCGAAGATGATGTCTTCCTCCAGCGCGTGGACGATATCGGCTTCCTTGCCGCCATAATCGATCGTGTTGAGCATCGCGCTCCGTCGCGTTTTCGACAGCCTCATGGCGAGGGCCGCTCTTGCCGCCTTGCCATGGCGAAAAAAGAGAACCGGACCGATTGGCCTTGAGCCCGCCAGCTGCGCCATTACCGCCGACGGTCCCTGCCGCTTGCCGAGCCCCCAGATGGGCCGGGCGAGGGTCGTCGCTGGCCATGCTTTTGTCAAGCGACGCGAGGGACGTCGCCGCCCTGTCAGTTCCTGTCCACCGGCTTTGAGCGCATGCGCGAGACCGTTTCGCGCTCGGCGCGCTTGGAGCGCAGCGGCGGCAGGCCGCGGTCGATCAGGTCCATGTCCTCCAGCACCATGTCGCCCATGCGCTTGAAGGCGATGTCGAGCGCCCCGGCGCGGTGGGCCGAGCGCAGGAAGCCGGGCAAGGCGCGCACCGGGTGGTCCCGCGCCAGCGGCTCCTCGGGGAAGACGTCGCTGGCGGCGAGGATGTGGCCGCCCTTCACCGCCGCCATCAAAGCGGGGAAGTCGACCACGCCGGCGCGGCTGAGCAGGATGAAGGCCGCGCCTTTGCGCATCCTGGCGAAGGCGTCGGCGCCGAGGAAGCCCTGGTTCTCGCTGGTCACCGAGGCGACGACGAAGACGAAGTCGCTGGCGGACAGCACCTCGTCCATCGCGGCCGGCTCGACGCCATTGTCGATCAGGATCGACGGCGGCAGCCAGGGATCGAAGACTTTTGTCCTGGTGCGGAAACCCGACAGCAGCCGGTTCAGCGCGCGGCCGAGATCGCCGAAGCCGATGATGCCGACATCGGCGCCTGACAACAGCCGCGCCGTCCGGTTGCCGTCGCCGCCCCACAATTCCTCGCCCTTGCGGAAGGCAAGGTCGGCATCGACGATGCCGCGGGCGAGGTTGAGCGCCATGGCAAGGCCGAGCTCGGCCACCGGCTCGGCGAAGACCAGGCCCGTTGTGACGACATGGATGCCGCGCGCGAACAGCGTTTCATAGGGCATGTTGTCGATGAGGTTGCTCTCGACATTGAAGACGCAGCGCAGCGCCTTCATCTTCTCCAGCGTCTCGGCCGCGATCGGCGGCTGGCCGACGATGTAGCGGGCCTCGGCTAGCACATCGGCCGGCAGTTTCGCCACGCCGTCCGGCGTCGTCTCGACGATGCGATATTTCGCCTTGAAGCGCGCCAGCTGCGGCGGCGTGAAGATGAGGTCGAGCGTGCGCGGTTCGGGCGCGCTGATGACCAGCGGCAGGGCGCTGTCGGACATGGCGAATTCCTCCCGGCGCGATCGTTTTGGCGCCCTTCTGGATGCAATCTATCCCGGATTAAACGACTTACAACATGCATACGGAGGAGGAAAATTTCGCGACAAGAAAGGCGGGATTGCGGCTGGGGCGAGGGGCCGTTCTTGTACAAGGGCCCAAAAAAGGGAAAGGGAATGCGCTTCTGGCGCCGCAACCAACCACCGCTCCATACGTTGATCCATGCCGGACCGATTCCGGCTTACTCCAGAGCCTCACCCCGCCGGCCATGACTGGCGGGGGCTTTTTGCCAGAGGGCCGTATCGACCTTATGCGCAGGCCGTCGTCAGCGCCCGCCGCTCGTTTGCTTCCAGCGCGGCGCGATCGCGGAACCGTCGATGAATTCAAGGCCGCCCGCCTCGTTGAGCGTGTGCAGCTTGCGCCCGCTCCATAACGCGCCAGGCGTCAAGATGGTCTCGACAACCTGGCTCATGCCGTCCAAATCGAGGTGAACAATGCGTGCGATGCCGAGCGCCGCGCCATAGCTCCTGCGGCAGTCCTGCACGGGGCGCAGCAATTGGCCCTCCCGTTCTACCATGCGGCCCGCCGGTCGCGCCGAGGCGATGTCGATCAGGACGGGGTTTTTGGGGTGCGGCGTCCACGGTCCGCGAAAGTCCGGCGCCGACCACAGATGCAGCGCGTCGGAAAAGGCGCCGCCGCCGTCCCTGACGGTGGCGAACAGCCACCATCGTCCGCCATGCTCGACCAGGGTGGCGTCGCTGGCGACGATGTCTGACAGCAGCGTCGCTTCCTTGACCCAGCCGCCAGGGAAGGCGGTGGCGCGGTAGAGGTCGACCGTGCGGTTGGCGCAGCTCTCCGGCACCATCCAGACTTCGCCGTCGCGCTCGAAGACGAACGGATAGGACAGGTGATAGGGCAGGTCGAGCACCGGTTCCGGGCGGCCGATCGGCCCCGACGGGCCGAACGGCACGGCGGAGATGATGGCCCGGCCCAGACGGTGGATATAGTCCTCGACGAACAGGGTCACCTTGCCCTGATACAGGATCGGGAATGGGTCGGCGTAGAAGCGGCTGCCGTCGTCGGGAAGCACCTGCCAGCCCGTTGCCGGATGCGCCCGCAGGTCGAGCAGGTCCTGCCCCTGCGTTTGCCGCCAGCCGACCTTCCAGTGCGGGGCGTTGTAGCAGAGATGGTAGATCTTCTGGACGACGCGCCGCGCCAGCGCCTTGCCGGCCCTGACGCCAAGCTTGGCGGCGGACGGCATGGCGGGCGCGGCATTGCCGTGCGCCGGCTCCGGCAGGACGGGGAGAGCGTGCCGCGCGGCGCCGGTCATCGCCGCCAGGATCAGGCTCGCGGTGCGCGCCAGCATATCCTGGAACGAGGCAAGCGCGATGCCGCCATATTCGGTGCCCAAGCGGCCTTCGGCGAGGTACGTACCGTTTTCCTCTATACGGCCAATCGGCGTTCGCCCATCGAGGATCAGCGCCAGCAGGGCTGCTTCGCCCGCGGCGCCATCATAGGTCACGCGCCAGACGCGGGTTCCTTCGCGCTGCACGTCGCCGCAGAGGTCGATCACCAGATCGGGCGCTGCCGGCGGCCGCGCTTGATAGGGCGCCAGCGCCGAAAGCGGCAGGCGTTTCGCCAGTCCGTTCGCGGACAGGCCATGGATGGCCGTTTCCAGCTGAAACAGCGCCGCGGCGCTGGGTGGTATGCCGCCCTCGGCCGGCCTGAGATCGACGGAGACCTCGACATGCGCCAGCGCCGCCAGGCGCTCCAGTAGCGTCAGGTGAAAGGCACGCGGGCATTCGCTGTCCAGGCGCAGGCTCACCTGCATGTCGCATCCTCGTTGTGTTCGATATTGGGCCAGTGTTTGGACGCGGGAAACGGCCGGACGGATGAAGCGTTGCCCCATTCCATGTCGTCTCCCCGTTGCCCGCGCCGTTCCAACACTCGTGCCTCTTCTAGGCAAACTCCGTGCCAGAAATCACAAGAGCTCTCAATATAATTAACAGTGTTTTAACAGTTGGAAGCATAGCTAAGACAAAGCCGCAATCTTATCTTTGCAGGCGCATGGAGTGTTGTCGGAGCGACCCTTGCAATCATCCCTGCTCTCGTTGCCGCAACAATACGCTCCGGAGGCGATGCAATACGCGCCCGAAGCGGTGCCGTCGGCGCCGTCCTACCCGGCCTCGACCGTCGAGCTGGGCGACGTGAAGCGCATACTGGTGCGCCGCCGTTTCCTCATCTTTGCCATCACCGCGCTGCTGACCCTCGGCGCCCTGCTCTATGGGCTTTTGACGCCGGCGCTCTACAGCTCGGCGGCGGAAATCATCATCGATCCGCAGGACCTGCAGGTGGTCAGCAACGACGTCAATCCGAGCCAGGTGCCGCCCGACGGCGGCATAACCCGTGTGGAAAGCCAGGTCAGCGTCGTCCAATCGACGGGAGTGCTGCTCAGGGCCATCAAGGCGACCAACCTGACCGAGGATCCTGAATTCAACGGGCAGGGCATGCTGGGACGTTTACTCGGCGGATTGCTGGGTTCGGGATCGGGCGAAGCCGACAAAACGGCCAAGACGCTCGATGCGTTGCGCGCACGCCTGGCGGTGCGGCGAGCGGACAAGGTGCTGGTCATCGAGGTGATCATCACCACGAAGAATGCCGAGAAGTCGGCGATGCTGGCCAATGCGATCGCGCAGGCCTATCTGGCAGATCAGGCGAGCTCACGCGCACGGATGGCCAAGGACGCTTCGGACGCCATCGCGGCGCGGCTGGATGAGCAACGCAAGCGCGTCCAGCAGGCCGAGAATGCCGTCGAGGCCTACAGGTCCGCCAACAACATGGTGATGGCGGCGGGCAATCTGGTCAGCGACCAGGAACTGACCGAGCTGAATACGCAGCTTTCGGCGGCGCAAAGCCGCACCGCGGCGCTGAAGGCGCAGGTCGACCAGTTGCGCAGGTCGGGCGGGGCGCCGGACGCGACCTCGGAAGCGATGCGCTCCTCGGTGATTTCGAGCCTCAGGGCGCAGGAGGCGACGCTTGTCGACAAGGTATCGCAGTTCGGCACGGAACTTGGGCCACGCCATCCCTCGATGATCGCGGCGCAGCAGCAGCTGCGCGACACGCGTGCGCTGATCGGGCGAGAGCTCGGCCGCATCGGAGCGGCTGCCGAGACCGACTACGAGCGAGCGCTGGCCAACCAGCAGGCGCTGGAGGCCAAGGTCGCCGGCATGAAAACCAAGTCGCTCGATACGGACCAGGCTTCGGTCAAGCTGCGCGAGTTGCAGCGCGATCTCGAGGCCGTTCGCTCCGTCTATGCCAACTATCTGCAGCGTGTGCAGGAGACGCGCGAGCAGATCAACGTCGACAGCACCAATGCGCGGATCATCTCCAGTGCCATGCCGGCCCTGAAGAAGAGCTGGCCGCCGCTGTCGCTGCTTGTCCTGGGCGCGCTCTTCGGCGGCCTGGGGCTCGGCACCGGCCTGGCGCTGATCGCGGAATATTCCTCGCCGACAGTGCTTTCCAGCGCGCAGATGCAATCGGCCATCGACGCGCCGGTGCTTGGCGTGGTGCCGGCAAAATCGGGCAACACCCGCCGCTGGTGGCCTTTTGGCGGCGCGGCCGCCGCGGCCAGCCAGAAGACGGACGCGGTCGTCGGGCTGGCGCTGAGGCGCATGTTCTCGTCGGGCCGGCGTCCGCCGGACTGGCCGCTGGTGCCGTCCATACTGGTGACGTCGCCGCCCGAGGACGCCGCGCATCGCGGCAGGGTGGCGCGCTTGCTGGCCAATGCCGCGGCCGCCCGAGGCGGCCGTATCCTGTTCATCGATACCAATGCCGGCGGCGGCCAGAAAGATCAGCAGCCGGGCGTGCTCGACGTGCTTCGCGGTGAGTACGGTATCGAGGCGTTGAGCCAGTATACGCCCGGCAGCAATGTCGCGCTTTTGGGGAGGGGCCGGTCAAAGGCCGTCTTCCAGGAGGCGCAGGGCGTCTATTTTGCCCAGCAGATGTTGGTCCAGGCGGGCCGCCACTTCGAACTCGTCGTCATCGATGGCGGTGCGCTGGCCGACAATCTCAATGCCTCGCCGCTGGTAGCGATGGCCGACGAAATCCTGCTCGTCGCCACGCTGAACTCGACGCCGATGCGCGATGTCGCGGCGGCCTCGCAGGCCATTTCCGTCATGGGGCGGTTGCCGACCGGCGCCTTGCTGGTCGACGAGGCGGCCTGACATGGCCGCCGTCCGGCCCGCCAGCCCGGCAGCCGGCTGGGCCGCGCCGGGTCAAGCCGCCGCCGCATCCCGCGCCGGCAGTTCCGTCGACTGGGTGACCCGCTTCGGCCTGGTCGTCACGGTGGCGGTGCTGTTCGCCGTTTCCGGCGGCATGCTATGGCTGGTGGGCTACAATTACGACGGCCTGCTCGGCAGTCCGGCCACCAAGATCCATCCGTCGACCTATCTCCTGGTGCTGGTGTTTGCCTGGCGTTCATGCACGTTCGGCAATCCGGTCGGCTATATGGCTGCCGTTGCCGACCGGCGGCCGGCCAGCGCGCTGATGGCGGTCATCTCGGTCGTGCTCCTGGTGGTGGTCGTCGTCAGGCATCGCCCGGGCATGGCGGGCATGGTCGATACGTTCGTGACGGCGGCGCTGCTGGTGCTGATGCTGGCCGAGGACGACGACCGGACCTTCGCGCGGCTGCAGACGGTCGTTCACGCGGTGATGTCGGCGAATGCGGTGCTGGCGCTGTTCGAGTTCGCGACCAAGACGCTGGTGTTTCCCTACCGGCTCGACGGCGAGGTGTTCACGGACCTGCGCTCGACCGCGCTTCAGGGCCATCCGCTGGCCAATGCCACGATCACCGCGGTCTATGTGCTGGCGCTGCTCTCCGGCTCACGGTCGCTGTCGATGCCGCTGCGGCTTTCGCTGATCGGCCTGCAAACCGCGGCGCTGGTCGCCTTCGGCGGACGTTCGGCGATGGTGATCACGCTCGCGCTCGGCGGCATCTATCTGCTTTTCAGGGGCGTGGCCTATCTGCGGCATGGACGCGTCAGCCTGCTGGGCGCGGCCCTTGCGGTCCTGCTCGCCACGCTGCTGCCGGTGGCGGTCGCCCTTCTCTTTTCCTACGGCTTCTTCGACGCGCTGCTGGAGCGCTTCGTTTCCGACAGCGGCAGCGCCAATGCCCGCGTCGAAATGTTCGACCTCTTCAAGAATCTGGGGCTGGGCGACCTGATCGTGGGGCCTGATATCGATCTGATCGAAAGCATGCGCCGCATCAACGGCCTGGAACAAGGCATCGAGAACCCGATCATACGCATGGTGCTCTATCAGGGCGCCTTCTTTACCCTGCTGATGCTGTTCGGCTTCGTGCTGTTCATGCACGAGGTGGCACGCCGCTGCCATCCCGGCATCTGGCTGCCCATGCTGGGCTGGCTGATCCTGCTCAACACCTCCGAGACCCTCGCCTCCAAGACGACGCTGTTGACCAAATTCGTGGTGCTGGCGCTGGTGCTGTACCGGCCGGCGCGGGCCGTGGCGCGGCAAGAGGCGCAAGCAGTGCGCGCAATTGGAGACGACCGGCGAAGAGCGCAGCCTCTCCGCCGTTAGCGGCTGATCCCCTGTGTTTCGCAAAGACGGATCGCATGTGACATGGGGCTCAGCCATGACGCCGGGAAAGCGCTTCTTAGGACTTTCCACGCCCGAAAGCGGGCACGGTCGTCACCTGCCAATATAGGCAGCCAGTTCGTCGGGCGTCCCGTTTGGGAAGGCCTGTTTTAGAAAGTCCATGAACGCCGACACTCGCGCGCTGAGCAGCCGTCGAGAGGGGTAGAGCGTCCATAGAGCGATCTCGGGGCCGTCGATCTCCCCCCAACTTACCAGTGTGCCGTCAGCCAGGTCGTGGCTCACCAACGAAATGGGAAGACGTGCCGCACCGACGCCGGCCCGCACCGCGTCCCGGACCATGATGAGCGTCGACAAGGCGACGACCGGCTCGATCGTGATCGTTGACCGGCCGCCTTGTGTCTTCACGTGCAATGTCTGCAGATCGCCTGCCCCGCGCGCAACGCCAGGAGCGGCGAGTCCACCGGTCGGGCGAGGAAGGTCGGGGCGAGCCACCAGGACCAGGCGATCGCGCAGAAACGCCCGTCCGACCAGGCTTTCGTCGGGATCCGGATTGACCCGGATCACCAGGTCGTAGCCTTCCTCGATCATGTCCACGGCCCGGTCCTCGGTCGTGACCTCCAGCCTCACCTCCGGATATTTGAGGGCAAACCCCGCAGCGATCCTTCCCATTGCGGTCTGAGAAAAATGCAAAGGCGCGCTGATCCGTAGCTTCCCCTTCGGTCTCTGACCGCCCGAGGCAATTGCCGAAGCGGTCTCGTCGAGTTCGGCGAGCAACGCTCCCGTCCGCTCGAAGAGCGCCCGTCCTTCTTCGGTGAGCTTGAGGTTACGCGCACCCCGTTCAAACAGGCGCAGATCAAGACTGCTTTCCAGTTCGCCAACGCGCCGGGACAGGGTTGCCTTGGGCCGGCCGGTCGCCCTTGCCGCTTTGCCGAAGCCGCCATGACGGGCAACGAGATTGAAATCGGCGAGGGCAAGGAGGTCCATGTGTGTTCCACCAGTGAGACGACGTGTCTAAAATTTCCGCCTGTTGGGCTGTTAGTGAGACACACATATTGGAGCTGTCAAGCAATCCAACAGGAGAAATTTCATGACCATTCTCGTTACCGGCGCCACGGGCAACATTGGCCGCCAAGTCGTCGAACATCTCGTCAAGCGCGACGCAGATGTGCGTGCTCTCGTCCGCGATCCGTCGAAAGCCAACTTCCCGGCAGGCGTCTCCGTCGTGCAAGGCGACTTTCTCGATGTCGATTCGCTGCGGAAAGCCATGTCCGGAGTCTCTACTCTGTTCCTCTTGAACGCCGTGGTACCGGACGAATTCACCCAAGCTTTGGTCGCGCTCAACGTCGCCCGATCTGCCGGCATCGAGCGGATCGTCTATCTGTCGGTGGTCCACGCTGACGTCTATGTGAACGTACCCCATTTCGCGGGCAAGTTCGGCGTCGAGCGCATGATCGAGGAGATGGACTTCAAGGCTACGATCTTGCGCCCGGCCTACTTCATCCAGAACGATCTGATGATCGAAGACGTCATCACCGGCTACGGCACCTACCCAATGCCGATCGGCGCCAAAGGGCTCGCCATGATCGACGTGCGTGATATCGCCGAGATCGCCGCCCTCGAGCTGCTGCGCCGCGAACAGTCTGCGGAGCCGCTTGTGCTCGACCGGATCAACCTCGTCGGCCCGGAGACACTGACCGGGACGGATATCGCCGCAATCTGGTCAGAGGTGCTTGGCCGCCCGATCAACTACGGCGGCGACAATACCGAAGGCTTCGAGCAAAATCTCAAGCAACTCTTGCCCGCCTGGATGGCCTACGACATGCGCCTGATGGGCGAGCGGTTCTTGACCAACGGGATGCTGCCTGAGGCCGGCGACGTCGAGCGCCTGACCGCCTTGCTCGGACGCCCACTGCGCCCATATCGCGACTTCGCCTCGGCGATCGCTGCCTCCGCTTGACGGAAGCAAGGACAAGCAACGGGGATAGGCCGTCTAGCCCGGCATCTCCAGCCCAAGCGCCTCGATCATCGCCGGGTCCAGGGCGCGCGTGGTGTCGTCCATCATGCCCATGCCGTCGAAGAGGGCCCAGAAGGCCCAGGCAAAGCCGAACGACTCTGCGCTTTGCCTGACGTCGGCGATGTAGCGGGCGCGGTCGGGATCGGGCGCGGCGACGTAGCGGGCGTCGGTGCGCAGCGCGCCGAACTCGCCCATGATGATGCGTTCGGGCGCGATGTCATGGCTATCCGCCCAATCGCGCGCCTGGCTAAGGTATCTGTCGATGAACCAGCGGCCGGGCTGGGCGTCAAAATAGACCTTCAGCACGCGCTCGGTTTCCGCGTAGGCGGCTTTCTTGTCCGCTTCGGAGGTTTCGGCGTCCTCGGCCATGCGCGCCCGCACCGAAGCTAGCGTCGCCTCGAGCGAACCGGCCGAGGCGGGCCACGGCACGTTGTTGAGCGAACGGTAGACGGGTTCGCTCATCCACGGCGCGCCCTGGTGGCTGAACAGGTAGGGCTCATAGAAGTGGAAGGTGAACAGGATCGGTTCGAAGCGCGAGAGCGGCGCCGGATCGAGCGCGGTCAGCCCGCTCACCATGGAGCCGCAGCCACCGGTCACGACCAGCGGCAGGGTAACGGACGATGCCCTGGCTTCGGTCAGGAGCGCGAACTGGACCTGCGACCAGACGTTGGACTCGCAGGATTGCTGCGGCTCGTTGACCGGCTCCAGCGCGACCTTGCCCGATGGAAACCGCGCCAGCCGGCCGGCAAGCTCGCCGATCAGCGTCCGATAGAGATCGAAGGCGGGCGCGGCAGTGCTGGAGACCATGCGGTCCGGATTCCAATAGTGGGTCGCGCTATTGGCCTGCACGTTGACGATGATGCCGAGGTCGGCGTCGAGAGCGGCGGTGACCGCCCGATCGAGCATCGCCAGCAAACGGCCGCGCGTGCCGGCATCGCCGGCCAGGAACGGGCCAGGATCGACCGGCAGGCGGATGAAATCGAGACCCGTCGCGCGCAGCCTGCGCAGATCGGCCGCCGTCGGGACCGGCCGCTGCTGGAATGGAGGCCAGTCGTAGTCGGTACGGGGTGCGGGGAATTCGCGCGTCAGCGAAAACCAGGGGAAGGCGTTGACGCCGCGCCGGAAGCGCCATTCGCCGGTGGCGGCCAGGCTGGACGACACGGGAGAAAGCGGCGCGAACAACGCCGCCGTGGACAGCGCCGCTCCGAGAACCCGCCGGCGCGACCACGTCGTCATGCGTGCGAGGGATGGTCGACCGGGATGGCCTCGCCGGCGACGACGCCGAGCAGCCGGAAGGCTTCATTCTCGTAGGCCAGCAGCACGTCTTCCCAGCGGAAGGCTTCGCGGGCGCGCGCCCTGGCGGCCTCACCGCAACTCTCGACCAGGGCGTCGTCTTCGATGGCCCGATCGATCCGGCCGGCGCAAGTGCCGGTATCGGTGAAATAGAGGGCGGCGGCGCCCGCGGTCCACCTGTTGTAGGGATTGTCGTGGGCGATCACCATGTTGCCGGCCGCCAGCGCCTCGACCAATGACGGGTTGGTGCCGCCGACCGTGTGGCCATGCATATAGGCGCGCGCGTGGTACCGCAGCGCCTTCACGGTCGCCTGGTCATAGATGGCCCCGGGCAGAACCACCGAGCCGTTCGCGGCCTTGCGGATGGCGGCGTGATAGGGGATTTCATCTGAGAGCGTTCCAAGCACCACCAGCTTCATGTCGCGCTTTTTGCTGCAAAAGGCTTCGACGATCGGCAGGATGTTGTTGTCGGGCTCGATGCGCGCGATCGAGATCAGGTACTTTCCAGGTTCGAGCCCGAGCGCCCTGACCGGTGCCTCCGGCGCCGTCGTCACCGGATCGCCGCCATAGGGGATGGTGACGATCGCGCTGCGCGGCCGGCGTGTCGCCAGATGATCGGCGATGACAGGATGATCGGCGACGAGGCGATGCGAGGTCCAGGCGCCGATCCATTCGTTGAGCCAGAACCAGCTTCGCGCCGACAGGCCCCATTTGGGGCGGCGCCATTCGATGCCGTCCATGTTGGTCATGATCTTGCGCCGCATCAGCCTGAGCCAGGTCAGGAAAAGCGCGCCATTGTAACCCAGCACGAGGCACACGCCGGGCCGCCGCACGGCATCGCGCACGCATTGCCAGTCGAATTCCAGCGTCGCGCGCGGACCTTTCGAGGCGACCTGGATGTGGATGAGTTCGATGCCGCGCCAGGTTTCGCTGCGCACCCTGTGCTCGACTTGATCGACCTCGTCCTGGCAGTAAACGCCGACCTTCCAGCCGCGTCCGGCGAGGAAAAGCGCCAGCTTCTCGGCGAAGGTTTCAAAACCGCCGTGGGCCGCGGGTATGCCGCGCGTTCCCAGGATCAGGATGGAAGGCTTTGATGTCATGGCCGACGGGACTTTCCGGAATGTTCATTGCACCAGAACCCACCCTGCGACTTCCAGCCGGGCAAGAGTGGGAGCAACTGTCGCAGAACGTCGTAAAAAATTCTTACCAAACGCCGGAGTTGTTTCATTATCGGTCAACTTTCCGGGCGTATCTGTATCGAAACGAGGCGTTGCCGGGGTTCCTCGGCCTAACCGCCTGGGAAGCGGACCGGGCATGATCCTTGCTCCTGGACTTCGGCAGCCATCCGCCTCGCGCGATGCTGGATGGGGTATGAACCTGGCGGGATATTAAGATGCGGATTGCCTGCGTTCATCAGGGCTACGAACTCTATGGCTCCGACCGAAGCTTCGCGGAAAGCGTCGCAGCCCTGCGCGCCGCGTTTCCGTCCGCCGACATCGAAGTCGTGCTGCCGCGCAGCGGGCCGATCGTGCAGATCCTCGAACCGCATGCCAGCCGGATCGTCTTCGAGCCGCTCTGGGTGTTGCGGCGCCAAGCCATCCTGCGCCTCGCGACCGTCGAGATGGCGCGCCTGCCGCTGGCCTTATGGCGGGCATGGCGACGTTTGAGGCAATGCGATCTGGTCTATGTCAACACCTCGATCGTGGCCGACTATGCGCTGGCCGCCCGCCTGCTGCCTCACAAGGCTGTCCTGCATATCCACGAGATCCCCGAAGGTTTCATGCGCACGATCCTGGTCGCCTTGATGCGCTGGAGCCATGCCGACCTGATCTTCAATTCACGCGCCACGCGCGCCGCTTTCGGCATTGCCGGACGTTCACGCACGCATGTGGTCTATAATGGCGTTGCCGGCCCGCCTGCGGTCGAGCCGATGCACTATGACGGCAGCCGGCCGTTGCGGGTGCTGCTGCTCGGCCGCATCAACAGGATCAAGGGCCAGGAGGTGCTGCTCGAGGCGGTCGCCTCGATGCCGCCGGAATTGCGCTCGCGCATAGAAGTGCGGCTGGTGGGCGGCGCTTTCGAAAGCACCGAGCGCGAACTGGCCTTGGCCGAGCTGGTGAACACCATGGGATTGGCCGATCGCGTCAGCGTGCTGCCGTTCATATCGGACCCCTCGCAACACTACCGCTGGGCCGACATCGTCACCGTTCCGTCGCGGCGCCCGGAATCGCTGGGCCGCGTCGCCATCGAGGCGATGGCCTATGGTCGGCCGCCACTGGTATCGGCGATCGGCGGGCTGGTCGAGGTGGTCAGCGACGGGGAGACCGGCTGGCATGTTCCGCCGAACAACGCCGCCGCCCTTGCCGCGAAATTGCAGGCGATCATCCTGCGGCCCGAGGCCTGGCGCGGTTTTATTGCCGCCGGCCGTGCGCGCTACGAGACAGTCTTCAGCGAACCGGTCGCAGCGGCCGCGATCGCGGCGATCGCCGCCGACAAGCTGAAAGTGACGATGGCGAGGCCGGGCAGGCCGGCAACCGCCCGCCAGGCGGAGACCCGGCCGTGAAATTCCCGGTCCATCTGCTGCGACGCCTCGTGCTGATGGTCGGCGGCGAGGCGATGCAGAGCGGCTTTCACTTTGCCCTCAACATCGCGCTGCTGCACATACTGTCGGCGCAAGGTTACGGTCTCTTCGCCATCGGCATGGTGATGGGCGGCGTCGGCCTGTCGTACATCCGCTCGCTCACTGCCGTCCCCGCCTCGATATGGATGGGCAAGAGCACCAACAGTGCCGGCGTCGATGCCCATGACGTGGCCTTCGGAACAGCGGCTTTGGTAGTGTCGCTGCTGATGGCGGTCGGCACGGCGATCCTGATGCATCTGCTGGGCGATCCGAGCGGCATCGCCGCGGGCTGCTTCGTCGGCGCATGGTCGCTGCGCAGCCACATGCGCACGGCATTGTTCGCTCGGCGCCAGCAGGTGATCGTCTCCATCAGCGACGCCGCTTTCACGATCACCGGCATCATCCTGACCGGACTGACCATGTGGTTGGCGAAGGACGCGCTGCAAACCGTGTTCTATGCGCTTGCGGCCGCAAATCTACTCGGTATCGTCGTCCTGGTTCGGCTGGCGCGCCGCACACCTCGCATCAGCTTCCGCATGCCGACGCGCCGCCGCTATACAAGGCTCTGGCCGCAGCTGCGCTGGTCGGCGTTCAGCGCGACCACCACGAACATCCAGGGTCAATGCCTGGCCCTGCTGGTCGCGGGCATTGCCGGACCCGCCGCTTACGCGCCGCTGGCGGCGGTCCTCGTGCTGTTTGCCCCACTGCGCATCATCAGCCTTGCTCTCTTCAACATGACGCAGCCGGAGCTGGCGAAGCTGATGCGCAATAACGAAACAAGCCGTGTCTGGGCGCAAGCGAAGATCTGGTCGCTGGTCATGGGGATCGGTGGCCTCGTCTATGGATGTGCCATCCTATTCGTCCTGCCGATGATAAAATCCCAGGCCCTCCAGGATGCCTCGGTCGGATTCATCGGACTTTTCGTGATCGCGAATTTCATCCCGGTCATGCTTTATGTCATGCCTCGCATCATCCTTGAGATCCTCGGCGATTTCCGGACCGTCGCCTTCATCACGACCGGTGGCGCAGTCGTCGGGCTGGCGCTGATCGCAATCCTGCTGGCAATCGCGCCTCCGCCGTGGTCGCTGTTGGGTTCCGCGGTCTCCGAAATCTTCGTCCTTGCGGCATCATGGTATTTCGCGCGTCACCGCATATGGAACATCGAGCACCCGGACCAACAGCGCGACAGATGGTTGGGCGGGTGGCGGCGGTCGGTCCCGTTCGCCCCGGTAAAACGGTAGCAGAGACCGGTGGCAGGCGAGGCAGTGAGGATGTAACGGACGCACGGCGGGAAGGCCCCTGTTTGTCGTCGGCGTGGTCTCACGAATGGCCCCGACGTGGCACGACCGATCGGTGCAATTTCTGAGTGTCCATCAACGCACCGTTCATGCTTTGATGCTAGCGATCGACCTGAGCGCAAGTGCCCAACGTCTCACCGGGCCTCATGGCAGGTCGACGAGCTGGGCACGCGGGCAAAGGTTCGACTAGTTCGGCCATCGGCCGGTAGGCGAAAGCAACGAACATAATGGGCGCCAAAGGTCTGGTCCTGACCGAACTTTGCCGTGGTTTACGATGCGGGGGTATCGCAAGCGCTGCCATTGGTCCGCAACCATGGCTTTCGTGCGCTCCAACACACGGCTGCCCGAGGCGGTCCTGAGTTGGCGGGATTTACACTGCTTGCGTGGACGATGTTTATGGCCGGCCGGGAGGACAGGAGAAGCATGTGGCAAGCCACGGGAACGGCTCCCAACACGGATCTATCCGACGGGCTATTGTCCCCGACTGCCGCCAGCGCCGGTACAGCCGCGCGCTTCAAAGCCCGGCTGCACACCAGCCTCGACACTGTAAAGCCGCTCTGGCTGCGATTTCAGGCCGATGGCGTGTGCACCGCGCATCAGCATTATGCGTGGGTCGAGGGGATCGCCAAACGGCTGATGCCCAAAGGCGCGGAACTGCTTGTCGTCGAGGTCAACGACGCCGCCACGGGCGCGCCGGTCATGCTTTTGCCGCTGATGCGGCGCCGGGCGCTGGGCCACTCCGTGATCGAATGGCTGAGCTGCGGCGTCTGCGATTATTCGGCACCGCTGCTGGCGGATGACAGGGCATGGACCAGGCAAGGCGCCGACGCCGCATGGGCGGCAGTCCGCGCCGTGCTGCCACCGGCGGATCGCATCCATATCTTGGGAATCCCGCAACAGATCCAACGAGTCGCCAATCCTCTGGCGCTGCTTTCGGCGGCGCACGATTCCCTCCAGATCACCTCCGGCCTTGTCCTGCACGGCGAACCGGAAACGCTTATCAAGCGCATCTGCAGGCCCTCCTTCGCCAAGAGCTTTCACAAGCATTGCCGCCGCCTCGAAAAGCTCGGCGGCCTGAGCCTGGTCGAGGCCGACACGCCGGCGCTTACGGAAACGCTCTTTGACACGCTCCTTGAACTGCGACTGAAGCGGTTTCGCGAGCTCGGCCGTTTCGACCTTTTGACGCAGGAACCCGTCGTCGACTTCTACCGAGATGCCGCGCTGCATGGCCTGGCCGACGGCTCGGTGCGCATCTTCGGACTACGCGGAGGGGAAGCCTGGCTCGCCGTCATCTATGTACTGGTCAGGAAAGGCACGCTCCATACCCTGTTGCTCGGGATCGACCAGAATGCCGTCGCCCCGCCGGGACTGACGATGTTCGGCAAGCTGATGATGTGGGGGCGCGGGCACGGGTTCGACTATTTCGACCTTTCGGTTGGCAGCCAGGGCTATAAGGAGCACATCGGCGCCACCAGTTCGGTCCTGGCCGAACTGTGCCAGTCGATGACGCTGCGGGGATGGGGCGCCACCGCCTATATTTCGCTGCGCTGCCGGATCGAGCTTTTCATTCGCTCCAAACCGCGGCTGCTCAAGGCGGGCCAAGGCCTGGTGCGCGGCCTGCGCCGCTTGCGCTGACAGGCAACCGAGCCGATCCGCAATGAACCGTAAAACGTACAGCATCGATTTGCAGGACCGGTCGAGAGGACGCATTGCAAGGGCGCTGCGGTTCGTCCGGCAGCAAGGAATCCTCGAACCGTTCCGGCTCGTGCGGCGGCATGGCCTCGGTGACAGCGGCCGCTTCGTCGCACGCAACATCCGCCATCTCGTTGCCGACCGGCTGGCGCGCCGGTGGGATCGCGACAATGGCGTCGATACGGCGGGTTCGATCCGGCTCGACGCGCTCGATGTCGTCGGACCGCACCGGGACCAGGGCAATGAATGCGTCTGCACGTCGCCTAGATCCTTCGCCTTCATCATGGACAGGCTGACGGACGATCTCGCAGACTACACCTTCATCGACATCGGTTCGGGCAAGTCGCGCACGCTCCTGCTGGCCTCGCACTATCCATTCGCCGCGATTGTCGGTGTGGAGTTCGCGCGGGAGCTCGTCGCAATCGCCCGGCGCAACATCGAGCGATATAAGAGCCCGGCCCAGAAATGCCGCCAGATTGCGGTCATCGAAGCGGATGCCGCGACGTATGAGTTCCCGCCGACGCCGCTGCTGGTCTATTTCTACAATCCCTTTTCCAGGGACGTGTTCGAAATCGTGCTGGGCAATCTCATGTCGTCGCTGGAACGGCACCCGCGGCCCTGCCTCGTCGTTTACGGCAGTTCGAGCCACAGGGCCATCGAATGGGCGAAGCCCGCCATCCACGATGCTGGGTCTTTCCAGCAACGCGTGACGCCGCCCATGCCGCGTTTCCTCGACGCGGTGCGGACCATCGATTACGCGATCTTCGACTACCGGCCGTCATAAAGAGCGATTTTGTCAGCGCCGGCGGCCGGCCGGGTTCAGCAGCCGTCTCGTCAGCACCCGCCATGCCGTCAGCGGCAGCTCGATCAGCCCCGGCAGCAGATCGTTTGAGGCGAACGCCGCCCAGGATCGAACCGTCGCGAAGGAGTTGACATAGGCCGCGATGCCAAGCCTGCCGCCCAGCATCAGCGTCACGGATGAAACAGCGTCGCGGGCCAGATACATCCATGCCGTTCCCGGGCGAGCGGTAGCGGCTGCGGTGGCCCGGCCGTTCACTGTCTCCCACAGCATCGCCCCCAGGTCGACGCCGGCAGGCGCGCAAAGTCCGAACCACGACCAGGGGCGCGGATTGACGTCGAGAAGCCTGAGCGTGCCGTCGCGACAATCGTGCTTGAATTCGACCTCGACCAGGCCGCTATGGCCGATCGACGACAGCAATGTGCGCGCGGCAGCGACGGCGCGGGGCTCGTCGACGATCTCGACGAAGGTGCTGGTATAGCCGAAGTCGACCGGATACTGCCGCGAGCGGCGCGCGGTGAACTCCGCGATCGGCTTGCCCTCGTTCCAGAGCGCGGCGTAAGAGAATTGGCTTTCTCCCCCGCCCGGCACGCGCTCCTGCACGACGACGTTTTGGCCGCCGATCTGTTCGGCCGCGTCGCGATAGGCGGCAAGAAATGAGGCCCTGTCGTCGGCCTGGACGACCTTGGCCCTGGCGATGCGGGTGTTGCCGCCGCCCATGTGAGGCTTGAGAACGACCGGAAAAACCATGTCCAGGGATGAGGCCTGCGCCATGGACGCGATGTCATAGGTCCTTGGAATGGACAGCCGCAACTCGGTTGCCCGCCTGTAGAGGAACGGCTTGTCGCAGACCCACTGCAACGCATCCCAGGAAGGCAGCAAGATCTTATAGATCGCCGACAGGGCGGCGAGGTTTTCCGAGACCAGGCGAACCTCTGGATCGGCGGCCGGGATCAGGAGGCATCCCTCCAGCCGGTGTTTACGCGCCGCTTCCAGCAGAAACGGCAGCGCCCGCTCATCGTTTGGGCCGGGCCAGCGGATGGTGGCTCCGACAAATCGCGACCAGCCCGGCAGCGGCGAATCATTGGTGATGTAGGTGAGGGGCACTTTTTGCGCGCCGAGGCTGCGCGCCAGGGCAAGCGTGCCGTGCGCGCCCCCAAGAAACACTGCGCCTGACGTCGCCAAGCCTACATCCTCACATGCTGTCCGGCACGGCCGGTTGCCCAGCTCTTCCGCTTTGACAGGCGAGAGCCCCGCCTGATCGCGCTGATACATGGCGGGGCCCGCGATGCTCAACGCGGCTTCGGGCCGGCGGGAACCGAGGCTTCGCCCAGTCTCACGGTGGAGCGCCGTGCGTTCTGCCCCTTGCTTCTGGCAGTGCGTATGAAACGGGTGACGGCCTGCGCCGCATACGGGGTGGCGGCGGTGAAACGCATTAACGGGCCAAAACTCGCGACCGCGCTGGCGCCGACAAAATGCAGGCCGGGAATGTTCGATTCCAGTCCCGTGGAAAGGACAGGCGATCCGTCACGGCAGGCTATCGCATCGAGGAAATCGGGGGCGAAGAGCCCGAGCTTGCCGATGTCTATGCGATAGCCGGTCGCGAGAAGGACGTGATCGTAAGCGGTCGAGCCGTTCTCGAACCGCAAGTCTATTCCGGAGTTGCTGGCGGAGGCGCCGACGATCACGCGGCCGGCCTTGACCTCGATGCCGCCGAAGTCCGGCAGCAGCCAGCCCGACGCGCCGGCCCTGAGGCCACGCGCATTGACCCAGCGTCGTGCCGCCGCCGGCAAACCATGCACGAGACCCGGCGCCTCGATCAGCCAGGACAACGGGAAGGGGCCGACGCGCGAGGGCGACGCCAGGAGTTCCTCGGCGGCGCCTAGCACATTGCGGCCCCGGCTGCTGGACGGCGCGCCCAGCCAATGGATGTCGCCTCGGCAGACGAGTTCGACATCGGCTCCCGCCTTTCTCAGCAGGACGGCGGATTCGCAGGCGCTTTGTCCGCGCCCGACGACGGCGACATGCTTGCCGGCAAAGGCTTCGAATCCGGTGTGCGCGCTGGTATGGCTGACCAATTCGGAGGGCAGGCCGGTGAAGGCGGCGGGCACCAGTTCCTGGTTCTTCAGGCCCATGGCGACGATGACGCGGCCGGCGCGCACCACATCGCCGTCGGCAAGGATCAGCCGGAATCCCGCATTGGTCCGTTCGACACGGCTCACCATGCGCGTGTCGAGATCCGGAACCGCCTGAGCCTGAACCCACATTCCATAGTCGACGAAATCTTGCCGCAGCAATGGCTCGCGCAATTGGACGCGCTGGCCGCTGGCGTAGGAATCGAGGGAGAGCGGGCCGTTCGGGTTGCCGATAAAGGTTGCGCGCCAGGGCGAGCGAAGCCGCATGCCCCGAGGCATGTTCTCGCGCCAAAAGCCCATCGGGCTGCCAAAGGCAAGCACGTCTACATCAGCTGCCCTGAGCGCCGTGGCGACGCCAAGTCCGAAAGGTCCGGCGCCGACAACAGCCACTTCACAGTCATTGCTTCGCACGGAAGCGGTCATGAGCCTTGTTCTCCTGGATGGCCGCGCCATCCCCGCGCCGCTCTGACGCATTGGCGCCGCGGCCGGAGCCCGCCTATTCCTAGGCGCGCCGAGGTTAACAATGCGGAAAGCAGAAGCGCCGAGCCGCCTCGGCGCATATGCCAAACAAGATGTCATACTGTTCCAGCCCACAGGTTCGCGGACATAATCGAGCCGATGCCGTCGGCTATGCTTGCGTCTTGCAGGGAAGCCGCCGCGGCGAGGAAATTGACACCCGCGCCGCTCTCCGCCATCCTTGACGCCAGTCGCCGGACCGCGAAGCGCGGTCGAGTTCCGTGTCAGGGCGACCGAGGGCGAAGCGCATGTCCAGTGCCGTGAACAGCCAGAACTCCAAGCGTGCCGCGGTGCGCAAGGCGCTCGACCGCCACAAGGTCTACATCACCGCGCAGAGTTTTTCAGGCGGCACCTATAGGGCGCGCGTGCTGGTCGATGGCGAGGCCTACTGGGTCGACGAATTCCGCTTGAGCCAGCTGCGGCAGGGCCTGTCGCCCGCTGAGCTCGAACTGACGCCGGCGGCCGACGATTGAGCGTGGTGACTGGTTGGCAGCGACGTTTCGGCTAGTCACCCTGATACATGCCGCATCGGACCGTTCGAGCAGGCATGGCGCTCTGTTGTTGCAATTGGCTGGCTTGCGACGGTCGATGCCATGACGACGCCCTCCAAGCTCAAACCTTACCGCGCCAAGCGCGAATTCTCGAAGACGCCGGAACCGGCGGGTGGGTTGATCGCCGAGGAGGGCAACCGCTTCGTCGTCCACAAGCACCATGCCACGGCGGATCACTACGACCTGCGCCTTGAGGTCGGCGGCGTGCTGAAGAGCTGGGCGGTGCCGCGCGGACCTTCGCTCAATCCGGCCGACAAAAGGCTGGCGGTCGAGACCGAGGACCATCCGCTCGAATATATCGACTTCGAGGGCGTCATTCCCGAAGGCGAGTATGGCGGCGGGCCGATGATCGTCTGGGACACGGGCAGCTGGGCGCCGATGGAGGATGTCGAGAAGAGCTTGCGCACCGGCGCCTTCAAGTTCCGGCTGGCCGGGAAAAAGCTCAATGGCGGCTGGATGTTGACCAGGCTGAAGCCGAAGCCCGGCGAAGAGGAGGGCAAGAAGAATTGGCTTCTGTTCAAGGAGCGCGATCTCGCTTCCAATCCCACGCTCGACATCCTCGAAGAGCGGCCGGAGAGCGTGAAATCCGGCCGCCGTATCGAGGAGCTGGTGGCGCCGCCGCCGGCCAAGGCTGCGCCAAGGCCCGGTACGCTGAAGCCCGGCGCCTTGCCCGGCGCGGTCAAGACCTCGCCCGCCGCCCGCATAGAGCCGCAACTGGCGACACAGGTGCCGAAACCGCCGGGCGGTGACGATCCTGGCGACCGCACCGGCGAGTCCTGGCTGCACGAGATCAAGTTCGACGGCTACCGCACCATGGCGCATCTGACAGGTGGCGAGGTCAGGCTGATCACCCGCGGCGGCATCGACTGGACCAAGCGTTATGGCGATCTGCCGCATGCCTTCGCCAAGCTGCCGTGCCGGGAGGCCATCATCGACGGCGAGATCGTCGTGCTCGACGGCAAGGGCATTTCCCGCTTCGCGCTTCTGCAGGACGCGCTGGCGGAGGGCGCCGGCAGCAAGCTGCATTTCTACGCCTTCGATCTCCTGCATCTCGACGGCTGGGATTTGCGCAAGGCGCCGCTGGAAAGGCGCAAGGCGCTGCTGGCCGAACTGCTCGCCGGCCTGCGCGCCAACTCCGCGATCCAGTACAGCGATCACGTGGGCGGCGACGGGCAGGGGCTTTACGACCAGGCCTCGGAGCTTGGCCTGGAAGGCGTCGTCTCCAAGCGCGCAACCGCGACCTACCAGAGCGGCCGCACGAAGAGCTGGACCAAGACGAAGGCGCTGCAAACCGGCGATTTTGTCATCGCCGGCTACACCGTTTCGGATGCAGCCGAGGGGCTGGCGGCGCTTGGCCTTGCCGAATTCGAGGACGGCGAGCTTCACTATCGCGGCAAGGTCGGCACCGGCTTCGACGCCGAGACCGCGGCCGATCTTCTGGCCCGGCTGGAGCCGCTCACATCAGGCGCCATGGCGCCCGAAGGCGCGCCGCGCGAAATCATGCGCGAGATGCATTGGGTGAAGCCGCTGTTTTCAGCCCATATCCATTACGCCAACCGCACGGCGGACAATGCTCTGCGCCATGCGGTGTTTCGCGGCCTCAGGGATGTCGGCCTCTCGACGCCGGTTTCGGCCAAGCGCAAGCGGCTGATCGCGGAGGCTGACCTCGCCACGATCTGGGTAACCAACCCGACCAGGCGCCTGTTCGGCAAGACCGGGCCGACCAAACTCGACATCGCCGTCTACTACGCGCTGGTCGGAGATTTCATGCTGCCGCATATTCTAGGGCGTCCAGTGTCGCTGGTGCGCTGCCCGACCGGCCTGCCGAAGGACTGCTTCTTCCAGCGCCATGCCTTCACCGGCATGCCGCCTTCGGTTGCCACCTTCGAGGCGACCAATTCCGAGGGTGAGACCAAATCCTACCTCTCGGTCGAGGGCGCAAAGGGCTATCTGGCGCTGGCGCAGTTCGGCGTGGTCGAGTTCCACACCTGGGGTACGCATCGCACCAGCCTCGACAGGCCCGACCAGATCGTCTTCGATCTCGATCCGGGCGAAGGGATCTCCTGGCGCGAAGTGGTGGAGGCCGCGGTGCACATCAAGGGCGAACTGGAGAGGCTGGGGCTGGTCCCCTTCGCCAAAACCTCGGGCGGCAAGGGCATCCATATCACCGTGCCGGTGACCGCCAGGCAGAACTGGAAGACGCTGCACCAGGCGACCAGCGCTATTTCCACGCATCTGGCGGCAAGCGCGCCTGACACCTTCACCACCACAATGGGCAAGGACAACCGCAAGAAGCGCATCTTCATCGACTATCACCGCAACGCGCGCGGCCACACCTCCGCCGCACCCTATTCGCTGCGCGCCCGCACCAACCTGCCGGCCTCGACGCCGGTGAGCTGGGCGGATCTGGAGACGATCGACGCGCCGCAGGACCTGAACTATGCGTCGCTGCCGGGACTCTTGGAAACGTCGGGCGATCCGTGGGCTGAGATCGACGAGTTTGCTCGGGATTTGCCCACGTTCAAATAGATTGGTTTCCTCTCCCCCGCTTCGCGGGGGCGAGGAAACCCAAGTCCATCGACGCTTTTGACAATTTGAATTATTCTCTACTCGCGGCCCTTCCGGCGTCCTAAAACATTTCGTCAGGATTTGCCGGTAAGGTGCGGGGTCGGTGTAGGATTTGCGCAGCCTTGTTCGTCCTTCGGACGAAAGCGCTGCGAAAAGTTTCAGTGCATGGCCGCGTAGGAGTTCATCATGGCGCCCAGGGCAAGTTGGAAAGGTTACCTCAAGCTCAGTCTGGTGAGCTGTCCGGTGCGGCTATACCCCGCCACCAGCGCCAGCGAGCGCATCTCGTTCAACCAGTTGCACAAGAAGACCCACAACCGCATCAACATGAAGCCGGTCGATCCGGAACTCGGACTGGTCGAGCGTTCGGACCTGGTCAAGGGCTACGAGTACGAGGACAAGCAGTACATCATCATCGACGATAGCGACCTCGACGCGGTGCGCATCGAATCCAACCACACGATGAACATCGAGGCCTTCGTCGACGAGGACGAGGTCGACGTCATCTACCAGGACGCGCCCTATTACATGGCGCCGGACGGCGCGATGGCGGAGGAGACTTTCGCCGTGCTGCGCGAAGCCATGCGCAAATCCGGCAAGCTGGCGATCGCGCGGCTAGTCCTGTCCAGCCGCGAGCGCGTGGTGACGATCGGCGCGCGCGAAAACGGCATGTTCGTGTGCACGTTGAGGAACCCGAACGAAGTGCGCGGCACGGCTGAATATTTCGGCAATATCCCTGCCGGCAACCCGGATCCTGAAATGCTGCAACTCGCCGAAGCGCTGATCAAGCAGAAGGAAACCACCTTCGATCCGAAGAACTACGAGGATCGCTACGAGATCGCGCTGATGGCGATGATCCGCGAGAAGCTGAAGGGCCACAAGCCTATCATCGCGGCGGCACCCGAGCGCGGCAACGTCATCAATTTGATGGATGCGCTGAAGGCGAGCCTGTCGCAGTCGCAGTCGAAGCCGCCGGCCAAGTCGAAGAGCAAGGCCGACGAGAAGCCCGCCGCCAAGGCCAAGACGGCCGCGGGCGGCGCTGCTGAAAATCCGCTGAAAGCCAACCTGCTGAAGGCGGTCGGCAAGAGCAAGAAGTGACGGCACCAGCCGGCGCTATATTCGGCACGATCGGCGCGCTGGCGGCGTTTCCGCTCAGGCTGGCGGCGCGCGAGGTCGCGCGCCAGCATGGCGAACTCAGGCGCGGTGTCATCCGGCGCACCACGCATGTCGTGTTCGGTCGCGGTCTGCTGTTCAAGGCCGGGCTGGTCAAAGCCGGGCTCACGAAGACCGGCGATGTCGAGGTCGAACGCCGCGTCGCCGCCGAGCGCGGCGCCGGGCGCACATTGCTCAGCGAGAACGGTTTTCTGCGCCTGCTCGGACTGATGAAGGCGCCTGAGGCCTCCTCGCTGTCGCGGCAATCGCTGATCGATCAGTCGCAGCTATCCGGCGCCGACCTCGATCTCTTGTCGCTGTTCGATGCCTTCGAACATGACTCGGAACCCTATTCCTTCCGCGACCTGATCCTGGCGCGCAAATATGCCGGGCTGGTCGCCGGCGGCGCGACATGGGGCGCGATCGCGCGCTCGGTGCATCGTTCCGGCCCGGTGGCTTCGCTCACCGCCAAGTCGCTCGCGGTCGGCTCGGCATCCGGGCGGCCCGATGCGATCTATCTGGATGGCGGCGAGAGCGAGCTCGACGGGCAATTGCTGTTCGATCTCGGCGCCTCCGACGACGATCCGCTGGAAGAGCTGTTCGCCGAGGCCGAAGCGGCGGAGGAGGGCGGCGACCATGATGGTGCCGCCGCGCTCTACCGGCGCTGCCTTGCAATCGATCCAGGCGACGCGATCGCCGCCTTCAACCGCGCCAACTGCCTGCGCGCCGGCGGCCACCCGGCGGAAGCGGCCCATGACTATGCGCGCGCGATCAAGCTCGATCCGGCTTTCGTCGAGGCCTGGTTCAATCTCGCCGGGCTGATGAGCGAGGAGGGCAAGACGGCGTCGGCGCGAAGGCACTTGTGGAAGGCGATCGCGCTCGACGGCAATTACGCCGATCCGGTTTTCAATCTCGCCCGGCTCGAATTCGACGCCGGCAATTTGCTGGAAGCGCGGCGGCTGTGGGCGCGGTATCTGGAGCTCGACGCGGAGTCGGAGTGGGCTGGAGTTGCGGCCAAGGGCGTGCAGTTCGTGGACATGCAGCTGGCGAAATCGGCGGGGTAAAGCTCTCCCGTTTTGGGAGAAGGTGGATCGGCGCGCAGCGCCGAGACGGTTGAGGGGTGCGTGTCGGAATGAGGCGTTTGCGTTTCCTGGAACACCCGTGATCCGGCCGAGCTTCGCGAGACCACCCCGGGGCGAGCCAACGGTCTCGCCCGCCCTTCGGGTCCCACAAGGGGAGAAGGGGTCACCAACGCCGAGCCACGGGAGCCCTATTCCATGACCACCTTCCTCTTCGACGGCGACGACACAGCTCCCGTCACCATCCTGCTCGCGCATGGCGCTGGCGCGTCGATGGATTCTCCTTCGATGACCGCCACCGCCAAGGCGCTGGCGGCAGTAGGCTTTCAGGTCGCGCGGTTCGAGTTCCACTATATGGCGTCCCGCCGCTATGGCCACCGCAAGCCGCCGCCGCGCGCCGAGACAGTGAACCCGGAATACATCAAGGCGATCGCCGACCTCAGGGCGAGGGGCGTGACCGGGACGTTGATCATCGGCGGCAAATCGATGGGCGGTCGCGTCGCCTCGATGGTGGCGGACGAGATGTTTGCCAGGGGCGAAATCTCGGGCCTGCTTTGCCTCGGCTATCCCTTCCACCCGCCCGGCAAGCCCGAGCAGTTGCGGACCAAGCATCTGGCCGGGTTGACGATACCGACGCTGATCTTCCAGGGCACGCGCGACGAGTTCGGCACGCCCGACGAGATTGCCGGCTATGGGCTCTCCGACAGCATCGAGGTCGTATGGTTGGAGGATGGCGATCACGATCTGAAGCCGCGCAAGAGCATCTCGGGGTTTTCGACCGCCGATCATCTGAAGACGCTGGCCGAAACGGTGAAGGCTTGGACGGGCAAGCTCGTCTCTTGACCCGCCGATGAAAATCGCCTCCTTCAACATCAATAACGTCAACAGCCGACTGAAGAATCTGCTGACCTGGCTGGCGGCGGCAAGACCCGATGTCGTCTGCCTGCAGGAGTTGAAGGCGCGCGATATGCAGTTTCCGCGCACTGCCCTGGCCGATGCCGGCTACGGCGCGGTGTGGAAGGGGGAGCCGACCTGGAACGGCGTCGCCATACTGGCGCGGGGCGCCGAGCCGGTGCTGACGCGCGATGTGCTGCCCGGCGACGATGCCGACAGGCAGAGCCGCTACATCGAGGCGGCGGTGAACGGAATCGTCATCGGCTGCCTGTACGCGCCGAACGGCAACCCGCAGCCGGGGCCGAAATTTCAGTACAAACTCGCCTGGCACGCACGGTTGGCGGCGCATGCCGAACAGTTGCTCGACACCGGTCTGCCGGTGGTGCTGGCGGGCGACTACAACATCGTGCCCGAGCCGCGCGATATCTATGCCACGCGCTCCTACGACGATAACGCGCTGGTACAGCCGGAAAGCCGGGCAGCCTTTGCGGCGCTCATCGAGCAAGGCTGGACGGACGCACTGCGCAAGGTGTACCCCAAAGAGACGCTCTACACCTTCTGGGATTACCGGCGGAACCGCTGGCCGCGCGATGCGGGCTTGCGGCTCGACCATATCCTCCTGTCGAAGAAGCTCGCCCGCAAGCTCAAGGCTGCCGGCATCGACCGCGACGTGCGCGGTGAGGACGGCGCCAGCGACCACGCGCCGGTGTGGGTGGAGTTGCGGTGAGGGGCGGCGTTTGGCGAAGCAGAATGCCCGCTCTCTTTTTCTCCGCCCTTCGGCGACAGCGACCATACAGTATACGGCGCAGAGTAAAATACGGCTCCCTAGCAGTAGACAGTCATTCTGATGGAATTGCCGTGCTTTTGCGTCCGCAAAAGCTCCACTTTCGATTGGGCGAAACTCGTTGAAGAATCCGGAGCTTACCGCTAGCCTCGATCCGGGTGGTCGGAAGAGTGTACGTGGGGTGGAATGTTCGGGTCACTGGAAAAGCTCAAGCAACGGCTGTTGCGGCCGCCGCATGCCTATAGGCCGACGACAGAGTCATTCCCCGACATTGACGTCCAGCGCATTGCAACGGATATGCGGCTTGCGGAGAAAGGCGAGAAGCGGGGCAGGGAGAATCTGCCTCAAAGCGATGACCTACCTTACGATGCCGTTGAAAACGATATCATCGAATTGGTCGGAGCCGCCCAGAAACAATCCCACGATCATCTGGAGAACCAACTTGCGGGGTTCAGGCAGCGTCTCATCGACCTCGACTTTGAATCGCGCTTTGCCAATATAAAAGCGGCATCCACGGCTGGTCTCTCCGACTTGAAAGCCGAATTGCAGATGGGAATCGATGATCTGCATGGGCTGCGTCGCGATCTGAAGGAGGCAGAGTCCTGGCATCGTGATTTCAAGGATCAGAACGGGCTTCGCCGGCCCTGCAAGAAGACCACCGCCATCGGTACGACGTTGAAATGGCTCTTTGTGGTGGCGCTGGTGATGGCAGAGCTCGTCATCAATGGCGAACTGCTTGCAAAGCGAAACGAGCTCGGGCTGGTCGGCGGCATCGTCGAGGCGCTGATCTTCGCGATTCTCAATGTCGGCGTCGCGCTGATGTTCGCCCTCTATGGCGTGCGCGAGATCGCGCATCGCTCGATTTTCCGTAAGTTTGTCGGCATTCTCGCCATCGCGGCCTATATCGGCGCAGCGATTGCCATCAATCTTGGTCTGGCGCATTACCGCGAGGTTGCCGGAACGATCGCGACCAATGGCGACGAGGTGATGCGACGCTTGCTAAGCGCGCCATTCGCGCTGAACGAATTTCGCTCCTGGATACTCTTCTTCCTCGGTGTGATGTTTTCACTCTTTGCCCTGATCGATGGGCTCAGCATGCGTGACACTTATCCAGGCTACGCCACGGTTGATCACCGGCTTGACGAGGCGCGGGCAAATTATCGAAACAAGCGGCAAGGCCTGATCGGCGAGCTTTCCGATGTTCGCAGTGGTTATGAGGACGAACTCGCCGATGCGCGCGCCGACCTCAGCAAGCAGCGGACAGAACACGATGCGATCGTGGCCCATCGCTCTCGGTTGGTTGGGCTGTTCGACGCCCACCAAGCTCAGCTTGAACGTGCGGCAAACAGCCTGTTCCGAATCTACAGGGACGCCAATATCGCTGTACGCACGACACCCGCGCCGGAGCGCTTTTCGCGGCCATACCAACTCGGCCGCATCGGCGTCCAGTATTTCCGCGACGGGGAATGGAACAGCGACGAATTGCAAGCTTCCATCAAGGATGCGCAAGGCGACCTCGACAAGATGCTGGTCGCCTTGGGTGAACAGTTCGAGGCTGCGTTGAAGCAGTATCGCGAACTGGATGTGCTGGTGCCTGAAGCCCAATGAGCGGTCGACGGTCCCGGCGCTCGCCTTCCAACCTTGTCAACTGGGGCTGGATTATTCTATTCGCGCTCGGCCTCATTGCCGCCGCGATAGGCTTTACCTACGTCTATGTCTCGGCGCGCTCGCAACTCGTCGAACTTGACGATCGGCTTTGCCCGGTCGTCGGAGCTGCGTCGCAAACCATCATCCTGATCGATACCACGGATGCAATCGCTGACGTCACCAAACTGAACATCCAGACCCTGCTGCGCGATACCGCCTCCGGCATCCAGCGCGGTGGCTTGCTCGAGATCAGGGCCCTTACATCAGCGGTACCCTATACGAAAGAACTCTTCTCGCTGTGCAACCCCGGCAATGGCGGCGACCTCAGTGCTTTCACCGGCAATGCGGCGCTGGCGCGAGAGCGTTGGCAAGCGGGATTCGGCCAGCCGCTGCTGGTTGCGCTTGAAAAAGCGGTCGAGGCAAACAAGGCCGACAGCTCGCCGATCATGGCCGGCATTCAGTCGATAGCCGTCAGCCATCTGGTCGCCCAGAAAACGCGTGCGGTCCCCTCGCGGCTGATTGTCGTTTCGGACATGTTCGAGAATACCGAATTCTTCTCTCACTACCGCGGCGCCACAGATTTCGATGCCTTCAAAAAGTCGCCCGCGGCAAACCGCTTCGCTACGGATCTCGCTGGCAGCGATGTGTCGATCTGGCTCATACGCCGGGCGAAGTCGCCCGTCGACAGCGTCGCGTTGATGGCATTCTGGCAGCAGTGGATTGATTACAATCACGGCGTTTTCAGCTCTGCCAAGTCGTTGCAAGGAGTTGAAGGGTGAGGCGGCCGCGCGTGGCCAGCCGGCAGTTGGACGCTGCGGCGCCACTGGTCTTTATCGTTTTTACCGGCCTGGGCGCCGCCTACATAGTCGTGGCCAAATCGCTTTCCGTGTCGGCATTCGTCGTTACCTTCGTGCCGATCGCGCTGATGATGGGCTACGCGGCGATGATCATGATCGCGCGCGGGCTCCGGCTGCGCGACGACCAAACCGGGGACAACTTCTACTATATGGGCTTCATCTTCACGCTCACCAGCCTCGCCGTTTCGCTTTACCAGTATGGAGGCGGTGGCGCAGTCGACGAGATCGTGCGCAATTTCGGCATCGCGGTTGCCTCCACCATCGCCGGCATTGCATTTCGCATCGTCTTCAATCAGCTCCGACGCGACCCCATGGAAGTGGAACGCGTGTCACGTCTCGAGCTCGCAGAAGCATCCCGCAAGGTGCGCCGGGAACTCGATGGCATCCTGAGCGAGATGAACCATTTCCAACGCTCCAACCAGCAGATGCTGCAAGAGGGCTATCACGAGATACGAACGCAAGTGGAAACCTCGGCGAAATCCCTGGTCCAGTCTCTGGACCTGCTCGCCAAGGAAGCTTCCGAGCACATCAGGGCATCCTCGCTGGCGATGCAGAGCGGAATAGACACCAAGGAGCTGCGGGGCGGCATCGACCAGACAGCCAAGGCAGTTCACGATATCAACGCCATCCTGACCAGCGCCAGCACGCAGATTGCGACCGCGACACAGATGATGGCCGACAAGCTCGCTGGCATGTCGACACCCGACAAGGTCATCGAGGTTCGGCTGGAGCCGGTCGTGGCCGGTTTGCAGCGGGCGATCGAAACCGCCATGAGCGATTTCTCTTCCCGTCTTGGCGATGTGGCGGAGCTTCGGCGCGGGCTGGAACAGTCCACGGCGGAAGCGCTTCGGGCCAGCGATGTGCTCGACAAACTTGCGGCGACATTTGAGGGTTATGATCGAGCGCCGACGCGGCAGGGTCTATTCAGACGGCTCTGGCGTGGCGGCTAAAGCGCGTTGCATGGTCAGTGTGGGACGATGTCGATGAAGATGCCTTCCTCGCTTATCGCCGAAGGGGAACGCGGCCATCGCCGAGGCGTGGTGCTTGGGCTCACAATGGCCGAGCTTCTCCTCCTTCTGCTTTTCTGCCTCCTTCTGGTCTCGGCCAGCATCGCACAGCGAAAAGATGAGAGGATCGCCGAGCTGCAGGCCTCCGCGAACCTGGACATCACGGTGGGCCAGCTTGCCGACATGCGTGCCGAACTGGCGCGCCTGCAGGCGCTGTTTCCAAAAGCGGCGCTTCCTTTGCCGCCAGCCAACTGGACCGAGCTCGTTGCGGCCAAAGCGGTGATCGACGGGCTTACGGAAAAGGGCATCGATGCCGCGCCGACGTCAGATCCGACGCTGCGGAAATTGCTGCTCGAAATCAGCGAAGCCAAAGCCGCCGACCCCCGTCTGCTGGACCGACTTGAAAAGACGCTCTCGGCCTCCAACGACAGGAGCGCGGACGCTGAATCGTCGATGCAGTGGCCGCCGATGATAACGTTGAGCGACGACGGCTATACATTTGAACGTGGCAGCGCTGCTCTCACCGACGCGTTCCGGGCTCGTTTGCAGACCAAGGTCACGGACGACGTTCTGTCTTTGCTGACACGCTACAAAGTCGATGTCGTCGAGATCGTCGGTCACACGGATGAGCAGAAAATCAATCCGGCCAAGCCGTCCAACCTCGATGCGGTTGCGATCTCGGCGATGAACGGAGCCAGCGCTATCAGCGATTTGACCCCGGCCGACAATGCGGGGCTGGGGCTCTCGCGCGCTATCGCGGTAGCGAACGCGCTGATCCAGACGGGACGGCTGGGCAGTGTGAAGATCATTCCGTTGTCAGCGGCACAGCTCGTAATGCCGGGAGACATTATCGCCGATGGCAGCCACGTTGGCGATGTTCGGGAACGCCGGCGTATCGAGATTCGGGTACGACGGTCCTCGGACGGCGGCACCAATTAACGCGGTGATCGCGCGATTCAGCCTGCTTGGCGGTATCGACAACGACGCCCTTGTTTTGACCGCAGCGCTTTTTCGCAATCGCGTGGCCTGGATCGCAAAGCCTTCGTCGCTTCGCTCCCGCTGCACCGAGGGATCGACGAACGGCGCCCAACTACCCCAGCCACCACCATAGCGCCGCGATCACCGCGATAACGGCCGCCACGCTTAGCGCCAGCATGATGTAGGAGCCCTTGATGATGTCGGCGATGATCTTCTTGATGGCCTCGCGGTCGTTGAGATTGGGGAAGGGCTCGTTCGGTTGCGCCACGTCGAGGAAGTGGCAGAGCGGGGCCCAGCCTTCGCTGACCTTGAACACCAGCAGCTTTTCCGGCGGCACCGCCGCCTTCACTTCCTCGACATATGCGTTGTAGCGCTCCACGGCCTTGGCGCGGTTGCCCATGACGCCGGCTAGCGTGCGGCCCCAGATCAGCCTGCGTGACATGTCGCCGAATTTCCGGCCGAACGGCGTCAGCCATTCCAGGATCTTGAACTGCCAGACATTCTCGGTGAAGTAGATCGTGTCGATGGTGCTCTCGTACCAGGCTTCCGCGCCGCGCGGGTGCAAGGTGAGCAGCACCTTGGCGTCGGGATAGGCGGCCATCAGTTCGCGCCACACGCAGCAGCCTGGATTGTCGACCGTCGCCTTGTAATTGCCGAATACCCGGCTCCAGTCCTGCTGCGTGCCGGGCGGGCTGTTGGCCACCTTGCGCCAGAAATCGAGATGGCCCTTGTTGGCCTTGTTCAGGATCACTTCCTGCATGTGGTAGCAGGGCAGGCCGAGCCTGTTCAGCGCGACGAAGGTCGACCATGTACCGGTGCGCCCGAAGCCGGCCCCGATCAGCGTGAGCGTCATTTGTTCCCCCGACCAAACCAAGGCCGCGTGCTCGCGCCAAAAAAGGACGCCGCGGCAACCCTAGGCATACTCTGCGCGACAAGGACGCCGCGCCGCAGGATCGATTTGCTCCCTTGCATCGATCTTCTGGCAACACGTTGCGCCCCGGCCGGCATTTGCGCAACAGATTTCTATGGGGCCTGTGTGAGAGGACCGCTGTTGACGTCGGACGATGATAGAAGAAGACGCATTGCCGTCTTGAACGGCGCGGAGCGGATCGGCGTGATGTCCACGCCTCCAGGTGAGACGTTGCCGTCATCGACGCTTTCGCAAAATCAAACGGAGGGCGGGCAGCGCCGCTGCCCGCCCTCGCAGCTCACTCAGCCGCGAGCTTGTCCTGCGTGTTCGTGTCGAAATCGCTGGCGTCGTGGCGTTCGTGCAGCTGCATCGCGGGTTCGCCGAAGGCGCGGTTGACCATGCGTCCGCGCTTGACCGCGGGGCGCTCGTCGATCGCCTTCGCCCACCGCTGCACGCTCTTGTAATCCTGCACCGAAAGGAACTCGCCGGAATCATTGTACATGCGGCCGAGCGCCAGTCCGCCATACCAGGGCCAGACCGCCATGTCGGCGATCGAGTAGCCGGCGCCGGAAAGATATTCGGTTTCGGCCAGGCGGCGGTCGAGCACGTCGAGCTGGCGCTTGGTTTCCATGGCAAAGCGGTCGATGGCGTATTCGATCTTGGTCGGCGCGTACGCATAGAAATGACCGAAGCCGCCGCCGAGATAAGGGGCAGAGCCCATCTGCCAGAACAGCCAGGACAGGGTCTCGGCGCGCGCCGGCTGGTCGGTCGGCAGGAACTCGCCGAACTTTTCGGCGAGATAGGTGAGGATCGAACCGGACTCGAAGACGCGGATGGGCGTGGCGCCGCTGCGGTCCATCAGTGCGGGGATCTTGGAGTTCGGATTGACCTCGACGAAGCCGCTGCCGAACTGGTCGCCATCGTTGATCCTGATCAGCCAGGCGTCGTATTCGGCGCCCTTGTGGCCAAGCGCCAGCAGTTCCTCCAGCATGATCGTCACCTTGACGCCGTTCGGCGTCGCCAGCGAATAGAGCTGCAACGGGTGCTTGCCCACCGGCAGCACCTTGTCATGCGTCGGGCCGGCGATCGGGCGGTTGATGCTGGCGAAGGCGCCGCCGCTCGGCTTATTCCAGGTCCATACTTTCGGCGGATTGTATTCGGTCATCGCAGGGCCTCGTATTGTGGGGAGAGACAGGTTGGAAGCGGGACTGGCAGTTGCACCTACAGCTAGGGCTGCAAACGGGAAAGTTCAACTTGCGTTGAACTATTGTCAATGACCATGCCTCTCATCTTCCCTTCGGGCTTCGAAAGGATGGAGGGGATGCCTCCAACCCCTTGCGCCTTGGTTCGCGTGCCATACCTATAGGAACGTGACCCCCAAGCCCGTCCAGGACAAGAGCATGCCCATCAATCCCAACAGACGCTCCGTCGTGGCGGTGCGCGCCACCATTCCAGACGATGCCTTTACTGCCGGGGCATTAGGCACGCTGCGCGAAGGCAGCGGCGTCGTTATCCGCGACAATGGGTTGGTGCTGACCATCGGCTATCTCATTACCGAGGCGGAAGAGGTGTGGCTTACGACCCATGACGGCCGCGTCGTGCCTGCGCATGCGCTGGCCTACGACCAGGAATCGGGCTTTGGCCTGGTTCAGGCGCTGGCGCCGCTTGGCCTGCCGGCGGTGGCGCTGGGCGACGCCGGCAGGGCCAGGATCGGGGACGGCGTGGTGCTCGCCGACGGCATCGGCCAGTCGGTTCAGGCCAGGATCGTCACCAAGCAGGAATTCGCCGGCTATTGGGAATATCTGCTCGAGGAAGCGATCTTCATCGCGCCGGCGCATCCTTCCTGGGGCGGCGCGGCGCTGTTCGATGCAAAGGGCGCGCTGCTCGGCGTCGGGTCGCTGCGCCTGCAGATGAGCCGCAACGGCGAGGTCGCCGATATCAACATGGTGGTGCCGATCGACCTGTTGCCGCCGATCCTCGACGATCTCCTGACGCGCGGCCAGGTGGCGCGGCCGCCACGGCCATGGCTCGGCGCCCTCTCGGCCGAAAGCGACGGCCGGGTGGTGGTGATGAGCGTGACCGAAGGCGGTCCGGCCGCCAAGGCGGGCCTGCGCGAGGGCGACGTCATCTCCGACATACGAGACGGCGCGGTCGACGGGCTGGCCGATTTCTATCGCAAACTATGGGAGAGCGGTTCGGCCGGCGCCGAGATCCCGATGCGGGTCCTGCGCGACGGCCGTGAAACCTGGCTGCGCGTCAAATCCGCCGATCGCGACAGTTTCCTGAAGAAGCCGCAGTTGCAGTGAGCGCGTTACCTTCTCGGCAGCAGAGAAGGAAAGCCTTCAGCCAGTCCGAAAAGAAAAGCCGCCGTCGCTTGCGCGAGGGCGGCTTTTCCCTGGGACGACGTCAGGAAAAAACGATCAAGGGATTCAAGATACCGTTCTATCTCCTTGTTCGGGCTTGAGAAGATCAAGCCGCGGCCTTGTGCTTCCTGACGGCGTGCTTGTGGCTGTGCTTGCGTACAGGCTTCTTCACATGCCTGCTGGCGTGCTTGCGATGCTTGACATGCTTGTGCGCGGCCGCCTTGACCGGCTTCTTCACGGCAGCGGCAGCGAGGGGAGCCGCGGTCGAGGCTGCCGCGGTGGTGGCGGCCGCGTCGGCGGAGTTGGCGCCGACGACCGGCATTGCGAGACCGAGCGCAATGGCCAGGCCAAGCGCGGAGAGGAGGGGCTTGTTCATGAAAGGCTTCCTTGTTTCAAAGATGGTGGACGTCATTGGTTCAGGTCGACCGGTGTCACTCCCAGAAGTTTCAAGGCGTTGGTGAAGGTACGGATGCCCTGCGCCTCCTTGCGTTCGGCACAAAAACGGCTGGCCTTGTTCTGGAGCGCGGTTGCCTCGGCGAGATGGATCGCACTGGCACCGGGGTCGTTTTTCGTTTCGATGGCTCCGTCGAATTGAAGACCGAGCCGGCTGCAGGACTCGCTCCGGCTAACCGCCGCTTCCGCACCCAACGGTGCGACCGCATTGATGGCAAACGAAATGCCAAGCAGGGCACCCATCCATCCGGTCGAACGTCGTTGCATTTTCGGGATCATCCCTTTGCGTTGCGCCGCGACCGGTTCAGGCCGCCGCGGGGGTCGTTATCGCAGCACCGCTTTTCTCCAGTTTTTCCTGGATGTTGACTCTTGTTTCTGAAGTGTGTCTGGAGGGCGCTTCTCCCTCCTCCGCTGTGGGAAGACGTAAAAGCGCTGCGCCCGCTGCGGCGCTTCTGCCTCTTTCCCCGCCGCTGTCATTCGCGTATGGGCCGGGGCAACTCCCGCACCCTCACATCAGCCCTCCCGGACCACCCCATGATCAGACTTGAAAACATCGGCAAGCAGAACGGCCGTCAGCTTGTCTTCATCGAGGCGTCGGCCGCCTTGCAGAAAGGCGAGAAGGTCGGGCTCGTCGGCCCCAACGGCGCCGGCAAGACAACACTGTTTCGCATGATCACCGGGCAGGAACAGCCCGACGAGGGCCAGGTGCAGGTCGATCGCGGCGTCACGATCGGCTATTTCAGCCAGGATGTCGGCGATATGGACGGCCGTAGCGCGGTGGCCGAAGTGATGAACGGCGCCGGGCCGGTGAGCGAAGTGGCGGCCGAGATGGCGGCGCTGGAGGCGGCTATGGCTGATCCCGACCAGGCGGACCGGATGGACGAGATCATCGAACGCTATGGCGAGGCGCAGCACCGCTTCGAGGAACTCGACGGCTATGCGCTCGACGGCCGGGCGCGGGAAGTGCTCGACGGTCTCGGTTTCTCGCAGGAGATGATGGACGGCGACGTCGGAAAACTCTCCGGCGGCTGGAAGATGCGCGTGGCGCTGGCACGCATTCTGCTGATGCGGCCCGACGCCATGCTGCTCGACGAGCCGAGCAACCATCTCGACCTGGAAAGCCTGATCTGGCTCGAGCAGTTCCTGAAGAATTATGACGGCGCGCTCCTGATGACCTCGCACGACCGCGAGTTCATGAACCGCATCGTCAACAAGGTGGTGGAGATCGACGGCGGGTCGCTTACCGCCTATTCCGGCAATTACGAATTCTACCAGCAGCAGCGCGCGATCGCGGACAAGCAGCAGCAGGCGCAGTTCGAGCGCCAGCAGGCGATGCTGGCCAAGGAGATCGCCTTTATCGAACGGTTCAAGGCGCGCGCGTCGCATGCGGCCCAGGTGCAGAGCCGGGTGAAGAAGCTCGACAAGATCGATCGGGTCGAGCCGCCGAAGCGCCGCCAGACGGTGAATTTCGAGTTCCAGCCGGCGCCGCGCTGCGGCGAGGACGTCGTGACGTTGAAGAACGTCCACAAGGCCTATGGCAGCCGTTCGATCTATGAAGGGCTCGACTTCCAGGTGCGCCGACGCGAGCGCTGGTGCATCATGGGCGTCAATGGCGCGGGCAAGTCGACGCTGTTGAAATTGGTGGCCGGCGCGTCCGATCCCGACCAGGGCTCGGTGGCGCGCGGTCCGAGCGTCAAGATGGGCTATTTCGCCCAGCATGCCATGGAGCTGCTCGAAGGCGAGCGCACCGTGTTCCAGACGCTGGAGGACAATTTTCCGCAGGCCGGTCAGGCGCCGCTTCGGACACTCGCCGGCTGCTTCGGTTTTTCCGGCGACGAGATCGAGAAGAAGTGCCGGGTGCTTTCGGGCGGCGAAAAGGCGCGGCTGGTGATGGCGCTGATGCTGTTCGACCCGCCCAACCTCCTGGTGCTGGACGAGCCGACCAACCATCTCGATATCGTCACCAAGCAGATGCTGATCGAGGCGCTGTCGCAATATGAGGGCACCATGCTGTTCGTCTCGCACGACCGCCATTTCCTGGCGGCGCTGTCCAATCGCGTGCTGGAACTGACGCCGGAAGGCATCCACACCTATGGCGGCGGCTACACCGAATATGTCGAGCGCACCGGGCAGGAGGCACCGGGGCTGAGGGGATAAGCACAGAGGCTATTCTCCGGAAGCGGCCGTGGCACGCTACGCCGTCATTTCCGAAAAGAGCCAATCGCGAAAAGCCTTCACCTTGCGCCGGCGGACCGCGTCCGGCGGGTAGACCAGGTAGAAGCTGGAAACCGATTTCAGCGCGTGGCCGAAAGGGCGGACAAGCCTTCCGGTGGCGAGGTCGGCCGCCACGAGCATGGTCCGGCCAAGTACCACGCCTTCGCCTTGCACGGCCGACTCGACGGCGAAAGTGGCGGAATCGAAGGTAATCCCGCTCCGCGGATCCACGCCTTCCACTCCCGCGCTGGACAGCCAGGCCGCCCAGCCGATCGGGAAACCATCATGGATCAGCGTGTGATGCCTGAGATCGTCGGGCTTCTCCAGGGGCCAGGCGCCTTGCATGAGCCTCGGGCTGCACACTGGAAACACCTCCTCGCCAGTGAGGAATTCCGATGTGAGACCCGGATAGTTTCCGGCGCCATAGCGGATGGCGACGTCGATGCCGTCGCCAAGGAAATTGGTCAACCTGCCCGTCGTCGAAATCCTGACGTCGATGTCGCCATGCGCGCGATGAAAGCGATAGAGCCGCGGCACCAGCCATTTTCCCGCGAAGCCGTCGGAGGTGGAGACGTTCAATGTCGAGCCCGAATGGGCGGCCGTCGCCGATTGGGTGGCGGCCGCGAGCTGGTCGAGCATCTCGTGGACCGCCCTCGCATAGGGCTCGCCCACGGCGGTGAGGCGCACCGAGCGCGTCGCGCGCTCGAACAAAAGCACGCCGAGCTGTTCCTCAAGGTGCTTGATCGCCCGGCTGACGGCGCCGTGCGTGACGTTGAGCTCGTCGGCTGCCCTGGAGAAATTCAAATGCCGCGCGGCGGCCTCGAAGGCCGGCAGCGCGTTGAGTGGGGGAAGTCTGCGGATCATGGCCAATCTGTGAGATTTGATCACAAATCCTTGCCAAAGTTTGGATTGTCTGTCCAGCGCATGCTGGACAGAATGCTCGCAGGATTTGTGATCAAACGTCACGAGAGCAGCATGGCTACCGTTCACCCCTTCCTCTGGTTCCATCTTAACGCCGAAGAGGCGCGCGACTTCTATCTGTCTGTGTTCAAGAATGGCCGGGCGCTTGAGGCGATCGAATTCACCGATTTCGTCGGCGGCACGAATAAAACGGTGCCGCACGCGATTTTCGACTTCGAGCTCGAGGGCCAGCGCTTCACGGCGCTCAATGCCGGCTCGATGCCGCCGTTCAACGAGCGGATCTCGCTCTACATCGAGACCAAGGACCAGGCCGAGACAGATTATTACTGGAACGCGCTGACGGCGGGCGGCGGCGCAGAAAAGCCTTGCGGCTGGCTGAGGGACAAATTCGGCGTCTACTGGCAGGTGATCCCCGAAGCGGCGCTGCGCCTGATGAACGACCCGGACCGCGACAAGGCGGGCCGGGCGCGGCAGGCGATGTACAAGATGAGCAAGATCATTGTCGCCCACATTGAGGCGGCCCACGCCGGCAAGGCGTAATCCAGCAGTCCATCCTGAAGACGGAGGTTCCCATGGCATCGCTCAAGGGCAAGAGAATTATTGTCGTCGGAGGCAGTTCCGGCGTAGGGCTCGGCGTAGCGGCAGCCGCGCTGGAGCGCGGCGCGGAGCTGGTGATCGTCGGCCGCTCGGGCGAAAAGCTCAAGGCCGCGGAACGGACGCTCGGCCCGGGCGGTCGCGTGCGAAGCCTTTCCGCTGATATGACGAAAGAGGCGGATATTGCCCGGATGTTCGACGAAACCGGTGCCTTCGACCACCTCGTCTCGACAGCCGGCACGCCGCCGCCCAACGACCCGATCGGCCAGACCGACATGGACTACGTGCGGCGCTTCGTCGACAACAAGCTGATCGGCGCCGTGATGCTCGCCAAACATGGCGTGCGCACGCTGAAAGCCGGAGGGTCCATGACCTTCACATCAGGCATCAACAAGGACCGCCCGCCGGTTCCCGGAGGCTCGGTTGTTTCCGCGATCGCCGGTTCATTCAGCTATTTCGCCCGGGCGCTGGCGCTGGAGCTGGCCCCGACGCGCGTCAACATCGTGTCGCCGGGATGGGTCGACACGCCGATGTGGGACGAACTCGTCGGTGAGGCCAAATCCGGTTTTTTCGCCGGCATGGCCGCCCGCCTGCCCGCGAGGAAGGTCGCTACGCCCGCCGACGTCGCCCCTGCCTATCTCTACCTCATGGAAAGCGAATTCACGACCGGCGAGACGATCCGCATCGATGGCGGACAGAACCTGATCTAGTTGGCATCGCAGGGTCGTCAAACGTCACGCTTCGATGCGACGCCACCTGGGTTTGAACGATACCGTCCGCAGTCCGGCGTCGCGCACGCGATTGACGAATGTGTCGTTGACGAACACCGGGGACGCACGCATCGGCAGCTTGAAAATTTCGGCGGTGCCGATCTTGTCCGCATCGAATTCGTATCGCTCGATCGCGAGAATGGCGCCGTCATCAAAATAGACGATTCCAGACCGCTCCTCGTCCAGCGCATCGATCACGGTGGTCGCGTTGAAAAGCCAGACCTCTTCCCCGCGCAACGGGATCAGCTGGCCATAGGGCAGCAGATATGCCTTCAGCGCGTCGACGGCAGGCTTGCGCAAAAGCGGCGCATGCTCGCCAAGCCAAGGGAAGTCCGAAGAGAGGGGGTCGCCCTCCGACACGCGGCGCATGACCGGTGAATCCCAGTTCTCGAGGGGTGTTCCGTCAAGGGAGGAGAAGACCTCGTAGTAGGCCTCGTCGACCGGAAGCACCCATTCCTGGCCCTCGACAACCGCGAATTCGTAAATGATCGTCATCGCCGGCGTTCCCAAGTTCAGTCCTGCTTCCGCTTCTGCGATCCCATCAAACGCTGGCCTGCCTTCAGAGCATCAAACCACATCGTCTATGGATATTTTGTCGTGGCCGGGGGGCCCGGCTCGCCCGCGAGTTCGTTCGGCAGCGGCAAACTCGAGCACTGCAAATGTATCCTGCGGGCGAATATCTTGCGCTCCCTTTGCTCGTGCTCCTTGATGGCTGCCGCGAGACCCAATCCGTAAGGGCCAAGGAAGACACCGGTCCCCCAACCGGGATGCTCTTTTTCACGCGCATCATAGTTCGAGGCCTCGACCCGGGCCTGTTGGCATTCCGGCGATATCCATTTCGGGTCTTGCGTCGAAAGCGAGGCCCCATAATCCACCGGAGAGCTCACACATCCAGTTGCCACCGTGGCTAGCACCACCAACACCACAAGTCTCATCCCGGGTCTTCTCCGCGGCATTTTCGAGAGCACAGACCCTCCTTGCTACACGGGGAAGGCCGGCGCAAGGCGGTTGACCCGGCAGGCCATCCGGCCGATAGGTCCGCTAAAAACCTCGAGAACCCCATGATCACACAGCTCCACGATGCGACGACGGCCGAAGTTGAGCCCGTTTCCGATGCCGACGCCGCCTGGCAGGACGACATCCGCGCCGGCGTGCGCCATGTGCGCGATCTGGCCGTGCAGCCGCTGTCGCCAGGCGAACGCGCGACGGCCCAGGAAGCAGCCTCCCGCCACAAGGTGCGTATCCCCAAATCCTATCTCGACCTGATCGACTGGGAAGACCCCGCCGATCCTATCCGGGCGCAAGTCATCCCGTCTCCCGACGAGCTGGTGACCGGCGAAGGCGAGCTCGACGACCCGATCGGCGACCTCGCCTTCAGTCCGGTGCCCAGGCTGACGCATCGCCATGCCGACCGGGTGCTGCTGTTTCCCACCTATCAATGCGCGGTCTATTGCCGCTTCTGCTTCCGCAAGGAGTCCCTGACCTCGATCGGACGCGGCTATACGCGCGAAGCCCTGGAGCCGGCGCTCGCCTATATCGCTTCCCACCCCGAGATCCGCGAGGTGATCCTGACCGGCGGCGACCCGCTCTCGCTGCCCGACAAGGCGCTCAACGAAATCCGCGCCCGCATCGAGGCGATCGCGCATGTGCGGCTGATGCGCATCCACACCCGCGTGCCGGTCGCGCTGCCTTCACGCATCACGCCAGGGCTGATCGCTGCCTTGCAAGGCCGGCTGATGATCACGGTCGTCACCCATTTCAACCATCCGCGCGAGATCACCGATGCGACCGAGGCGGCCTGCCGCGGCTTGCGGCAGGCGGGATTCGTGCTGCTCAACCAGAGCGTCCTGCTCAAGGGCGTCAACGACACTGTCGAGGTGCAGGAGGAACTCTGCCGCGAGCTGATGTACCGCCTGGGGGTAAAGCCCTATTACCTTCACCACGGCGACCTCGCGCACGGCATGGCGCACCGCCGCACCACGATCGCCGAAGGCCAGGCGCTGGTGGCCGCGCTGCGCGCGCGCCTGTCCGGCATCTGCAATCCGGTCTACGTGCTCGACCTGCCCGACGGTGGCGGCAAGGTGCCGATCGGGCCGGGTTACGTGGAAGACCGCGACGGCGGCAACTGGCGCATTCGTGGGCAGGATGGAAAGGTGAGGGAATATACCGAAGTGGTGAGCCAGCTCTGAGCCGACATTCTCGGCGGACGGCCATGCAATCAGGCGTTGTCGCGCCCCGGCATAAATGCATATTGTGAGCGGTTCGCGGATTGCGGGGGCATGGCGGGTGGCAGCAGCAGACAGCGGTCAAAGCGTTGTGCCGCAAAGGCAATTCGTCGATGCCGGGGTTCGGCGCTGCGTGCTGGACACGGTGGGCCTCGCGCCCCGGCAAGCCGTTGCGTTGTGGCAGGAGAATATCGGCCTGCTCTACGACGTTCGCCTGCGCAACGCCGGCGATGACCGGTTTCATTTTCACGCCGATGCCTTTCACTTCGGCGAGATCGTCCTCACCTCGTATGGATGCATCGCGCAAAGCTTCGACCGCTCGCGCGCCCGGATCAGCCGCGACGGCCTCGATCACATCACTGTGCAGGTCTGCCTGCGCGGAAGCCATGGACGGCGCGATGGCGCATCGGATGAAAAGGCCTCATCCGGGGACCTGATCGTGGCCGACCTGGCACAGGCCCAGTCGACAGGCACCTCCGATTTCGACAGCCTCAACCTGACCATGCCGCGCCGCCTGCTGGCGCCATTCCTGAAGGCGCCGGACGAGCACAATATGCGCGTCATTTCCGGCAACGCGCCGTTGGCGGCGCTGTTGCGTGGGCATCTTGTGGGCCTCTACGGGGCCGCGCCCGCAATGAGCCGTCAGGACGCCGAGGCGGTGATCGGGCCGACGCTGGAACTCGCCGCCGCAGCCGTGAATTCGGCCGTGGCGGAGGAAAACGCCGCCTCGGTCCACCTGGCGCTGACCAGCGAGATCCGTCGCCACATCAACGCGCATATCCGCAGCCGGCACCTCACCGCCGAGGCCATCGCCGCCATGTTCGGCATTTCCATGCGCAAGCTCTATTACCTCTTCGAGCCTCATGGCGGTCTTTCCAGATATATCCAGGAGGAGAGGCTGCGCCGCTGCCGCGCCGAACTCGCCGATCCCGGCCGCCGGCACGAAAGCATTGCCGAGATCGCCGATCGCTATGGTTTCGGTCACCGCAAGAGCTTCGTGCGCGCCTTCCGCCGCTCTTTCGACATGACCCCGCGGGAGATGCGGGCACATGCCGCCCATGGGCGCAGCCAGTCCCTCGGCCATGGCGAGAACCGCACCATGTGGCACTGGATCCGCGAACTGCGATAGAGGCGGCGTGCCAGCCGAAAGGCAAATGAATCAATGGACAAGCGGTGTCCGATCAGCAGGCATGTGAAGAGCCTTCCCGTGCTTTCCGAGGCGATTTCCCCGATCGGTTGCACCAGCGGCCACATTCCCTGCGCCTCATGCCACATTTGCGCGGAGCCCTCACATAGGTCTTGAAATTCTGCCGCAGCCCGCGCGAAAAGCGGCCGAAGGCTCACACCACGTCGAGGGCACTGGAGGGGTTCATGGCACTGTCTAGAGCGGAGAGGCAGCAAACGGCGCCCGCCATCGGCGGCACCCCGTGAGGTTCTGAGCGGGGATCGAACGCAGGTGGCCGACCAGGACACCATCATAGTTCTGTCCACGGACGCGATCGCGGCCCGAGAGCGCGAAGCTGCCGTGCGCGAGTTCTATGGCCGCATCTGCATGCGGCTGGACCTTGCGCCGCTTGAACGCGGCGAGTTGCGGCTAAGCGCCTCCACCACCATCCTGCCAGGGGTGAGCGTGGCCCACGGGCAGGTCGCGCCCATGGCTTGGGAACGCACGGCCGCGCTCCAGCAGGACGCCAATGACGACCTGGTGGTGTCCTGGATCGCGGGCGGGTGGCGTTTCGATACGGCACGGCACGAGGCGGTTGAGACCTCGCCCGGTGCGCCCTGCATCATGCCGATGGACCGGAGCTGGCGAGCGAGGGCGCAGAACGGCGATTGGACGATCTGCGCGCGATTTGCCCGATCGACGCTCACTCCTCTCCTTCGCCATGTCGGCGATCTCAGGCCGGATGCCATCAATCCCGGCACGCCTGAAGCGCGGCTTCTGCTGGCCTATGTCGAGGCGGTGGCGGGTGGGGCGATCGGCCCCGGTCTGGCGCCGCTGGCCGCCCAGCACATTGCCGATCTGTTCGCCGCGGCGGTCGGCGCCAACCGCGAGGTTGACCAGGTGGTCGCCGGCCGCGGCGTTCGTACCGCCCGCATGCATGCCATCAAGCGTTATATCGAGGAGAACCTGCACCGAGCGCGCCTCTCGGCAGAGACGGCGGGCCGGGGGCTGGGGCTCAGCCCGCGCTACATCAGGCGCCTTTTCGCCGAAGAGGGGCAGGGGTTTTCCGACTATGTCATGCAAAGACGGCTGGAGCGGGTCCACCGGCAGCTCGCCAGCCCGCTTTTTTCAGCAAGGCCGATCGCCGACCTCGCTTTCGAGGCGGGGCTGGTCGAACCCTCGACCTTCTACCGGCAGTTCCGGTCCCGCTATGGCATGACCCCATCGGAGGTGCGCGCCGGCCGCGCGCCGTGAGACGCATGCGGCCGCTCACGCATGGCAAACCCGGTCACCTGTTCCGTCAGTGCCACTTGCCTGTGCCGCCAGTGCGATACGCCTTTATCCCCGGTGCGGGCATGGTCGCGCCGGCGGACGCGGGTGCAACGGCATGCGCGGGAGCGGGGGCGAGCGGCCAGGCCTCCGTGACATCGGAAAGCTGGCCCTGGAGATAAAAATGCGTGCGGCGAGAAGCTTGATACTGGGCATTACGGTTTTCTGCGCAATTCTTCCGACCGAGGTCTTCGCGGCCTACAAATGCATGAATCCGGCAATCTGCAGGGCGGTCTGCGGCAGCGAAACATGCGGCAAGATCGCCGCGCGCGATCCCGACATGAAGGCGCTGGACCTGTCCAAAGGCGCGTCCGGGCAGATCGCCGCTTCCAGCAGCGGGTCTTCGTCCGGGACCAGCTCGAGAAAAACCTACACCTGTTCGAACCCGGCGATCTGCATCGCGGTCTGCGGCAAGAAGACCTGTCCGTAACCAGAACGGACTCGGCGTATCATCAGAGGCGCCCGCGCGCGGCGCCGGCGCCTTTCGTGCGTGCACGCGGTCGGCGTGCCGGAACGCGGCGGCATTCCCAGCCTGGTTCCTCTCGCTAATATTCGTGGGCGAGGACTTCAGTCCTGGCCGCCGAGCCCCTGATTTTTCTCCTTCAAAAGAATCTCATCGCGCCCGGGAATAAAGCGCGGGGCTGCAGGGTCTTCACTGTAGCGGGCCAATCTGACGGCCCGCGCCGAGGAAACGAAACAAGGACCTAGCCAAAATGACCAAGCTCGCTCTCAGCGTGGCTGCCATGATGCTTGCCTCGAGCGCTGCCTTCGCCGGCAGCGATCATGGCGCCAACAACGCCAACCAGCCGGTCGCTCCGGTCGACACCAATGCCACCGGCTCGATCCCCTACACGGCACGCCCCAATGGCGTCGACACCAAGATAAAGACGGGGCCGAGCCAGGGGTCGGTGCAGGACATCATCACCAGGCACAACAACGACAGCCTCTGGGGTCGCTGAATTCATGGGGCCGGGCCGGCTCCCGACGGGTACCGGCCTCTCCTCGTCGTTCCTTCCAGGACTTTGGCCATTCGCGACTTTAGCCACCACCTCGAACAGGAGATCACCATGTTCACCATGACACGCCGCACAGTGCTTGGCACCGCCGCCGCTGCTGCTGCCTTCGGCCTTGCCGGCAAGCTTGAATTCATCCGTCCGGCCTTCGCGCAAGCTCCGGTGGAGCCCACCGTCGGCTTCTACGGATACAAAGTCGGCGATATCGAGATCACCGCCATCTATGACGGCATCTGGCGCAAGCCGCACGACCCGGCCTTCATCAAGGATGTCTCGGTCGAGGACACCAAGGCAGCACTCGCCAAAGCGGGGCTGACCACCGACTTCATGCCCATCCCGCTCACTGTCGTCGTGCTCAAGATGGGCGGCAAGCTGATCATGATGGATGCCGGCTCGGGCGTCGGCCAGTGGCAGGCCAATGCCACGCATCTGCCGGCCAACATGGCCGCGGCCGGCATCGACTACAACGCGATCGACACCGTCATGATCTCGCATTTCCACCCCGATCATGTCTGGGGCCTGATGGAAAAGGGCACCAACGCGCCGGTGTTCCCCAATGCCGAGCTCATCGTCAACGCCACCGAATACAAGTGGTGGACCGACCCAAGCCGGCTGGCCAAGCTGCCCGAGGGCCGCAAGCCGGCGGGCAAGCGCATCGCCGAGAACTTTCCGAAATGGAAGAACTGGAAGCTGGTCGAGGACGGCGCCGAGGTCACGCCCGGCATCCAGATCATCGCCGCGCCCGGCCACACACCAGGCCATTCTGTCTACCTGGCCAACTCCGGCAAGGAGCAGATCATGATCTCGGCCGACACTATGTATGTGCCGGCGCTGCTGGCGCCGCATCCGGAGTGGCAGGGCGCTTACGACCAGGACGGACCGACGGCAATCGCCACGCGCCACAAGATCATCGACCGGGTGATATCGGACAATATCCGCATTTCCGGGTCGCACTTCCCGTTCCCGGGCACCGGCACCTTCGTCAAGGACGGCAAGGCATACGGATTTACCCCGGTCCAGATCTGAGCACGAGCTTCCAACGCAAGCGAGAAAGACAATGAAACGATCCCTTTTGAGCAGAAATGCCCTGTCGGGCAGACATGCCCTGTTCGGCCTGCTCGGCGCCATTGCCGTGCTGACCGTGCTTCCCGTTGCGACAATCATGCCGGCCCATGCGGTCGACGACATCGAAGGCGCCGACGCGCCGGATCTCACCGCCATCAAGGCCAAGATCGATGCCAAGGACTATTCCGGCGCATTGGCCGAGCTGCGCGATCTGGCGCAGGACACGCAGCAGGCGGACGTCTACAACCTGCTCGGCTTCACCCTGCGCAAGACCGGCGACTACAAGACCGCGCTCACCTACTACACCAAGGCGCTGGAGCTGAAGCCCGACCACAGAGCCGCCCGCGAATATCTGGGCGAGCTCTATGTCGAGACCGGCGACATGGACAAGGCCAAGGAGCAGCTGGCCTCCCTGCAGCAGCTGTGCCCGGCCGGGTGCGACGAGCTTTCCGACCTGCGGCAGGCCATCGACACCAAGGTGACGAAGTAGGAACTTTTCTCTTCCCCACAAATGGGGAGAGCTGGCTCGGCGTAGCCGAGACGGAGCAGGGGCGTTGGCACCGAACTCGCCCCTTCGTCCACCACGGTTGGGCGCTCGTGGCTGGCGCGCTTTGCCGGAGCCGGCATCCTCTCCCTCGCGCCGGCTCCGGCCTTTTCAACATCAGGCGCTTGGCGCCTGCCCGTGCCAAAAAGATCGGAGGCTGACCATGACATTGACCGAACGCTCCGCGAAGCTGCAGGGTCTTGCCGCTAAATACCACCTCGGGGACGTGGGCCTGCTTGCCGGCCGCCTGCTTCTGTCTCTCATCTTTTTGCATGAGGGCGCCACGCTGGCCGCCCATTTCAATGCCGCCGCCAGGGCCATGGCAGCGCTTGGTGTCAACCTGCCGCTGTTTGTCGCCACCGTCGCGTTGCAACTGGGGGCAGGGCTCTCCCTCGCGTCAGGCCTGCTGACGCGGCTTGGCGCCATCGCGCTCGGCCTGTTCTGTTTGGCAACGGCCATGCTGTTCCACACCAATTTCGGCAGCCAGAACGAACTGCTGCATTTCGAAAAGGACCTGGCGATATCGGGCGGCATGTTCGTGCTGGCCGTTGCGGGCGCCGGCAGGGTCTCGCTGGACCGGCTGTTGGCGCTCCATCTGCGACAGCGCCAGCGCGGCGAGGACATGCCGGCCGCGTTGCCCACAGCGGAGACCCAATTGCCAGTGGACGTGAAGCAGCTGGTTTGAACGGCGCCGCCTTCGCATTCGCCCAGCGGAGCGCCGCGCCTATTTCCCGCGCTTTGCTGGAACCAGCCTTGACCCCCCGCATTGCTTTAGCAGGGGCTCAAGGAGCGCGGCGTGAAAGCATTGTTGGGACTGGTCTGCGGTTTTGTTTTGACCCTTGCGGTGTTCGGTAGCGGTCTGGCCTTCGCCGTCTGGTTAATCACCGCGAACCCACCGCGCCAGGCACCGGCCACCGTCAGCATGGCGGAGCTTTGGACCAAAACGGCGCGGCCGGTGGACAGAACGGCGCAGAATCTCGAGCGCCTGCCGGCCGAGCAGCCCGCGCCCGCCAATATCGAGCCCAAGCGCCAGGCCGGGGAGACCGACCCCACCGCCACCGGCGCCATCGCGCCCGCCACGGCCGAATTGCCGCAGCCGCATGTCGCCTGGTGCGCGAGCCGCTACCGCTCCTACCGGCCGCAGGACAACAGCTACATGTCCTATAGCGGGCAGCAGCGCCCCTGCATCTCGCCCTATCTCGACGCCGACCGTGTCCCGCCGCCCGCCGCCGAGGCCAGCTACGTCGAGGAAAACGGCACCGGGCCGGGCGCCTATGCGGCCGCCGGGGATGACGACCATGTCGCCTCCTGCTTCAGCCGCTACCGCTCCTACCGCCCGGAAGACAACAGCTACCAGCCCTATTCCGGCGGGCCGAGGCGGCAATGCCAATAGCGGGCGCTGCGCTTTCCGGCTGCATTCCACGCAAAATTCCACTCCGGCAAGGGTTTTTACCACGCCGCCTACCACGCCCGCACAAACACCACGCCCCTATCAAGCCGCCAACAGCGCAACAACGGACCGAGACGGTCGTGCGCTGAACGACCTGTCACTGCAAGATCCAGTGGGATCGCGGTTGGCCGGTTTCGCCTGAAACAACAAACACGGTCCCATGAACGCGGGCGGGCGGCGCGTCGGGGCCAAATGTCAACTTCAAAAGATGGAAACCGAAATGAAGAAGATCGTATTGACCGTTGCCTCGTTGTTGTTCGCCTCCGGCATGGCTTTTGCCGGCAGCGACCACTTTGGCTCCGACTTCATCCCTGCCGCAAGCAGCTATCCAACCGCCCATGCCATGATGTCGGGCGGTGCCAAGGCGGTTGTCCCGAGCGTCACAAACAGCATCACTGACAGCGCAATGGGGGCAAACTCGAACTCCGACATGCCTGCACAGGGCTATGGTCAGGGCATCTGGGGACGCTGACAACAAAGCCGGCCGCCGCGGCCGGCATCCAGGCGGCGGGGGGACCCGCCGCCTGGATCATTTCGCGCCATGACCGGCTCTGCCCGGCGCGCCTCGTATCATCCCAATCTCCAACGACCCAGCCCGGCGATCACGCAAATTCTTTGGATCGTTCGGAGGCGGGCGGCGTTCAGATGCTACCCAATGGAGGATTTGAGAAATGGGCGACGACCAACGGCATGGGAAAATCCAGGAGCGCGCCTACCGGATCTGGGAGCGCGAAGGCGGCGGCGACCCCGAGCAGCACTGGCACCGGGCCGAGGCAGAGATCGACAGGGAGCTGTCGATGGCGGCAGGCAACGCGCCGCCGCGCGAGATCGCCAGCACCGACGTGCTTACGGTCGAGGAATTGGCCATGCGCACCGGCATATCAGGCAAGCAGGCACAGGACCTGATCGACAGGCTGGGCAACGACCGCGCCGCGATCGAACAGGCAGCACTCGGGCTGAAGGGCAAGCGGCGGCGAAATCCCGGTCAGGAAGAGGCCAAATGATCCGCAAACTCAAGGACGGAAAATACCGGCTCTATTCGCGCAAGAAGGATGAGAAGACGGGCAAGCGACGGAACCTGGGGACTTTCGATAGCCGCGAGGCGGCGGAGAAGCATGAGCGCGAGGTGCAGTATTTCAAGCGCCATTGAGGAAATCGACTCGTTGGTCCTTTATTCTCGGCGTTGTCCCTGCCGCTCACAAAATCCGACCCACCAATTGTAGGCTGCATTGGATTTTCGAACACGAGGCAGATGCCAATCGTGATGCGAAGATGCGGCCCTTGCCCTCGCCACGAGGACAGATAGGGCATATAGTTGAAGATCGCCGGCTCGGACCTGACAAGCTGGCGATTGAGAGCGGAGACGTCGCTTTAACTACGGCGCGCTTCTAACTCGGGTTGTTTCACACGCTCTCATAATTGCCCGCCGCGGCCGGCCTCTGCTTTGCGCGATCCCGGTCGCTATTGCATCTATCACTGAAGGAGAACTGAGCTTTTCACTGGAGGAGAAGTCGTCATGCATTACCTTCCCAGACGTGAATTCATCGTTCAAGGCGGGGCAGCCCTCGCAGCGTTGGCGTCCTTTCAATCGCGGATTGCCTCTGCCTTTCCAAGCCGGGCCGGCGAGGAAGTCATCAAATGGTTGGATCAGCTGCCGCCGAACCCGGTTCCGGAAGTCATCAAAAATCAGCTGGTGTGGGAGGATCTCGATTCCTGGGTGACGCCCAACGACAAGTTCTTTTCAATCGCGCATTTCGACCGGCCGGTGATCGACGAAAGCACCTGGAAACTCGAAATCGGCGGCTCCGTTAAAAAGCCGACAGCCCTGACGCTCGCCGACATCAAGGCTCGACCGCGCCAGGAAGTCACCTTCACGGTCGAATGTTCGGGCAATACCGGTCTGCCGTTTTTCAATGGCGGCATTGGCAATGCGCGCTGGGCGGGCACGCCGCTCGCGCCGATCCTCGAGGAGGCCGGAGTCCTCGACACTGGTATCGAGGTCGTCTTCTGGGGCACCGATAAAGGGGAAATCAAGCGGGCCGACGACGTCAAGTTCACGCAGAATTTTGCGCGCAGCATGTCACTTGCCGACGCCATGGATCCCAAAAACATCCTTTGCTACGAGATGAATGGGTCCCCCTTGCCTTCTGACAACGGCTTCCCGCTGCGGCTGATTGCGCCGGGATGGTACGGGATCGCGAACGTCAAATGGATCAAGCGCATAGACGTGAACGATCAGCGCTTCGAGAACCGGTTCATGGGACGCGACTATGTCACGCTGCGCGAGGAAGACCACAACGGCGAGACAGTATGGGTGGAAACTTCGGTCGGGCGGGCGAGGCTGAAATCGGCACCGGCCCGGGTCACCCATATCGGCGATGACTACCGGATCGTCGGGGCCGCCTGGGGCGCACCGGTCGACCGGGTCGAGGTGAAGATCGATGACGGGCCATGGATGCCGGCGGCCATCGACGAAACCGACAAGGCGGACTTTGCCTGGAAACTATGGTCCGTCGACTGGCCCAAGCCTTCCGCCGGAGAGCACGCCGTCACCTCGCGCGCGGTTGGTACGGGAGGGCAGGTCCAACCCGCAATGGACGATCCCATCATTGCCAAGAAGCATACCTATTGGGAAAGCAACGGTCAGGTGACGCGACGTATCAACATTCACTGACTGGCGGGCAGTCGTATCAAAGTGTCTGAGAGCGATGTGCCCCCATGTCTTTGGCATGGGGTCACCCACATCCGACCAGGCGCCGGCCTGAAGCTGGCCAGAGACGATGCGATGACGACTCCATCGCAGCGCCAAGAGCGGTGTTTAGTGACCTGCGCGGACGCGGAGAAAACTTGAACGGCTGGCGTTCCTCGCCCTTCGCCGAGCCCGGTGGCCGTCACCGAGCTTGACTTCATGCGCGACGAGGACGGCGCCACGCCGTGACCCAATGGACCAAGGACCAGCTGAAAGGAGTGCCGGAGCACCGCGACTGAAGGGCCCGACCGTGGCCCTTTTCGAAAGGAGAGTGAGATGATCCGAAAGTGCCCGGACAAGGGCAATTCGCCGTGCCTGAGGGTGGTAGTGCTTAGTGACTTCGGCCAACCGAGAGTCTAGGCTGGCATCGGTTCTGTCAGCGCGAAGACCGTCACATGCCCCGCTTTCTTGCCGTCTACACCATGAAGCCTGAAGACCTTGCCCGCTTTCGCAGCCTGCCCAAGCCCGAGCAAGATGCGATTGATAGCGTCGGCCTACAGCAGTGGACGGACTGGGAGGAGAGAAATGCCGCATCTTTCCCCGATCGCGGCGGCATGGTCGGGAGGACGACGCGCGTTACCAAGGATGGGGTCGCAGACGCCGTGAACCCTTTCTGCGGCTACATTGTCGTCGAGGCCGATACAATCGATGCCGCCGCCCGCCTGTTCGAAAGCCATCCGCATTTCACCGTCTTCCCGGGAGACGGCGTGGACATCATGCCTTTCGTCACTGACCCTCAATGACTTGAAACTCCGGCTGTCGCTTTCTGATGTCGAAGGCTGTCTGTCAGCTCTCGGGGAACTTTTCCCCCGCGGAACCGATCCTGGCGGTTCGCGTCAGATTCAGGTTGAGAGCACGCTGACTTCCTGAAGTCCCCAAAACGTTTCCTGCCCCTTTGAGTTCTCGGGGAGGGATCGTTGGGGCGGCGCTGATCAAGCCGGTCGCGCCTCTTCGACGTTGCGCGCGCTCCAATGGCGCCAGATGACGGGAATGGTCAGAACCAGGCCGAGTAGGGACGAATAGAGTTCGGGCGCCACCAGAAGCAGGGCGGCCAAGACCAGCAACACGTTTTCCCATGGCCGGGTGCGCACGAGCAGGTAGCGCGAGAGGGCGGCCCCCAGGCAGGTGATGCCGAGCACGCAGCCAAAGAAAGCCAGGAAGAAGTTCGGCCAGGTGAAATCTTTCGTCACCAGCAGAAGCGACGGCGAGAAGACAAAGACAAAGGGCACCAGCGCCTTGCCGAGCCCGAGCCGAAAGGCAGTGTTGCCGGTCTTGAATGGATCAGCTCCCGCCATGCCGGCGGCAGCGTAGGCAGCCAGCGCAACCGGCGGCGTGATGTCAGCCAGCAGGCCATAATAGAAGACGAAGAAGTGGGCGACGATCGGCTCGGTGCCGAGCATCACCAGTGCCGGCGCGGCAATCGTCACCATGATGATGTAGTTCGCTGTCGTCGGGATGCCGCAACCCATCAGGATGCAGACCACGCCGGTCATGATCAGCGTGAACAAAAGGGTCAGCCCGTGCGTCGAGAAGATCGCTTCGGGGATAAAGGTGCCGAACAGCAGCGACAGATGGCCTGCCGTCGAAGTGACGATGTAGGACAGCTTGAAGCCGACGCCGGTCAGGGTGACAACGCCGACGACGATGCCGACCGTGGCGGCGGCAGCGCCGACGGCGAGCGCATACTTGGCGCCGTCGCGCAGGCACACCACGATGTCGGCGACAGACATGCGCCGGCGCGGGTTAAACAGGCCGACCAGGATGCACAGGGTAATGCCCCAGAAGGCAGCCATGTAGGGCGTATAACCCGCAAGAAGCACGCCGATCAGGACGACGAGTGGGATGATGGTCGGCCAGTCCCGTTTCAATGCCTCGACCACGTCGGGCATCTCGTCCGGCCGCAGGCCGCGCAAGCCGGTGCGCTTGGCCTCGAAATGCACCTGCATGAACACGCCGAAGAAGTGCATGAAGGCCGGCACTATCGCTGCCAGGATGATGGTCGTGTAGGGCAGTTCGAGGAACTCGATCATCAGGAAGGCGGCGGCTCCCATGATCGGCGGCGTCACCTGCCCGCCGGTGGAGGAAGCCGCCTCCACCGCGGCGGCGAAATGCTTCTTGTAGCCGAGCCGGATCATCGCCGGGATGGTAAGCGAGCCGACGGTGACGGTGTTGGCGACCGACGAGCCAGAGATCATGCCAAACAGGGCCGAGCCGAAGATCGATACCTTGGCCGGACCGCCGGCGTAGCGGCCGGCGACCCATGCCGCGCAGTCGAGAAAGAGCTGGCCGAGACCGATGCGGGTGGCGAAGACGCCAAACAGGACGAAGTGGAAAACGTAGGTGGCGACGACGCCGAGCGCGATGCCGTAGATGCCTTGCGTCGTCAGGTAGAGGTGGTCAACGAGCTGGGAGACGGACGCGCCGGGATGCACCAGGATGCTCGGCATATAGGGGCCGAACAGCGCATAAACCATGAAGAGGACGGCGATGATGGGCAGCGGGATGCCGACGGACCGGCGCGTCGCCTCCAGCAGGAGCAGAATGAGGGTCAGCCCGAGCACCACGTCCGTCGTCGTGGGGTTACCGACGCGGAAGGCAAGATCGTCGAGCGGGATCATCGGCACGTGCAGGACCGCTACCACCGCGGCAAGCGCCAGCAGCCAGTCGAAAACCGGTATGCCGAGCGGCCGCAGAAAGCTGGATTGGGCGGGCTGGTCGTAGCCCTTCTTCACCAGAGGGAAGACGAGGAAGATCAGCGACAGCACCATCGACAGGTGGATGCCCCGGTGCAGCATCTCCTGCAGCAAGCCGAATCCAGCCGTGTAATAGTGAAACAGCGACAAGGCCACCAGGAGGAAGCCGACCAGCCAGCCGGCGGCCCGGGTCAGCGGCCGGAACCGGATCTCGGAATCGAATTTCTCCTCCAGTTCGCGAGCCTTTTCCTCGTCGAACTCCATGCCGGAAAGCCTGATCTTGTCGTCGTCGCTCATAGTCGGTTCCGTATCCTGAATCCCCAGACAAACGAGGCGGAAAGCACGCCTTCCGCCTCGTTGTCGCCAGTTTGTTGATGGCCTCTTATTTCAGGGCGCCGACTTCCTTGTAGAATTTCTCCGCGCCCGGATGGAACGGAATGCCGGCGCTGGTGACCGCGTTCTGGAGCGTGATCAGCTTGCCCTTGGCATGACCAGCCTGCAGCGCCTTCTGGGTCTCGTCGCTGTAGAGCGACTTGACGATCTTGTAGATGAGGTCATCGGTCTGCTTGGCGCTGGTCACCCATTGCGCGGCGACCGAAATGGTCTTGGTCTCGCCGACATTCTTGTAGGTGCCCGCGGGCACGATGTCGGTCGAGAAGAACTTCTGTTCGGACAGGAGCTTGTCGGCCTCGGGGCCGGTGATCGGCACCAGCGTGATGTTGTTGGTGCTGGCAAGCTCGACGATGGCACCGGTCGGATAGCCGCCAACGAAGAAATAGGCGTCCATGGCGCCGTCTTGCAGGCGCTCGCCGGCCGGGCCGGGCTTGAGATATTCGGGCTTTACGTCCTTCTCCGTTAGACCGTAGGCGCCGAGCACCAGGCGCGCATCAACGATGGTGCCGGAACCCGGCTCGTCGAGGGAGACGCGCTTGCCCTTCAGATCCGCCACCGTCTTGATGCCGGCGTCGGCGCGCGCGACCAGATGGATGGTTTCAGGATAGAGCGTCGCAATGAGGCGCAGATCCTCTACCTTGGGCTTGCCCTCGTAGAGGCCGGTGCCCGAATGCGCCCAGTAGGCGACATCGGATTGCGTGAAGCCCGATTCGGAAGCGCCCGACTGGATGGCGCTGATGTTGGCCACCGAACCGTTGGAGGACGTGGCGCTGGCAACCAGGCCCTCGACGCCGGCCGGCCCCGTCGCCGAGATCGCGTTGGCGATCAGCCCGCCCACCGGATAGTAGGTGCCGGACGTGCCGCCGGTGCCGATACGGAAAAAAGCCTGCTGCGCGCGCGCCGGCGAAAACCCTGCCGCGGCCAGCGCCAAAGTGCCCGCGCCGGCGGAAAAGACGCGACGGTTGATCGAAACAGTCATACTACCTCCCGGTCAAAGATCGGCAGGATGTTGCATCAACCCAAGGATTGTCAACCTGCGCGCGCCTTTCGGAGAGGATCGGTCGTCGCTGGCGGTGGCTCCCCCGCTGTTGCCGTCATGGCGCATTTTGAGATCTAGCTTGTCGATTGAACGGCGGCAATCCGCTTGCTGACGCGGCGCTATCAACACATTCCGCGTGTTGTCAGCCGGCATCCGCAACTGGCGGTTAGCCGACCCTCCAATTTCTGGCGGCTTCCAAGGTGCCAGCCGTCTTTATTAACCATTTGTTAACCATTCGGCCGGCACCCTTTAACCATTGAGTAAGGATTCGCCAGCCGTGACCTTTGCCGCTCCCCTGGAGACCAAATCCATTCGCTTTCGCGCCCGTTCGTTCGTCGCTTTCACGCTGACGCCGGAGGCGCCGATCGGTGCTTGGTTGGAGGGGCTGGATCATTGGATCGGCAATTCGCCGGGCTATTTCTCAGGGCGGCCGGTGGTGCTCGATCTCAATGCACTGAAGCCTGCGGCCGACGAGATCGCGGCGCTGGTCGCTTCGCTCGGCACGCGTGGCATCCGGGTCTATGCCATCGAACTCGAAGGGGCCTCGCCCGGGCCCGAGCTGCCACCGCTGCTGGCTGGCGCCAAGGAGGCCACTTCAGATGGCCTGCTGGCGCAGCCCGGCCGCAACGGCAAGGCAGGCCTGGCGGAAGAGGCCGGCAAAACGGAAGCGGTGTCTTCGGAGCGCGGCAAGGAAACGGGCAAGCCCGACGAGGGCAAGGCCGAGGCTGGAAAGGTCAAGGCGGCCAAGGCGGCCAAGACAGAACAGCAAGCCGGCGCGGCGGAGCCGGCCCTGGCCGGAACGCTAATGGTCAAGTCGCCCCTTCGCTCGGGCCAGTCGATCTTTCATCCGCATGGCGATGTCATCGTGCTTGGATCGGTCGCTTCCGGTTCCGAGATCATCGCGGCGGGCTCGATCCATGTCTACGGCACGCTGCGCGGCCGCGCTATTGCGGGCTCGGAAGGCAATATTTCGGCGCGCATCTTCTGCCGCAGGAACGAGGCCGAGCTGCTCGCCATCGACGGCTGGTACACCACGGCGGAGGACATGGAAGGCGCCTCGCGCGGCAAGCCGGTGCAGGCCTTCCTCGAAGACGGCGTGCTGCGCGTCGTGCCGCTGAACTAGGGCGCCGGGATGAAAACGCCGAACCAGTTCTTGTCTTGTGCGACCGCGAACAGGACGCTCAGGTCCGCAAGGTTGGGACCGGTTTCGCGTGGGATGATGGCAGGTTCCAACAATAGCCGTGCGACGCACGGAGCAATAACAAACGACAACATCAGGCGACGGAGGCTTTTTTCATGGGCAAGGTAGTGGTGGTCACCTCAGGCAAGGGAGGTGTCGGCAAGACGACCTCGACGGCCGCATTGGGGGCCGCGGTCGCCAGGACCGGCAAGAAAGTGGCGCTGGTCGATTTCGACGTCGGCCTGCGCAATCTCGACCTGATCATGGGCGCCGAACGGCGCGTGGTGTTCGACCTCGTCAATGTCATCCAGGGCACGGCCAAGCTGTCGCAGGCGCTGATCCGCGACAAGCGCGTCGACACGCTGTTCCTGCTGCCGGCCTCGCAGACGCGCGACAAGGACGCGCTGACCGAAGAAGGCGTCGGCGAGGTGATCGAGAAGCTGCGCTCGGTGTTCGACTATGTGTTCTGCGATAGCCCGGCCGGCATCGAACGCGGCGCGCAGCTCGCCATGCGCTTCGCCGACGAGGCGGTCATCGTCACCAATCCGGAAGTGTCGTCGGTGCGCGATTCCGACCGTATCATCGGCCTGCTCGACGCCCGCACCATGCGCGCCGAACAGGGCGAGCAAATCGCCAAGCACGTGCTGGTGACGCGTTACGATGCCGGCCGCGCGGCTCGCGGCGAGATGCTGTCCATCGACGACGTGCTGGAAATCCTGTCGGTGCCGCTGCTCGGCATCATCCCGGAGAGCCAGGATGTGCTCAGGGCCTCCAATCTCGGTTCGCCGGTGACGCTGAGCGATCCGCTGAACGCCGCCGCCAAAGCCTATATCGAAGCGGCGCGGCGGCTGGAAGGCGAAGACCTGCCGGTCGTGGTTCCCTTCGAGCGCAAGGGCTTCCTCGACAGGCTGCTCGGAAGGAGGGCGGCATGAACATTCTCGACCTCTTCAAGCGGCGCTCCAGCGCGCCCGTGGCGCGTGAGCGGCTGCAGGTGCTGCTCGCCTACGAACGGCGCAGCCGTGGCCAGCCCGATCTCGTCTCCGTGCTGCGCGAGGAGATCATGGCCGTCATCGCCAAGCACGTGCAGATCGACCAGGACTATCTGCAAATCTCAATGGACCGCGGCGAGACCATGTCGACGCTGGAAATCGACATCCAGATCCCCAACAAAAGCGCCGTGCCGCTGGCCATGGCGGGCTGACTTTTACCCTCCCCTTGTGGGGAGGGTCGCTGCAAGCAGCGAGCGGAGTTGGCGCGGCGCTACAGGACGAGCATCCTCCAGCGCCAGCGCCCTCAGTCCTACCTTCCACGAGGGAAGGTAGGAGCCAGGATTTCCCGCATTCAGATTCCACCCAGAAATCGGGTGCGTCAATTCTGCAAAAAGACGGCCGTGGCATTGGTTGCCCGCCGCATTGCAACCCCAAATGTCCAACTTTACGCTCCCCCTAATGGGGGGCTTCCCCTGCGCAATCAGTGGATGTAAGCATACATATTAGCCAATTATTAAATACTGAATGGGGTATGCGTAAAGGGCATTCGTTATGAATTTCAAGGGTCTGATCAAGCGTGCCGAAGACGTAGATGATGCACTCCAGGAGCTGCAGGCCGATCTGGCGGACGCTCTGGATGCCAGCCTCGATACCGAATACGACGCGCCGCCGGACAGCGGCTATATCCCAGATTCCGCGCCAGGAGCCGAGGCCTCGGCACCCGAGGCCAATGCGGATGATGCGGATAATCCGGACGGCGCGGGCAACGCCGACGATACCGAAACCGCACCACGACTGACGCCCCATACCCAGACCCGGATGGCGGCATTGAGTGCCTTCGAAGGGATGTTCCATGACGCCAGGAACTATATGGACGAGATCAACGGCAAATTGTCGGAGATCGCTACCTCACACCATTTGACGCGCGAGTTCCTCAACATCCTCCACACCGATATTCTTCGCGCCAACGAGCTGGAGCTCGCAAATGGCGACCTGGTCGCGGAACAAAGAACGCTGTCGGAAAAGCTGCACGACACGGCAAGAAAGCTGCGCGAGCGTGAAAGCGCCTGCGAATTGCTGCAACAGCGCGAGACAAGCCTGGTCCAGGACAGGGAGGCGCTTCGCGCAGCGCTCGCAGCGGCCAGGCTGGAACTTGCCGAAACGGCCAATGCGGGCGCAAAACGCGACGCGGAGTTCGGTGACATCGCCAAGCGGCTGACGGCCAGGGCGGTCGAGGCCAACAGGCGCCTGCGCGAGAGCAAGATGCTGCGGGAAAAACATGTCAGCCTGTCGATCGAGCTCGACAAGGCGCTGAAGCGAGAAACCCAGACGCGCCACAGGCTCGACGAGCTCTCGACGATCCATGCCAGCGAAGCAGCGCGGCTTGCCGAACTGCTGACCGCGCTCGGCAAGAGCGAGAAGGAGGAGATGCGGCTCCAGAAATCACTCGAGACCGCGCAGGCGAAGCTGTCGGAAATGACCGAAGCGGCCAGCATGATGGAAGGCGACAGGCAAGCTGAACTCGCCCGCAGCCAGACGGAAATGCGCGGATTGCGTTCCGAGATCCAGGACCTGCAATCACGGCTGGAGCGGGCCTCGCACGAGAACAGCGAGGCCACAGCCGAGATCGCCAGGCTCAAGACCGACTTGAACGACACGCTGGCCGAAAAGAAAATCGCCGATCAAAAGTTGTCCTCGCTCACCGACGAGAACGAAAACGACAAGACGAGCCTTTCGAAAGCGAACGCCAATCTTTCGCAGCTTGCGCTGCAACAAGCATCGGAACAGATACAGCTGGATGTCCAGAGGCAGGAATGCGAGGACCTCAAAGCTGAAATCGCGTCGCTCAATGCGCGGATCAAGGAATTGCTGCCTTACGAGCGGCTTCACAAGGCCACCAACGGCAGATCGCGCGAGGCCGACGTGGTCGACATCGCCGCCGTTGTGGCGGAGAAAGCCCGTGGAACGGGCAGGCGGCGCATCCGCAGGAATCTCCGCGCCACGCCGTAGCTCATTTCGCCGGCATGACCGCAGGTCCCACTGCGGGGCAGCGTTCCGCGCCCGCTGCCTCAACGCGATCACACGCCGCCGCCGCGGCGCAAATCGCTGAACTGAGGGAGCGGAAGGCTGTCTTGGCCGTCAAGACGGCGCCAAGCCATCTGCTTGGCTGCGAAACATCAGCCGCAGCAAGGTTGCGGTCCGGCCGAAGGTCCGCAACAGGCCTTGGCTTTCCTCTCCTCCTCCAGCCAGCGGTCACGCGGCTTGCAGCTTGCCGGCCGCGGCGAAAGCTCGACATGCACCGCATCACCCGCGAGCCGGGGGAGCGCGGCGCGGTAGAGCTGCATCGGGCGCACGCCGTCGCTGACTTCGAAAGTGAGCTTGGCGGAATGGTCGAGGCCGACATGCTCCGTCACCTTGCGGATGATCGCCGAGAATTTCCCGGCCGGCATATGCGTGCGGTCCTCCTCGACGTCCCAGAGCTGCACGAAGATCTCGGCCCAGGATTCCGGGTTTGCACCGCAGTCCAGCGCAGCGAACTGGCCGGCCTTCACTTCGGTGACGTGGTAGCCAGGTCGCACCGGCCGGCCGTCATAGAAGAACACCAGCGGCCGGTCCTTGTAGCCCGCCAGAAACTCCAGCAGGCCAGCGATGGTGATGTCGTCGGGATCAACGACGTCAGCGGGTTCAAATTCCCGATTGTCAGAAACGAGCATGTGCGGTAATCCTTGTTTCAACGTTTTTAGGATTGTTGAAATATGGATGAACGTCAAGCCCTTTCCGCCTTTGCGGCCCTTTCGCAAGAAACTCGCCTGCGCATCCTGCGGCATCTGGTGATTGCCGGTCCGGACGGGATTGCCGCCGGCGCCATCGCCGAAAAAGTCGAGGTCTCGGCCTCGAATGTGAGCTTCCACCTGAAGGAGCTCGAGCGGGCAGGGCTGATAAGCGTGCGGCGCGATTCGCGCTCCATGGTCTACAGCGCCGAATATGACGCGTTGAGCGGCCTCATCCGTTTCCTGATGGAGGATTGCTGCTCCGGCCGGCTGGAGATCCGCGCTTCGGCGTTGGCTCCAGACTGCTGCGCCGCCGATGTGAAGGGACCGGTTCAGTGATCGTCGCGCCGACAGCCCAGGCGATCGTCCCGACCGCGCCGCATCAGCAATCCGAAATCCAACCTCTTGCCGTCGAGGCCAAGCCATGACCGCTACGATCTTCCACAATCCCGACTGCGGCACCTCGCGCAACACGCTTGCCATGATCCAGGCGAGCGGCGAGAAGCCTGACATCATCGAGTATCTGAAACATCCGCCCAGCCGGGACCGCTTGCGCCAGCTGGTCGCCGCCATGGGAATTCCCGCGCGCGCCTTGCTGCGCGAAAAGGGTACGCCCTATGCCGAACTCGGCCTGGGTGACGCCAAATGGACCGATGAACAGCTGATCGACGCCATGCTGAGGCATCCGATCCTGATCAACCGGCCGATCGTCGAGACGCCCAAGGGGACGCGGCTGTGCCGTCCGTCCGAGCTCGTGCTCGATCTGCTCGACCATCCGGTGGCCCGCTTCGCCAAGGAAGGCGGCGAGGTAGTGATCCATGACCGTGGCATCAAGTGATCGAAGCCTTTCCGATCTCGAATTCCCGGAGCGCTCGCCGCTGACCGCCATTGCCGCCCTCGGCGTCACCCAGATCATCGGCTACGGCACGCTGTACTACAGTTTCAGCATTCTCGCCGCCGATATGGCCAGGGATCTGGACTGGCCGACCGAATGGATTTTCGGCGCGCTCTCGGCGGCTCTGCTGGTTGGCGGCCTGACGGCGCCCTGGCTCGGAAACTGGATCGACCGCTTCGGCGCCGGCAAGATCATGACCGCCGGCTCGATCCTTGCCGCGGCTGCGCTCGCCGCCTGTGCCTACGCGCCGGCGGCCGGGGCCTTCGTGGCGGCGCTGATCGTGCTGGAAGTGGCATCGAACCTGGTCCAGTACGGCGCCGCTTTCGCGCTGCTTGTGCAGATAAGGCCGCGCGCGGCGCAACGTAGCATCACCTATCTCACCCTCATCGCCGGCTTCGCATCGACCGTGTTCTGGCCGATCACCTCGGCCCTGCACGCGCAGATGTCATGGCGAACCATCTATCTCGTCTTCGCGGGGCTGAACCTGCTCGTCTGCCTGCCGCTGCACGCCTGGCTCTCCCACGGGCTGGCCAAGAGCAGGCGATCGGCGACCGAGCCGCCACGGCATGTCCAGGGATCGCTTCCGGCCTCGGCGCGGCCGCTCGGCTTCGCGTTGATGGTCATCGCCTTTTCGCTGCAGAACCTGCTTGGCGCCGCTGTCCTGGTGCATATGGTGCCGCTGCTTTCCGGACTTGGCCTCGGGGCGACCGCCGCCATCGTCGGAACGCTGTTCGGGCCGTCACAAGTGTTGAGCCGCTTCATCAACATGATCTTCGGCATCAACCTGCCGCCATTGACGCTGGCCATCATCTCGGCCGGCCTGATGACGAGCGGGGTCGTTGTGCTGAACTGCACGGCGCCTTCCGTCGTAGGCGCGATGGTTTTCGCCGTTGTCTTCGGCATGGGCAACGGGCTTTTCAGCATCGTCATCGGCGCCCTGCCGCTGACATTGTTCGGCAGTGCGGACTATGGCCGGCTGCAGGGGCGCGTCACATCGGCCCGGCTGCTCGTTTCGGCCGTCGCGCCGTTTGCGCTGGCCTTTGCCATCGTCAATGTCGGCACTGCCTGGTCGCTGGGGGCCATGGCGTTTCTGGGCGGCACCGCGCTGTTGGTCCTGACAGCGATCACGAGACTGCCGAACGCGCGCAACGGCCGCGTCTGAGGGCGGCCGACTCGTCCGGCCCTTTCTTGCCCCATCGAGATGCCGGTCCTGCCTCACGACGGACGGGCCGGTTCGCCCTATCTCCCATGACGCAGCGTTTGCCTGATGGCGCACGGAGGACGGGATCAAGTGACATCGACGCCGGTTGTCGGTCGTGAAGCGGCGCCTTTGCCCGTGATGGCGCTGTTGGGGGCCATGGTGTCGATCCAGATCGGCGCTACTTTCGCCAAGAGCCTGTTTCCGGTGATCGGCGCGCAGGGCACGACGACGCTGAGGCTGGTCGTCGGCGCGCTGATGCTGATCGCCGTGCTGCGGCCCTGGCAGATGCGGCCTTCGCGCGCCACCATGCCGTGGCTGGTCGCCTATGGCGTGACGCTGTGCGCGCTCAATCTCCTGTTCTACGCCGCGCTCGCCACGATTCCGCTCGGCGTCGCGGTGGCGCTGGAATTTTCAGGACCGCTGCTGGTGGCGACGCTGACCTCGCGGCGGGCGGGCGACTTTGCCTGGATCGCGTTGGCGGTCGCCGGCATCGTGCTGTTGTCACCCTTCATCCGTTCGCTCCAGCCGCTCGATCCGATTGGGGTGATGCTGGCGCTGGCGGCCGGCGGTTTCTGGGCGCTCTACATCGTGCTGGCGCAGAAGGCGGGCGCCGAGCTCGGCACCCGCACCACCGCCTACGGCATGGCGATTGCCGCCGTGCTGGTGCTGCCTTTCGGCGTGGCGCAGGCGGGAGCGGGCCTGCTCGCGCCGTCGATCCTGGTCAGTGCCTTGCTCGTCGGCCTGTTCTCGAGCGCGCTGCCGTTCTTTCTGGAGATGGTGGCGCTGACCCGGATGCCGGCCCGCATCTACGGCACGCTGACGTGCCTGGAGCCAGGGCTCGGCGCGCTGGCCGGCTTCCTGTTCCTGCATGAGAGCCTGACCGCGCCGCAACTGGCCGGCATCGCCGCCGTCATCGTCGCGGCCGCCGGCACCGCACTGACCTCGAAGCCGCCGGTGCCGTCGCCGGAGTAGGGCGGATCAGCGTGCAGGTTCGTGCTGCAAAGCCGTTTCGTCACCGTCGTTCAGAACTTCACGCCCAGATCGACCTTCGCGCCCTGGTCGACCGTGCCACTGCCGAACTGGCCGGTATAGGACAGGCCGAGCGTCGCATTGGCCGACATGTTGAGATCGAGGCCGGCCTCGATCACCGCGGCATCCCTGGCGATCGGCACACCGGCGATGGTGAATTGATCGCGGCCGGCGAAGGCGAAAGCGGAGGTCGGCGTGACATCGCCGAAGGCGTGACGCCAGCCGAGCATGCCGCGAGCGGTGGCATCGATGCCGCCAAGCGCGAAGTCGGTCGCGCCGCGAAGGCCGAGCGTGGTGAAGGTGGCGTCGGTTCTTGTGCTGGCGCTGGTCAACGCCGCGGCACCACCCGTTTCGGTGAAGCCGTCGGTGTGCACGCTGACATAGGCGAGGTTGGCGAAGGGCTCGAAATGGAAGCTGCTGCCGGCATCGGCCTTGTAAGCGAGTTCGCCGAACACCTGCGCGGTGCCGGCATCGTAGTCGGCCGACAGTTGATCGGCAAAGCCGTTGAAAGCAACCGAGCGCCTGGTCGAGATGCTGCTCCAGCTATAGGCCGCTCCGCTGCGGAAGGCGATGGCGCCCCAGTTGGTGCCGCCATAGAGACCGAGATGGTAGCTGTCACCCTTGCCTGATGAATCGCGGTCGTCGGCATCGAAGGAGGAATGGCCGTAGCCGCCGAGCACGCCGACACGCCAGCCGCCGACCAAAGTATCGGCGCCGGCCAGCAGGCCGCCGGTCGAGCGGTCGAAGGCGGCGGCATTGCCGTCGCTATCGGTATTGCTCCACGAACCGAACACCTGGCCCCAGACGGCGAAGCGGTCGGTATCGGCCGCCACCATTTCCGGTCCACCCTCGCCATAGGCCATGACCGGCAGCGCCGCAGCGCCGCCATCGCCAAAGGCAGCAGCAATGCGATTGCTGGCCACGTCGCGGACGAAGCGGCTGTCTTCAAACAGCATGCTCTTGGCCGAGGCGTGGATTTCCCCGGAAAGCTGGTCGAAGGCGTCCTGGGCGGCTGCTTCGCTCGGCAAAGCAAATATCGCATCGAACAGCGGATTGCCGCTGCCAAGACTTTCGGCACCACCGCCGGTGGCGATCTGGTTTGGCGTCAGGCCGACATCGGCGAAGGACTTTGCCTGCACCGCGTCGATGTAGACATGCGTCGGATCGTAATTGGCGTAAAGGCCGGTGAAAAGGCCCAGTCCGCTGATTGTGTAGGTGCCGATGACGCCCGCGTCGGCCTGCAGAACCGTGTAATGCGTGCCCGGCACGTAAGGCGCTGCGTCCGTCTTGACCATTTGGAGGATCGCGCCGGAGGCGATGCTCGCCGTGCCCGTCGCGTGGATGAGATCGGACTGGCCGGTCGAGGTCAGCTCGACCTGGTAGATCGAGCCGGCCGCCTGGTCGAGATTGCCGGCGACGTGGAGCGTACCGATCGAATTGCCGGGTGCGATGATGCCGCCCGACCGCGCCATGACACCACCCACCGTGCCGTTGCCGCCCAGCGTGCCACCGAAGATCGTCACCAGCGAATTGGCCAGCGAACCATTTACGGCCAGCCGCCCGCCATCCACATTGGTGGCACCGGTGAAGCCGCTCGAATCGGCGGTGAGGTTCGTCGCGCCGGCGATCTGGTTGATCGTGCCCGCGCCACCGATCGCCGACGCGAAGGCGTGGTTCGTATCGGTGTGGTTGAAGTTGATCGCACCCGCGCCCGGCCCGAACTGGACGCTCGCCGCATTGAGCGTGCCCGCGGCCGCCGCTGGCGATCCGCTCGCCGCACCGATGTTGAGCGTGCCGACGGAGCCCGCCATGGCGGCGATGTTGACCACGCCGCCGCTCGACACCGCGCCGCCATTGGCAATCGTCAGCGTGCCTGTTCCACTAACGCCGACATCGAGATCTCCGCTGCTGGCCCATGTCGAGCCGGCGCCGCTGACGTTGGCCATGCCGATGGACCCGGCATAAAAGCCCAGATAGCCATCTGTGTTGGCGACCTTGCCACCGTTCGAGACGGCCAATGATCCCGTGCCACCCTGACCGACCTGAAGGAGGTTGCTGCTGGTCCAGCTTGAGCCTGCGCCGCTGACGATTGCCGTGCCCACCGCCCCGGCGTCAAAGCCCAGATACCCAGCAGCGCTGGTGACGATACCTCCGTTTGAGATCGCCAGCGTGCCGGTGCCGTCTTCGCCGAGATAAAGGGAAGCATTATTGGCCCAAACCGAGCCGACGCCGTCGACTGTCACCGAGCCGATGGCGCCCGCGGCGGAGCCTACGGTGCTCACCAGGTTGACGACGCTGCCGCCGTTCGAGATCGTCAACTTGCCCGTGCCGGAATCGCCGATGCGCAGGTCCGAGAAATTGATCCAGTGCGAACCCGACCCATCAACGGTGGCGATGCCTGTGGAACCCCCAGCCTTGCCCAAATAGCCGGTCTGGTTGCTGGCGGTGCCGCCATTGGTGATCGCCAGCGTGCCCGTACCTTGGTCGCCGACGCTCAGGTTCGAACTGTTTGCCCAAATCGAGCCGGCACCGTCGACCGCTACCGTGCCGAGCGAACCCGCGGCGTAGCCAATCAAGCCCAAGCCATTGCTGACCATGCCGCCGTTCGAAACCGTCACCGTGCCCGTGCCAAAGCCTCCGACATAGAGGTCCCCGCTGTTCGTCCACTTCGATCCCGCGCCGTCAACCGCCGCCATGCCGGTCGAACCGGCAATGTAGCCGATATAGCCCCAGCCATTGCTGACCGTGCCGCTGTTCGAGATCGTCAGAGTACCCGTGCCGAAACCGCCTACGAACAGGTCCGAGCTGTTGTTCCAGGCCGCCCCCCCACCGTCGACCGTTACCGTGCCGGTCGAGCCCGACAATGTGCCCACATAGCCTGTGGTATCGCTGACCTTGCCGCCGTTCGAGATATTCAGCGTGCCGGTACCCTGATCGCCGACGAACAGGTTGGAACTGTTTGTCCAGGTCGATCCCGTGCCGTCGACCGTCACCGTGCCGGCGGAACCCGAATCGAAACCAACGAAGCCCAGGCCACTGCTGACCGCGCCGCCGTTGAGGATGTTCAGTTCGCCGGTGCCGGCGGAACCGACAACAAGAGCTACGCTGGCCCAGGTCGAGCCTATACCGTCGACCGTTGCCGTGCCGGTGGAGCCGGCAACGTTGGCTAAAATGCCGTTCTGATTGCTGACCGCGCCCTTGTTCGAGACCGCCAGCGTACCCGTGCCCTGATCGCCAACGATCAGGTCCGAGCTGTTGGTCCAGGTCGAGCCGGCGTTTTCGACGAACACAGTGCCGGTCGAATCTGCTTTCGCGCCAATGACCGCCGAGCTGTTCTTGACGACCCCGCCGTGGGAGATCGCCAGTGTTCCGGTACCGAAATCGCCCACAGCCAGGTTGGAGCTGTTGGTCCAGGTCGAGCCGGCGCCGTCGACGAACACGAAACCGGTCGAACCTACTTTCGCGCCGATATTCCCCGAGGCGTTGCTGACCACGCCGCCGCTCCCAACCAAGAGCGTGCCGCTGCCGCTATCGCCGACGAATAGATCCGAGCTGTTGGTCCAGGTCGAGCCGGAACCGGTGACCGTCGCGAAGCCGATAGAGTCCGTCAGCGCGCCGATCGTGCCGATGGCGCTGCTGACCGCGCCGCCGCCCAAGATTGTGAGCGCACCCTGGCCTTGGTCGCCGATGAACAGGTTGGAAGTGTTTGTCCAGGACGATCCGTTACCGTCGACCGCCACCGTGCCAGTGGAGCCCGCGGCATAGCCCGCATATCCCACCGAACTGGTGACTTTGCCGCCATTCGTTATCGTCAGCGTGCCGAAACCCCCGTTGCCGACCGCGAGCGCGGCGTTGGCCCAGGTGGAGCCAACGCCATCGACGGTTGCCGTGCCACTGGAACCCGCCAGGTTACCCAAAATGCCGCTCAGGTTGCTGACTTTGCCGCCGTTCGAAACCGTCAGCGTACCGGTGCCCTGATCGCCGATGAACAGGTGGGAAGCGTTGGTCCAGGTCGAGCCCGTGCCGTCGACGATGACCGTACCCGTGGAGTTTGAATTCTTGGCAATTGTGCCTACGCTGTCGGTCACCTTGCCGCCGGCGGAAACGATCATCGCGCCCGTGCCAATCTGTCCAACCGTCAGGTTCCCGCTGTTTGTCCATGTCGACCCCGTGCCGGAGACATTGACCGTGCCGTGAGAGCCGGCATTCGCGGCGACAACGGCGGTCACATCCGTCGCCGTTGCTCCGCTGAAGATGTCCAGAAATCCGGTGCCCTGATCGCCGACAGTTACCTGGGAAGCATTCGTCCAGGCCGAGCCTAGCCCCGTCACCAAAACGGTGCCGGAGGCCGAGAAACTCCCGCCAATATTGGCAAGATCATCCGACAACAGGCCGCCATTTGAAACCGTCACCGATCCGGTGCCGCCGAAACCGACATAGAGATTGCCCGCGCTGTTCCATTGCGACCCGGTGCCGTCGACCGTGGCCGTTCCAACGGAGCCGGAATTATAACCGACAAAACTACTGCCATCATTCATAACACCGCCGCTGGCAACGTTCAGCGTGCCGGTGCCGCCATATCCAAGGGCGAAACTAGCGAAAGTACTCCACGAGGAGCCGACGCCGGTGATCGTTGCCGATGCATTGGCGGTTGCCGAATATGCCAATGTACCGTCTTGGCTGGTCAGAGTGCCGGCATTCGAAATGGTCAGATCACCGGTCGAGGAAGAGCCATTTGCTATGGTGACACCGGCGGCAAAAGCATTTGCGCCGTTGATGACAGTCGGGTTGACGGCGCTTGTGTTGATAGTGACATTATCGGCCGCTGTCGGCACCGACGCTGGGGTCCAGTTTCCGGCCGTGAACCAGTTCGTGGAGGCAGCACCGGTCCAGATCTCGGCTGCCGCCGCGGTGAGCGGCTGACCAAGACCGACCAGCGCGGTCGAAGCCAGCAACAGATACTTCATCCCCGTCGCCTTGCGGCCTGCAAATGTGTTCTGCGGCATCCAAACCCCTGACATGATAGTCATTTCACCCTGAGGCTGACATGTCATTGGAGCTCGGGCTTGTCTTGGGCAGGGCCGCACTGGAATTGGACTGGAGCGAAAAGCCGAGCCTTTTGCGCGCACTGTGGCAGTTCTGCGCCACGATCGCGCAGGTGCCGCTCCACCGGCCTCTCAAAGAGAGAATCGGACGCCGCGCCAGGGCCGGCCACAGAAAGTGCCGCAACCCTATCTGGCGCTGGTCGGCGTATAGCCGAAACGGCGACGAAAGCAGCGATTGAAATACGATACATCGCTGAACCCGCTCGTCATCGCGATATCGCTGACCCGCATGTCGCTGTGTCTCTGAGAGAGCATCCTATGGGCGCTCTGCAACCGCAGTTCGAGAACGCGCTCGGAGAAGCTCACTCCGGTTTCCTGAAGGAGATCATGGACGTAGCGCGCCGACAGGCCGAGCTGTTGCGCGACACCTTGGGCGGAGATGCCAGGATCGGCGAAATCCTCGGCAATCGTTGCCAGGATCGCCTCCAGCCTGGCGGCGCGCAGGCCGCGAAGGCCGACCAATTCGGCAGCCCGGCCTTTCGCCCCGGTCACCAGGCCGATCAGGTCCACGATCGTGTCCGTCGCATGGGTTATGAGATCGGCCGAGGCGAGCGGGCTGCCGCTTTCAAGAAGCTCGCAATAGCGCTTGAGAAGATCGAGGGCTTCGTTGTCGGCGCCGATCTTCAACCCCAGCCGGTCGTCGATCTGCGGGAAGGCGCGCATGAGGACCGCGCGTGGGACCACCACATTGGTCCAGATATTGCTGTCGGCACCGGTCATTTTCAGCGCCTCCGAGGCCGTGACGAGGACCGCTTCTCCCCGACCGACGGCATATTCGCGGCCGACCTGCACGCCCGACAAGAGGGTGTCGGCCTTGTTGATCAACAGCAAATAGCCGTCATTGTCGTCCTCGGCGATGTTGCTCGCCTTCCTTGTCGCCTGCTTGATCGTTCCGGACATCTGACCGAGAACCAGTGAACCGACAGCCGTGGCTTCGATCGAGGCCTCGAAGGGCAGGTTTTCCGATATGCCGTATTCCACCGACCAGATTTCCGCGACGTGGATGTCCTGCCACAGGGAAAATCGCTCGCGTTCGCCAAGATGCGGCGGCAACTGAGCCGATGAAAACACCGTCTTTCGCGACAATGGAAAACCTCGATAAAGTATCCGCGCTTAAAAAATACCGATCGCCATACTTTCAATCGGCAGAATAACCGGCAACAGTGGCGGCTGGCGTCAAGCAATCGAGTTGAATCCTAATCGAGATCGGCCAGGAGTGGCGTCATCCAAAAGTATGACGCCACAAAATTCTCCGAGGCGAGATCGCAGTGTGTCTGGAGGCGTGGTGGAGAGGCTGAGCAGCGAAGTCCTTGGTTCCATTATCGGCGATATCTACGATTGCGTTTTGAACCCGGAAGGCTGGGCCGGGGTCATGACCCGGATCACGACGGCCATGGACGCGGCCTATACAACCATCGCGCTCGCCAGCACCGCCGACAATCATGGCCGCTTCGCCGCTCAATCGCCCTGGAATCCCGTGCAAATGCGCGTGCTCCAGGACTATGACTTTGATGCAATTCCCGGTCTGAAGACGGCGGTCATCGGCGACGTCGACACGCCCGTCGCGACGCTGTCGCTGATGAGCGAAGCCGAACTCGGGCAGACGGCATTTTTTCAGAATTGGGCCGAACCGCAGGGATTGCGCGAAGCCTGCATCACCAAATTCGTCCACACATCGGACCGGATCGGGCTCATGGGTTGCACCACATGGGCCGACAGGGGGATCATATCAGCCGAGGACCAACATTTCCTGGCGTTGCTCTCGCCGCATCTGCGCCGTGCTTCCCTGATCGGAGACCTGCTCGACCAGGCTCGCGTTACCGCCAGCCTTTACCGCCAGGCGCTCGACAATCTCGCAGTGCCTGTCGTGCTTGCCGGCGCCAACGGGGCCATCCTCCATGCCAATGGCGCTGCCGAACGGATGTTGTCGGCGCAAGGTCCGATTCTTTCCAGGAACGGCCTGCTCCAGGCGCAGAATCCGGCGGTCGCCCGCGCCCTGCTGGAAGCGATCGCCAGCGCCGCGAACGCAGATGCTTCGCTTGGCGCCCGGGGCATAGGACTGCCGGTCTCGGCCCCAGGCCGGCCGCCCGCTGTCGCCTATGTGCTGCCGCTGACCGAAGGAACCGCGCGCGCGGCTTTCCGGCCGGCATGCGCGGCTGTCTTCATATCGACCACAACGTCGGCTTCTCCTCTCCCGGAGGCCGTCCTGACCACGCTGTTCGACCTTACGCCCGCGGAGGCGCGGGTCCTGCTGCGGATCGGCAGCGGATTGTCGGCGTCGAAGAGCGCTTTGTCGCTCGGCATCGGCGAAAACACCTTGAAGACACACCTCAATCGTATCTTCGCCAAAACCGGGACGAGACGCCAAGCCGATCTCGTCAAGCTCGTCTCGGACATAGGCACGCCCCTGGCAGCGCATTGAGGCTAAGGCGTAGTCTCGCCGCAAGGGCGGAGATCAGCCTCACCGCCGCCAGGGCGGCTCCGGCGCGAAGCGCTTGCCGGGATCGCGCCTGGCCGCCCCCCTCTGGCCTGCCGGCCATCTCCCCCTCAAGGGGGGAGATTGCTCGCTTCCACCGCTCAGATCAGCTTCTCCAGCGTGATCGGCAAATCGCGGACGCGCTTCCCCGTCGCGTGGAACACCGCGTTGGCGATCGCCGGCGCCACGCCGACGATGGGCAGTTCGCCGACGCCCTTGCCGCCGAGCACCGAGGAGTGCGGGTCGGGGATGCCGACCGAAATCACCTCGATGTCGGGAATGTCGGCATTGGTCGGCACCAGATAGTCGGCGAGGTTGTTGTTGACGATGCGGCCGTGGCGGCGGTCGATGATGCCTTCTTCCAGCAACGCTTGGCCGATGCCCATGATGATGCCGCCCTTCCACTGGCTTTCCGCCAGCTTCGGATTGTAGAGCCGTCCCGAATCCAGCGCCGACACGACGCGCGAGACCCGCACGGTGCCGAAATCCTCGTCGACGCGGACCTCGATGAAATGCGCGCACCAGGAATGGCGGGAATAATCGCCTTCCGTGTGCGGCAGCGCCATGGCGATGGTGGTGTAGTTCCTGTAGCGGTCCTCGGCACTCGAATTGGCCGGCATGGTATCGCCTGTCGCCTCGATGCGATCGCGGCCGACGCTTTTGAGGAGCTCGGCGATCGACACATCGGGGCCGTCGCCACGCGGTGCGGTGATGCGGCCATTGGCGACGACCAGCGTGTTGGCCTGCAGCGCATGGAAGGGCGAGCGCGGGTCGCTGATCGCCAACCCGACCAACTGGTCGAGCGCCGAGGTCGCGGCCTTGTAGACGGCGCCCGTCATGACGCCGGCCAGGCGCGAGCCGCCGGCGACGCCGGCGCGGGGGAAGCGGGAATCGCCCAGCTTCACCACGACGTCGTCGGCCGGCACGCCAACCGTCTCGGCCGCCGTCTGCGCCAGGATGGTGTAGGTGCCCTGGCCCATGTCGATCGAGGAGCTTTCGACCTCGACCGAGCCGTCGGCCAGGATGCGCACGATCGCCTCGCCATAGGCGCGCCGCACCGGATAGGTGCCTGCGGCCACGCCCCAGCCGATCAGATGGTTGCCGTCGCGCATCGAACGCGGCTCCGGTGAGCGCCTGGCCCAGCCGAAGCGCTCGGCGCCCGTGGCAAAAGCCTCGCGCAACTGCCTGGTGGACCAGGCTTTTTTCACTTCCGGGTCCTGCTCGGCATAGTTCCGCAGCCGGATCTCCAGCGGGTCGATGCCAACCTCATAGGCGAGCTCGTCGATGGCGCTTTCGATGCCGAAGGCCGAGGGGTTCTCGCCCGGCGCGCGCATGGCGCCCGGCACCACGGAATTCACCCGCACGACGTTCTGCCGGGACGAAAAGTTCGGCGTCGCGTACATGATCGAGGTAACCGAGGCCAACGGCTCCACCCACATGCCATCGATCGACGTTTCATTGACGCCGCGATGCACGATCGACTGGATTTTTCCTTCCGCATCCGCGCCGAGCGCCACCGTCTGGCGCGTCGCGGCGCGGCCGCCATAGCCGGTGAAGGTCTGCGGGCGCGTCATCACCAGGCGCACCGGCCGGCCGAGCATTTTGGCTGCACTCGCGGCAACCGCGCCGTGGCCGAGCGCCAGCGCCTTGGAGCCGAAGCCGCCGCCGATATAGGGCGAGACCAGCCGCACATTCTCGAACGGCACATCGAACCACTCGGCATAGGTGCGCGCCATCCCATCGAGCCATTGGCTCGGCTCCCACACGGTGAGCCGGTCGCCCTCCCAGCGGGCGATCAGGCCGTGCGGCTCCATCGGCGCCTGGTATTCGCGCGGCGTGTTGTAGGCGGCGCAGATCCGGACCGGGGCGGACGCAAAGGCAGCCTGCGCGTCGCCCCATTCCTTGGTCATGGCCTCGATCGGAATGCCGTCGCCGGCTTTGGCATCGTTGAGGTCGACGATGGCCGGCGTCTCGTCATAGTCGACCTTGACCAGGGCCGCTGCCGCAACCGCCTGCTCGAAGGTTTCCGCGACCACGGCGGCGATATGCTGGCCCGAAAAGCTGATGTCGCGCGCCAGCGGGCAATAAGGCTTGTCGGGCGGGGGCGTGCCGAACCAGTCCGACGCGGTTTTCAGGGCCATGATGGTGTCCGGCGTCAGCACTTGCAGCACGCCGGGCGCCGCCTCAGCCTGCGCCGTATCGATGGCGCGCACCTTGCCGGAAGCGATCGTGCTGTCGACCAGCACGCCATAGGCCAGGTCTTCGAGCTGCTGTTCGACGGCGTATTTGGCTGCGCCGGTGATCTTGGCCGGGCCGTCGACGCGCGACAGCCGGCCTCCGACGGCTTGTGCCAGCACGCCGTCGGAGGCGTCGCCATGTCTTGCGATGTGAACGGTCATGCCGCTTCTCCCAGTTTGAGGATCGCTCTGGCCACCACGCGCGGCGCGAGCTCGATCTTGTAGTGGTTGGCGCCATGGTCGACGGCGCCCTCGACGGCGAGCAGGCTGGCCGCGCGGACAACCTCAGGCTCCAGCACCTTGCCTTTAAGCGCCTCTTCCACGGTGCGCGCCCGCCAGGGCTTGGTGGCAACGCCGCCGAGCGCGACGCGCAGGTCGCGGACGGTGCGCCCGTGGGCCCCGC